>JBNLDK010000043.1:0-16062 GCA_050304295.1 Polyangiaceae bacterium
TCTCACCGAGCCCTCACCCAAATGGGGGCTCGGTGAGAAGTGATCGACAATTGCGCTCGCCCATTTACGACGAGAAGCTCAGCTCGTCGTCGGCCAGGGTGACCCGGAGGGTGGTCCCGTCGGGATACCGACCGGAGAGGAGCGCCTCGGCCAGCGGGTCCTGCAGGTGCTTGAGGATCGCGCGCTTGACGGGGCGGGCGCCCAGCGCCGGTTCGTAGCCCGCGTCCACCAGGTACTCCTTGGCCGGGTCGTCGAGCTGCAGGTGGATGTCGCGGTCGCGGAGCAGCTTCTCGAGGCCGCGCAGCTGGATGTCCACGATCGCGCGCAAGTGGTCCTTGAGCAACGGGCGAAAGACGACGACGTCGTCGACGCGATTCAAGAACTCGGGGCGGAAGAACTCGCGCAGCCGTTCGAGCAGCACGTCGCGGAGCGCCTCGCGGCCGTCCACGCTCTCGAAGAGACGCGCGTCAGTCTCCAGGATGCGCTCCGAGCCGATGTTGCTGGTCATGATGACCACCGTGTTGGAGAAGTCCGCCAGGCGACCGCGACCGTCCGTCAGGCGACCGTCGTCGAGGACCTGGAGCAGCAGGTTGAAGACGTCCTGGTGGGCCTTCTCGACCTCGTCGAAGAGCAGCACCGAGTAGGGGCGACGACGGACGGCCTCGGTCAAGAACCCGCCCTTGTCACTGTCGGCGTAGCCGGGGGGGGCGCCGATCAAGCGCTGCGCCATGTGCCGCTCCATGAACTCGCTCATGTCGAGCCGGGTCAGGGCCTGCTCGTCGTCGAAGAGGAACTCGGCGAGCGCCTTGGCGAGCTCCGTCTTGCCGACGCCGCTGGGGCCGAGGAACAGGAACGATCCGATCGGCTTGCCGGGGTCGCGCAGTCCGACCCGGCCGCGACGCACGGCGCGCGCGATCGCGGTGACGGCGTCGTCCTGGCCAATCACGCGCTGCCCGAGTCGTTCCTCCATCTTCAGGAGCTTGTCCGCCTCTCCCTCCAGCATCTTGGCCACGGGGATTCCGGTCCAGATCGCGAGCGTGTTGGCGACGTCGTTCTCGACGAGCGCGCCCTGGGTGACCTGCGCCCCGGCGCCGCGAGCGGCCTCCTCGGCCTTGGTCAGTCGCTGCTCGAGGTCGGGGATCGTCACGTGCTCGATCTCGCCCAGGCGCGCGAAGTCCCGACTGACGCGCGCCTGGTCCCGCTGCTGTTCGGCCTCGGCGAGCTCCCGCCGCAGGGTGCGCACGGCGGCGACGACGCCGCGCCGCGACTCCGCCTGCTCGCGCAGCTCGCGGACTTTCGGGGTCAGCTCACGAGCCTCGGCCTGGAGTCGGTCACGGGTGGTCCGCGTCGCGTCGTCGTCCGTGTTCTCGAGGCTCTTCAGCTGAGCTTCCAGCGACTCCAGGCGGCGTAGCGCCTCGTCCACCTCGACCGGCATCCCGTCGAGTCCGACCCGCTTGGCGGCGGCGGCCTCGTCGAGCAGGTCGATCGCGCTGTCGGGGAGGAAGCGATCCTGCACGTAGCGCTTGGCGAGCCGGACCGCGGCGACGATCGCGCTCTCGCTGATCTGGACGCCGTGGTGCTGCTCGTAGCGGGCCGCCGCGCCGCGCAGGATTTCGATCGCCTCGTCGACCGAAGGCTCCTCGATCTCGAGGGTGGTGAAGAGGCGGAGGACGAGGGGATCCCGCTCCGCGATCTTGCGCAGCCCCTCGGGGGTGGTGGTTCCCAGCAGGCGGAGCCAGCCGCGCTCCAGCGCAGGGCGCAACAGCTCGCCGACGCTGGAGCCGGCAGGTCCCTGGCCAAAAAGCTGGTCGATGCCCTGCGCGACCAGGATGACGGCTTCCTTTTCCTGCTGCAGTGCCTGCAGGAGCTTGCGCATTCGCTCCTCGACCTCGCCACGCAGTCGCGCGCCCGCCACCAGCGCGCCGATCTCGAGCTCGACGACGCGAGCGCCAGCCAGACTGGTGGGCACGTCCCCGCCCGCCAGTCGACGCGCCAGCGCTCCGATCACGGCGCCCTTGCCCACGCCGGGTTCGCCGACCAGCAGCGGGTGGCTCTTCTGGCGCCGCTCGATGATCGTCAGCAGTCGTCGCACCTCCGCGTCGCGACCGATCACCGGGTCGATCCGATCCTCGCGCGCGTCGGCGACCAGGTCGTGGGTGAACCGCTCGATCGGATCCCCGGATTCGCGGGTTGGTGCGGGGCGGGGAACCGAGCGCAGCGCGCTGAGATGGGACCGGAGCGAGCCCGGGCTGACCCCGAAGGCCCCGAGCAGCTCACCGGCGGGCCCGCGGATCTCCTGCGACAGGGCATTGAGCACCTGCTCGAGGCCGACCTCGCGTGCGCGCTCGCGGTCCGCCTCGCGCTCGGCGCGTTCGAGCAGGTCGAGCATGCTCCCTGCCAGGTACGCGGGTTCGTTGCCGCGCGGGAGCCCTTCCAGGGCTCGCTCGGCCGCGGATTGCAGCTCGACCACGTGCACCCCGGCGTGCTTGAAGACCTCGACGATGCCGGGGTCCTTGGTGAGCCCGCGGAGGAGCAGGTGAACCGGCTCAACCTCCTGGTGCCGGCGCTCGTCGGCGAGCGCCTGGGCGCCGGCGATGAGCGCCTTGGCCTCGGCAGCGTAGCGATCGAGCGACAGAGTGGTGGATTCGTCCCGCGCCATGCTAGGGACGTTAGATCGGTCGTCTCACGGCCGGAAGCCGCGTTTGTTACACTGCCGACGCTGCTCGAATCTGGCCGCGATGCTGACCCTCATCGACCTGCCCTACTGGTTCCTCGCGACGACCGCCGTGGCGGTTGGCCTCGTGTTCGGCAGTTTCCTGAACGTCGTCATCCACCGGCTGCCCCGCGGCGAGAACATCGCGTTCCCCGGGTCCCACTGTCCCGCCTGCGGCGCGCCGATTCGGGCCTACTACAACGTGCCGGTCCTCAGCTGGCTGCTGCTCGCGGGTCGGGCTCGCTGCTGCCGGATACGGATCTCCCCTCGCTATCCCCTGGTCGAGCTGATTGGTGGCCTTCTGGCCTGGGCCATCCTGGAGCTGGTCGTGCTGCGCGACCCGGCCGGGACGCCGCTCTGGCTCGGCGGCGTGCTGTTCGCCGCCTACTTGGCGCTGGGGCTCGGACTGGTGGCCGCAGCCTTCATCGACATCGAGCACATGATCCTGCCCGACGAGATCACCATCGGCGGCGCCGTGCTCGGGCTGCTGACGGCCCCCCTCCGCGGCGACGTCAGCGTCATCGCCAGCGCTCCCGGGACGGAGTGGCTGGGCGAACACCTGGGGCTCTGGGCGGTTCCGGTGGGGGATGCCGTGTTCGGGGCGGTGGTGGGGCTCTTGATGATCTGGCTGCCCTTCGATGTTCTCTATCGTGTGGTGCGGGGGCGCACCGGCATGGCGCTGGGCGACGCCAAGCTGGTGATGCTCGCGGGGGCCTGGTTTGGCTGGCCCGGGGCCATCTTTGCCCTGCTGGCGGGCGCGGTGCAGGGGACCGTCGTGATGCTGGCCGTGTTCATCTCCCAGGGACGCATCGAAGAGCCGACCGCGGTGCGCCAGGAACGGGAGGAGCTGCGGGCTGCCATCGAAGCTGCCGAGGGCGAGGAGCGCGAGCGCCTGGCTGCCGAGCTTGCGGCCGATCCCCTCGCTGACGAGCCCGAAGAGGGGCTCCTCCGCGCCCGACTTCCCTTCGGCCCGTTTCTGGTGCTGGCCGTTCTGGAGCACATGCTCTTTGGACGGGAGCTCGTCGGCTTCTACCTCGATCTGATGTTGCTCTGATGGTCTTGCGACGACGGTGCTGGTGGCAGTTCGTCCCGCTGGTGGCGGTGGGGATCGCGGGCTGTCGGGGGAACGCGATCCCGCGTCCTCCTCTGGGACCGCACCGGCCCGGGCTGGAGGACGTGGAGCAGGTCGACTACCCCCCGCCGCCCGCCCACGTCGAGGAGGTCGACAACCAGGTGCGTCGGGACGACGATTGCGTCTGGGTCGACGGTACGTGGCGCTGGAACGGACGCCGCTGGGCGTGGGAAGCCGGCGGCTGGGTGCAACCTCCGCCGGGCTGCTACTACGCGCCCGCCGAGTCGTTCTGGCAACCCAGCCCCAACGGCCCAGCCATCCTCTTCCACCGCAACGCCCTCTGGTACCCCGACTTCTCCGCGACGGGTTCGGCTGCCTCGCCGTGCGCGCCACCGAAGCCTTGCGATGAATGAAGGGGCCGCCGGGCTGCTTGCCAGCCATCTCCCGCTGGGGGAGTCTGGTACTCCTTGGACCGGTCAGAGCTACTTCTCGAGAAGGCCCGCTTGCTCATTCTGCGCGAGCGGGAGCTCTACTCGCTCCGCCGCCAGTACGAGCGGCGCGGGGCCTGGCTGGAGCTCGCGCGCCGGCTCTCGGAGGCCGTCGATCCGCGCGCTGCGCTGAGTGCCTCGCTGGACCGGGTGGTGGCGGACCTGGTGCGCGTGCTGAACGTGCAGCGGGCCGCCTGCCACGTGGTCGATCCCACGCGCGGGATCGCGCCCTTTGTCGACGAGCGGGCCGAGCCGCATTGGGTGCCGCTCGATCCCGGCGCGCAGCGACTGGTCACCGAGCACGCGCTGGGAGCCGGCGCGCTCCCCGACACCGCGGTGGTGACGGCCCTCGGTGAGGCGGTTGGCCTCGCGCTGTTCCTCTGGGGACGGGTCGATCGCGGGAATCTGCCCCCGCTGCTGCTCGTGGCGGGCTTCGACGCGGCGCGCGCCGACTACCACGCTCCTTTCGAAGCGGACGACATCGAGAGCTTCGGGAACCTGAGTCGGCAGCTCGAGTTGCTGCTCCAGAACCGCACCCTGCTCGTCGAGCTGGAGAGCGAGAAGCGCCGGCTGGCCGAGTTCAACGAGCGTCTGGAGCAGCAGGTCGTCGTCCGCACCTCCGAGCTCGCGGACACGCTCTCGGCGCTCCGGGAGCGCGAGCTGCGCATCCAGCAGGACATGACGGAGGCTCAGCAGTTCCAGGCGAAGATCCTGCCCACCGAGCTGCGGTCCCAGCACCTCGAGGTGGAGTGGGTCTTCGACCCCCTGGAGCGCGTGGGTGGCGACATCTTCGATGTGGCCGAGATTGCTCCCGGTCGCTACCGCGTGCTCCTGGCCGACGCTGCGGGGCACGGCGTCCAGGCGTCGATGCGCACGATGGTGCTGAAGGCCGAGTACGAGCGGACGAAGCTGCGGGAGCCGACCCCGGCCGCCGTGCTCGGCGGGCTCAACGAGCGCCTGACGGAGCTCTTCCCGGGGGGGGAGATGCTGTGCCGGGGGTGCTGCCTCGACATCGAGGCCGAGGCGGGGCAGGTGCGCGTCACGTACGCCAACGCAGCCCACCCGCCGTTGCTCTACTGGACCCAGGGCAGGCTGCGCGAGCTGTGGACCATTGGACCGTTCCTCGGCGTTTCGCGCGGGGCGGTGTGGCCGACCCCCTCGAACTTCCGGCTGGGCGCCGGGGATCTGCTGCTCGTCTACTCGGATGGCCTCACCGAGCAGCGCGATGGCGACGGCCGCACCTTCGAGGCGACGCTGAAGGCGCTCGATCTCGCCGACCTGCCGCTCGCGTCGGGCTTGCAGCTGCTGATGACGCGGTTCGAGCGTTTTCGCGGCGCGCAGCCCCGCACCGACGATGTGACGGTGATCGCCCTGCGGGTTCGGTAGCCAACGCGCTCACTGGACGAGCAGGACGACCGGATACGTGTAGTTGTGAAAAGCCGGTGAGCCGCCGACGGGCGCGATTTCGCCCCAGGCGGACATGCCCAGCCAGGGGACACCAGGCGCGATGGCCGCCTGCAGCGCCCGGTTCTCCTCGAGCGCGCTGGCCAGACCCAGGAATCCGTTGGTGCGCGCGCCGCACTCGAACCCCAGCACGGCCCAGGGGCGACGCGACGCGAGCTGCGCTTGCAGCTGCTGCGCCATGGCGCGCGTCCCTTCCGTCACTGCGTCCACCGTGCGGTGGTGCAGCATGATGCGACTGCCCTCCGGAATCGCCGCCTGCACGATGGTGGCCCGGCGCTCGAAATCGAAGCTGAAGGCGGCTCGGATGAAGTAGGCGTCTTGCTCGGTTCCATCGTCGAGCGTCACCCGCCGCTGGACCCCCAGGGCCCAGTTCGAGATGTAGTCCTGATCCATGGTCTCGGCGACGCTGCACCCGACCATCTCGCGCCAGACGTCGAGCGCCGGGCGGCCGTCGAACTCGAGCAGGGCGTTGCCCTCCGCCTTCGTCAGCGTCATGGCCACCCCGGTTGGCGAGGTCCCGTGGCAGACGCCGACGAGCGCGTCGAACGGGCCCGCCAGGGCGCAGAGGATGGCACCGTGCTGGACGACCTCGGCCCCGAAGTACTGGTAGGTCCGCACCACCTTGCCCCATGGCTGGCCGGCACCTCCACCGACGAGCGGTGCCGCGATCTGGCTCGCGATCCCGGCGAGCAGCTGCTCCGTGTCCGCTCCGCACAATGGATCCCAGAGCACGATGCCGATCTTGGGGTCGCGGTTCAGCGTGGACCGGATCTGCCGGCCGAGCGCTTCCCCCTGGCGACGCGTCTCGGTCGCCAGGTCTCGGGCGAAGGCGACGGCGACCTCGAGCTCCCGACCGGCCAGCCCCAGCAACCCGAGGACGAAGGCGCCTTCCTCCACGGCACCCTCGACGGTGACCCCCTGCACGGAGCACCCGAGCAGGATCACCTCGTCGGGAAGCTCGGCGCGCAGTCGTTCGAGGACGAGGTGCTGCTCGTGGTTGACGGTCATGTACACCACGACCACCTTCAGCGGCTGCTCGCCAAGGCGCTGTCGCAGATCGGCGAGCGCCTCAGTGGCGGCCCGCTTCGAGTCCGACTCCAACGTAAGAACGCTCGCTGCGGTGCAAGTCATGCCCGTCCCCTCTCCCTGCTCCCAGCACCCCACGCCAGGCGCCGAGGGTACCAGCCGGGGGTCGCGCGGGCAACGCGACCCGGGCGGCGCGCCGGACCCGCGTGGCGAGGCTCCGAACCGCTTTGGGGGTCGCGCCGCGTGGGGTCGCGTACTAGCGTCCTCCGGTCGAGCTTTGGGCAGGATCATGAGCCGTTCGTTCGTTCGGGAATATGACATTCGCGGTCGCTCCGACGACCTCGACGACGAGACCGTTCAGCGCCTCGGCAGGGCCCTCGCGGACCTATTGCGACCGGCCTCGGGACCGCCACGAGTGGTGGTGGGGCGCGATGCCCGGCAGTCGAGCCCACGGCTGCACGCCGCGCTGGTGGAAGGGTTGATCGCCGGGGGCGCACGGGTGCTGGACGTGGGGCTCGGGCCCAGCCCCCTCGTCTATTTTGCCGTGCACTTCACCGCCGCCGAGGGCGGCGTCGTGACGACCGGCAGCCACAATCCACCCGACGACAACGGCTTCAAGATCCTGCGGGGAACCCGGCCGCTCTTCGGCAGGGATCTGCGAGCGCTGGCCGCCCAGCTCGACGCGCCGCGCCCGGCCGCGCCCGAGCGCGGAACCCTGACGGTCACCGACGCGACGGACGCCTACCTGGCCCGGCTGGTGCGCACGATCGGGCTCGGCGAGCGCCGCCCACGGGTCGTCGTGGACGCTGGCAATGGCGCGGCAGGTCCCCTGGGCATGGCGGCGCTGCGGCGGGTGGGGCTCGACCCGGTGTGTCTGTTCTGCGAGCCCGACGGTCGGTTTCCGCATCGCGCTCCGGACCCCACCGAGAAAGAGCTCACCGCCCTGCGGACCGCTGTCGTCGAGCAGTCCGCCGATCTCGGCCTGGCCTGGGATGGCGACGGCGACCGGCTGGGTGTGATCGACCGCGGTGGCGAGTTCATCTGGGGTGATCGCCTGCTCGCGCTCTTTGCACGACAGGTGCTGCGCGAGAACCCCGGCGGACTCGTCCTCGGCGAGGTCAAGTGCTCGCAGACGCTGCTCGACGACGTCGAACGACACGGTGGTCGAGCCGTGATGACGCGTACCGGCCACAGCCACTTGAAGGTGCAGATGAAGGAGCGCGGGGCGCTCCTTGGCGGGGAAATCAGCGGCCATTTCTTCTTCGCGGATCGCTACCTGGGCTACGACGACGCGATCTATGCGAGCCTGCGGCTGGTGGAGATCGTGGCGCGCGAAGGGCGCTCGGTGGGCGAGCTGCTGGCGGACCTACCCCAGGGGGAGGTCACTCCGGAGCTCCGGGTCCCGTGCGCCGTCGCCATTCACGACCAGGTGATCGCGGCCGTGCGCGCCGAGCTCGCCGACGCGGGGCGTCTGATCGACGTCGACGGAGTCCGGATCGCGTTCCCGGATGGCGCGTGGGCCCTGGTCCGCCCCTCCAACACCTCGGATGACCTGGTGATGCGTTTCGAGGCACCCACCGCTTCGCGGCTGAGCGAGCTGCGGGATCGCGTCGAGCAGGTCATCGCGCGCGCCCAGCAGCTCGCCGCGGAAGCCGCTCGGTAGTGTCGGACCGGCCACGATGAACCCACCCTGGACGATTGCGACCGTCACCCGATGGGCGACCCAGGATTTTGCCAGTCGCGGGTTCGAGACGCCGCGGCTGGATGCGGAGCTGCTCCTGGGCAAGGTGCTGGACTGCGATCGGGTGCGCCTCATCATCGAGGCGCAGCGACCTCTCGTGCCCGAGGAGCTGACGAGCTACCGGGAGCTCATCCAGCGACGTCGCGCGGGGGAGCCCGTGGCGTACCTGCTCGGCATCCGCGAGTTTTACGGACTATCCTTCCGGGTGGATCGCCGTGTCCTCATCCCGCGGCCCGATACCGAGGTGCTCGTCGAGGTGGCCCTGGAGCTGACGCGCCCCCGGTCGATGTACGGACGCGCCCTCGATCTGTGCACGGGTTCGGGCTGTGTCGCGATCGCGTTCGCGCGGCAACGACGAACCTGGGAGGTCACGGCCACCGATCGCTCGGCCGCAGCGCTCGAAGTGGCGCGGGACAATGCCCTGCGCCTCGGGGCGATCCACAACACCGCCTGTGCCGAGGGGGATCTCTTCGCCGCCGTGGACCCGGTCTCGCGCTTCGACATGATCACCGCCAACCCGCCCTACATCAGTCGCCACGAGTACGCGCAGCTGGACGTGGGCATCCGCGAGTTCGAGCCCCCCGACGCCCTGGCGGGCGGCGACGACGGCTTGCAGATCATCGGGCGCCTCGTCGCCGAGGCGCCTCGTCACTTGGCCCCAGGAGGCCATCTCGCCGTCGAGATCGGCTACGAGCAGGCGGCGGACACGCGGGCGCTGTTCGCCCAGGCCGGCTTCACCGAGATCGGTCTGCGCCGCGACTATGGGCAGCGCGACCGGGTGGTGCACGGCCGCTGGGCGGGGTAGCTCGGCGAGCTACAGCCGCGAAGGCAGGCCGATGAAGTGGGGCGCCGCCGTCTCGGTGGCGGGCTTCGCCTTGCGCTTCGGGCCCGAGTAGAACGACAGTCGCATCCCCAGGGTGACGGTGTGGGCGGTGGAAGGGAGGCCTCGGAGCAAGCGATAGTGGAGCAGGGGACCCGAGCCGAAGCGTCCCTTGGCGAACCGCCACCCTTCCCAGAAGGCACCCACACCCAGCGCCGAGACGCTGCCGCCCTCGAACACCGTTTCGTCGCGGTCCTCCGCCTCCACACCGATCAGTCCGCCGACGCCCCCGTCGAGCTGAACGCCCAGATCCCGCCAGCCGCCGCCGAGCGAGTAGGCGGGATAGACATCGAGCTTGAGATGGTAGCTCTGGCGTCCGACCAGGATGTCGTTGCCCACGGAGCCGCCCGAGGCGATCCCGAAGCCGACGACGAACCAGTCGCGGATCGCGCCGCCGAGCCAGAGCGTGAGATCGCTACCCGCGGCGAATCCGGTGCTCTGCTCGTAGCGATCGTCGCTGAGCTGCTCGACCTCGTTCATCACGCCATGCGCCTCACCCATCGCCAGGCCGTACCCGATGCCGATCGCGAAGTCGGAGCGACGTTCGTTCTTCACCTGGTATCCCCCGTCCCACACCGCGTCTCCCGTGACCTGGGCGCCGGCCAGCGGGCTGTAGAGCAGGGCGGCTAGCGCGGCGAGCGTCGAGATTCGAGCCATGACGGCCGATTTGCTCATGCTGTCCGGGGGGGTCAAGCCACACCTCCCGCGCCCACCGAAAACTGGGCCCTTTCTTCGGAATCATGCCACCGCGGGGTCATGGTAAATCGCTCGAGCATCGGTGCGGTCGGGGGGCTCGCGCTCGTACTGCCAGCGGCAGCGTGGCTTCTGGTTGCGGGCTGCAAGGACGCCGACGAGGCGCCCGGCCTCTCGAAAGCATCGGAACCCATCGACATTTCGAAGATTCCAACTCCGCCGGCCGACGGTCCGAAGATCGGGGCGACCGCGGATGTGACGCCGGTGCTGGCGCGCCCCGAGGTGGGCGCGAAGCAGGTGGGCTACCTGCACGCAGGGGCGCAGGTGCCCCGGAGCGCCGAACCCGTCACCGCCGAGGGCTGCGAAGGCGGCTGGTACGCGGTGCGGCCCCGCGGCTTCGTCTGCGCGGGAAAGGGGGCGACCACCGACCTCCAGCACCCGACCCTCGTCGCGATGTCGCTCCAGCCTCGGCGTGACCAGCCGCTGCCCTACACCTACGCTCGGGTGCAGAAATCGACCCAGCTCTTCAAGCGCGATCCCGATCGCGACAAGGGGGTCGTGGCCGAGCGCAAGTTCTCCCGTCGCTCCGGGCTCGCGGTGGTGGGCTCGTGGGTGGCACAGGACGAGGAGCAGCAGGAGCAGCGCCTCGGTCTGCTCACCAACGGTCTGTTCGTGCCGGCCAGCGATCTCAAGGCCGCCGAACCGAGCACCTTCCAGGGTGTCGAGCTCGACCAGGGGCGCGGTGACCTGCCCATCGCCTTCGTCGTCAAGCGCGGGGTGCGGCGGTGGAAGTTCGACGAGAAGGACGACGAGTACGACAAGGGCGCGGAGCTCGAGTTCCACGAGATGCTGGACCTGACGGGTCGCTTCCGCGAGAAGAACGGCAACAAGTACTGGGCGGTGGCTGATGGCAGCTACGTGCGGCACCGGGACGTCACCGCCGTCCGGCGTCGCAACGAGTTTCCCGACTTCGCCACCGGAGATCAGCGGTGGATCGACGTGAGCATCATCACGGGTACGGCGATCCTGTACGAGGGCAAGAAGCCGGTCTTCGCGACGCTGGTCAGCGTGGGGCGCGATCGCCTCGGCGATCCGAAGGAGACGGCCTCGACGGCGCAGGGTGATTTCGAGGTTGTGGCCAAGCACGTGACCGCCACCAAGTTCGATCCCAAGGCGATGTCCGAGTACTACGAGGTGCTCGACGTTCCCTGGGTGCTCGAGCTGTCCAGCGGTCAGCTGATGCACGCGGCATACTGGCATGACCGGTTCGGCATCGAGTATGGCCCCGGGCACGTTTCCCTGGCGCCCCAAGACGCGCAGCGTGTCTGGAGCTGGGCGACCCCCACGGTCCCCCCCGGCTGGCACGGCGTGACGGAGCGGCCGGAGCGCGAGGCGAAGACGATCGTCCGGATCAGGAAGTAGCGCGCAGCGCGGTGAGCACTCGCGCCGTGGCGGGCGAGCGGTTCAGGGTGTAGAAGTGGACGCCGGGGGCGCCCCGGGCGAGGAGCTCGCGGCACTGCCGCGTGGCGTGCTCGACGCCGACATCGGTGACATCGCCGTTGCTCCCCTCCGCCAATTCCAGTCGCTGCACCAGGGAGGTCGGGAGCTGGGCGCCACACATCGCGGTGAAGCGCTGGATCTGCGCCAGGTTGGTGATCGGCATGATCCCCGGGATGATCGGCACGTCGATCCCGACGGCGCGCGCGCGCTCGACGAAGCGGAAGTAGTCGCGATTGTCGAAGAACAGCTGGGTGACGAGGAAGTCGACGCCGGCGTCGACCTTCTCGCGGAGATGCTGCAGGTCCGTTTCCGCATCCGGGGCCTCGACGTGGGTTTCGGGATAGGCGGCCCCGGCGAGGCAGAAGTGGTCGCCGTACTCGGCTCGAATGAAGGCGACCAGCTCTGCCGCGTGCGCGAACCCGTTGGCGGCGACGTGGAATGTGGTTTCCCCCTGGGGGGGATCACCGCGTAGCGGCAGCACGTTGCGGATCCCGGCCGCGGCGAACTGGTCGAGGACGCGGCGCAGCTCGTCGCGGCTGGCCCCGACACAGGTGAGGTGGGCCATCGTGTCGATCTGCGCCTCCGCCTGAATGCGCTGCACCAGCTCGACGGTCAGCTCGCGGGTGCTGCCGCCGGCGCCCCAGGTGACGGAGATGTAGGCCGGGTCGAAGCGCTCCAGCGTCGAGACGGTCTGGAACAGGCGGGCCACTCCGTCGGCGTTCTTCGGCGGAAAGAGCTCGAAGGAGAAGGCCGGCGTGGCGGTCAGCTTGTCGATGATCTTGGTCATGCCGCACTACCGACGCGGTGAAGCGCGCCCGCTATCGATCGCGGGGCGGCGGGCGACTGGACAGGCGGCGATCCTTGAGCACGGCCGCCGCTCGGGACGCGACCTCCGGTACGCGGAGCAGCTTCTGGGCTGCCTGCGCGGCCACCATGTCCTGGGGGTCGCGAGTGAGCAGGAGCTCCGCGTGCTCGATCGCGCTGGCGGGCGGAACGCCGTCTTCGAGATAGCACTCAAGCAGTCCGCGGCGCAGCTCCACTGACGCCTCCTCGCTCAGGTTCTCGGCTTCCAGCGCTTGCTCTCGAAGCTTTCGTCCCAGCGCCTGCCGACGGGTCCGCTTGCAGTGGTCGTACACCACGTTCATCAGCTTGGGTCGGGCCGGCACCAGGTCGAGCAGACGCCGACAGGTTTCGTCCTTGAGTGCCTGACCAGCGGGCAGCGGGACGATCAGCAGATCGATGACACGCCCCGCGAGGCGCTCGGCGGGCACCGGGGGGCAGCGCGCCACCAGGGCATACAGCTCCACCAGCTTGAGCTTGTCACCCGCTGCCTTGCGGGCCTGGTCCAGGCGGTCGAAGGCTACGGCGTGGTCTGGCACCACCTCGAGGATCCGCTCGAAGAACTCGAGCGCGAGCTCGACATCGCCCAGGGTGCTCTCGAAGAAGTCCACCGCATGCAGCAGCACGCGCGTCTGCTGGTCCGCCTCGAAGGCTCGCAAGCGATGCCGCGTGAGGACCTTCTGATAGGCGGTGCCGAGCTCGACCTCCCGGTCGTCACGAGTCGCGGCCACGTGCAGTGCCTGCCAGTCTTCCGCGCGCGACTCCCCCAGGCTCAGCTCGCTGAGGAGCGCTTCCAGCGCAGCTGGGGGCTGGGTGAGCTGCTCGTCGAGCATCTTGCGAAGGCGCTCGAGGCGCTGGGCACGGGCCTTGTCCGACGTGGCGGTCATGACAGTTGCGCAGCATATATACCGCCAAGCGGTGATGAACAGGGGCTGAACGTCGGAACTCTGCACTTTTTCCTTCGCTTCTCCCGCTGTCGGGCCTCGCAGAGGGGAGCTGAGCGCCTCGGGGCTCGAGCGGCGCGCCGTCTCTCCCTGGCCTGGAGTTGTCGTTTCTTCCCCGCAATGGCCACCGACAGGCATCAAAAGGACGCGGGGTCATCCGCCGCCGCGGGCGCTCGGTCGCCCTGGGCGCGGTCGTTTCAGTCGTCCGCCTCTGCGCGCGCTGGCGCCGGAGTCGGCTTGCGCAGACGGTGCCAGAGCTCGGGCTCCGGGTGGTGGAAGAAGAGCTTCAGCGCCTCGAACAGTGTGACCGTGGCAAACGTGGCCAGCACCCAGACCAGGACGGCTTCGATCGGCAGCTCCTGCCAGGGAGCAATGAAGACGCCCACCATGGCCTCGCGTCGGTAGCCCCACCAGCCGTTGGGGATGGCGAGCGTGACCTCCCAGACGACCGAGTCGACCAGGACGAGCAGGAACATGAGGCTGAACGCTTGCCAGTTGATGCAGGGCAGCGCGACGCGGGCGAGCGTCACCGTCACCACGAAGGGGATGAACATCAGGTACGCCAGGTAGCCGGGGAACCCCGGGTGCCCGAGCGCCAGCTTGTAGCCCCACCCGGCGCCCAGTACCGCCAGCGCCACGATCACTGGAACCACGGAGAACCGCAGGAGGTCACCCGCTTCCCGTGCCGCCTGCCGGTAGTCGGTCTGACGATACGGCTCGTTGTAGCGGGCGAAGAAGACCTCGTCGCCCCAGACGTAGAGGAGCAGCATGGCGAGGAACCCGGATACGTAGAAGGCGAACTCCTCCAGCGGAATCGGGTTTTGCCAGTCCAGTCCAGTGAGGTCCAGCGCCGGCACGCCCCGCCACACGACCGCCTCGTGATTCGCGTAGACGAAGAAGTCGTCGGCCCAGCAAAGATTCAGCACGATGCCCATCGGGGCCAGGATCAGCAACGTGGTGACGAACGCCCGGCGCACCGGGCGCAGCTCATGCTCCGGAGAGGCCCAGAACCAGTACAGGATGGTGGCCACCGGGAGCAGGAAGATCAGCAGGCTCCAGGTGTACTGGTAGCGGCTCGCCAGCATGCAGGGGATGGGCGCGGCGAGCAGTACTCCAGCGAGCACGGCAGCGTGTCGAGCGGCGGCGTTGGGCTGGGAATGGAATCGTCGCATCGTCGAGCTCGAAGTCGCGAGGGGGTGGGGAAGTTGTCCGCCATTGTGCCGTCGATCGCGGCTCGAGGGGAAACGGTGGAGGCACGTTGCCGCGAGGTGCGCCGTCGTGAAGAGCGCGGTGGGCGGGCGCCGGGGCCCGAGCCAGCGACGTCCGACAGACACCCCCTGCCAGGCGTGGGTGTCAGCGTCTCCTGGAGCTAGCACTCTCGTCAGCGCGTCGCGTCGAGCCGCCCGACCCGCATCTGTTCGCCCCACGCGCGGTCTTCTCGACTCCGGCACAGCGGCGCGCGCGGCGCTGTGCGTCAATCCAAAACCCCTCGGTCAAAAACCGCATTTTGCGTCGAAAATGGTGGGCCGTTCGCTCAGTTCCCGCTCCCCCACCGAAACCGGACGCGGGCACCAGTATTTACTACGGGTTACGTAGCGTAACATATTGAAAATGCGCCATGTTTCGGTCTCGTGACCGTAGACAGCCCCCCCCTGACCTGTCACCGTTCCCCCTAATTCAAACTGGGCGTCGACACACGGTCGTCGCTCCGGGGAGGCAGCCCGACGCAGCGGGTCGGGACACTTTAGAGGGCATGATGGCAATCTCGTACATCAGAAACGCAGCAATACTCTGTTTGATGTCCTTGGCGTTCGGCTGTGGTGGCCGCGACGATGGCAAGGATGGCTCCAGTGGAACCGACGGCATCGACGGTGTCGACGGCAACAATGGTGACAATGGTGCCAATGGCATCGACGGCCAGGATGGCAACGACGGCCAGAACGGTCTTGATGGCAACGACGGCCAGAACGGCGCCGACGGCCAGAACGGCGCCGACGGTCAGAACGGCGCCAACGGTCAGGACGGCGCCGACGGTCAGAACGGTCAGGATGGCGCCAGCGGCGCGGTTCTCTCCGGAACCCTGACGGCGAACGGCACGCCGCTCGCTGACGCGACCATCACCTTCGATCCCGACGTGCTCGCGGATCCCGTCACGACCGGCGCGGACGGCACATACTCTGCCGATCTCCCGGTGGGCATCTACGACGTGACCGTCGAGGTCGACGGCTACGAGCCCGTGACCCAGACCGTGCGGATCGTGGCGGGCGTGGACGGCTCCCTCGACATCGATCTGGTGCCGCTGAGCGGCGTCGTGGTCGACGCAGGCGATACGGCGCACGGCGATGCCGGCGCGGACGTCACCCTGGGCGTCGACTCCACCATCTACGACGGCAGCACCGTCAGCAGCGTCAGCTGGACCCAGGTGTCTGGCGTGCCGCTCGCCATCACCGGCGAGGACACGGAGACGCCGACGGTCACCCTGGCGGACGCCGAGACCTACAAGGCTGCCATCGTGTCGCACCTGACGGTTCCCGACCGCACCATGGTGCTCGGCATCAACCCGTTCTCGCTCGAGGAGGCGGAGATCGCCGTCTTCGAGGTGACGGTCACCACCGCCACCGGCACCTACACCGACACGGTGGAGGTCGCTGCGGATCTCGGCCTCGCGTGGACCACGGGTCTGCAGAACGTGCCGACCAAC
>JBNLDK010000044.1:0-130001 GCA_050304295.1 Polyangiaceae bacterium
GTGCACGAGAGAGGACTCGAACCTCCACACCTCTCGGTACCGGAACCTAAATCCGGCGCGTCTGCCAGTTCCGCCACTCGTGCGCGTCGAGCGGGGAACCGCTCGGCGTTGCGAGCCATAGCGCATGGCGAGCGGGCCGTCCACTCGCCCTGACCCTGGTTGGGGGGGTCCCGGTCCCCCTGCCAAGACCTTGAACCGCCCGTCGATCGGTGCGAAAGGCAGCGCATGCGCCACGCCCTTCGGGTCCCCGCCAGCCGCCTCGGCTGCTCCTTCGTCCGGGACGCCAGCTTTCCGTCGCTCTCGTCCGGGCTGAGGCGGGGCGGAGGGGGCGCCGTTCCGGGCGGCTGGACCGCGCCGGAGGCCCCTTGCTGAAGCAGCTCCTGAGCGAGGTGCGGGGCAGCGGCAGGACTCGCCAGATCCTGGGCAAGTCCTTTCTGGCGCTGGTGATCCGCATCGGCACCGTACCGCTCACCTACGGGGCGCTGGTGGGCCTCGCGCGTTGGATGGATGGCGACGAGTACGGTCGCCTGGCGTTCGGCCTGAGCCTCGCAAACACCGCAGCCCTCTTCCTGAGCGTCGGACAGCCGCGTCTGGTGCTGCGGTTCGTCGGGGAGTATCACAAGACGGATCGGCCAGCGCTGATGCGCGCGCTGATCGCCCACTCGACACGGGTTTCGCTCCTCGGGGCGGTCGGGGCGGCGCTCCTCGTCGTGCTCTACAGCCTCGTTGCGACCTGGGGTAGCCTGGCTGGCTACGTCGCCACCGGCGTCCTGGCTGGCTGCCTGGCGCTCGCGCTCTCGCAGTCGCAAGCGCTCAACGGTTTTGGGTTGATCGCGCGCGCCCTCGCGCCCCGCGATCTGTTCTGGCATCCCACGGTGCTGGCGGCGGTGGTGCTGCTCCTGGGCCCCAAGCCGACCGCGACCCTGGTGCTCGCTCTGTTCGCCGCGGTCCTGGGCACCATCGTGCTCCTGCAGAACGTCTTCGTGCTGCGCCCGGTCCTGCGCGCCGAGGATCGGATCCGGCGGCGGGGCGCGGACCCCACGACGGAGGGCGACAGCGACGCGCTCGCCACGACAAACGGCGACGGCAACGCACTCGCCACCGAGCGGGAGCGCTGGCGGATCGCCACCCCTGGGCTCTGGGCAGTGTCGGCGCTGGGTCCCTCACTGCAGCACGTGTCGGTCGTCGTGCTCGGGGCCGTCCTCAGCGCCAGCGAGACGGGAGCGTTCTTCGCCGCGGTCAAGACGGCCTCGATGCTGACCTTCCCCCTCCAGGCCGTCAACCTCGTGGTCTCACCCCAGATCGCTCGCCACTTCGCCAATGGCGATCTCCGCAAGGTCCAGCGGCTCGCAAACTTCTCGGCCAGTGTCTCGGGTCTCACGGCGCTGGCGGGTTGCCTGATCATCGGGCTGTTCGGTGGCACGATCCTCGGCGTCTTCGATCCGGAGTACTCCAATGCGCAGCTGGCGCTGCTGATCCTGGGCGGCGGCTACCTGATCTCGGCCGTCTGCGGAACCAGCAACAATCTGATGACGATGACCGGGCATGAGCGAGTCCACGTTCGGATCCTCATCGCCAGCAATGTCACCGCCATCCTGCTGACCGTCGTCCTGTCCCTGGCGCTCGGAGTGCTGGGCGCCGCGCTGGGACTCGCGCTGGGACTCGCGGTCCGCAACCTCTGGCTCTCCTTCTGGGCGCGCTGGTACATGGGGGTCGACCCCTCCCTGCTGGGTCTGGTGTGGCCTCCACGCCCCCCACAGCCGCAACCCAATCGCTAGCCGTTCATCGAGAGGGCCCGATCGCGCCTTGCGCCAGCGCTCTACCCACCGCGTCAGGCGTCCGACGTCACCGCACGCCGGTACCAGTGGCTCAGATCGCGATCCAGGAGCGCTCCTAGGCGCTCGATCTCCGGACGGAAGTGCTCCGCCAGGCGGGCGCGCGTGGCCGGGGTTAGCTTCGGCGGGCGCGGTCCCGGCATCAGCCGCGGGAGCGCTTGCCGAATGCGGTCACGAAGCGAGGCGGGCAGCGCCGCGGACACCAGGGCGTGCAGTCGCGGACTCTGGAGAATGAAGCGATTGAGCTGCCGCATCAGCACGGGCTTCGCCGGATTGACCTGACGGAAGCTGGCTTCGAACCAGGGCAGGTCGAGAAACTCGAGCACCTGTCGGTAGACCGCAGCGGGATCGCGCACCAGATCGTCGAAGATCAAGACGAGCACCTGGTCGCTGGGAAAGATCTCCTGATAGCGGCGCACCTGCTCGGTGTAGGCGGCGATGTCGCTGTAGTAGAGCCCCTGGGGGAAGACCGCGTCGGGGGGCAAGCGCCGCCCCTGCTTGCGGTCATCCTGCGCGGCGAATGCCTCCTCGAAATCAACGATGTCTTCGTGACAGTTCCAGAGAAACTGCCCGTGAAGCGAGAACACCATCTCCGCTGGGTCCCGGAGCATGATCAGGATCTTGGCGTCGGGGTAGTCGCGATGGATCTCCTCGGCCGCCTGCCGCGAGTACAGGTAGTAGACCGACGCCTCCCCGATCCGTCGCGCCGAGCCCGCGTCGGCGAACAGCGCCAGATACTCGTCCCGGTCGCGCACACACCACGACGGGTCGAATTGCAGGTCGCGCCCGTAGTACTTCGGCTCCTTGCGCTCGGGCATGAACACGTCGGGGTGCTGCCGCAGGTAGTCGTGAAGCGAGCTGGTCCCGCACTTGGGAGCTCCGACGATGAAGAAGTTCGGTTCCGGCATGTGAGTCTCGCGCCCGCCCGCGGGCAGCGCTGGAACGCGGCGCCGCGGCACGGCGCGAGCGATTGTGGCGCCCTGGCGCAATTCCGCAAGCGCGACCCACCGCTCGGGGTCCGCAACGTCCCCCCCGGGCCCGCGATGGGTCGCGCCCCCGGAAATTCCGAGTATGCTTCGCGCGATCTGCCGGCCGCGGCCCTCGACCGCGCTGGAAATGCCTCCGCCGAGCCAGCTGTCCCCATCATGCGACTGTCGAAAAAGCACCAGTTCATCTTCTTCGCGAATCCCAAGACCGGCTCTGACAGCATCCGGGCGTTGCTCGACCCGTTCTCGGACGTCAAGAGCGTCACGTATCGCGAGATCACCGACGAGAACCCGTTCTACTCGCACATCCGCCCGGTTGAGGTGAAGGCCATCCTCGACCGCTGGGGCTGGAACTACGACGAGTACTTCCGCTTCACTTTCGTGCGCAACCCCTGGGGCAAGCTCGTCTCGCTCTACGAGATGATCCGCGCCGTCGATCGCCGTTCGGTTCGGCGCCGCGTGTCCGGCTTGCTGGACCATTCGCGACGGGGTCGCTTCAGCAAGGCCATTCGTTCGGCGCTCTTCGCCAGCGAACACGAGCCGCCACCCTTCACCGAGTGGCTGCGGACCATCCAGACCGACGGCGCGGGCGCGGGGGGCTTCGAGCACCAGCGGTGGCGGCGCTACGCCGCCTACACCCTCGACAACTACGTCAGCGACGAGAACGGCCAGTGGCTGGTCAACGAGGTGATCCGGCTCGAGCACCTGCACGAGGAGCTCCCCGCCGTGCTCGAGCGAGTCGGCATCCCGACGGATTCGCTGAACATCCCTCACCGCAACGCGCGCCAGCACCGCCCCTACCAGGCGTACTACGACGACGAGAGTCGCGAGCTGGTCCGCCGGCTGTACGCCAGCGAGATCGAGCGCTTCGGTTACGAGTTCTGAGCTCGCCCGACGTCACCCCGAGCCGCCGCGCAGGGCTCACTTCTTGTAACCACGTGGACTGTTCCAGCGGTTGCGGATGTACACCTTCAGCACATCCGGATAGAGGCCGATGTGCGCGCAGTGATCCATCTTGTCGTTCCCGCGGAAGCCCCGGGCGTGGAAGTTGCCGCGATCGTACCGCGAGATGAGCTCGAGGCCCCAGGGATCTCCTGAACGAGGGCGGGCGGCGCTGGGACGTCCCCCGAGCTTGAAGATGAGGTGGTTGACCGTCTCGGTCGTCGAGGCGTACCCCGGCGGGATGATCGACGAGTGCGACGCGAACATGAACTTTCGCCCCGCCCGCGCCTCCTGCGCAAAGGTGACGAAGGGCTCCATCTGCAGCGCGTTGAGCGAATCGCCATCGTAGCCCGCGTGGAGGCCGTCGAGCAGCACCACGGAATCGACCCGATAGAGGAACTTCCGGTGCCGCAGGATCTCCCCGACCGCTCCGTAGCCGGCGCTCCAAGCCGAGAGCCCCAGCTTGCGAACGCGCGCTCGCTTCAGTCCGTTGCGGCGCGCCATCTCTTCTTCAACGCTCTCGATCAGCTTCTCGAAGGCGACCTCCGGACGGAACATCGCTTCGTAGGGACCGGAGCCGATACCGAGATCGATGCCGACCAGGACCGGGCCGTTCATCACGCGCACCCACTCCTTGCGCACCGGCTCGTGACCGTGAAAGTGCACCATCAGGTCGAACTGCCCGGCACTGATGCCGCCACGCTGCGGAGCGATCATCTGCCCCACCGAGGGAGCACGGCTCCAGTGGTCATAGACCCCCCAGCCCGGGTCGGGGGTGAGGCACGGGTTGATCCCACCCCGCTCCGCGACGGTCTTCTGCGTCTGTGTCGAGGAGGAAGGCTTGCGCTTGCTCCAGTGCTTCTCTGCCTCCTGCTCGTCCTGCCGCGCGTCAGCGGTCTTCTTGGCCTCGCTGCGCTGAGCGCCGGGGGGGGGCTGAGGCTTCTCGCCCGGCTCCGGGATCAGCAGCACCTGGCCGGGCTTGATCGGATCGTCCTCCTCGATGCCGTTCTTGATGCAGATGGCCTCGACGGTGACGTGGTAGCGCTTGGCGATCTTCCACAGCGAGTGCCCCTGGGCGACCGTGTGGCGCTTGACCGCCGCCTCGACCGAGGTCGGCTGGGACATCACCAGCGCACCACAGGCGATGGCCAGTGCCGCCACGAGGCCGCGCCACATCCGGGGGCGCGCACCGGTACCGCTGGTCTGCCCGCCAAGCATCGTCGATGGGTTGGCACGTTGCGCCGAGCGACGCAAACGGCCAACTTCCTTTCCGTCCCCGCGCCGCGCGCAGGACGTATCGCCCGGACTTCCTTGCAGATTTCGCGCCAACCCGAACAGTCCCTTCTGCCTCGTTCTTGGACGGAGCAGGCCGCAGGGCATTCACCGCGGTTTCAGGCGCGTCCCAGGGTCGCCCCGAGCCTCCGCTACGTCGAGCGCCGCGGGCGGGCGAACCCCAGCGGCTCCTGCATGGTGCTGCAGTGGATGGTCCCGAGGCCCAGCACCAGATCGAGGCAGTGCACACCCACCACGCGGCGCGTCGGGAACAACTCCGCCAGCAGGCCCAGCGCGTCCCGATCGCGCAGGTCGTTGAAGGTGGGCACGAGCACCACGGAGTTGCCGATGTAGAAGTTGGCGTAGCTGGCGGGCAAGCGCTCGCGCCCGAAGTAGACCGGATCCGGCATCGGCAAGGGCACCACTTCCAGGCGGCGCCCCTGTGCGTCGCGGGCGCCCCGCAGACGCTCGGCGGCGGCGGCGAGGGGGGCGTGATTGACGTCCCGCGGGTTCGTCTCCTGGCAGACGACGACGCGCCCAGGCGCAACGAAGCGCACGAAGTCGTCCACGTGACCCGAGGTGTCGTCGCCCGCGATGCCGCGGTCCATCCAGATCACCCGGCGCACCCCGAGGTAGCTCTCCAGCACCGCCTCGGTGCCCTCGCGCCCCAGCTTCCGGTTGCGGGCGCGGGGGCCCTCCAGCAGGCACTCCCTCGTGGTCAGCAGCGTGCCCTCGCCATCCCCGTCGATCGCCCCGCCCTCGAGCACCACCCGGTATGGTCGCCCCCCGAGCGGCACCTCCGGATGCCAGGTGGGCACGTCGAGCCACCGCGCCGCCGCGTCCCCCGCCGCGT
Source organism: Polyangiaceae bacterium (assembly GCA_050304295.1). Lineage (GTDB taxonomy): Bacteria > Myxococcota_A > Polyangia > Polyangiales > Polyangiaceae > JAFGBI01. Next base: position 5,889 of record JBNLDK010000044.1, read on the forward strand.
GGTCGAGCTGGTGGTTCGCGTAGCGAGCCCAACCGTTGAAGCGCCACTTGACCGCCCCGACCGGTCCCCCCGCGCCACGGGGCGTCGGTCCCACGGGCCCGCCCGCGTCCGGCGCCCGCGGTGGACGACGAGTGACGAAGGTCGGCAAGAAATCGCGCGCCCAGGTCCGGTTGACACGCGCGAGCACGAAGTCCACCTGGTCGAGGTGGACCCCTGCCCGACGGAGGGTCGCCACCACACGCGGCCTGGCCGCCGCGCTCGGCACGATCAGCCGCACCACCTGGCTCTCGGCCAGATGGCGAACCAGCTCGGCAAACACCCAGGGGATGGCCCCGCCCTTGCCGGGCCAGTCGGCAACGGAAGCGGGCCAGGCGAGCCAGACCGCCGCCTGAGGTTCCCACTCGGCGGGCAGTCGATAGCCACACTCGTCAGGGGTCACAGCAGACCGTCGAGACTTTCCCACTGCTAGTCCTCGTCCTCCAGCCATCGAGCCGTGAGCCCGCCGTAGGTCTCGACCCGGCGATCGCGAAAGAAGGGCCACCAGCGCCGCACGGCTTCCGATCGATCGAGGTCGCAGGCGACCACCAGCACCTCCTCCTGCTCCCCGGCCTCCGCCAGGACTTCCCCTTGGGGGCCACAGACGAGCGAGTGCCCCCAGAACTCGATGCCCTCGTCCGACGCCCCCCCCGGCTTCGGCTCGAAGCCGACACGATTCGCCGCGACGACGAACACCCCGTTGGCGATGGCATGGCTGCGGTGCATCGTCCGCCAGGCATCGAGCTGCATGGCGCCCTCGGCATCCTTCTCCTCCGGGAGCCAGCCGATGGCGGTCGGGTACGTCAGGATCTGGGCCCCCATCAGCGCGGTCAACCGCGCCGCCTCGGGATACCACTGGTCCCAGCAGATCAGCGTCCCCACCCTCCCGAAGGGTGTCTGCGCCACTCGGTACCCGCGATCCCCCGGCGCGAAGTAGAACTTCTCCAGGTACTGGGGGTCGTCGGGAATGTGCAGCTTGCGGTAGTGGCTCAGTGCCTCGCCGTCGGGACCGAGCACCACGCAGCTGTTGTGACAGAGCCCCGGCGCGCGCCGCTCGAACACCGGCACCAGGATCGCAATGCCGAGCTCACGCGCCACCGCGCCCAGCAGCTCGGTGCTGGGCCCAGGGAGGGGCTCGGCGAGATCGAAGGCCGCCGGATCCTCGACCTGGCAAAAGTACCGCGACGCGAACAGCTCCTGCAGGCAGACCAGCTGCGCCCCGCGCGCGGCTGCCTCGCGCACGGAAGCGACGGTGCGCTGACGATTCGCCTCGGGATCGGTGCCGGCCGCAAGCTGCACGAGTCCCACGTGAACGACCGATGACATCGACGCGGAGCCTACAACAGAGCGGGGGCATTGACTCCCGTTGCGCGAATGAATCGGGACCCGAGGGGAGAATTTCTCCACCGTTCGACGGGCGTACGACCGCATCGGGATCGTGGTGGCGAGCTGGACCACCGTCGCCTCTCTCAACCGCCGCGGAAAGTGCCGTTAGGTCGCGTTGCCCCGATGCATTGGTGAGTCGTAGACTGACGCTCGAGTGGCTGGCGATTCAGGGTGCGCGGCCTACGGCCGCGTCGTCAGTCATTCCCTTCTTCCCCCTTTGGCACGGAGCACGAACATGACGACGACCAACCGCGCGCACGAGATGCGGTGCTTCCTCGAGACAGCTTGCACCAACCTGGACATGGGACGTCCGCTGGGTTCGTGGGAGCAGTGGACGCGTCGCATGGTGACGCCGCTCGCCGTCGGGGCCGCAGTCCTCGGCACTGCCTGCGGCGGAGACTCGGAAGGCAGCACGAACGGCGGCACCGGGAGCGTGGCGGGCGCGACCACCGGGGGCAACGGCGGCGCCACCACTGGCAGCGGTGGGGACTCGACCGGCGGCATCACCGGTGACGGCGGGATGGCGACCGGTGGCTCCGGTGACGGCGGGATGGCGACCGGTGGATCTGGCGACGGCGGAGGCCCCACGGGCGGTGTCACCGGTGACGGCGGAGCCACTGTCGGGGGTGCCGCTGGCAACGCCGGCGCGCTCGCTGGCGGGGCCGGCGAGGGTGGCGTGGCAGCCGGCGGCGTGGGCGCGAATGGCGGCGCTCCGGGCGGAAACGGGGGAGAGGCGGGCGGGCCCGTCATCGGCACACTCTACGGGATCCCCTACGAGGTCTGTGACGATGGCCCCGACAACGACGGGGACGGCCAGCCCGACTGCGCTGATGAGGACTGCTTCAACTTCTGGTCGTGCCTGCAGACCGACTACGCCATCCCCTTGATCGAGACGAACTGCGCCGACGAGCTGGACGACGACAGCGATGGGCGTGTCGACTGTCTCGACCAGGACTGCATCCGCTCCGAAGACTGTGCGGAGCCACCCGCCTACGAGTGGAGCTGCGACGATCAGGAAGACAACGACGGCGACCAGCTCGTCGACTGCGCCGACGTCGAGGACTGCGGCACGGATCTCTACTGCGCCGTGGCGCGCTACGCGATCCCCTTCTGACCGCGCCCCAGGATGGGTCCCGGTCGCCCGGTCGCGGGACACCCCCAGGCGCGGGCGATTTGTCCCTCCGGGGTGATTCGGACCCCTCGATCGTGACCCTGATGGCTCGCCCTGGCCCTGGGCGAGCCCCGCCAGGGTTTGCCCTTCACCCGAGAAGGGGCAAAGACGGAGAAGTCAATCAGTGCCGTGGTCGCCACTGTAGAGGGTCTGCACCAGTGGCATGAGCGATGCACCCTGGTTGGGCATCATGCTCGGCACGGTTCGGACCCGACACCTCCTCACCCATGCGCACACCATCGTGCGGGCCTATGGGTGGCGGGTCTACTTCCGTTGCATCGTCAACGTGGTGAAGCACGGCGGCCGAGCAACCTTCCTCGAAGCCATCTGGTAGTCGCGCTCGCTCCTGCTGAACGGTCAACGCCCTGGCGAGACCGGTCGCTCTCGAAGGTGGGTCGAAGAACTTCGCACCGGGTGCCTCCCTCAGCCGCAAGCTCAACGGGCGCACGCCGCGGTTCCTGCCTGGCACCGCTTCTCGTTGTGGACTCGATCCGCAGCCCGTATCATCGCTCACGATGCCGAGCTTTTCCGCGCCCGTGGTCCGTTCTCTCGCTCCGAGGAGCGTGGAGCCCTCGCTGGACCTTCGATCGCGCCTCATGTCGTGTCCGAGCCAGTATCCGTCCCTCGTCTCCCTCGTGCTCCTCGTGATTGCGCTGCTCGCATGCAAGGAGGCACGCCAGGACCCTGGCGACAGTCCGCCAGAGAAGCGTGACGAGACACCGGCGGAAGAACCGCAGGAAGAAGCCAAGTCGGGTTGCGGAGGGCTCCTCGTGTCCTCGTGCGACTGCCCCGACGGAAGCCTGGGTTCCATGAGCTGCACAGCGGACTCCTGGGGGCCCTGCGACTGCAGCGACGCCGGCATCGTGCGCCCAAAGGAGCCTCAGGCACTGGCCCGCGATGGACTGCCCCTGGTCATCCCGGCGCCGAGCTCGCCACCACCGACGCTGGAGGAGTGGGAGTCTCTGACCCAGCAGGTCACGGTGAAGAACTCCACGGAGCTGAAGTGTGAAACGTACATGCTGCGCGAATGGTTGCGGGTCAGCTGCTACGAGAACAGTTTCGGGGCCCCGACGTCCCTCTCCTTCGATGCCGTCCCACGCCTCCAAGCGTACAAGAAGGTGGTCGTCGGCAAGCGGACGTCACTCGTCGTGCAGGTGGTGCGCGGTCGCCCCTTCCGCGCTCAGTTCGGCTGGAGCGATCCCGCCAAACCTGTCCTCCGCGACCTCGTCGTGGACTGGCCCAGCGACGCGGATCGACCCAGCTTGCGCTTCAAGAAAGGCGCGGAGGGTCAGCGCCGACGTCGCCCCGACCGTTCTTCGTTGCGGAAGACCAAGTAGGCTTTCGAGCATCGGGAACCGACGTCGCTGACGCGGGCAGCGCTGATGGTCACGGGCAACGAGACCGCGCTACCGCCGCGGTCGAAGCTCGAGGCGTGAGTGCACCTCGACTGCTTCGTGATCGTCGGGCGACTCGGCAAGCACGCGTCGCCTGCGATACATCCCGCGAGGACTCCAGCCCCTCAGCGTCGTGGCGGTCCGCTCCCGCGACCCTGGCACGTCTGGCGCGGAGGTGGGAGCGCCGCGAGCCGTCCGAGTGCACCGGGGGGTGCGCTGCTTCGGCGCCGTCAACCGTCCGCCGCGATCGCCCGCGCCTTCTGGACCAGAGCGACGAGCTCGCCACGGCGCACGTCACCCCTCTCGCTTCCCCGAGCGATATCGACGACCTGCTGATAGGACGCGCCTCCACAGTGCGCGGAGCCCCTGAGCAGCATCCCGAACTCTGCGACCGACGCGGCGAAGCGAAAGTCGGCCGAGGCCGAGGCAAATCCCCGCTGGGTGTCGCTCACCGGGTAGACCACTTCGGTGCTGCGAGTTCCGCCGGGAGTCTTGAAGCGGAGCTTCACGGTCATCAGCTCGTCGGATTGCGCCGCACTCGTGGGGAGGGCGGCTTGCTGGTAGCGGAGGCCGTCCACGCTACCCCCCGGCACTTCGCGACCGACCGGAACGATCTCGTAGAGGCCGGTGACCGTGTGGTCCGCTCCAATGTCGCCCGCGTCCTTCCTGTCGTCGGTGAAATCCCGATGAGCCAGCTTGCGGTTTTCGTAGCCGATGAGGCGATAGCCAGCCACACGAGTCGGGTTGAACTCGACCTGGATCTTGACGTCCTGGGCAATCGTGAGGAGCGTCCCGGAGGCCTCCTCGACGAGCACCTTGCGTGCTTCGGATAGCGAGTCGATGTAGGCGTAGTTGCCGTTGCCCTTGTCCGCCAGCTTCTCCAGAGTGCTGTCCTTGTAGTTGCCGTCGCCAAACCCCAGCACACTGAGGAACACTCCCTGCTGCCGCTTCTGCTCGATGAGGGCGACGAGCTCGCTCTGGTTCGTGGTGCCAACGTTGAAGTCGCCGTCGGTGGCGAGGATGACGCGATTCTGTCCACCAGCCAGGTGGGCGACCCGGGCCTGCTCGTAGGCGAGATGAATCCCCGCGCTACCGTTCGTCGATCCTCCCGCTTCCAGATTGGCGATCGCGCCCAGAATCGCTCCCTTCTGGTTACCCGGCGTTGGCGGAAGCACGACGCCGGACGCCCCCGCGTAGACGACGATGCTCACTCGATCTCTGGCGTCGAGCTGGCTCGCCAGCATCGCGAAGCCGCGCTTCAGCAGCGGGAGCTTCTTCGCCGAATGCATCGATCCCGAGACGTCGACGAGGAACACCAGGTTGACGCTCGGCCGCTCTTCGACCTGGATATGGCGACCCCGAATGCCGATCCGCACGAGCTGGTGTCGAGGGTTCCAGGGTGCGGCGGCGACTTCCGTCGCCACCGCAAACGGCGTTGAACCCGTCGGCTGGGGGTAGTCATAGTCGAAGTAGTTGATCATCTCCTCGAGTCTTACGGCGCCCGCCGGCGGCAGGTTGCCATCGTTCAGGTGACGACGGACCAACGAGTAGGATGCCGTGTCGACGTCGATGGAGAAGGTCGATCGCGGATCGGTCGCGACGCTGACGAAACCGTTCCCTTCGATCGCGTCGTACGCTTCCGTGTTCCACCGCTGCGCGCCGCGAGGCATGCCGGGGCCCGGCATCGCCTGCGCCGCGACGCCGAGTCCGCTCGGGCCCCGCCCCAGTCCCATCCCCCGCCCTCGACCTCCACCCCCTTGACCGATCCCCGTGAGGCCCAGCCCACCGGCACCGAAGGCGCCGCCGATCCCGTCCCCCCACAGATTGCCCTGCGCTCGAACCTCGCTCGCGCCCAGTGAGGCATCGCGGCCCCAAGGAACCGTCGGGGCGCCCGGATCACCCCCGGCGCCGGTGTCGAGGAGACCGATCATGCCGAACGCCTCTGCCTCGCGCAGCGCCGTGGGCCGCGGGATGAGGGGATCCGGATTGTCGTGGGGGCCCTGGACGGCGTACCGCCTGTTCGCCGTCACCGGGCCCATCGAGCCCTCTTGCCGGGCCGGCGCGTCTGCGCCGTCCGAGCTCTCCCGCGCGGTTCGTTCGTCCGCCTTCGCCTCCTGCTCGCGTGCGTCTGCGTTGGCCAGGTAGTGCCGAATGAGCCGCAGCTGATCCTGGTCAATCCCGCCGTCGTTGACCAGTTCGGGCGGTGGGGCAAACGCGCTCAGCAGGGCGAGGCACCCCGCGTGGGCGGCAACCGAGGCCAGGAAGTACCTGGCGACTCTCCAGTCCAGCGCTCCGCGAAGCCCGACTCGCCGCGGCCTGCCAACGCGAACCGAGGCGACACGCAGGACCAGTTGCTCGATCTCGAGGCGCGCCCACGCGTTCGTCGGAAGCAGCAGCTCGTGACCCTCGCTACGCTGGACGCCAGGCGCGGCAGCACGAATCTCGTCCAGGGACACCGGACCCTCTCCCGAAAGCTCGGCGACCCCGGAAGCCCCCGGCGGAATCACCACGCGGAGCGCGCCCCCCCCGAAGAGAACGAGCGGCAGCCGATGCGCACCGAGCAGACTTGCAGGAATCACGAAGTCTATCGGCGGGCCACTGCCGTCATCCTCACCCACATGGAAGTTCCGTGGCGAAGTCAGGTGGGTGGCGAAGAGCACGTTGCTGCCCCACGAGATCACGATCTCGACTGCGGGCACTCCCGGTAGCTCCACCTCGTCGCCGCGAACCTCGGGATCACACTTCGTGAGCTTGTGGGTGTGAAGGTGCTCGGTCGATGGTCTTCTGATCTTGCGGTCCACGGCTGCTTGGACAATCGCCTCCCCGGAAAGTTCTCCAGAGCCCCCTGGGCCCTGGAATCGAGCTCACTTCCGGGGCCAGCCGCAGGCGCGGGTCATCACCGCCTACTGAATGGCCATGCCAAAGAACGCGAACTCCTCCGTGCTTCCCTCCGGCAAAGCGCCCCAGCCGACGTTGATACCAAGGCCTTCGACCGCACCCATGAGAGCCACGCAGTCGGTGCCGGGAGTCTGGTAGGCGGGGGGGGAAGTGAGATCCACGACGTAGGCTCCACTGAGGTCGCTGGTGACGCTCCAGCTGCACACCTGGGTGCCAGGCTCGTCCTGGATCCCGAAGTTCACGGCAACTCCGTCGGGCCAGGTGCCCCAGATGAGCCACTCGGAAGCCGCCGAGTAGTCGCGCGCTCCGTCTTGGAAGATACCCACGATACCGACCCCTTCGGTGGCATCCGCGGTGGTGACCTCGAAATGCAGCAGGTCGGGGCGGCTCGCCAGCGTGGTCAGGGAGTTCGTTGGTGTGGCCCATTCGAACCAGCGCGCGCCGAACATCTCCTGGTCGGGCCTCAGGGGATTGCCGATCCACACCCACGAGTCCCACCCTCGGACGGGTTCGAACTCCCAGCGCCAGTAGCTGCCGTCGCCAGTGTCGATGAAGATGTCGCCTGGCACCGGGTTCGCGACCGCCCAAGGACCACCGCTCCCGAAGGTCACCTGCCCTCCGTTCACGATCACAGTGCTGGAGGTTCCGCACGTGACGGTGCTCGTGCCGTCGCCGTTGTCAGCGACGGAGCAGTCGGCACCGTCCTGGCCATCGGCACCGTCGCTGAGCGTGACGGAGTCGCTGCCGCAAGTGATCGTGTAGGTGCCGTCGCCGTTGTCGGCGGCACTGCAGTCAGCGCCATCCTGGCCGTTGGTGCCATCCTGGCCATCGGCGCCATCGCTGAGCGTGACGGAGTCGCTGCCGCAAGTGATCGTGTAGGTGCCATCGCCGTTGTCGGCGGCACTGCAGTCAGCGCCATCCTGACCGTTGGTCCCGTCCTGCCCGTTGGCGCCGTCCCGACCGTTGGCGCCGTCCTGGCCGTCCGCGCCGTCGCTCAAGGTGACGGAGTCGGTGCCACAGGTGATGGTGTAGGTGCCATTACCGTTGTCGGCGGCGGAGCAGTCGGCGCCCGGTGCACCATCCTCGCCTGGTGCACCGCGGCGACCATCCACGCCGGGGGCCCCGTCGGTCAGGGTGACTCGGGTGCCGTCCTCGCACCGGAGCGTCTTGGTGCCATCATCGTGGTCGATGACCGTGCAGGAGTCCCCAGGCGGACCGACCTCGCCAGCATCGCCGTCTTCTCCGTCGGAGAGTGTCGCTTCGGTTCCGTCGTCACAGGCAATGGTCGCCGTGCCGTCGCCGTTGTCCGTCACAGTGCACGAGGAACCGTCTTCACCGGGCGCTCCTGCGTCTCCGTCCTCGCCCCCACCACATCCCGCCAGAAGTACCAAACCAACACACGCGATACCCAGCTGCTTCATGATCACCCTTTCCAACCATCTACCGTTCCGACTTGCCAGCGTTCCAGATCGCTTCCCGGACCGCGCCGCGCCCCCCCCCCCGCTCACGGCAACGCCCGGGACGCCTGGTCCGGTATCGCAGGTGCAGGAGACACCCACGTCTGACCAGCGCATTCGGGCGTACTAGTCCGGGGCTATCGCGAGCGTCAAGGCAGGGACCAGGGGACTCCTCTGAAGGTGAAAAAGTTCCACTCATCCCAGCCCACTGAGCCACGATGGGTCGGGTCACGCACATCGTGCCGGAGGCGCTGGCGGTAGGGAATGTGCCCCCCTTGAGGTTGTAGTGGGTGAGCGCGTCCTCGTTGCAGCCCCGCTCGATGGCGAAGTCCGGGCAGCGCGCCTCGGCGAAGAGCATGTCGTAGGTGCCGGGGCGAGGAGATGCGTGCCACTTCTGCCGCGTAGTCCCCCGCTTCGGTTTGGCTGAAACCAAGATAGGATGGGGAACATCGCCCCCGTACATTGTACTCCCGTATTTCACCCCGTTCGGGGACGCCCGCGAGCGCGCGCTCCGGCAGCAACAGGGAGCCCCGCCCGATCTCAGACCTGGCTGGTGCCAGGCCCGCTCCAGCGAAAGATCTGGAAGAGGCGTCCGGGCCACCGGCGCCGCGGCGGATCGGCTGGGTCGAGATCGACCAGGCGAGTGAACAGGGTGAGAACCACCACCACACGCAGAGCACAGGACGCGAGAAACAACGTCCGCAGCGGCCAGGTGAACACGGCGGGAAGATGCGGCGCGAGCACCCCCCCCACGAGACTCATCGCGAGCACGCTGCTGGTGAGCCAGACGTTGGCGTAGACGAACCCGGAGCCGTGGGCGTGGCCGCGGGATGCCTGCACGAGATACTTGAAAGCCGACACGTTCACGCTGGCCCAAGCCAGACCCGAGTAGAAGTTGGCGAGCCAGAGCACCCGATGGTCCTCGAAGAACAGGTACGGGATGGGGACGATGGCGGCAGCGACCGCGCTCCGGAAAAGCACGCGCGACGACCCGATGCTGTCCGCCAGACGACCGATGAAAGCGTTTGCCACGAGCTGCCCGGCAACCGTGGACCCGGCCGCCACGGCAAACGTGAGATAGCTCCAGCGCAGATCGCGCAGGAACCACACGGCGAAGAAGGGTCCGGCCATCAGAGCCGATCCGTGGAGCGCCGCGATCGCCCGCGCGAAGCGTCGCAGGGCCACCGTGGGCCGAAACGAGCCGACGTCGAGCGCCGGAACCGATGGTGGCGGCTCGTATTGGCGTTGCAGAAACCCAGCACTGATCCAGCGTGCCAGACCGGCGACCACGAATGCGCTCGCGTACAGCGTCCAGGGCGCAGAGTCAGCGTTGAACTGCCGGCCCAGCCATCCCGCGGTGGCCGTGGTGACGAGCTGCACGCAGGCGAACAGAGCGCTGCGCCACGCCATGATCCGGCCCAGCACCGCCTCGGGGCACACGTCGGAGTACCAGCTCATCCACAGGTGCCCGACAACCGCGTTGGAAGCTCCGTAGATGAGGAAGGCGGCGACATAGAGAATCGAAGCCCAGGACGCCGGCGCCCACCCGGTCAGTGCCAGCGCCAGCAGAGCGGTGGCCTGAATGCGCACAGCAGTGACGACCCACGGCTTGCGCCTGCGCCCCGCGAGCCGGCGCCTCAGCCCGAGCTGAGCCAGCGTACCGATCCAGACCGGGAGGGAGCCAAGCACAGCGATGGGGACCGAGGGGACGTCGAGCGTGACGGCTCCCGCGACACCAAAGGTCTCGACCAGACCGATCATCACGGTAGCGAAGATGCCATCCCCCGTGCTGTCCCAGAGCGCGCGCCGAGTCCGCTCGTCGCCGACGTCAACACCAGCAATCCGCGTGCTCATGGGGGCGGGATAGATAGCTCAAACACGGGGGTTCGCCAGCCGATTTGCACCGATCGTCGCGGGGGTAAAGCCGGCCGGATGGACTCCGTGAAAAGGACGCTTCCTCCCCGTTTTCCGGCACGTCTCCGACCGCATCCAGTCCGGCGAAAGGGTCGCTGGCACCGGAGCCAGGGTGCCGAACCCCACGCGCCGGCTCCCCGAAGCCTTTCGGTCAACAGCCGAGCGTTCTGCCACTGAACTACGGGGGCACATCGAGCTCCGCGGGTTGAGCCCAGAAGAAAGGTGCCCCCGATTTTTCGCCTGGGGGCGAGGCGGTGGCGCCGCTCAGGAGCTCGGGCTCAGCATGGCGATGAACGGATCCCACTCTGGCGGCGCGTTGCGCACGTCCAGGTGGGGTGCCACGAGCGGCAGCTTCTCCGGAATTTGCGGTTGCTGGAGAGGAAACATCCCAGCCTCGTCACACGTCATCGCGTCCTTGCGTGCGTTGCAGGGACGGCAGGCAGTCACGATGTTGAGAAAATTCGTCTGACCGCCGCGCGAGCGAGGCACCAGATGGTCGTAGGTCAGCTCGTGCCACGGAAACCTGCGACCGCAGTACTGACACGTGAAGTCATCCCGCTGGTACAGGTTCGCTCGCGAGAACTTCACCAGACCCTTGCGCTCCTTCACGCTGCGCCGGAGGCGCACCACGGCGGGCATCCTCCAGGTTGTCGACGGCGACCGGATCTCTTCCTCGTACTCGACGACGACATCGGCCGTACCCTCATAGACCATCTTCACGGCGTCCTGCCAACGCAGGATGCGCTGTGGGAAGTACCAGACCGTCAACAGCAGGGTACGACTCGACACTGGACACCTTCTTCCTTCAGTTCATGGGTTGCGCGAACCTCCTGGGTCTGGCGTGAGTCCGCACGGGAGGAGTCGCTCCGCTCACCCTCCACTGGAGTACGAGGCCAGGGGATCGAACCCTGCTGTACCGGTTTGTAGGACCGGGTCCTTCACCAGAAGGAGAGCCTCGTAGATTGCGTCGCACTGTCCCTGGGCGACCGCCGGCCCATTCCGACGACATCGCCGTGCGACGCAGAGCGAGCGGCGAGGTTCGAACTCGCGTCATCAGGTTGGAAGCCTGAGGTCCTGCCGGTTGAACGACACTCGCAACACATGGTGGAGGAGGACGAACGTGGCGCCGCCGAAGGGAATCGAACCCTCTTCGCACAGGTTGACAACCTGCCGTCCATGCCAACGAACTCCAGCGGCATTGGTCCCCCTGGGTGGAATTGAACCACCGGCCTTTCGGGCAAGCGCCGACTGCTCTTCGCATTGAGCTACAGAGGGATGATGCGGGACCGAAGTCCCGCGCGAATTGGTGCGCAAGCGAGGCGATCCGAATGCGAGGGGATGGAGGGGAGGGATCGAATCGCCTCGATGCGCTGGGGCGAAGCGGGGAATCGAACCCCTCGGCCTGGGTCACAGCCAGCCCTGCTTCCAAAGCTACTCCGCCATCGGTCGGTATGGTCGGGATCGAACCAGCAGCCCTGCCGTTGGACCACGCGACATCAGTGGGAAGGCTCTGACCTGTCACGCGGACCCCCATCTAGCGATGATTCTAGATATCGATTCCAACTGAACAGCATCATTGAGAGCACACCTTTCTCGAACATGCTTGCCACTGTGGGTTCGCACGCTACCCAGCGGTCGGGCGTCCATCCCCACTGGCGGGGGACGCACCGGCGCTGAGCGTGGAGCGCCTAGGAGTCGAACCTAGCTAGTCCTGCAAGAACGCCCGGTTTACAGCCGGGCCTGGGTCCCAGCCCAACACTCCGAATTCGCTAGGAACTGCCCAGAAACGACGAAAGCCGCCTGGGATACCGGGCGGCTTTCTCTACGCTTCGAGAGAATGACCGCCTAGGGGCTGCCCTCCGGATCGCCGGCGAAGGGGATCGCCGAGCTCATGACCTGCGGGAGGGACAACCCGCGATATCCGATGGCACACCCCTTCGTGGCTTCATGATGAAGCCGGGCTGTCCGCCAGATATGTGAGTAGGTCTTCATGGTTGTCAGGTAACCTGAGCTTCTTGGACGCCTCTGTCAAGCAAAGGTTCTAACCAAAATCGATTTTGTCAAATGGTGCTCTCGGCAACAGGAGAGATGGCAAAGCACCGGCGCGCAGCTGTCCGCGTCCAGCTGCCCACCTCGCGACTGCCTCGCAGCTGCCCACTCGTCGCTGTCCCACCTCGCAGCTGTGCTGACCTTGGCGTATCCTGCTGCAGGAGCGAGACCATGACCCACCCCCACACGCTGCTCCCTCTCCTGCTGCCTGGACTGCTAGCTGGATGCGGCGTCGACGAGCCCGTCAGCGAATTCCCATTCTCGACGGGGGGTTCGCCACCCGACTCCCCCGTCGCGGTCGACTGTGAACCGAGCGACGGCACCCTGGCCGACGCCGACACCGACGAACTCTTCGGCTACCCGCACGTTCCGACCTTCGACTTCTACCTGCCCCCCAACGACTGGGCAGCCTTGCAGGAGAACGCGCGCGACGAAGAGTACGTCGAGAGTCAGCTCTGCTTCGAGGGCCAGCTCGTCGGCACGGTCGGCCTGCGCTTCAAGGGATACTACGGATCCCTCTACAACTGCTTCGACGAACAGGACCAGATGATCTGCCCACGTCTGAGCCTGAAGGCCAAGTTCAGCGAGTACGACTCCGACCTGCGCCTGTTTGGGTTGAAGCGCCTGAACTTCCACGCCTACCGCTACGACGACAGTCGGATGAAGGAGCGTCTGACCTACGACCTGTACCGGGAAATGGGCATCGTAGCGCCGCGTGCTTCCTGGGCGGTGATCCGCGTCAACGGCGACCCACAGGGGCTCTACGGAATGGTGGAGGCGGTTGACGGTCGGTTCACGGCCGATCGGTGGCCGCACAGCCCCGACGGCAACCTCTACAAGGAGGTCTGGCCAACCATGGCGTCCGCCAGCTGGATGGTCGAGCACCTCAAGACCAACGAGGAGGAGGCCAACGTCGACGCGTACATGGCCTTCGCCAATGCCCTGGAAGCCGCCAGCGACAACGCCGAGGTACTGAGTGTCCTCGACGAGTACGTGGGGCTCGACTACCTGGCGCGCTACATGGCGGTAGACGATGCAACGGCCAACTACGATGGCATCACGTACCTCTGGACGGACGGCACCGCCGTCGGCAATCACAACTACTACTTCTACGAGCAGGCGCCGGATCAGTTCACACTGATTCCGTGGGACGTCGAGTCGACCTTCTGGATCAATCCCGACCACGCTCCCCCCCACTGGTCGGAGGACCCGGGAGATTGCACCGAGACGTACCCGTACTGGGAAGGGCTCGCCCAAGCCCCCGGCTGTGATCCGATCTTTCGCGCGCTGGCGACGGACCTCGCCGGATGGCGCGCCGCTGGACAAGAACTCCTCGACGGCCCCTTCAGCGTCGAGGCGATGCAAGAAACCATCGAGCGCCATCGGGAGTACATCGGTGCCGAGGCAAGAGTCGACCCCACTCCGACCATGTACGGAACGTTCGATGGAGCAGTCTCGGGTCTGCGCGACGGCATCCCCGCCATGCGCGACCGCCTCGAGCGCCTGCTAGCCGGGGAATACTGACGCCCAGCGGAGCGGACGACATCGCTCGCGCCATCCTCGCCAGAAGGTTGGGGCTACCGCGTGTACGGTCCGCACGCGCATCTCACGCCCTCCTGTTGCCCACGCAATCATGGTGGGTCTTGTGTGGCCGGGCGTATTGCTCGTCGAACTGCCGTCGTTGCCGTCTCGGATGACCGCATGGCGGCCACACCTGCAGCGCCAGTGTCGAGAGGCAACGTCATCGTCATCTGCGCGACCGCCTTCGACTGACTGGGCGCGCCACGACAACGCCCGCACGCAGCTACTTCAGCTGGTTCAGGGCCTGGCGCGCTTCCTCGTAGTCGGGATCTGCCTGGAGCGCCCGTGCGTAGAAGCTGCGGGCGAGGGCTGGGTGGTTCTTCTGGTGGTGATACAGGCCGCGTGTGAAAAGCACGCTCTCGACGTGCGGGCCCAGCTGCTCGGCTTTGTCGAGCCAGGTGTCAGCCTCGTCGAGGCGGCGGGCTCGAATTTCGGCGCGAGCCTTGCCGGCGTAGGCTCCAGCCTGAGTGAACTGGGCGTGGGGGTAGTCCATGATCTTGCGCGCAGCCTCGGCCATCTCGATCGCGTCGTCGTACCGTCCTCGGTCCAGAAGGCTTGCCGCGAAGTCGCCCCGCACCCAGGCTGACTCGGGATCGAGATTGAGAAGTGAGCCCCACACCTCGTCAACCGCATCCCATTCTCTTCGATGACGATAGACGGCGAGAAGGTCGTGGTAGGCCCCCTTGAGGTAGTTGACCTCTGGGTTGAGCTCCACCACCGCTCGCGCGCTGATGAAGAGCTCCTCGTACTTCTTCTCACGCCGATTGAGCTCCACCTCGAGGCTGATGACGTCGATGTCGTCGGGCCACCGCTTCGCCAGTGCGGCGTGTAGAGCGCGCGCCTGAGCAGGATCGTTGCCGTCAATGTACGCCCACGCCTTCTTGGTCTGGGCAAGCGGGAGATCTGGGTCGAGCTCGATGGCGCGGTCAGCAAGCCGATGAGCCTCCGCGATCGCTTCCGGCCGATACCTGTTCCCTTGGATGTGTCCCAGGGCCCTCACCGCACGGCTGAGCTCCGCGTAGGCCGGTGCATGGTTCGGGTTCTTCTGGATCGCCTCCTCGAGCAAAGACCTGGCCTGGCGGGGACCCTGGACGTCCTTGCCGTAGTCCATCAAGTACCGGGCGCGGGCGACCAGACGCCGCTCTTCAGGCCAGCTTGGATCCGGAGTGGGCTCGACGATGCGCACGGGCCTGGAGATGACCGGGGGACGCCAGCTGGGTCGCACCAGGTCCCAGACCATGCCAGCGCTGTTGCCGCCGGCCGAGAGCAGCTTGCGTCCATCCGGACTGAACTCCAGGGCGATCACGCCGTGGGCATCGGCGAAGGCGTTCTCGAGCCGCTCCCCCGAGTAGATGTCCCAGAGGCGGAGTGTGCCATCCTTCGAGCCCGTCGCGAGCCGTTTCCCGTCTGGGTGGAGAGCGATGGTCCACACCTCGTCGTCGTGCGCTTGGATGGTGCGCATGGTCGCACCGTTGGCGAGGAGCCAAACTCGGACGGTCTTGTCGTCGCCAGCACTGACGAGAGTCTGACCGTCCCCGCTGATCTCGATCTCGTTGATGGGGCCCTCGTGCCCCTTCAGCGCTCGGGGCGGACCAGGTTTCTGCACGTCGAAGAGCCGGATGGCCCCGTCATCGCCAGCCACCGCGAGTTCGCGCCCGTCTGGGGTGAACACTGCCGAGAACGCCCGCCCGGGTTGTGTTGCCTGTTGCAGTTCCTTGCCGGTCGCAACGTCCCAGATCGCCACGGCCCCCTGCAGGGTGACGGTCCCGAGGAGGCGACCATCCGAGGAGAGCGCGATATCGCTGATCCCCCGCTCGTGTGCCTTGAACGAGCGCAGCTGCTTTCCTGACTCGACACCCCAGAACCGGACGAGACCATCCGCAGCGCCGGTGACGAGCGTCTTTCCGTCTGCCGTCAGCGCCAGACCCGACACGCGACCACACCGGGCAGGAAACGCCCGTACCATGGTTCCCTCGTTCACGTCCCACAGCTTGGTCGTACCGTCGTTCGAACCCGTGACGATGTGGCGACTGTCCGGCGCGAAGCGGGTCTCGAACACCGCGCTCCAGTGGCCGCTGAGCAGCTTGACGTACTTGAGCTTGCCGTGCTCGGTCCATCCCGACGTACTCTCTGCAGTGCGAACATGTGGAGCCTTCGCACCACGTGAGGCAGCAGAGACGCCAGTCGAGAGAGGATCCGGAGAGCCTTGCTCGAGGGGACCCAGTGCGAACGCTGCGATCGCGACGAGCGGCACCGCCACGATCGCTCCTGCGCCGAGCATGATGGCAAGACGCCCAACCGAGAAGCGGCGTGAGCGGTCTTCCCGCTCGAGACCTCGCCTTGCCGCGGTGGCGTTCGGGTACCGTCGCTCGGGATCCGGCTCGAGCAAGCGCTGCAACCAGGCGGCGAATGCTGGTGAGGTCTGCGCCGCGCGGCGCACGTCGGGTCGCCCGCGGCGCTGGGGGAGGTCGGCAGGGGACCGGCGCGTGAGCAAGAAGAGCAGCGTGGCACCCAGCCCATGGAGGTCCGTGGCGGGAACCGCGTGACCGCGGAACTGTTCGGGAGCCATGTAGCCGTAGGTGCCGACGATGGTGCTGCCGTCAGCCACCGTCGTGCGAAAGATGTCGCGGACGGCGCCGAAGTCGACGAGGAACACGTGGCCATCGGAGCGCCGGATCACGTTGGCCGGCTTGATGTCGCGATGGACGACAGCCGGCTGTCGCGACTGCAGATACTCCAGGATGTCCAGCAGCTGCGCCGCAACGCGCCGTGCGGTGGCTTCCCCTGGCTCCCAACCGCCGAGCGCAAGGTTGGCGAGGGGCTCACCCTCGGCCAGCTCCTGGACGAGGTAGAAGGCCGGTCCGCCTTCTCTCTCCACCTGGAAGTGGCCGCAGTAGCGAGGAATGCCCGGATGGTCCAGCTGCGCCAGGACCTCGGCTTCGCGGCGGAAAAGATCGAGGGCTTTCCAGTCCTGCTCATGCCACAGCCTGAGCTGCTTCAGCGCTACCCTCGTTCCGTTCTGCAGATCCTCCGCAGCGTAGGTGATTCCCACTCCGCCAACGCCCAGCGTCGAGATCACTCGGTAGCGGTCTGCAACGACGTCTTCTGGTTGGTGTCCTGCACCCATGGCACCATCATCCCCCACGCAGGATACTGGACCTGTCCGAGGATTGCACGACCGCGGGCGCCGCTTCCGCGACTCCGCCCTTCCGGCAACCGCCCCAGCGGGTCCCCTGTCGCCACGATACGCGTGGCCGAGACGAGGCGGCGCAGCCGCCCGAAGTCACAACGGAGCTCCCGACACTCCCGCGACCAACGGCGCCGCGAATGGATCAGGAAAGCGCGGACTCGGGTTCGGGCTCGCGTCGCGCGGTGGGCGGCGCGAAAGACTCCGCGATCAGGGCCACTGCGGAGGAGAGCAGAACGGTGACGATCTGGGTCACGTAGAGGAGGAACACGGCAGCGGCACCGGGGCCCACCACCTCCGTTGGGGTCAGGTACATCGCCAGACCGGCATAGACCGAGAGCTGGAAGGTGCCGAAGAAGCCCGGCACGTTGGGGGTCAGGAAGCCGAGCGCGAGCACGCCGAGCACGGCCGATCCCTGGGTGAGGGTGATCGCGTCGAGGCCCACACCACGCAGCAGGAGCCACACGCTGAAGGCGTTGACGATCCAGTAGGCGAGGGTGATGCCGACGAACGGCACGGAGTAGCGCACCGTGGGGAGGAAGCGGAGACCATCGGCCAGCCGCTCGAGAACCCCCGACACCAGCTCGGCGAGCCGCACCGACACGATACCGAGGAGCGAGCGGGTCACCCGCCGCATCCAGTCCCGGCGCCAGTAGAAGAGTCCCATCCCGAGGAAGGCGCAGCCGAACATCGCGAGCGCCGAGTAGGCAGCGCCAGGCACGATCGAGACGGGGACCGGCAGAGAGCCAATGTGGTCGGGAAGCTCCGGCAGCGGCTGCGCCAACTGGAGCGAGGCAAACAGCAGGATGCTCAGCATCAGGCCGTCCGTGACCCGCTCCGCGCCCACACTGCCCGTCGCCGCCCACCAGGAGATGTGTTCCTTGCTCCGAAAGAGCGAGGGGCGGACCAGCTCCCCCGCGCGGAATGGGAGCACGACGCAGGCGCCGTAGAAGATGAAGGAAACCCGCAGAATGCGCTTTATCCCCACCGGCTGGATGGGGCTCAAGAGCCAGTGCCACCGCACCGAGCGGAGCACCAGGGTGGTGAAGTAGAGCAGGACGTAGACGGGCACCGCCCACCACTGAAGCGACGCGAAAGCACCCGCGGGAGGCACCACCGGCAGCGCGCCCTTCCAGAGCAGCCACGCGCAGCCCCCGGCCACCACCAGGGACACCACCGCGGGTAGGCCGTAGCGCTGCCAGGCTGGTCGAATCGACGGGGGACTGGGATCGGAGGGGGGAGCGGCCATGGTCGGGGCGGCGGCTGGGCCGAGGGACGGTCGGTGGCGCGCACCATGCCATTTTCGGCCCCGAATC
This sequence comes from Polyangiaceae bacterium, assembly GCA_050304295.1. Classification (GTDB taxonomy): domain Bacteria; phylum Myxococcota_A; class Polyangia; order Polyangiales; family Polyangiaceae; genus JAFGBI01. The sequence goes on from JBNLDK010000044.1 coordinate 24,278, forward strand.
GTGAGCCCCTGACGGCAGGGACTGCAGATCAGAGGCACGACGAGACTTCGCTCGGCACCCGAGGTCGTGGTATCCCCGGCTCGGCGGCAGGGCCGGATCCCTGCCATCTGCTGGCCTGGCCGTGAACACTGCCCCCTCCCCAACCCTGTCGGTCGTCGCCCCGATGTTCAACGAGCGGGGCAACGTCGAGCCCTTCGTGCAAGCCGTCACTCGCGTGATGGACGAGCTGGGTGAAGCCTACGAGGTCATCCTCGTGGACGACGGCAGTGCGGACGGAACCTGGGACCGGATGCTCGCTTTGCGACACCCACGCGTCTGGGGGCTGCGCCTGGCGCGGAACTTCGGCCACCAGGCGGCCATCTTCGCGGGGATGAGTGCGGCCCGAGGGGCTGCCGTCATCACCATGGACGGCGACCTCCAGCACCCCCCGGAGACCATCCCGCGACTGGTCGAGCTGTGGCGGAACGGCAGCTTCGTGGTCAACACACGCCGCCTCGACGCCAGCGACACGACAGCCTTCAAGGCGCTGACCTCGCGCTGGTTCTACTCGCTGTTCAGCACCCTGACCGGTGTCGCCATGGAAGCCGGAAGCAGCGACTTCCGCCTCCTGGATCGCCGTCCCCTCGACGCGCTGCTGGCCATGCGGGACGCGGATCTCTTCATTCGCGGACAGGTGAGCTGGCTTGGTTTTCCACAGGAGGTCGTGCCCTACCAAGCGGCGGCGCGGTTCAGCGGAACCACCAAGTTCAGCCTCCGTCGGATGCTGAGGTTCGCGCTGGGCGCGATGCTGAGCTTCTCCCTCGTCCCGCTGCGACTCGGGATCTGGGCCGGATTCGTCACCAGCGCACTCGCGCTCGCCGAGCTGATCTACATCGTCGTGCGCTACTTCCAGGGTGGCACCGTGGCGGGCTGGGCATCGATGATGACGGTGATGTCCCTGATGTTCGCGGTGCTCTTCGTGCTCCTCGGCATCGTGGGAACGTACCTCGGCAAGATCTACGAGATCCTCAAAGCCCGCCCGCGGTTCGTCGTCTCGGAGCAGACGGTACTGGCAGCTCGTTCTCCCAGCGGCCCGCCCCCGGCCGCGTCCGGCAAGGAGGACACGTGAAGCGCCAGCGCTGGAGTCACGTCGCCCTGGAGCTCCTCGGTGTGCTCGTCGCGACCTGGGCAGCCTACTGGTTCGCGGTGGGCTTCGGGTACAACTACGGTCTCGACAATCAGACCACGTACCTCATCGGGGCGCTCCGTCTCTACGATCCTTCACTGTTGACCAACGACTGGGTGGCGTCAGAGTGCACGCCGTACCATCCCATCTTCAGCTACGTCGGCTACTTGCTGATGAAGCTCGACCCGTCGGGTTGGTCCTTCGGCTACGCCAACGTCGCGGTGTTGAGCATCGGCGGACTCAGTATCTACTGGCTCTGTCGACAGGTGGCAGGACGCTACCTGGGACTGGCGGCGTACTTCGTGGTGCTCGCGATCAACACCCACACGCGGACCCACAGCGTCGGCGTCAGCTACATCCTCGACTACATCTTGCAGCCCTCGACGCTGGGGGGGCTCGGGTGGCTGATTGCGTTCGGGTGCTTCCTCTCGGGACGGTGGCTGGCCTCGGGCATCGCGCTGGCCCTCGGTGGCCTGTTTCACGCCAACTACCTGGTCCTCAGCTTTCCCGTGTTCGGGTTCGCGCTACTCCTGGTGGAAGATCGAAGCGATCTGCGGCGTCTCGCCGGACGCCTCCTGCGGCAGCTGGGCCCGCCGCTGGTGACCTTCGCCGTGCTGGCACCGCTGATCTTCGCTGCGGCCAGCCACCCCGATGCCGAGCGCGCTCGCGATCTGTTCTTCAACGTCCGCTCGCCCCACCACTACCTGCCCCTCTCGTACAGTGGGCGCTTCATGAACTTCGCTGCGTGGCAGGCGCTGGGTCTCGGTGCCGCCCTCCCCTGGCTCCGCGGCAAGACGGGGGTCGGCCCCCGCCTGGGCGCGCTGCTGGCGGGCCTCGCTACCCTCGTCTGGGTTGGCACCTTCCTGACCACCTGGACCTTCATGCCCCGCGTCGCCCAGCTCTTCGTGTGGCGCGCGGCCCCTCACGTCGACCTGCTCTGTCAGGTGGGCGCCGCAGCGGCTGCCGCGCGCCTCGTGGCGCGCGCCGACACTTTCCGGGACTACCCTCGCGCGTCGATCCCGCTGGTGCTCGGCGGGCTCGCCGTCCTGTGCATGACGGGCGCCAAGGACGGCCCTCACTGGGTGCCGCGCATCCTCCTGTTCACGCTCGCCGCCGCCGTCGTCGGGGTCGGCCTGGGGCTGACGGTCCAGGCGCTCGTCCGCTGGACGGCTCCGCGGGACATCGTGCTGCGACCGGAGGACAGCCCGTTCCGCGTCATCGCCACGGGCACGCTGGTCCTGGCCAGCGGATTTCTGTGGCTTCGAGCCACAGAGAACAAGCGCACCGAAGAACACATCGCGGCGAGTTCGACCCTGATCCAGGGCTTCGATCGCCACGAAGAGGACCTGTTCGCCTGGATCCGGGAACACACGCCCAAGACCGCCCGCTTCCTTCAGCCCCCGATGATGGAGCGCTTCCGCTTGACCGCGCAGCGCGCCATCGTGGTCGACTGGAAGAGCCCACCCCTATTGCCAGGCGAATTCCTCGAGTGGTACGAGCGGCTCGGCAAGGTCTCCGGCGTGACGAAGCCGAGGAGCGCCGGGCAAGCCCAGAGTGGCTACGCCCGTCTGGACACCAAGCGTCTGGAGCAGCTGAAGGCCGAGTTCGACGTCGATTTTATCGTCCTCGCCGCAGGCCATCGGCTCGCCCAGGAATACCCCGTCGCCTACCGGAACCCGCGCTACGTGGTGCTGGACGTCCGCGGCGAGCGGAAGCCCCGGCGCTGACGCGGAGGCGCTCGCGAGCCCGTCGAGCCCGTGGTATCACGCCCGAGCCATGCTGGCAGCCGAGCCTCGTCTATCTTTCGTCATCCCATTTCTCAACGAAGAGAAGTCGCTGGGGGAGCTCTACGAGCGCATCGCGCAGGCCGTCGCGAGTCTGCTCGGCCCCGAGGAGTGGTTCGAGGTGGTGTTCGTGGACGACGGCAGCACCGACGACTCGGTCGCCGTGGCGCAAAGACTGGTCGAGGCACACCCACACGTGGAGCTGATTCAGCTGCAAGGCAACTTCGGCAAGAGCGCAGCCCTGGCCGCTGGTTTCGGCCGCGCCCGCGGGGACGTCGTCTTCACGCTGGACGCCGATCTGCAAGACGATCCGAAAGAGATCCCGCGGTTCTTGCAGAAGCTGGACGAGGGCTACGACCTGGTCTCGGGCTACAAGCGCACACGCCATGACCCGTGGCACAAGGTGTTCCCCTCCCGGATCTTCAACTGGATGGTGCGCAGCAGCACCGGTATCAAGCTGCACGACGTCAACTGCGGCTTCAAGGCGTATCGTCGCAAGGTGCTGGAGAACGTGCGGCTCTACGGGGAGCTCCACCGCTTCGTGCCCGTGCTCGCCCACTGGAAGCGCTTCCGCGTCGGTGAGATCGAGGTCGAGCACCACGCGCGTCAGTTCGGGGTCAGCAAGTTCGGGGGGGGACGCTTCTTCCGCGGCCTGATGGACCTGACCACGGTCACCTTTCTCCTGCGCTACGAGCGCCGCCCCCTGCACTTCTTCGGCACGCTGGGCATGCTGTTCCTCCTGTGCGGCGTCGCCCTGGGCGGACACCTGACCGTCATCTGGTTCTCCGGGGAGAGTATCGGGCACCGGCCGCTCTTGATCCTGAGCGTGCTCCTCGTCGTCATCGGCGTGCAAGTGCTGGCCACAGGTCTGATCGCGGAGCTGATCGTGCACCTCGCGCGCAACGAGCCCCCCTACGTCGTCGGGCGCGTCCTTCCCGCGCGGAAGGCGGTACCCGCGCCCGACGTGCAGCCGTCAGTGCCAGCCGCACCGCCAGTGTGCTAGTCGTGCACTCCGACGTTGCGCCAGGGACGCAGCGCAGCCCACGCGCCCACGTCGGCTAGCAGCGAGGCGAACCGCGAGACCACCGCGAGGGTCAGAGCCGGCGCAGAGCCGACGATGGGGGCCAGCCCCGCGGCCAGCACCGCCTCGCGCACGCCCACTCCCGCGGGAGCCGCCAGCGCCACGAAGCCGAGCACCGGTCCCAGGATCAGCAGGCCGGTCGCCGCCAGGGGAGCACCATCCACACTGGACACTGCCTGCGCGAGCAGCCAGCCGTGCACCGCCCAGGTGGACCAGTAGAAGAGGTGCACCGCGGGCAGCGCTGGGGGCACCAGCGGGCCCACCCCAGCCAGTCCGAGCCGGGAGACGACCCCCGACGGCAATCGTGTCCTGTCGATGAACATCGCGGCGAATAGCCCGAGCAAGCAGACCGCTACCAGCGGCACGCCCCAGCGACCCAGCAGCTGCACGACGCCTCGCGCGTGTTCGTTGGTCACATAGAGCAGGGCGAATCCCGCGGCGCTCCCCACTGCCGTCCAGGACATCATCTCGATCAGCACCGACGAGCCGACGGCGCCCGCGGGCGCACCGATCCGGTGGGCGCCGGCCATCCGCACCAAGGGCAACCCCACCTTACCAGGAGTGTAGCGGGCCAGCTGGCTGTCGAGATAGAGTGCCAGCGCCGGCCCGAGCGGCACACGGGCGCCAGTCATCTTATCGATCAGGGCCACCCACCCGAAGCCCTGGACCAGTGACCCGACGAGCAGCGGCGCGCTGGCGAGCACAGCAAGCCCCCAGTCGAGCTGGAAACGACCGGGCTCCCAGTGGCGCATCAGATCCCATCCCGCCAGCGCCACGAACAGCGCCGCCAGAACCATCAGCACCGGCTTGAGCCAGCGCTTGACGCGCGCCACTCCGGGCGGACCTCCGGCAGCGCCGCTGGACCCGTCGCTCAGGTCGCGGGGCTGCTGGCGCTGCTCGCCGGTCGCCATGTCACCTCGTCGGGAGGCGGCTCAGTAGACCTCGACCTCGTTGAGATGGAGGAAGTTCTTCCCCAGCAACCGGAGACGAACATAGCGGACCTTCTTCGACGAGAAGTCGGCAGTCCAGATCGCGAACTCCTCTTCCCGCTTGGCCACCTCGTCCCACTTGCGTCGATCCTTGCTCACCTCGACAACGAGCGGGACCGCGCGCTGCGGGTTGGTGCTGCGGTTGTAGGCCACCACCTTGCGGATCCGCTTCTCGCTGCCGAGATCCAGCTGTACCCAGGCGTTCTTCTGGTTGTTGGTGTGGAACCCGAGGTCGTTGCGATTGCCATCGACGGCCCGCTCCGGCGGCACACCATAGTGCTTGCTGTTGCTGCTCAGCGACACCTGTGCCCCGAGGGCCAGGTTGGGTCCGGTGACGGAACGCTGGACCATGCCGTAGATGGCCCCGACGATGGCCAGGATCACCACCACCACCCCCAGGATCCGGAACCAGCGCATGTAGAGCACGGAGGAGACTCGGTTGGCCTCCCGCTCCAGCTCCTCGTAGAGCTTGCTGGCCACCTTCGTCAGCGCCTTGCCAGCAGTCGAGCGACGGTCCGGCGGCAACTTCGCAAGCTGATCCAGCCCATCCGGAGCCAAGATCTGATCGACGAGCTGCCGCTCGTCCTCGGAGAGCTTCTCGACCATCGGTTTGGCCGCGTCGAGCTGGGCGTACTCGGACCAGGAATCACCCTCGGAGCCAACTCGGGCCAGTCCCGCCCGCGCCATCAGCAGCATCGCCTCGCGGTTGAGCAAAGTGACCCCCTGCTTTGCCTCGGACAGCTCCCCGAGTCGCTGCGCGGCGACTACCGCCTCCCGGGCCAGCTCGTAGTATGGCCACCCCGGCTTGCTCTGGTCGAAGCCCTGAGCCCGAGCCGCCTTCAGCTGATCCGGCATCCAGAAGAACTTCACCAGCGGATTGGTGCCTGACGCCGGAGCGGCGGGCTTCTCACTGGTCTGTGGCGGTACCGATGGGCTGGCCTCACCCCCGCTCGGCGGTGCCGAGTCGCCTTCGGAGGACGCTGCGCCCGATTCGGCGGAGTCCTCGCCCGCAGCAGCTTCCGATTCGGGTGCCTCCGAGTCGGACGTCTCCGAATCGGGCGCCTCCGAATCGGACGCCTTATCGGAATCGGACTCGCCCTCCGCCTCGTCCGCAGCAGCGTCATCGCTACCAGCCGCATCCGTTTCGGCGGGTTCGGCCTGCGCTTCGGTCTCGGGATCGTTCTTGGCGGCTTCGTTGTCCTTCTCGCGGTCGCCCATCGTACCGTCTCCTCTCGGTGGACCGAACCTATCCCAACCCGGGCCGGAGTCAAAAGGGGCGAAATGCCCATTTCGTCAGGGCATGCAGCCGACAGGGCTGGCGGTTCCGAGCGGTGCAGTTCCCGCCCCGATTCGGGAGAAAAACGGCGACGAATACGCTCTCGTCTGGGCCTAGCGCCGCCGCCGGGGGGGCGGTTTCGACGGGGTCGAGCCTGGCTTGGCGCAGGACTCGCCCTGATTCGCATACACGACCGACAGGTATCGGCCCCCAAGCCCCGACCCCTCGCGAGTCACGCGGATCAGGCAACGTCCCTCCTGGATCCGCTTTCTGACCACGCTCGAAGATCCCTGACCGACGAAACGGTACCGGCCGGCGCGGCGCACCGGCGGGAAGTCGAACTTGCCCCGTCCGTCCCGGACCACGCGGTCCTCGAGGTACAGCCACCGAACCTCGTTGAGCGCCTTGACGTCGGAGGGCCTGACCACGATGGGGATCCCCTGCTCCCAGGCCGAGGTGAACAGCTCTTGGTGGTAGGCCACCCGCCAGAGTGGGTGACTTCCATCTGGCCGGCTGCGGTCCGAGGTGACCGACACGATCCCGTATACCACCAACGCGAGACCAGCCAGAAGCGGCTCGAACCGACGCCCCTCGGCGCGGAAGCGCCACGAGCCGCCGGGCTGTCGGAGCAACCACTGCGTCACGCAGGCTCGCGCGAAACCGGCGAAGACCAGCATGATCAGCGGGATCATCGGCGACATGTAGCGCTGATGCATACTGATCGCGATCCCGCGACTCGAGCCCCGGATCGGGTAGAGCAGCATGACGAACATGCTGATCAGAATGACCACCGCGAAACGATCCGAGCGCTTGCCGAAAGCAACCACCCCCAGCCCCGCCATCGGCAGGGCGTAGAGAGCGAGGCGCCAGGGAAGCTGGACATCCACGAAACGCGAGACCGCCTTGTCGACCGTCAGCGGCGGCTTCGTGCCCTTGAAATGCGTGGCCGAGACGATCGAGTAGCGACCGAGCGTGTAGTCGGTGAACGCCGCGTAGACAGCGGTTTCGATCGTGAAGCAGACGCCCAGCGGCAGTAGCAACCAGAAGACGTCGGTCAGGCGCCGGCGCGTCATCCAGGTCGCCACGAGTACCCCGGGCAGGAAGTACATGTTCGTCAGGTGCGTGAAGTACAGGAGCGTGAGGAAACTCCCCGCTAGGAGCACCCAGCCGGTCCGCGGTTGCTCGTGATGGCGAATCAGCGCCCAGAGCAGCAGTGTCAGGTAGGTACCGGAGAACACTGCGGGCAGCAGCTGGCTGGCCGCGCGCTCCATCTCCGGAAACGCAATCACGAGAGCCGCCGCCAGAACTCCCGCCGCGGGCCCCAGGGTGCGACGTCCCACCAGAAAGACGAAGAGCGGCTGCAGCACACCCATCAGAACGGGAAGCACGTAGTAGCCGCGAGGGTCCGCGCCGAGGATCAGCTGCACCAGGTAGGTGGGAATATTGATGGCAAACCGGGCAGCATGGTGGTCCCAGACGCCAATCGGCGCCCCGTGGATGAACTTGCGAACCATCTCCCACTTGTGGATGGCGTCATTGTCGTTCTCCACGTACTGCAGATGTACGAGCCGGACCGCCAGCGCGACGGCAACGACCAGCAGCGCGAGAACGACGACGCTGGAAGGCCGAAGCACCTGCCACCAGGGGCGCTTGGGGGCGGCCGCGGGCAACGCTTCAGCGGGGTGCGGCTCCTCTCGACTGGGCGCCGGGCCTGCGGAGTCTTGGACCATCAATCGGGGGGGACGCTAGCACCGTCCTTTCACGCGGTCGATGGGGCTAGCAGGGTCCCGAGCCACTCGCCGGCGGGGTCGTCACAGAACGCCTCGAGTCCGGTCTGCCGGTCTCCCGCCCCGATCGCTCGTGCCTCGTCGATGGTGTGGAGGTCATCGGTCACCAGTCGCAGCGGGATCCGCGCCGAGGCCGCCAGCAGCAGCGCTGACCGCCGCTCGACCACCGCCGCGTCCATGGCCCCCAGGAGAGCCCGGACCACGGCGGGATGATAGGCGCCTTCGATGACCGCCACTCGGTTGGGCTGACCCAGCTCCGCCCGAACCTGACGGGCCAGGGGCACGTCATCGTGCTGCGGATCGCCCTCGTCCTGATCCACAGGCAGTAACACGACGAACGCTCCGTGCTCATGGACGAGCTGGCGGGTGCAAGCCACGATCGCCTCCACCTTGCGCGGCGATGACGACGCCGCAAAGCACAGAGCCACCCGCGGCCCCCCGGCCACGCCCGGAGCCCAGTAGGAGAGGATCTCGTCAACGTCCGCATCCGGCGCCGGTTCGAGCTCCAGCGCGGGATCGTGTACCCGCACGATCCCCCGCTCGATGTTCAGTGCCTCCAGCCGCTGGGCGGACACGCCATCGCGAACCGAAACCACATCGGCCTGATGAAACGCGCGGCGGAGCGCTTCGCGGGCGAGCCCCTGCGGCAACTGATCGAGGGCGACGGCGTGGTAACAGACTCGTGCACCGGCGATCTTGACTGCCGACACGGCCAGATGAGGCGAGGTCGCCGTGCCAAACAGCGCGGCGCGCAACCGAGCCGGGGAAAGCCGCGGGAGTCGGACCAGCCCGCCACCGATAATGAGGATCTGGCAGCGAGCCAGCACCCGCACCGCAGTGGGGCTGGCGGGGGCGCAGACTTGCAGACGCCCATCCTCCGGGTAGCGGGCGCGTATGCTGCCCGGTCCGGCGCAGACCACGGTCACTCGAGCAGACGGGAGGTGGCTGCGAATGCGCTGCAGCAGAACGTGCAGCGCCGCGTCCGATCCCAGGCGTCGACTGCCGTAGTCGCCCCAGACGACGATCCGAGGAGCGTCGATGTGACGCGCCTGCAGCCACTCGACGTAGTCCTCCCAGAGCCCGGGCACGTCGGGAGAAATCACGCCCCGACGGGCCCTACCTCGACTCGGCGCCATGATCGCTCAAACGTCGTCCTAGCACGACGCCGGGCCGCTGTCGCTCTTCCTGGGTCGGAGGATCTTGTGGTCCAGGTACCGGCGACCGAAGGACGCATAGAACCGGGTCGCGGCCTCCGCAACCAAGCGCGTCCGCAGTGCAGCCCCTCCGACCGAACCCGACACGTCGTACCCCATCGCGCGCAGCTCGGGCTCGAGCAGCGTCTCCAGTTGCAAGACGTCGTCCGGGGACAGATCGCGTCGATACCGGCCGATGCTCTTCGTGGACAGGGCCTCGCGGTTGCGAGCCTTCCAGGCGTGCTCGTGCTCGTGGATGACGTCGGCACGAGCAAACTCCGACATCATGCGGTCCTCGAACTCGACCCCGAGAAAAGCGCACACCTGGCCCAGCTCCGCTCCGGGTTCGGACACCAGCCGTTCGTAGCGGACCTCCAGGCTACGCGCGGGCAACGCGGCCATGAGCTGCCGCGCCTGACGTTGCTCGACCTTCCAGCGATAGGCGTTGAGCAGCAGGTTGTCCGCCGCCCACGGGGACCGGGTCAGGGAGCTGGCAACGTCGCGCCCATCGCGCACCACGATGATGAAACGCGCGGTCGGGAACAGCTGATCGAGCTGGCGCCAGTACCAGAGGTGGTGAGGCGTCTTCTCACCCCACCGGAGCTTGCCGCGCGCCCGCGCGTAGGCCATGAAGAGCCGGTGCAGGACTTCACCCAACGCGTCGTCTCGAGTGACGGGTAGCTCCTCGAGGTACTCGACGAGCGGCTGGGTGTAACGGCTCTCGGCCAGCACCCGCTTCAGCCCTTCGGGGTCGACCACCCGTCCCCTGCTGACCACCCCGCGTGCCTCCGCCGAGCGGACCGCCTTGCTCATCAGCTGCGTTTCCGGAGCGATAGCGATCGCGCTGTGGGAGGTGATCATCGAGTGGAGCAGGGTCGTCCCCGACCTTCCACTGCCCACGACGAAGAACGGTGGAGGATCCGGCTCGCTACCGGCCGACACCCCACGCCAGTACACGGCGCTGGGACGCGCCCCATCCCAGTAGGGGCGCTCGGTGGCAATCCGGAACAGCATCTCGGTGACATCGATCTTGTCGGCCAGTAGCTGGCGCCCCTGGCGGCGCCAGTGCTCGCGGTCGTAGCCATCCAGCACCTCGACGCCGCGGGCGATGGCGCCGTCAAAGGACTCGGGTCGGAAGCAGCTCACCAGACCGTAGTCACGCTCCTGCTCCTCCAGGTAGCCGAGCCGCAGGGGATTGACGTAGACGCTGGGAACCCCCATCACGGATGCCTCCGAGGGCATCGTGCCGCTCTCCCCGAAGACGAGCGCCGCGTGGTGCATCAGGTGGTGGATCCGGTGCACCGGCAACTGCAGTCGTTGCGGTTCGAGTTCCGGCGGCAGGCCACCTTCTCCGGAAATGACGACACGGCTGTGCTCACCCAGTTTCCGCACCGCAGCGACCTTCTCCTCCAGCGTCAGCCCCCGCTGGGCAATGTCATGAGCCGCACCCCAGGCCACGAAGCGCACCAGCGTGAAGCGTTCGTCGGAGCCGATTCCTGCCTCGGCGAGCACGGAGGGATCAGCGGTGAAGTAGCGCGGATGCAGATACGCCAGCTCGTGGTAGCCAGCGTAGCGCTCATGCCGAAAGCGGATCTCGCCCAGATAGCAGCGAGGCACATAGATGCAGGTGGCAAACGGGTAGGCCAGCGCGTTCGAGGCGAAAGCATGCTCCGTGTCGTAGAAGACATAGGTCGGGATGCGCATCCCGAATCCCAGCGAGCTGACGAAGGTACCGGCGATCGCCATCATCACGTCCGGGCGGAAGCGCCTGATGATGCCCACCAGCTTCGACTGCCGGTAGACCAGCTCGCGCCCCAGATTGGCGAGCCCCTTCTTGGCGACGCCGAAGACCTCGATGTCGATCCCGTGGAGGCGGCCAAGCTCCACCAGGATGTCCTTGTCCCGACCGGTGAACAGCACGCGATGCCCGTCCTCGACGAGGCGCTCCCCCACGTTGCGGAAGAAGTGCAGGTGGGCTGGGTGCTGGAGATCGATGAGGATATTCATGGCGAGGTCGGCTGCGGGGCGATGGTTCCACCCGAAGTGGCCCAGGTCAACGCCTGCGGCGGCCGCACTCCAGACCAGCGCCGGTAGCCGCCGCTCCGGCAACCCACTATAGTGCGCTCAGCTTCCGCGAGGCCGCACTGTGACGAAACCGAGAGTTGCCATCGTTCAGCATCGCATGATCTTCGGCGGACGGCTCGCCGTCCTGGTGCGAATCGTCGAGGTTCTCAACGAGCTGGGCATCGAGCCCGACTTCGTGTCGATCCGGATCCCGTTCGATCCCGCAACCCTGGAGCAGCGCTACGGACTCCGACTGCGGTTCCGGGTGCGCGAGCTCCCCGCCCCGTGCAAGATCTGGCGCCACGAGCTCGGGGTGGCGACCTTCGGCGCCTTGCTCCGCGCAGCCGGGCTGCAGCGCCGCTACGATCTCCTGATCGACAGCAACAACACCAGCTTCCTGATGCCCGCCATGCCGATCGTGTCCTACGTGCACTTCCCGCGGAAGGCTCGGCTCGACTCACCGCTGGTGAGCATTCACGCGCCGGAGGGCCCCCGCAAGCGCTGGACCTCGCCGCTGGGTGCCTACTACAAGCTCGTGCAGCAGCTGTATCGTTTCGACGCGCCGCGGCCCGACCAGCTGCTGATCGCCAACTCGGAGTTCACGCGCCAGAGCTTCCTCGAGGCCTACCCGGAGTCAGTGGTGGACATGCCGGTGCTCTACCCCCCGGTACTTCCTCCGGACACCGCGATCGCACCCCTAGCGGAGCGGCGCCAGGCCGTGATCAGCTTGGGGCGGTTCTGCGCGGCAAAGCAGCAGTTCGAGCAGGTGCAGGTGGCCCGCCAGCTCCCCGACTGGGAGTTCCACCTGGTAGGGTTCGTGGACGCCAAAGAGCAGCCCTATGTGGAGAAGTGCCGACGCTACGTCGCCGATCACGGGCTGCGGAACGTCACCTTCCACGTAGGCATTCCGGAAGCGGAGAAGCTCGCGCTACTGCAACAGTGCCGCATCTTCCTCCATACCAACATCCAGGAGCCCTTCGGCATCACCACGGTGGAAGGTATCCTCGCCGGCTGCGTGCCCGTCGTCCACGACTCGGGCGGGCAGCGGGAGGTCGTGCCCTATCCCGAGCTCCGCTTCCGGCACCTCGACGACATCCCGGCCATCCTGACACGTTGCGCGGATCTGGACCTCGAGTCGATCCGGGCGGCACTGATTCAGCAGTGCCGTGACTCCTACAGCGTCGAGCGCTTCAAGACGGAGTTTCGCCGCCTCTTCGTGGATTACCTCGAGCAGCAGTCACATCTGCTGGGCGCGTGATACCACCGTCCAGACGACGCCGTCCTTGCCCACCGCCACGTCGGTCAGGCGCGGAGCCTCCGCCACGACAACGAACGCGCCGTCGACGAGCTGCACGAGTCGGCCCGCCTCGTCGACGCCCCAGACCTCGGTGGCGCTGCCGACGTCAATGTCGATCAGCTTGGGTTGCTTGAGTTTCTTCCACTTCTTTCCCTCCCACCGAACCGGGAAGCGTCCCCGATTGATGCCCCAGATCGTGCCGTCGCCACCCACCGCGATTTGCAACAGCCTACCCGGCTGCTTGACCCACTGCTTGCCGTCCCACTTGCGGGGGCGCGCCTCGCGGTCGAGCGCCCAGACCTGCTTCTTGGCACCCACCTCGATCTGCAGGAGACGCCCCCGCCGGCGGTCCCATTTCTTGCCATCCCACTCGTAGGGCACGCCCGTGTCGTTGAGCGACCAGAGAGACCCGTCCGCGCCCGCGCTCAGCTGGGAGGCGATGCCCAGCGAGGGCTTCCATTCGGTGCCGGTCCAGCGGAACACGGCCCCGCCGGGACCGGTCCCCCAGACGGCGTCCGCAGAACCGACGGTCACCCGGAAGACGGGCGCGCCGGCAGCGACCTCGGCAGCGGGCTGCGTCGCCGCCTCACTGGACCCCGCCGAAGAACGCCCGAGCAAAAATGCCACGAGGCTGAGAACGACCGCGCCCGCGGCTCCGGCAATGACGTAGCTGGTGCTTTTCTTCATCGTCTCTCTCTTCCCCGGAGGGTCCCCGGGGCTGGCCCCGAGCAATAGCCGCGCGTCGCGCGTCACGCAACCCGCGGCGTCGCTAGGGGTCAACCGCCACCAGGGAGCCCCGGCGCCACGCTTCTCGCCTGTCCTCGAGACCCGTGATAGCTTGCCCGCCACCTCGAATGCCGGGCGCTCGACCCCCTATTCTTCGTTCCCTGCTCGCGTGGATGGGTTCCAGCAACAGCCAGCGGACGTACCGAATCGCGGTCGTCGTCCTGGTGCTTCTGGGAATCTACCTGCGCTCGAATCGCTACTGGGTGGACCCAATCGGGCTCTGGGGCGACGAAGCCGTCTGGGCCGAGCGTCTCCTCGAGTGGCCCATTTTTCGCATCAAGTACCGGCCCCTGGGCTACGTGCTGGTGACGAAGTGGCTCGTCACGGAGCTGGGCGTCGCGGAGCAGTCGCTGCGTCTGCTTTCCTACCTGGCCTCACTCGGCACCCTCCTCGTGGCCCCCTACGTGGCCCGCGCGCTGTTCCGCTCCCGGGTCGCGTCGTTCGCACTGGTCCTGGTCCTATCGTTGCACCCTGCGGTGATCGACTTCGCGAAGGAGTTCAAGCCCTACTCGGTCGAGCTCTTCGTGCACCTCGGGCTCCTGGCCCTGTACTTGCGCCACCGGAACGCCACCGGGCGTGGCTGGCTATACTTGCTGCTGGCAGCGCTCCCGCTCTCCTTCTGGTTCGCGTACAACGCGCTCTTCACGTTTCCTGCGCTGTTTCTCCTCGTCGGTCTGGAGCTACACCGAAAGCGGCGCTTCGGTGATCTGCTCCTGACCACCGTCAGCGCATCGATCTGCCTCGGGTCAATCCTCGTCGCCAACTATCTCGTCTTCCAGCGGGAAAACGTGGAGCGTGCGGAGCGGCGCTGGGGCGCCAAGTACGACTCTTTCTACCTGCAGAACGAGGACGATCTGACCCGCGTCGAGTGGCACGTCAACAAGCACGCCGAGTTGGCCGCCATGCCCGGCGCACTGCGGGGGTACTGGCGCCGCCCCACCCGACCGCTCCGCAATATCGCTCAGGAGCTCGACGACGCCGACACCTACCTGTGGGTCGGACTGCACCTGCTCGGACTCTTCTGGCTGGCGCGCCACCGCCGCTTCACGCCGCTGCTGCTTCTGACCGCGCCCATCTTGGTGGGGCAAGCGTTCAACCTGCTGAGCCGCTGGCCCTGGGGGGCGTTCCGCGTCAACCTGTTCCTGCTCGCGTACTTCCTCCCGATCGCCGCAGCTGGCATCGATGCGATCCAACGCAGCAGTCCACCGAGGTGGCGAACCGCCGCGGGAGCCGCCCTGATAGCCTTCGTCGCCTTCCCCTACTTCGCATTTGGTTTCGACTCGCACCGCGAGAAGCGCGCCTGGGTCGGTCACACGGAGATGAGCCGTCTCATCCAGCTGCTCGTCGAGGAACGAAAGGCAACCCTGGAGGAGAATCCGCGGGCAGGACGCGAGCGGGTCTTCATGGACCCCTACACCTGCTGGCCGTGGAAGTTCTACCTGGCCCACCACGAGCAGACGAAGAACGAGCACGGCGAGTTCCTGCGCAAGAACTACAGTGTCTCGTGCCGGCAGCGACCCGGAGATATCCAGCGCGCGCTCCGCAACAGTGACCGCCCGATCTGGATCGTCGTGTCAGACGTGCGCCACGTGGGCGACACCGAGCGCTGGGTGCACCCCCTCGCGGAGGAGATGCTGGTCGTTGACCGCCCCTCGTACAATCACCTGATCTTGCGGGTGAAAGGCAAGCCGCACCCGAAGAGGACGCGACGCTCCGGCCCGAAGCCGGATTCTCACTGAGCACGCGGCTTGCCAGATTCCTGCTGGCCCGTGTCGGCACTGGGGCAGCGACGCTCAATCCTCAGGCGGCGGCTCGACCGTGGGGTCTGAGCGCCAGGACTCCGCTCCGGTCGTCAGCACACCCTCCAGCTGCCACACGACCATCCCCGTCGCCTCCCCACGCAAGCGCCCCAGATCGGCGTCGATCCGCCGCGTGCGAAGCAGCAACTCCTCGAGCAGGCGGCGGTTCGTCGCCTGCAGCTCCGCCAGCACCGCGACCAGGAAGACGATGAAGGCGAGGATCAGCGCCGTGCTGCCAACAATCACCGACTGGACCAGGCCGGTATACCCGCCGTGGGTGAGGTAGTAGTAGAAGAAGCGTCCCCACAGCACGGCCCCGATCAAAAACAGCAGGATCGCGAGGCGGCTGAAGATGGCCACCGGGCGATACATCGCATAGGCGCGGAACATCACCCCGAGCGCGCGCCGGAGGTAGTCCGGGATCGACTTGAACAGCCGCGACTCCCGCGTCTTGGGGTTGGTCGTCGTCTTGACGTTCCGGATCGCGAGACCTCGCCGTCCAGCCTGGATCACCGTCTCCAGCGTGTAGGTGAACCGGTTGTGGACGAACAGCTGCTGCGCGGCTTTGCGGCTGAAGGCGCGAAAACCGCTAGGCGAGTCCGCCACGTTGGAGGCGGACAGCTTGCGGACGAGCCCGGAGCCCCACTTCTGCAGCACCTTCTTGATCGGGGAGAAGTGCTCGATCTTGTCGGTCTGGCGATCCCCAATCACGAGGTCGGCTTCGCCCTTGACGACCGGAGCGACCAGCCTCGGGATGTCCTCGCCCTTGTACTGATTGTCCGCGTCGGTGTTGACGATGACGTCGGCCCCGAGGCGCAGCCCCGCATCCAGACCCGCCATGAACGCCGCCGCCAGTCCTCGGTTCTCGGGGAACCTGACGATATGGTGCACGCCCAGCTCGATCGCCTTCTCGCTCGTGCCATCGGTGCTGCCATCGTCGATGATCAGAACCTCGATCGTATCGATACCCTCGATCTTCCGCGGCAGGTCGGCGAGCGTCTCCTCGAGCGTATCGCGCTCATTGAGGCACGGGATCTGGATGATGAGCTTCACCGGAGCCCCCAATCGTTCAGTAGCTGCTCGTTGCCGGCCGTGTCGTGTCCGCGACGCATCAGCGCGAAGTCGCCAATGCGCCGGTACACTCCATACTTCCCCTTCTCGAGGGCCTTGCGGAGCTCGGGCCGGGTCTGCTTGAGGCTCAGCTCCTGGCTCGAGGCGAGGTACCACTCAGCGTCGTGGGGACCGTAGCGCGCAGAATACAGGACGGGGCGCGAAGAGACGTGCGGACCGACGTACTCGGTGGCCGCCACCGTGGCGTCGGGGGGAATCAACGCGATGATCTCCAGCAGGTTCGCGTAGCGCTGGCGCTCCGCGTCACTGAAGTCGAACTCGACCATCTTGTAGCCGCCCTTGAGGCTGCCCCCACGAGCAGGGAAAGCGCCATAGTTGTACTGCATCATGAGCGAGGCAAAGAGCATCGCGCCCGCCGCCGCCCAGGCCCGCCGCGTGCCACCGTCGGGACTGCGGTTGAGCGCCGCCAGAGCCAGCGCCGCCCCGACGAAGACGTAGGGCGTCCAGTGCATCACGTACTGGAACGAGTACATCGTGGGCGGTTCGTAGTTGGTGGCCAGCATCGTCAGGATGATCCCGGGGATGAAGGCCGCCCACAGGTACCAGCGACGCGCCGGCAGAAACGCGATCGGCACCAGCAGGTGGAGGAGGTAGTAGAGCTTCTTCTTCTCGACGAACGAGAGCAACACGAAGGCCGGGTTCGAGAGCAGTGTCTTGATCACGCTCTTGAAGCCCTCTTCACCGGGCGCCCAGAGGCCCTTGTACATGTCGGGGAACCACCAGTCCCCCTGCTGCTCCATCCAGCTGAACCGCAGGTAGACGAACCACGCCGACGACACCAAGGCCATCAGCAACCCGACCCGGGGTCGATGCCCCGAGAGGAGCAGGAAGGTGCCGATCACCGCCAGCCCGATCGGGATATCCTCACGCATCAAGATCGCGGCGAGGAACGCCAGCGTGAACCAGCCCCAACGCCGGGCATCGACGGCCCAGATCGTCGCCAGTACGAAGAACGTCGCGATGGGGACGTACTTGACCTCGTAGAAGTTCGCGCTGTGCATCGGGTAGTAGCACAGGTACGCGAGCGCCACGGCCACCGCCATCCAGCGCGAGATGTGTCGCTTGGCGAAGCCGTAGAGGGGGATCGCTCCGAGACCGAGCAGCGAGGACTGCAGCACGAGCAGGGTCTCGGGGCGCGGAAAGAGCGCGTAGATGGGCAACAGCACGTACTGCCCGAGCTTGACGTGCACCGCCGCATAGCCCTCCGGGTTCTCGGGCATAGTCACCGGGCTGACCATGAACTTCCCGTGGAGCGCGCCGAAGATCAGGTTGTTGTTGATCGACAGATCGAAGTTCGCCGTCTTCAGCTTGTAGTGCCACCGCAGCGTGTAAAAACTCATGAAGATGGCGTAGCCGAGCGCGGCAGCCACGACGGTCAGCCAGGGACCGTGGCGACGCCAGAAGCGGGGTGCGTGGAGCGCCGCTGCCTGCCACACGGCGGAGAGTTGCTCGGGGACCTCGCTCAGCGCGCGGTACAGCAGCACCTCGAGCGCCAGCGCGGCCACTAGCACGATCGGCAGCAGGTTCTCCGGTTCCCCACGCCAGGCGAGATGCCGCGTGGCGATGACCGCGGCGGGCAGGAGCAGCAGCGGAGAAGCGACCCACAGCCCGCGTTCCACCTCCTGGTAGCGGATCCCCCGCCACGACGCCGAGGCGAGCGCCACCAGTCCAAACCCACACCCGGCCGCACCCCCGAAAACGACGTGGCGGAGCATGGCCATGCGGCTATCCATCCCCAGGTCGTTGTCGGCCAGGAACGCTGCGACCCACCCCGCCCCCGAGAACAGCTCCCACGCCGACACGAACGCAGCCCCGAGCAGCCCCGCCAGAACGAGACAGCGCGTCACGGTTCCCATGCTCGCTCCATCGGCGGCAGCTGGCGCACCCATCGGCATGCGGGCCCGTTTAGCATGCGCCGTGCCACCGATGGGACTGGAGAATTGGTGTCAAATACCGCACCGGTGGCCACAGCGGGACCAATCCGGCCCATCGACCCACTCTGCCCGACGGACTGGTGCGCCCCACCCACCCGAGAGGCGCCGCGCCTCTCTTCCCTGGCGCGACCCGCGCATTCCGCAGGAAAAGTGCCGAAGAGGTCGATCATCGAGACGTGGAGCGAGCGCGGCCCGAAGAGCTTCGACCTCACTTGTTGGGCCCTCCGGGCCCTCGTCTCGGTCACGCGTTCATTTCCGCGGCTCGACCGCCCCCGCTGGGCGCCCACCCGCAGCAGGGGACAGCCCAATGAACCCGCTCGCTCGTGCGTTGTCTCTGGTGGAGGGTCGTCGTGCTGGCGCCCCACCGGCCCCATGCGTAACCTGTGCCTCGTGAAGTTTCGGGCTCTGACCGCGGCGGTCGTCGCTGGCCTCGCCGTCTGCCACTCGGGGGTCCCCGAAGCGGCCGCACAGTTCAGCGCCTCGGGCCGACGACCGCCCAAGCCGGTCACCACGCAGCCTGGTCCCGCACGCCCGACCCCACCCCGACCGACCACGCGGCCACAACCGCAGCAGGATCCCGGACCCGACGCGCTGATCGCCCGCTACACGGGGATCGTGATGCAGCAGCCGGGTGCCCAGTTCCCACTCCAACGACTGGCACAGCTGTATCGACAGCGGGATGGCAAGCTCGACCAGCTGGTGGCCGAGTTCGAGCGGCGCGCCGCCCAGACGGGTCCGAATCAGTGGACGGCGCTGGTTGCACTCGCCGGTATCTATCGTCAAGCGGGGCAGCGGGACCGCGCGGTGAGCACCTACGAGCAGGCCATCGGACAGAAGCCCCAGGATCCGATCCCGCTCGTGGCCCTGGGCCATCTGCTCAACGATAGCGGTGACCGCGCCGGCGCCAAGCAGCGCTTCGAGCAGGCGTTGCCGCATCTGAGCACGGACGCGGAGCGGGAGCAGTTGCTCAGAACCCTGATGGGCCTGTGCCTCGAGCTCAAGGACTGGGACGGCGCCCAGCGCCACCATGAGCAGCTGGTGCGGCGCGCCAAGGGCTCGTTCTACGTGCGCGGCGAGCTGGGTCGCGAGCTGCTGCTGCGCGGACAGTACGAGCGGGCCGTGAAGGAGTACGAGGATGTGGTCCGGGCCGCCACTGGCGACAACCGGGTGCTGGGCCCCGCGCTGCGCGATCTCGGCAAGGCCCAGGCCAAGCTCGGCCGCAAGGACGACGCGATGAAGACGCTGCGGCACGCGCTGCGCATCTCCGGATCGCAATCGGGGATCCGACGGGAGATCTACGAGATCATCGTCGAGATCTACCGCGCCGACGATCAGCTCCCCCAGCTGATCGCCGAGCTCGAAGAGCAGCAGCTGAACGACTTCCAGCAGCTGCGGATGCTGGGCAGCCTGTACGAGGAAACCGGGCAGGTTGCCAAGGCGCTGACCACGTATCAGCAGGCCCTGCGCAAGAACGCGCGCGACGTGGACACACGGATCAAGGTGGTCCAGCTGCTGCAGATCCAGGGAGAGCTCGACCTCGCCATCAAGGAGTACGAGGCGCTGATCCAGGCGGCCCCCCGCAACCCCGACTTCGTCTTCCAGCTCGCCGAGGCGCTGATCCAGCGGGGTGACCGCCAGCAGGCGCTGCACCACCTGCAGCGCCTGGAGCAGCGGTCGGGACGCGACGAGGAAACGCTCGCCGCGCTGGTCGACTTCTACGAGCGCGTCGAGGAGAGCGACCGCGCGATGGCGCTCCTGCAAAAACTCTCGCAGATGGGGGTCCGCGATCCCCGCCACCTGGTCGAGCTCGGCGAGCGCTACTGGCAACAGGGCGACAAGGAGAAGGCCAAGCGCACGTGGGAGCGCATCCTGACGGTGGTCACCGACCGTGCCCTGGCGCGCTTCACCCTGGGCGAGGTGTACCTGGAACACGCGATGCCCAGCGAGGGGCTCGATGCGCTCCGCGAGGCGATGAAGCTGGCGCCCACGAAGCTCAAGTTCCGGAAGGCCTATGCACTGGCGCTGGAGCGAACGGGCGCCAGCGCCTCCAGCCAGACAGCGCGCTCCCGGCAATACGACGAGGCCCTGGGGATCTGGGAGGAGCTCCTCGAGAACGCCGGCGACGACGCCCACCTGGCCCGCGAGGCACGCCAGCACATCGTGACCCTATGGAGCCTGCGCGGGAAGCTCGAGCGGCGCGAGAAGCCTCTTCAGCGCCAGCTCGCTCGCCAGCCTCCGGACCTGGAAGCTGGACGCTTGCTCGCAGAGATCCAAATCCGGCTGAAGAACTACGCCGCAGCAGAGCAGACCCTGACCACGGTCACCCGGCTGGCACCCGGCGACGTCGCGAGCCTGACCAGCCTCGAACGCGTGCTCGTGCTGCAGCGCAAGCTGCGCCCCGCCATCGCCGTGCTCCAGAAGCTCGTCGAAGCCGAGCCGAAGCGCGCCCGGGAGTACTACCAGCGGATGAGCGAGTACGCGGCGGAGCTCTACGCCGACGACGAGGCGGTCCAGTACGCGGCCCGCGCTGTCGAGCTCAACCCGGACAACCCGGACGGGCACAAGAAGCTGGGGGACATGTATCGGCGGCGCCAGCAGCACGACAAGGCGATCGGCGCCTACCGGCAGGCGATCAGCAAGAACGACCGGATGTGGCCCGTGTATCTCGTGCTCGCCGAGCTGCTCCTGAGCAAGGGCGAGACCCAGGAGGCGGACCTCTTGCTGCGGCGCGTCGTCCGCGCCTCACCCGACGACGAGCTGGTGACCCGCGCCGCGCGCCTGAGCATGCGGATCAACATGGGCAACGCCAGCCTCGAGTCGCTCGAGAAGGAGCTGCTCCCGGTCGCGCTCGGCAACCCGCAGAAACCGCTCTACCGACGCCTCCTGGTGGAGCTCTACGGAGCGATGACGCTACCCCTCGTCCATCAGAGCCGCAGTCCCAATCCCGAGGAGGCGGCGCGGGCGCGGAACCAGCTGGAGCGCATCGGCGGACGCGCCGTCAAGCCACTCCTCGATGCGCTGAACGACACACGACTCGACCAGCAGCGGATCGCGATCGAGCTTCTGTCCCACATTCGCAACCGCGGCGCGGGACCGGCGCTCTTCGCCTTCGCCACTGGGACCGCCGATCCGGAGAGCCGCGCGCGCGCGATGCAGGCCGTCGCGGCGCTGCGGGATCCAGCTCTGCTGCCCAAACTTGCCGAGCTGCTAGCCCCTGGCGGCGAGGTGCGCGCCGACGAATCGGATCCGGTGATCGTGGCAGCCGCCTGGGGCGTGGCCAGCATGGAATCGGCGCGGTCACGCCCGCTGCTACTCGAGCTGGTGGAGAGCGACGCGCCCAGCTTGCGTGCGCTCGGTGCGCTCGGGCTGGGCCTGATCGAGGACCGGCGTAGCATCCCCCTGCTCGGTGAGGTGGCGCGCTCCGTCGAGCGCGGTCCTCTGCCGCGCGCCGCCGCCGCACACGCCCTGGGCCGGTTGAAAGCCACCGCAGAGGTCGAGACGCTGATGCAGCTGGCCGAAGCGAGCGACCGCACCGTGCGCGCTTCGGCGATCCTGGCGCTGGCGCGGGTGGGGGCAGCAGCGGGATCCCGGGTGATCGCCGACGCTTTGACCAGCCCCGACCGCAACGAGCGGGAAGCCGCGGCCCAGGCTGCCCTGGTGCATGCCACCGGTCAGTGGCGCGACGCCGGCCCCCCCACCAGCGATTCGTATCGCGTCGACGTCCGGAGCCTCCTCGATGACCTGAAACCCGCCGGGTACACGCCGGACCAGCAGGTCGAAGCCCTGGTCGCACTGGCACCGCAGCTGGCGCGCGCGGCAGCCGCGGCCACGCTGAGCTCCCCCGAACGCGCGAGCATCGTCGCCGACGCGCTGCTCGTCGACGGTCGCCTCCCCGGCTTCGCGCCGCTCACCCCGGACCTGACCCAGGTCGCGGACCCCGGTCGTCAACGCGCCGCTCAGGCAGCCGAGCAGATCGCGGCCGCCGTGGTCGCCCCCTTCGTGGCGCTCGCCACCCACCCGTCGGCACCAGTCCGCGCGCTGGCGATCGACTTCCTCGCCGGACGGGACGAATCGGCCGCGGTCCAGGCCGTCCGGAGCGCACTCGACGACAGCGAGGAGCGCGTCCAGCGCACCGCCCTGCAGGCCCTGGCCGAACGTCGCGATCCGACAACCATCGCGCCAGTGAGCGAGTTGCTCGCCCCGTCGCACCCCTGGTCCGTACGGCGCCGCGCCGCCGAGACGCTCGGGGCCATCGCAGCGAGCTCCAAGGACGAGCGAGCGTTCAATGCGCTGCAGCGGGCCGCGACCGAGGACGACTACGCGCTGGTGCGGGAGGCCGCCGCTCTCGCTCTCCACGAAGTCGACCCGGAGCGGGCCCGATCCGTGCTGACGTCGATCGCCAAGCAAGACGCGGAGCCACGAGTGCGAAGCGCCGCCAGGCGAGGGCTGTGACGTGAAGCGACTGGCCCCCATCGCCCTGCTCGGCCTCGCTACCCTCGGCTGTCGCGATCTGGAGCGCTTCGACACCCACGGCGACGAGGCCTACTGCGGGGAAATGGTGGGAGCCCCGTTCCACGAGGGGTTCTTGCCGGAAAACGCCAACCCGCCGGTGATCGGCATGCGGCTGACGTTCGACATCGGGGGGCTCGCCACGAGCCCGGGTACCGTCACCACCGACGACGCCGAGCAGGGCCCTTGCGCACCTGCGCCGCTCTTCGAGGAGACGCGATTGCGAAGCGTGCGCGAGGCCTTTCACGATCCAGTGAGTCAGCTCGAGTTCGGCGACGGGCGCGACCAGAACCTGCTCGTGTGGGCAGACTCCACCTGCCAGGGAACCCTGCTCGGCGTAGTGTCGCTGATGCGCGACGACTCGATCGAGATGCGATTCTTCAAGCCCGCGGGCGAGCCGGACGACGAGACGCCAAAGGCGGAGCGACCGGGTTTCGCGCAATGGAAGCTGTCGCGGCATCGGCGCGGCTGCGGGTTCTGAGCCACCCCACGCGCCACCGCGCCAGATACGTCCACTCGTTCCGCAATGGCAACGGGGTAGGTGTCGGGACCACATGGAAGCACCGCGCCTCCAATCCAGCGAGGTCGGAACCACACCAACAAAGCCAGGAACGAAGCCCCCACCGCTCGAGTCCAGCGTTGCCGCGCGCTGGACAAGGAGGCTAAATCATCAACATGAGACAACGCTGGCAGGGCTGGGTGGCCGCGGTCGGGGCCGCTGCGACCGTCGCCATGAGCGCGACCCCGGCGCGGAGCATCGTCACCCAGGTGGACGGGCAAGTGCTTCCGCTGACCAACCGGATGCAGGCGGGGCTCGACCGCGCCGTGAACCAGGGTGGCGAGGGCGTGAGCGGGGCAGTGGACGCGATCAACGACGCCGCGGTCTATCCCGAGGTGTTTCTCATTCCGAAGCTGCCCAGCGGGGACTACCGCACCGTTGAGTTCTTCGACGTGCTGGAAGGCGCCGGCTACGAGAACACCTTCGGCTGGTACAACGTCGAGGATCCCACAACGCTCTACGGCGTGCTCACCTGCGACGGTGACGACGCGAACACCAACCACGAACCGGGCGACAGCGTCACCATCGACTTCCAGGCGGAGGCCGACGCCGGACGCTACCTGGGCGGCTTCGTCGGCTTCTTCCTGGTGTCGGAGAACAACAGCAGCGACGACTGTGGAGAGGCCAGCGATCTGGGTGTCGAGGAGGACTTCGTCGTCTACACGGAGGCGCAGCTCAACGGCGACGGCAACTACGTGCACTACCTGATCTACGAGTCGGTCGAGATCGAGAACACCTACTACTTCGGGTTCGAAGATCTCTGGCGCGGGGGCGACAACGATTTCGAGGACATGCTGATCCGGGTCACCGGTTTGACCCAGCCCTGCATTCCGGCTCCCGAGGTGTGTGACGGCGAGGACAACAACTGCGACGGCGAGGTCGACAACGACCCCATCGACGCCGGCGAACCCTGCGTCGAGATCGCTGGAAACGACCCGGGAGTCGGCACCTGCGAAGCGGGCACGCTGGTCTGCGAGGACGGCGCGCTGGTGTGTCAGGGAGAAGTCGGCCCCGAGACGGAGATCTGCGACGGCCTCGACAACGATTGTGACGGAGAGGTCGACACCGACGATGCGACCCTCGATGACCCACGCCTCGGCGAGGGCTGCGGCAACACCGGCGCCGGCGAGTGCGAGCAAGGAACCGCCACCTGCATCCTGGGCACCGTGATCTGCGTCAACGCGGTCGGCCCGAGCCCGGATTTCTGCGACGGCCTCGACAACGACTGTGACGGTGTCGTCGACGGACGGGTCCCGACGGATGGCGCCGCCGAACCCTGCAACGATGACAGCGACTGCCCAACGGAGTACCCCTTCTGCCTGCCCTCGAGCCTCGTGAACGAGACCGTGTGCGCGCGAGGGCCCCGGGACGCGATCGGTAACTGCGCGCTGGACGGCGCGGTCTGTCAAGGCGTGCGGCGTTGCATCGACGGAAGCATCGAGTGCGTCGAGGACACCGTCGGGGAAGAGGTCTGCGACGGCGCCGACAACGACTGCGACGGGTTCGTGGACGAGGGCAACCCGGGCGGCGGGGCCGAGTGCGGCCCCGACGATCAGAACGGCGAGCCGATCTCGCTGGAGATGGCCAACACAGGCCAGTGTCTCCCCGGGATCCTCACCTGCCTCGGTGGCGAACTGGTGTGCCTCGACGGGCGCGGTCCAACGGTCGAGATCTGTGATTGGCTCGACAACGACTGCGACGGCGAGGGCGACGAGACCGCGGAGTGCCCCGGCGAGAATCTCTGCGTGGAAGGCAAGTGCGCCGAGCCCTGCGGGAGCGGCGAGTTCCCGTGCCCCGGCGGCCTCGTGTGCGTCAAGGACTACTGCGTCTCTCCGGGCAGCGGGACCGGCGGTGCGGGCAGCGGAGACGGCGGCGCGGGAAACGGGGACGCCGGCGCGAGCACCGGCGCCACGGGCACCGGCGCCACCGACGGCGGCAACACCAGCGGGGAACCGGGCGGCAGCCCCCCGGACGGTTCGGGTGGCCGGGCCGGGCATGTCGGAACCGGCAACGTACCCGGTCAGGGACCCGTCGAGGAGCACGCCTGGGGCCTCGCCACCGGCGGCGGAGGCGCCTCCTGCGCCTTCTCGCGCCTGCCCAACTCCGGCGCAGCGCTGCTGCTCGGGCTCGTCGGGATCGGCTGGATGGCGCGACGACGGCGGCGTTCGACCACGCCAGCGGGGAGGGCCAGCTGATGCGCACCGTCTACGCATTGACGATCCTCGGCTCCCTGGTGCTGGTCGGTAGCAGCATCGCCTGTAGCACCGAGGCCTACTGCTTCGACTGCGAGGCGGACGCCGGCCTCGGTGGACGCCCCGGCCTCGGCGGAACCGGACACGGGCTCGGCGGCGAAGGGGGACTCAACCTTCCCGACAGCACCGGCGGCTCGTTCATCATCAACAACAACTGCGGCGCCGACCTCGACAGCGATCCGCTCAACTGCGGCCGGTGCGACTTCGTCTGCGAGATCCCCAACGCCTTCCCCACCTGTGAGAACAAGTTCTGCGTCATCGATCGCTGCGCGCTGGGCTACTACGACATCGACGGCGCGGTGGACAACGGCTGCGAGTACGAGTGCGAGCCGCTCCGCAACGCCCAGGGAGAGCCGGTGCGCCGCGAGGAACTGTGTGACGGCGAGGACGACGACTGCGACGGCAACGTCGACGAGAACTTCGACACCGACAGCGACATCCTGCACTGCGGCGCCTGCAACCAGGCCTGCCCGCGCCCACCCCACACCGAGGTAGCATGCAACTCGGGCGCCTGCTCCGTAGTCGGCTGCCAGGAGAACTGGGAGGACCTCAACGGCGATCTCGGGAGGCGAAGGACGGACGGCTGCGAGTGCAACCGGATCGGGCTCGAGGAGTGCAACTACATCGACGACGACTGCGACGGCGACATCGACGAGGGCATCGACACCACCACTGACTCGGACAACTGCGGCGCCTGCGGCAACGTCTGTGGCGAGGTCTTCCCCAACGGCGCGACCACCTGCGCCGACTCGGTCTGCGTCTTCGATGGCTGCCTGGAAGGGTTCTACGATCTCGATGGCGAGCTACTCAACGGCTGCGAGTACGAGTGCACCACCACCGCACCGGGGCCCGAACTGTGCGACGGCGAGGACAACGACTGCAACGGGTTCGTCGACGACTCTCCGACGGATCCGGAGCTGGGCACCGTGTGCAGCGTGGACACCGGCGAGTGTCAGGAAGGCACCTGGGCCTGTGTCGATGGCGGCGTGACCTGTGGCGGCGGCATCGAGCCGACGGCGGAGGTTTGCGATGGGCTCAACAACGACTGCGACGGCAACGGAACCAACGGCGACATCGACGAGGGCTGCCCGACACTGCGGACGCCCGAGCGCCTCGACCTCGACACGAGCCGCGGGGAGTTCGCGAGCTCGCAGCTGACCGTGGCCCAGCGGGGAGACACGATCTTCGCCGCGTGGGTCGACCGTCGCAACGCGACCCCAGGTCAAGACGGCAACAACAACCCGGACATCTTCTTCAACTACACCACCGACGGTGGGCTGACCTGGCAGGATCCCGACCTGCCCGTGGTCGACAGCACGGCGCTGGAAATCGAGCCATGGCTGTTCACCTCTCGGAGCCGGGTGTACCTAGCGTTCAGCCACTTCCCCACCGAAAATGACCCGCGTCGCATCCACCTGGCCACCAACAGCGTCACGCCGGGTGGCTGGAACAGCCAGCAGGTGGAGCTCGGTGAATCCGACACCGGACCGGACTCGTTCTTCGGCCGCGGCGTCGTGGCCAACAGCGCCGGCAACGGCGACAGCGACCGGATCGTCGTGGTCTGGCAGTCACTGGAGGGCACAGGCGCCAGCGCCACCCGCGACGTCTTCCTTCAGGCCTCGAGAGATGGCGGCGCCACCTGGTTGGCGGCGAACGAGCGCGTCAACACGCGCACAGGTGGCGTCGGTCGCGCCGAGCTGCCGAGCCTCGCCACCGACGGCAGTGGGCGCGTGTTCATCGTCTGGCGCGACGCGGCGAGCGGTCGCCCCGAAGCGTGGTTCAACAGCTACGACTTCGGCGGCGGCGGCCTCGGGACCGCCACCCGGCTCAGCGCGGCCAACGACGCGGCCTCCGTGAAGCCTCCGGTCGTGGCGGCGGACGAGGAAGGCAACGTGCACGTGCTGTGGACAGAGCTGCCCGACAACGCGGCAAAGATCGTGCGGGGGCGCTCGAGCACGGACGGCGGCGCCACGTTCGAAGGCGGCGTGTCGGTGAGCCAGCCGCCCCCCGGGGCCAGCCCCGACGCGGACACCCCCGCCGTCGTCGCTCGCGGTGGTGTGGCGGTGGCCGCCTGGGAGGATACCCGCGCGGGCCAGCCCGACATCTACGCTTCGCGCTGGAACGGCACCTGGAGCGCGCCGGTCAAGGCCGACGGCGGGACCCGCGGCGTCTACAAGTCCCTCGAGCCGCAGCTGGCGCTCGGCGCGGGCGACCGCGTCTTCGTCGGGTACCGCGGCTATCGCGGAACCGGCAACAACGACCTGGCCGACGTCTTCGCCAACTTCTCGGACCAGCCGTCACTGCTCTTCCAGCCCAACGACACGCGGGCGGACGAAGGGTTCGGGGGTCTCGGAGCCATCGACTCCTTCGCGCCGCACCTGGTCACGCTCGACGGCGGCAACGAGGCGCTGATCGTGTGGCTCGACAATCGAGACGGAGCGAACGCGGATCCCTACGCAGCGATCCTCGACTTTCCGTAGCGCAACCCGGCGCGTCGTGCGGCGCGCCGTGGTTCATGCTCCAGGACAGCGACGGACGGCGTGCATCTCGAGCGTCAAGAGCGCCTGCGACGCGTTCGCAGTCGCCTGGGATAGGACGAGCGCACGTAAGCGACAACCGCCCTACCACGTCGGGAGGTTCGCGAACCTGACACGCTCAGGAAGCGCGGCGAGCCTACTGGCGCCGCCGCCGGCGGCCAGCGAAGACGAGACCCAAACCGAGCAGCAAGGTCCCGGCTCCCATGCTGCCGGTCGCGCTGAGCTCGGGGACGCCACTCGAGGACTGGGCGGCGGCGCGCGTCAGAGACGTGATGTTGGCGGTCAGCGTGCCGTAGGCGGTCTCCCCCTCCCGAACCGTCAAGCTGTAGGTGGCGGCTGAGAAATCGTCGAGCGACAAGGTTTCAGGGAGAGCGGTCCCGGCCCAGCTGTCACCGTACGCAAACACGACATGCTGGCCCGCGCGGTCGATGGAACTCTGATTGAGGGACGACGCGGCGCCCGACTCTTGATCGATCAGGTAGTCGCCCACCACCCAATGATTGTCCATGATGGTCAGATTGGTGACCCCTTCGTCGACCCACGCAATATCTACGCCCTCCACGTTCAGCAATCCAAGCTCCGAATCGTAGCGAGCACCTTCGCCTCCCGGTGCGAAGGACATGAGGTCAAGGACCGCAGCGTCGGTGTCGTACGTGAAGCTCCCGCGCAGCGTGTCCGCTGGCACGTCGGCGGAATCCAGCAGGCCGTAGCCGTCAACGATGAAGGTCACCTCCGCCTCGAACTCGTAGGTGATGATGTCGGCCTGCGCGGCCGCCGAGGCAGAGACGATGGCGAGGGCGGCGGCGGCGGGGAGGAGCTTCTTCATGGTGGAGTTCCTGAACGTGGGGATATTCATAGGCAATGAATGCAGGAACCGTGCCACGCTCCCACAGCCGTCGATATGGGCAGGTCACGAGAGTCGGCGTCAACCACACCGGCGCCTACCCTCCCACCTGGGCCCAATCGTCGAAGAAAGACGCGAACCTGTCGATGTCAAAATTCCCGACAGCAGGTGTCAGCCTTTCTGACTACCCGCTTCCTGCGGAGGGCGAACCGCGAAGCCGAACCGAGTAGCCGATCGGACTCCGGTGGCCCGACCGACTGCCTGGCTCGGCAAGGCGCCTCGCCGTTGCCGCGATCCTGCTCTTCCCCCATTCTGCTGCCGAACCATGCCGCCACGACAACCCAGCGAGCGCGCGAATGAGGGGGTCGAAACGGCTAGTGGGGCACGATCGCTGAGCAGCAGCACGTCGCTGGGGAGGCGCCTGGCGCTCGCCGGGCTCGTGCTGGTCAGCGAGTACGTAGCAACGACGTTCTGCGTGGACCTCGACGACCTCCCCGTACCCACCATGCTGAGCTCGGCGCTTTCGTGGGGGTCGGCAACCGCACCGCTGCTCGTCGTACTGACCGCAGCGGCCGTGGTGTTCGCGCGCGAGCGGCTGTCCCAGCTCCGGATCGACACTGGTCTGACGCCTCTGGCTTGGGCGCCCCACGTCTTCGCCCTGGCGCTCTTCGCCGCCTCGACTTACTCGCTGTGGACCTGGCCCAGCGGCGCGCTCGTCGCACTCTGGCTCGCCATGGCCGCGCTGCTCGCGGCGACGGCCCTGGGTGCGGTAGTGCCTGGGTCGGCGATCCTGGGGCTCCTCCGTCCTCTGGGGCCAGCGCTGTGCCTGGCGGTCGCCGCCTGGGCCGCCGGCACGGCGAGTCAGGAGCTCTGGCCAGTTCTGCAACAGGTCACGCTGGGTGTCGTTGCGGAGCTCGCCTACCGAACCTGGCACGACGTCGTCTACGTACCCGAGGTGGCCCTGGTGGGAACCCAGCGGTTCCGGGTCGTGGTGGCTCCCATGTGTGCCGGCCTCGAGGGGCTCGGCCTGATGAGCGTCCTGCTGGGGGCCTATCTGTGGTGGCGCCGCCGCCAGCTCCGCCTCACGCGCGCCATCTGGGTGCTCCCGCTCGCACTAGTAGCGGTGTGGGTGGCAAACGCATTCCGGATCTTCGCGCTGATCGCCGTTGGCTCCCATGTCTCTCCGAGTCTCGCGCTGGGTGCGTTCCACTCGAAAGCAGGCTGGGTGGTGTTCTGCCTGATCGCGGTCGGCACCGCGCTGTGGCTCGAGCGGGGTCGGTACTGGCAACGGACCCCGCCACCGGTGGACGACAACACCCGCTACGAGAACCCTGTCGCCGCCTACGTGGTCCCACTGCTCTGCGTGGTCGGCACGGCACTCGTCACCGAAACCTTCGCCGAGTCCATCGACTGGCTCTATGGCGTGCGCCTCGTGCCAGCGGCCCTCGCGCTGGCGTACTTTGGGGGAAAGCTCGGTGGATCGCTGCAAGAGCCATGGTGGGCACATCGCGGCGCGGCGCTGGGTACGCTGGTAGGGGTCGCTGCGTTTGGAGTGTGGTGGCTGCTGACCGCGCCAGCCTGGCTGCCGACCGTGTTCTTCCTCACGGCACGCCCGGGACCGGAGGCAAACGCCGCGCTCATCGCACCACTCGTGCCGCTCACGAGCACGACCTCGGTGCTCTGGATCGCCCTGCGCGCGGCCGGCGCAATCCTTGTCGTCCCCGTTGTCGAAGAGCTTGCCTTCCGCGGTTTCTTGCTGCGCCGCCTCGTGCAGCGCGAGTTCGACGAGCTCCCGTTCACGCGGTTCGACATCGTGGCCGTGCTGGTATCCTCCGTGATCTTTGGCTTGCTCCACGGCGCCTGGGTCGCCGGCACCGCGTGTGGCGTGATGTACGCTTGGGCCCAGCAGCGCACCGGTGGATTGACGGCGCCCGTCGTCGCACACTCCGTCACGAACGCGCTGCTGGCCCTCTATGTCTTTGCGACGGGACAGTGGTGGCAATGGCTGTAGATCCGACGCGCCCCAACTAATGCTGCCGTTGCTGCTGTGCGGCCTTCTCGGCCGCTTGCCGGCGAGCAAATTCCGCGTCGGCATCACGCTGCGCCGCGCGCTCTTCTGCCTGGCGCCGCGCCACCTCCTCGTCGATCTGCTGCTGGGCGCGAGCTTCCAGGGTGCGCGATTCGGCGAGCAATCGCTCCCCTTCGATCTGCTCTTCCGTCGTGAGTGGAGCCCCTCGTGCGGTAGCTCCCGCTGGCGACAGCGCCTCCGCAATCGACGCTGCCGCATCCGCGTAGCGCTTCAGGGCGTGCTCGACGACTCCCTGGCGATAGAGACGCTGGGGAGTCGCCTGCGCCGCAGTCGCCACCTTCAACAGTCCGCGCGCTGCTTCGAAATCGGCGGGCTTTCCCCGCCGGTAGAGAGCCCAACCAAGCGTGGCGGCGATCGCCGGGCGGCTGTCGATCTCGTAAGCGCGCCGGGCAAGCTCGACGGCTCGGTCGGGCTTGCCCAACTCCTCCGTGTACAGACTCGCGAGGTTGTTGAGCGCGATGGCATCATCCTCCGCGAGCTCGAGCAACTGCTCGTACTGCCGGGCGGCTTCCTTCCTGTCTTGCTCGTTCCCGGTCTGCAGCTCTTGCGCCAGTAGCGCGCGCAGCGCAGGCTCTCGGGGGTGCTTCTGGACCGCCTTCTCGGCGACCGCGCGGCGGCGCTCGGGGTGGTGCTTGGATGTCAGGCGATACAGCACCGTCCAGGCGGCCGTGTGCCGGGGGAATCGGTCCAGTAGCTGTTCGAGCTCCGCCAGGGCCGCCTCGCTCCGATCGAGCTGGACGAGCAGACCGACTCGCGCCAGGGCGAGCTCGGGCTCCGGCACCTCGACACCGGGCCCTTTCACCAGGACCTGGAGCGCCTCATCGGGCTGGCCCTGCTCGACCCGGTACGCGGCGAGGCGGCGCCGCAGCTCCAGGTTGGTCGGCTCGAGCTTCACCGCGGCCTGAAACTCGGACAGAGCGTCCGGGCTCTTCTGAGCGCGCAGGGCCTCCGCCACCAGCCGGCGGCGCTGCCCGCTCTTTGGATCGAGCTCGGCGGCCCGACGAAACGCGCGTTCCGCCTCAGCCCAGCTCTGGAGCGAGAGGTGCGCCTTGCCCAGCGCGTCCCACAGGGGAACGCTCTTCGGCTGGTCCTTCAGCACCGCCTCGAGCCGCTTCGCGGCGGCACCGGCTTGCCCACTTCGGCTCTGCAGCTGGGTCAGGAGCACGTGAACCGGAGCGGAACGCGAATCGTCACGCAAGACCGATTCGAGCTCGGCGATGGCTTCCTTCGAACGGCCGCTTCCGGCCAGTGCTTGCGCCAGCTCCATGCGCGCCGCAACCCGCTGCTGGGGCGAATCCTTCAGTCCCGCAATCGCCTTCTCGAACTCGCGTGCCGCTCCCGACGCATCGCCCGACGCCGCGTAGCTGCGAGCCCTGGCCACCGCGCCCCTGGCTCCCGTCCGCTCCGGCAGGAGATTGGCGAGCCGCTTCGCCGTCACTCGCCGTCCGAGCGTGAGCGCCAGCTCCACCATCTCGACCCGCACCGTCTCAGCGGTCGCCACGGACGCGATGTCGTCCAGCAGCAGCGCCGCCAGGGGCCCCTTCTTCGCCCGCACTGCCAGTTGCGCCAGGCTCAGTGCAGCTCGAACGCTCGTCAGCTTCGCATCCGACGCAGCCCGCGCCGACTTCCGTGCGGCCTCCAGCTGCTGGGCTGAACCTTGCAGGACCTGAAGCGTACGCAGGTACTCGGTCGGGGGCTTGGCGCTCCGGTCATCGCGAGCCTGCGGCCAAGCCGTGAGTCGCGCCAGCGCCGCCTCCACCTCGTCAGGCGTGTGCGCGGCGAGCGCGAGCAGCAGCACGGCCTGCAGATCCCCGGGGGCAGCCTGGACCGCCGACTGCAGGTGGCCCCACGCGGCGTCCAGCGTGCCCCGCATCAGATCAAGCCGCCCCAGCGCGGTCAGGGGCGCGGGGTTGCCGGGAAATGCCTGGGCGGCGGCAGTCTGGGCGACATAGGCGGCGTCGAGCTCCCCGAGCGCTTCGTGGGCAAGTCCCTTCCCATGCAGAGCCAGATAGGAGTTCGGATCCTGGGCCGACGCAAAAGCGGAGAGCGCCGCCCGAGGATCCTTGTGGACGAGCGCGAAGCCATCCCGTACGCGGGGGTCGTCTTGGGTCTGCTCCTTGCGAGCGCACCCGCCGGCGACCGCGAGCCATGCAACCAGGAACCAGCAAGCGCGCAATTCCGACCGCTGCATCCGGCTCGTAGCTCTGCTCCGCCAGGTTTTCTGCCGCATCACTCTGCCCAATACCACTTCGACCACGGGCGGGGCGAGCTACGGTTCTTCCAGATCCAGCCGCGCCAGCGCGAACTCGGGATGGTGAGGTGCAGCGGCCTCCAGTAGCACATCGATGCTCTTGTAGCGGAGGTCGCCGGAGGTGAACATCGCGCGGGCCGCCATCAGCCGAACGGAGAGCGGCGTGCCGTCCTGGGGCATCGGCACGTACCCGATCGTTCCCAGCGCCGCGCGCCCCCCCTTCGCCTTGCCCAGAACGAAGTTCTGCATCCACTTCTCGAGCGGACCCAGCACCGAGCGGCGCTGCTCGTTGTTGACGATCGTCAGCGCCTCCTTGGCGCGCCCCGCAGCCACCAGCGCGAGCAGCTCCTCGCGAGCCGCACGAGCGTGTTTCTCGGGGCCAGCCTTGCGAGCGAGCCGCAGCGCGGTCTCGGCGTCCCCTCGGTAGCGGGTCAGCTGCGCCTGGCGAGCGAGGAAGGCGCTGGCTCCCGGCTCGTTCCACCGACTCAGAAGCCGCTCCGCACGGGAGAGCTCGCCCTGGTAGATTGCCGCGTCGACCTGAACCGCCCAGCCCCAGACGGCGTCCTCGAACCGATCGCTGTCTTTCTCGCCGAGTCGGCGCTTGCCGATCAGCACCTCGGCGCTCGCCAGCAACGCCTCGGCGCGGGCCGCATCCTGGAGCTGCGGGAGCTGCTCCTGCAGCTCCTCTGGATCGAGCTGCTCGTAGGCACGCACCGCCCGGACGATAGCCAGGTTCGTGGTGTCATCCTTCAGGACCAGTCGTGCCTGCGCCAGATCGTCGATCGACAGCGCGAGGTCCAGCGCGAAGCGGCCGATTTCCCGGTGCTGGGGAGCCACCTCGCGCAGATGCTGGAGAGCGGTCTCGGCCTGCTGGGTCTCGCCACCCGCGAGGGCCACCCGCCCCAGCATGAGGAGGGTGCCTGGATGGCGCGCTCCGCTGGTTGCGCGCTTCAGGAGGTCGGCGAGCGGCGCCTCGGCGATCACCGCCTCTTTGACGCGAACGACCGCTGGCGCGTAGCCCAGAAGCTCGGGGAGCTCGGCGTACTGCTCGACCGCCAGGCGAAACTCCTCGGGCAGCAGGCGGGGCCCGTCGTCCACCGGTTGCAAAGCCCAGCGCAGACCGCGCAGAGCTCGCGCCGAGACCTTCGCGATGCGCGCATCGTACTGCTCCAGTGCGTCCAGGCGCTCGCTGGCGCCGGCGGGGTCCTCACAAACGGCCAGCTCCGCCGCGACTAGCAGCGGGGTCAGCGAGTTGGACAACCGCTGCCCAGCACGATCGAAGCGTTCCAGCGCCTGCGCGACCTGTCCAACACGGGCCTGAGCCGCGCCAGTCACCAGCTGGAAGTAGGGATCCTCGGTCGTCCTCTCGTCCCACGCCTCCACCAGCGAGAGGGCCTTCTGGCGATCCTCGGAGTCGAGCGCATGCTGGACCCGGGCGAACGCCACGCGGTCGGGTGGTGCGCCGAGTAGCTCCGCATGGTCCGCCGCGTCCTTCAAGTTGCCCGGATGAGGAGCGCCCAGCAGACGCAAGGAGACAGCATGCTCGAGACCCAGCAGGGCAGCCTCCACCTCGGTCGGGAGCCGATCGGCGGGCAGTCCCGCGAGCAGATGCGCGGCCGCGCGAACCGGCCAACTCAGGCGAAACGAACCACCAAGCAGCTGGCGCGCACCGGCGAGCGCCTCCGGGGTGCCCCTCGCCAGCTGCTGCTCTGCGTCGGCAAGACGCCCGCGGAGACGCTGGTCGACGACCCGCGAGTAGATGCCGAACCCGACCAGCACCACTAGTGCCACCGCGCTGAGCGCCCACCTGATCTGGAGCGGAACACGCCACTGCTGGCTGACAGAATCCGCATCACCACCGACGCGGGGCTGGGCGGGGGTCGATCCGGTCTTTACCGCGATCGGGGAGCGGGGTGGCGGTTGGCTCGACGGCGGGCGCGGACTGCTGGGAGGAGCACTCGCCGGCCCAGGCGCGGGACTGGCGGGCGGCGGCGGGCGGCTTCCCGGCACAGGCTCCGCGGGCGGCGGCGGACTGCTGCCCGGTGTCGGAACCGCCGACGGTGGTCGCGACGGCGGCGGCGGCGGGCGGCTGCTCCCCGGTGACCGCAGGGGCGCCCCGGACGGCACCGGCGGGGGTGCCGGGCGCGGCGGTAGCGAACCCGGGATGGGCGGAGGGCGCGGCAATGGCGGCAGCGAACCCGATCCCGCCGCCGCGGGAGGAGCACTGGAGGGGTTCTCGGAGGGAACCGCAATCGTCGCCTCGTCCCATTCGAGATCGTCGTCGGAGCTCACGTCGGAAATCTCGATGACGGGAGCGGACCGCAGCTCGTCGAGCCGCTGAGCAACGCGAGTCGCCTCTGCCGTCAGCCCGAGCTGGGTGTAGATCTCCGCCAGCCGGCCCAGCACCCGCTCGCTGCTGCCATGCCGAGCCTCGAGCTGCTTGCCCTGGACGAGTGCAGTGGCGGGACTGGCACGCCCCAGGCGCTCGCACTTGGCGAGCGCCTGGTCCTCGGAGTCTGGACTGGGTCGCTCGACTGTCATGGCTCCTTCCTGACGCTGTGCCGATCGCTGGCCAAGCCAGCGGGACGACCCGCTCCGCGCTCCCAGTCCCCGCGGGGGCCGATTTGGATCAACTCCAAACCTTGGGACCGCCTCCGATCCTTCCGGGACTCCAGAGTACCCATTTCTGCTCGTTCCGACCCCTCCTCAGCAGCCATCCTCCAACTTCGGCTCCGCGACCAAACCCACCCGGCCCCGAACCGTCACCCGAACGTGATGACAGCAACATCCCCTGCGGGCTCCGTCGTCGCCGAGACGCCCGTGGCCGCAGCTTCAGGGACGAGGCGCCGCGTACAGCGGCGCCCCCCGCTCGCAAGCGACGCCAGGTGCCACCCGTTGTCCCCCTCCGACCCAGTGCGCAGCGAGGGGGGCGTCCAGCAGGGGCGCCGCCGATTGGGCGGGTCAGTTGACTTCACCGCACCTTGGCGTCACTCATTCGCCAGCCATGCGCGTGCTTGGAATCGAAACCTCCTGCGACGAGACGGCGGCCGCCGTGGTCAGTGACGACGGCGCGGTGCTGAGCGACGTCGTCCACAGCCAGGTGAAGCTCCACGCCCCCTACGGCGGCGTCGTACCCGAGCTGGCGTCACGCGACCACCTGCGCAACGTCCGCCCGGTGATCGAGACGGCGCTGGAGCAGGCAGGGCTGACCCTCGCGGATCTCGACGGACTGGCCGTGACGTGTCGCCCGGGACTTTCCGGAGCTCTGCTCGTTGGCGTGCAGGTGGCGCAGGGGATCGCTTGGGCCACGGGGCTGCCCGTGGTCGGCGTCGATCACCTGGTAGGTCACCTGGTGGCCGTCTTTCTCCAGCACCCGGGCGCCGAGAATCCGGTGCCCCCCAGCTTCCCCTTCATTGCGCTCCTGGCGTCGGGGGGACACACTGCCATCTACCGGGTGGACGGGCTCGAGGCGGGCCACATCCATGAGCTCGGGGCGACCCGTGACGATGCGGCTGGCGAGGCGTTCGACAAGGTCGCCAAGCTCCTCGGGCTCGGTTATCCCGGAGGTCCGATCGTCGACCGACTCGCCAAGGAAGGCGACCCAGAAGCCATTGCGCTCGCCAAGCCGATGCCGCGACGGGACTCGCTCGAGTTCAGCTTCTCGGGCCTGAAGACGGACGTCGCGCGCTGGGTTGCCACCCACGGGCGCCCAGGCAATGACCAGACGCTGCGCGATCTCTGCGCGGCTTTCCAGACGCGCGTCGTCAACACGCTGGTCGCCAAGGCCGTCCGCGCGGCGCGCCGCGAGGGCATCGACGAGATCGTCCTCGCCGGTGGCGTGGCCGCCAACCGCCAGCTGCGCGAACGCGCCGCCGCGGTTGCCGCCCGCCACGGCCGTCGCGTGGTGGTGCCCCCATTTCGGAGCTGTACGGACAACGCCGCCATGATCGCCTACGCGGGGATGACGCGGCTGCAGCGGGGCGAAAACGATGGCGGGGCGATCGAGATGCACCCGCGCACGGCGCTGCCGCGGGTGACGCGGAAAGGACGCGGTCGCCGCTGAGCCCGCCCGCGCTTGCCGCGACCCCACCACCACGCCTCCCT
This sequence comes from Polyangiaceae bacterium, assembly GCA_050304295.1. GTDB lineage: Bacteria > Myxococcota_A > Polyangia > Polyangiales > Polyangiaceae > JAFGBI01. Next base: position 61,709 of record JBNLDK010000044.1, read on the forward strand.
GCGGGCGCCCAGTCTCCCACAAAGCAAAGTCGGGACCGGACCACATGGCCCGGACCCGACCTGGCTCTCGGACGTGGGCGCGCCTACAGCGCGTCGCCCGCCTCTTCGACGCCTTCCGCGAACTCCTCGGCGGCCTTTTCGATCATCTTCTCTGGGATCGTGGCCGAGCCCTTCAGAGCATTGCCCTCGGCCTGGACCTCGACGGAGTTCATCAGCTCCTTCTCATCCTTGCCCATGGCCGGACCATCCTTCGCCATCTTGAGCAGCTCGTTGATGGCATCGGCAGCCGCCTTGGCGTCCCCGTCCGAACCCATGTCGAACTCGAGCGCGACCTTGCCCGTGTCGAGCGAGAGGCTGGCCTCGCCGCGACCAATACTCGACGCCGCGCCGCCGAGGGGATTGCCTGGTCCGGCCATCTTGTTCATCGACTGGGCAGCGTCCTTCGTCATGACGATGGACACCTGCTCCTTGAGCGCCAGCTTGTAGGTCTTCCACGCGCTGGACGTCTTTGCGCCATTCTTGAGCAGCGACTTCTGATTGGAAAAGAGGATGGCGCCGTCACTGGCCTGGGCAATCAGCACCGGCTCATCCTTTGCCTCGATGACTTTCATGCCGTCGATGGTCGTGGGCTTGTTGAACTCGTCGGCGTCCGCGTGCTTCTCCAACGCAGACATCACCTTGCCGGGCCCAATGTTGCCCCCGACGATGACCAGCACGTCGGGCTCGGAGCCACCCAGGTTCTTCACGCACACCGCCACACCATGCAAATCCTTCTTTGGATTCAGCTGGGCGCTGCGGAAGAACGCGGCCAGCTTGTCGCTGTCGGGATCCTTCTTCACTGCCTTGTCGAGGGCCGGCACGACGTGTTTCTTGACCGCGGCCGTGTTCATCAACCCCTTGATGTCTCCGTTCATCACTACCTGACAGCCCTCTGGCAGGTGCTGATAGGCCACGGACCTACCGCCCCCGAAGAGGCCCCCGAGAAGATCGAAGTACCAGGCTGCGGCCGTGCCGGCTCCGCAGGCAAGCAGACCGAAGAGCACCACCAGGACACCAATGATGATGACTCCCTTGCCGCCACATCCGCCCTTCTTCGCGGCCCCACCGGCGCCGGGAGGCGCTGCCATCACCGCACCCCCGCCGGGAGGAGGCATGGCGCCAGGAGGTCCGCCAGGACCTGGGCCGAAGCCACCACCGGGAGGGGGCCCGTAGCCGCCCGGGGGGGCGCCGCCAGGGGGGCTGCCGGGCGGAGGCCCGTACCCACCCGGGGGGGCTCCGCCGGGGGGACTACCGGGGGGAGGACCGTACCCACCTCCACCGGGGGGGGCGCCACCTGGGGGAGGATTGTAGCCACCGGGGGGATACTGATTGCTCATCGCGCGAAGACCTCCTCGTGAACCCACGAGGGTTTCAGAGCGCGTCCCCGGCTGCAAGCGAAACCGATCGGGAGCAGCAGGCGAGCGGCAGCGTGTTTCCGGCCAAGTTGCCCGCTATCGAGGGCGCCACGGCCCGTGCCTTGCGGCACTCGCGGCCCCTGCGCGATCGGTATCGAAACGTTCTGCGCGGGCGCGGGTCACGGCCGGCGCAGTCGCCCCTTGCCAGTCCACGGTGCGGTGCGCGACTCGAACTGGAGGTCGTCGCCGATGAACTGACCCACCATCTCGTAGGTCGTGCCGTCGTCACCAAATACGACGATGTCGACGCGCCCAAAGAGGCTTTGGACCACCTCGTAGTTGCGCGTCACGTCGATCCCCGCACCGGTGGCGGTCATCGAACGACCATCAAAAGCAACGACCAGCGTGTCGATCTGCGCCTCCAACAGCCCGGCCAGCATCGGTTCGAACCCCATGTCCGGTTCGAAGCTCGCCAGCACCCATTTGCCCTTCAGTTGTTCCGCCGCTTGCCCCCGGTCGGAGCCGTCCCGGATCGCCCCCCCGTGGCCGCGCCCGCCACAACCCGCCAAACCGCCGGAAATCAGCAGCACCAAGAGCGCGATCCAGCACCAGCGGGACGAGGAGTAGCCCATGTACCGAGCAGGGGAGTACCGCGCCTGAAGCCAGCGCACAACTACAACCCACGTCTCACTCTGGGGCGCTGATCGAGAACTCGACGAAGTCCTTGCGCAGTCGCACTCGATAGGGCGGCACTCCATCGCGGAACCGGAAAGAGATCCGCGCGCCTTCACCACCATTCGCAGTCGCCACGCGTGCGATGCGCTCGTCGCCGCGCGCGATCGCGTCCCCATTTTCCACGGTCTTGCGGTCGGGGATGACGACCGAGAAACCCGTCGCGCTGAGCGACCCCTTCAGCATCTTGCCCGGACCATCCAGCCGAATCCGGTAGATGGTCGGCAAGTGGAGGCGGCCCTTGCCCCAGCTGCTGTCACCGCGAACGATCTCGTCGTCGAAGCTCTCGTCGTCGACCTGGCTCGGCTTGGAGGCGGCTGGTGCCTCGTCGTCCTCGCTGGTCGGCGGGTTGAGCGGCGCAGGTTCCATCGTAGCCATCGGCGTCGGACCGAACAGCGGCACGTTCGCCGTGATGCCTTCCTTGGTCTGCGGGGGAGCGTCGCGCAGGCGACGCGGTTGAGCCGCCGCGACGGGATCGCTGGTCGCGGCGACCGGCGTCGCGGCCGGGGTCGAGGCCACGCTGACGGCCGGGGGAGTGCCCCCCGCAGGTGCGGCCTCGGCGGTCGCCGTCGCTGCGCCGGGATCGCGGAGGGCAAAAGAGGCCAGCCCCGTCGCCACCGCGAGCAGACCGATCCCCAGCGCGGCCCGACGCACGGGCTTGTTGCGGAGCAGCTGCGCGCCCGGCATTCCCCGGGCCCCGCTCTTCGCGGGAGGCTTCTCCTCCTGACGCGCGGTCTGCTGTTGAGGGCGCAGGCGACGTCCATCAGCGCTGAGCACGCCCTGCGGGGGAGCGGCAGTCTGCCGACGTGGCACCGCCTTTTGTGCTCGCGCACCCTGCATTTCGCCGACCCGAGCCCCGGCGTCGCGGGCCAGCTTGGCCACCCCCGCCGCCGCCGCACCGCTGAACCGGGCCAGCATCGTGCCCGTCTGCTGCGCGAGCGCCCCGGCCCGCTGGGCCGCCACGGTGAACTGGTTCTGGAACACCTGCGCTTGCTCCGCGACCTCGTCCTCGCCGACCGGTTCGCTATACTCGTCGTAGTCGCCGTCGTCGTCGTACAAAGTCGAGTCCTGGAGGTCATCGTCGTCCGACGCCGCCACCGACTCCTCGGTAGCCAGCGCCTCGCTTCCCGTCCGCAGGTCCGGCGCCACCTGGGTCCGGGGATCGTCGTCGACGACGATCGGATCGGGAGTGATGTCGTCGAGATCGGCATAGTGGAGCGCGACCACCAGCTGCGGAACGCCGCTCTGCGGGTCGAGCATCACGTCCACTCCATCAATGCAGGCCGCTCGCCGCCCGTTGCGCTCCAGGTTCTCGATTTCGAGCCGCCGACCGACCTTGAGGAACTCCAGTTTCGATCCGACCTTCACGCGACTGCGCGTGCCATGGCGGACCAGGGCCTTCATGGGCGCTCCCAGCCCATCGATGTGCAGCTTCACTCTCGCTCCAGGGTCGTTGCGAGGGGGCTCCGGAGGTGGCGCTGGAGGCGGTGGGGTGGGCTCGCGTGTGTCCCCCGCCGGCGCGGCAAGCTCCATCTCATCCTCGACCGAGTCGTCTCCCTCCGGCTCCTCGTCCTCGGTCGCTGCGTCGAACAGTCCGGTCAGCTCGCGGAGCGCGTCCACACTGCCGCTATCCAGCGCAGTGAACATCATGCCGAACTCGCCACCCCGCGCTCCGGGTTCGGTCCAGGCAACCGTGCCCTCCGCGATGATCTCGCGCCCGCGGTCCTCGAACCGGCAGACCAGGGCGGTGCCCAAGTCGGGCACGAAGGCCGTCCGCAGGTGCAGCCCGCGCCCGCTCACGTCCAGGGATTCCGCTTCGAAGGCAGGGGCCTGCCGAGGGTCGAGCCCGCACATCTCGACCGTGGTGTGGAGTGGTACCCGGTTGACGCCTGCAAAGCGCCTGTCGCCATCTGCCTTCATGTTGCCTCCGCGCCAGCCCCCTCCCCTCTCGCCGAGGCGGAGACTGCCAGTGACCCGAGTAAGGGGAGTCCGCCGATTCGGCCAAATTTCGCGAGATGGCTGCCCAGCTGGAGACGGTGGTACCCTCCCACGGCGATGTCCCACTCTCCTCAGATCGACGCCCTCGCGAGCCAGATCCGCGATGTTGGCCCGGGTCTGGTGCTCATCGTCACCGGCGCCGGCGTGAGCCTCGCCAGCGGCATTCCGACATTCCGCGGCGCGGACCCCGAGGCCGTCTGGGCCCGCGATGTCACCGAACTCGGCACTTTTGGGTACTTCCTTTCCGACCCCGTCAGTTCCTGGCGCTGGTATCTGCACCGCTTCGCCAAGGTCCAGGGCGCCCAACCCAACGCCGCCCACATGGCCTGTGTGGGGCTCGAGCGGTGGCAGGTAGCGCGCGGCGGAGATTTCCTGCTGGTCACCCAGAACATCGACACCCTGCACCGACAGGCTGGCTCCGAGCGCCTCGTCGAGGTCCACGGGCGCTGCGACCGCGCCCGTTGCCCACGGGAGGGCTGTCGATACGCCGCGCCGAGGGGGTCTATTGCCCAGGAGCGGCTGGACCTCCAACGTTTCACCCAGGACCCGACGCTGGACACGGTCCCGCGCTGCCCCGCATGCCAGGATCCGCTGCGGCAGCACGTACTGTGGTTCGACGAGTACTACTCGAGCCACGAGGACTACCAGTTCGACCGCGTCATCGCGGCGGGAGAGCTCTGCGAGGTGATGGTCTTCGTGGGGACCTCGTTCTCCGTCGGCGTCACTGAGCTACTCCTGCGCGCGGGTCTGGTCCGCAATATCGCGATGTTCTCCGTCGATCCGTCGGGCTCGGTGCCCACCCGCAGAATGACCCCGATCCCCGAGCCGGCCGAGACGGCTCTCCCCACTCTGGTGAGGCTGCTCGAGGGGGCGTGACCGCTTCCTGGCGGGGCCCTGGCCCGGCGCAGGCCGCATCGAAGCGCCTCCCTTCTCACGCTCGGCGGCCGGTGACGGCCAGCCGGTGGATCCTCAGTTGGACATTCTGGTCCCGACGATGGAAGGATGCGCCCTCGATGGCGCTGACCGTCGCGATCCGCTCCGGCGAAGTCGAAGCACCTCCCTCGATCACCTTCGACACGCCACGCATCGTCATTGGGCGTAGCGAAGGGTGTGATGTGCGACTGCCCGATTCGACGGTCAGCCACCGGCACGCGTCCCTGCGACAGCGGGGTACCGACTACATCGTCGTCGACGAGGGGAGCACGAATGGCACCTTCGTTGGCCCCGTGCGACTGCCCCCCCACACCCCACGCGTGGTGCGCTCCGGCGACCTCATCCGCCTCGGCCGGATCTGGCTGGAGCTGAAGATCGAGCAGGCGATGCCCACTCGCCAGCCGCAGCTGGTCACCCGCGAGCTCGCACTCGGTCTGGTCGCCAGCGCCCTGGCGGCAGAGGGAGAGGACGTGGCGCTGACCGTTAGGGTCACAGCCGGTCCCGAGGCGGGAAAGACCCTCACCATCGCGGAATTCGATCGCCCGTACCTGATCGGCCGGAGCGGAACCGTCGCCCTCTCGCTGGACGATCCCGATGTCTCGCGGCGCCATGTGGAGTTGCTGCGCCGTGGAGAGAAACTGCTCGTCCGCGAGCTGGGCAGCAAGAACGGAGCACTGCTGGACGATCAGCCGCTGAAGCCCAATGAACCCACCACCTGGAAGCGGTCCGCCACCCTGAAGCTCGGCGACAGCGAGCTGCAGTACGACGATCCGCTGACCGATGCCCTGACAGAGCTCGAACAGGCCGCCGACGAACGCATGAGCGACGACGAGTCCGTCGCCCCTCCCCCGGGCGTCACCGTCACGCCGCCGCCGACATCGCCCGCCGCCGCTGACGCGCCCCGGGACGCGCCCGTCACACCAGTACCGCGCCGCCGACCGCCGCCACCGGTGAAACAGCGACGCGGCTGGTCGGGTGCTGACTATCTGGTGGCCCTGGTGGCCGTGGTCGTACTGGCGCTGAGCGTCGTCGGGCTGGTCTGGCTGGTGGGCAGTGAGTGAAGGGGCCGCGACCGCGGCCCTCGTCTCGGTGTCCCGCCCTTCCCTCGCCAGCGCCACTCATTCCGCTTCCTTCTTGGGCCCCTGGTCGTAGCCTCGTGGGCGGTACTTGGCGGGGACACCTCCATGCTCCTCGCCGCTGTGCACCACCTCCGCAGCGAGGTAGGCCAGCCAGCTACCGCGATGCTCGTCAGCGTAGGCGAGGTCGAGAAGCTCCTCACGGTGCTTCTCCACCGCGCCGTGATCCCACAGGCACTGGAGCCCCAGAGCGATCAGGTTGGAGTCGTTGTCGGCGAGCTCCCAGCCACGAACGTAGTGCGGCCAGGCCTCGTCCGTCCGGTTCATGCGGCACAGCGTATCGCCGTAGTAGACGTGGGCCATCGGCCACTGGGGAGCCAGCTCGATCGCCCGACCGTTGGCCTCCAGCCGTTCTTCCAGTCGACCGCGAGCCCCCACCATCACCGAGTAGTTCAGGTGCGCCTTCGCGCTGCGGGTAGAGATGGACCGTGCCCCCCGCCAGAAGACCAGGTCGTTCGAGTAGTCCAGCGCGTGGCAGCGCGCACTGAGTGCCTGTTGGCAATAGAACGTGATCCCCACCGCCAGCCCCAGGTGCTTCCAGCGAAGTCGAGCCGCCAACCACATCACGCCGATCGGAATGACGAAGGAAGTACCAATGATCGGCAGGTACCAGAAGCGCTCGGCGCGCACCGTGGGGAGTTCGACGAGGATGTTGGAGTGAGGGAAGTACGCAACTGGGAACCAGACGAGCCCTATCGCGAGCAGCGTGGCCACCGACATCTTGCCCCACTGGATCGGATCGGGCGCGAGCTCGTCTGCCTCCACCAATGCGTACTGCTGGCGGGCAATCGCAGACTCGCGCGCGGCTTCCGTCGTGGCCTGCTCGATGGCGGGATGGGTGCGGCGAATGGCCTCGTCCAGCGCTCGGGACCACTTCCACCACCTGTCCCAGGCCGCGCGGTCCCGAAGCCACGGCAAGCGAGCCGCCAGCACGGCTCCGACCGCGGGTGGGCCCACCAGAGCAAGCGCTCCGAGCACGCTCTCCGGGAAGAGCAGACGTTCAGGAACGGGCTCCTGCGGGAACGAGTAGTCACCGCTGAGGCGCAGGGGAAGCAGTACTTGCGACAGTCCCCGCCAGTAGACCCGCAGAGCACCGGCCACCCGGTGTGGAAAGTCGGCCTCGATGAGGGGGTTGTTGATCGGGTCAGCCGGCAGCTTCGGCTGGGCGAACCAGCGCAGGAATTCATGAAACGCCCACGCCGGCCACGACGCCTCGGATCCCAGCGGCTCTTGCATCTCGGGCGGCAGCGAGACGGGAAAGCACACCTTGCGAAGCTCGGTGTAGAAGACCAGTGCGCCTGCGAAGCCAACGGCGGCTATCAACGCTCGCGGCACGCGCCACGGACGCCGAGGATGCAGCGCGGGCGCTGCTATCAGCGCCACCCAGGGAACGAGCGGTACCCCGACGATGGAGCTCTCCTTGCTGAAGAGTCCAATGAGCGCCGCCGCGCCGACGCCGATCGGCATCAGCAGCAGGGGCCAGCGCAGCGCGTGAAGCGCCAGCAGCACGCCGAGCCCCCCCAGCACATCGGCGATCCCGACGACTCCCGTCACGGCCTCGGTGATGACGGCACTGAAGAGGAAGGTCGCCCCCACCAGCCACGACAGGCCACGTCGGCGCGTGAGCACGAACGCGAAGGAAGCCACGAGCGCACCGTTGACCGCGTGCAGGACTACGTTCACCCAGTGATGCAGCCAGGGCAGGGTGCTCAGTTGCCACAGCGCCCGCCAGATGAGATTGGGCAGCGGTCGGTACGATCCGATGCTACGCGTCGGAGGAAGCCCCCAGAAATCCTTGAAGAACGCCTGGCGGATCGACTCGACAAACCCCAGGGTGGTATCGTTCACGTAGGGGTTCGCGAGCAGCGCTTCCTGCTCGTCGAAGATGTAGTTGCTCGCCGGACTGCGCACGAACAGGAGCGTCGCCAAGATCAGGGCGGGGGTGAGGGCAACCCAGAACCGAGGGTCCTGCTGCTCGAAGTACGCCCACACCCAGCGCACCATGCGGTCCCACCACCCCGGGCCGGCCCGACGCGGACCGGCAGCCGGCGCCGGCTGGGAGCCCGCATCGAGGCTCGTCGGTTGGTCGTCCTGCCTCTCCGTCATCTCACCATTGCTGGTCTTCGAGCCTGACTACAACGAGGTTGGTCCCAGCGCCACCGGCGATCGGATTGCTGGAACGGACGCCTCCGGTTGGCAGTGCACTGCAGAATACAGTATCTCCGAATCGCGTCCCCGTGACGTGGCATGCCATGACTGAGCGCGAGACCGAACCGACCCCCCAGTTCGAAGGGTACCAGGCCGTGTCCCTGGTGCGTTCGGGACCGGTAGCTGACCTCTTCGAGGCGGTGCAGCTGCCCCTGGGGCGTCGCGTCCTGATCAAGGCGCTGAGCTCCAGCATCCTGCCGTCGTCCCCCTTTGCCGCCACCCTCGAACGTGAAGCTCGTCTGTTGGCCGAGTTGGATCATCCGAACATCCTCCACCTGTTCGACTTCGTCCGAACGGGCGAGCGCATGTGGTTGGTACTCGAGCATGCCGACGGAGTCACCCTCGAAGAGCTCCTGAGCAAGTCGGCTCCCCTGAGCCCGGGCGCGGCCTGCGCGATCGCCCTGGAAGTGGCCCGCGCGCTCGACCACGCACACAACCACGGCATCGTGCATCGCGATGTGCAGCCACGCAACGTGCTGATCTCGCGTCGCGGACACGTCAAACTGCTCAACTTCGCCGTCGCGGTGGACGAGCGGCTCCCCACCGCCCCCGAGCTCCTCGACGGCACGACCGCCGACGGTGGGCCCGCCTACATGTCGCCGGAGCAGATCTTGGGCGAGCCGGCCGACCCTCGAAGTGACATCTTCTCGCTCGGCGTGATGCTGTACCAGGCGCTGGCAGGTCGTCACCCGTTCGACGCTCCGGACCAGCGCACCACAACGCAGCGGATCCGGCACGATGCCCCACCGCCGCTGGGCCGCACGGTCACGGGGTTGCCCAGCTCACTCGAGCGCACGGTTCTCCACTGCCTGGAGAAGATGCCCAGCGACCGGTTCCACACCACCGGCGAGCTGGTCGTCGCGCTGAAGCGAGTCCTCGAGAATCTCGGCGAGGCGACCCCCCACGTGCTCGTGGCCCAGCAACTCGCCGCCGCCGGGCTGGTCGTGGACGAGCTGCTCGGTGAAAGCGAGGCTCCCATCTCGCTCCCCTCGCCCCGCCCCTTTCCCCTGTGGCAGGCGGCCGGTGGACTGCTGCCCCTGGCCGCACTGGCCGTGGCGGGAGGGCTGGTCATCCAGTACGGTCTGCCCCACGGCAACGAGGCCGGGGCACGGGGACACACTCCGCGCCTCGAGCTGGCTCCCGAAGACGCCGCTCACCTGCACGTGGTCGCGCAGCCCTGGGCCCACGTCGACGTCGACGGGCAGCGGGTGGACACGACGCCGTTTGCCCGCGCAATCCCGCTGGCTCCAGGGCGCCACTACGTGCGCCTGGCGCATCCCAACGCACCCGACGAGCGCCGGACCGTGGACGTGACGGCAGGGGAGACAGTTCTTCTCGACGTGCAGATGATGGTCGCGCTGCCCCCGGACCCGGACGCCGGCGCACCGGCGCCGTCCGCGTCCAGCGCCGCCGATGCCGGCCCGGACGCGGCCCCTTCACCGTGAACGAAGCCGGGGCATTGCGCCAGCGGATGCCTGACGTCGGATTCAGCGACGCCAGAAGCGCGCTCGCTCATCCTGCTGCCGCGCGTAGTCCCGCTGCTGGCGAATGAAGTCCGCATAGGTTGCGGGGACTCGTTCGTCACTGGTGAACGCCATCATCACGCGCAGCGCCGCCTCGGCGTCGAACGTGGCACGGTGAGCCTGCGTCAGCTCGATCCCGAGTCGAGCGCAGACGTCCCCCAGCGCCCGGCTGCGCTCGTGCGCCTGCAGTTCCCGCGCCCACACCAGCGGATCGATCCACTCGGTCTTTCGGCGCACCATGGGGGGCAGGTCACCCTGCAGAGCGCCGGCTCGTTCCATCTCAGCCAGCAGGAAGCGACGGTCAAACTCGGCGTTGTACGCCAGCGGCACGCAATCACCCACCGCCTCGAGGATCTCGGCAGCGACACCCGCGAAGTTCGGCTGACCACTGACCTGCTCGTCGCTGATGCCGTGAACGTCGAACGCCTCCTTGGGGATCGGGCGCTCAGGGTTGATGAGCCAGCTCCTCTCACCCGCCAGCTCCCCCTCTTTCCAGAACACGCAAGCCACCTCGACGATGCGATCCGTGTCCGCATCCCGACCGGTCGTCTCGGTGTCGATGGACACCAACGGGAGACGCGAGAAGGGAGTGTCCGCGTCGTGCTCCGTCACCAGACCGGCAACGTGAACGCGAATCAGCCCCGCCAGACCGGGGTACGGCAACCCCGTCGGGAAGCACCCCCCGCCATCGGTGAACCCTTTCAATGCTCCGCCCCGGTCATGCCCGGCCCCGACCCCATCCCAGCCAGCGTCGGCGGTGGCAGTCGCGGCGAGACACGCTTCCCGGTCGATAACTCGACCTCAGTCTCGATCCAGGGCTGCAGCTCCTGCATCATGTCGAACTGGCGGAGGTCGAACTCGCGACCGTTGACGTAGATCAAGGGCGTGCCACGCAGCCCCAGCTGGTCCGCCTCACGACGATCTCGCTCCACCACGTCGAGCGTCGTCTGCGCGGCCATGTCGACCTGGAACCGATCCATGTCGAGCCCCAGTTCCTGAGCGAGCCGGAGGAACGTCGTCGTATCCAGCGACTGGCGATTCGCGAACAGGAGGTCGTGCATCGCCCAGAACTTGCCCTGCTGGCCGGCAGCGATGGCCGCCTGAGCAGCAGGCAGCGCGAACTCGTGGTGAGAGATGGGGAAATGCCGGAACACCACCTTCACCTGTCCCGGGTAGGCCTTCACCAGATAGTCGAGGTAGGGGGAGGCCAGCGCGCAGAAGGGGCACTGGAAATCGGCCCACTCCACGATTGTCACCGGTGCCCGCTCGGGTCCCTTGAACGGCGCCCCGGCGATCTCGATGGTTTGCACGCTGTCGGGACCAAAGCGCAGTTGGAACGCGCCCTCGATCTGGGACCGAGTCTTGCCAAGCGTCACCTGCCGGAGCAGAAACTCCGCCGCCGGTGTGCAGGCTGCGCAGGGTCGTGCCTCGTTGACACACTGAGCGATGCTTACCGGCTGGTCGGGGCACGGCGCCAGCAACTCGGTCACCTGCGTCCACCACTCCGTGCGCTCGCGAGCCGTCAGCTCGGAGGTATCTACCCCGGGAAGCTCTCCTTCCACGGTACGCCCTCCAGCACGACCCGTCCGCGATCCCGGTGCCGAAGCGGATCCCGAGGGGGAATGGCACGCCAGCAACCCACCCAGAAGAACGGGCGCCGCAGCACTGCCCGCCCGGGCCAAGACCCGCTGGAGCCCAGTCAGCATCGGGCCGAGCCTAGATGAGCGAGCGCGATTGTCGAGCACTTCGACAGGGATGGCCCGGCCCCCCACGACCGGGGAGAGGCGTGGAACGACCGAAATCGCTCCCGGTCGTTCGGCGCCGGGGGAGTGACTTTTCGGGCCCTCCGGTCCTACTGGCCATTCCGGACCTTCGACCGCCAAACGCGGGACGGTTGCTCGCCATTTCGACGACCTGTTAGATCGTGCCCATGGTTGCTTCCGGCCCGCCAGTCCCTCCCGGCGAAGCCAGCCCCGCCCCGCCCAACGTGCGTCACGTGATCGCCGTTGGCGGTGGCCGTGGGGGCGTGGGCAAGAGCGTGCTGGCCGTCAATCTCGCCACCTATCTGGCCCAGCTCGGTCGGACGGTGGTGCTGGTCGACGCGGATCCCTCGGGCGCGGAGCTCCACACGATGCTGGGCGTGGAACACCAGCAGCCCCCTCCTTCCCCCGAGGAGAAGGAAGGGGACGACCTCGCCACCATTCCCACACCCATTCCGGGGCTGCTGCTGCTGCCGCAGCTGTACTCGGTGGGGTCGACGGTGCCCGTGCGACCGGGTCGCAAGCCGCGGTGGGCGCGCGGACTGCGCCAACTCTCGGTCGACTATGTCCTGCTCGACCTCGGAGCGGGGACGGCGCCCGCCACGCTCGACCTGTTCCTTGGAGCGGACCTCGGAATCTGCGTCACGGCACCCGAGCCACCGAGCGTCGAAGCCACGTACCGCTTCGCCCGCGCCCTCTTCCAGCGGCGCTTGCGTCGTGGCTTGGTCAAGGATCGGTTCAAGATGCGGCTCGTGGAGCGGGCCCAAAGCGAGCTGCCACCCATGCCCTCCCCCGTGGATGTCGTGCGCCGACTCGCGCGCTACGACTCAAAGCTCGCGGAGATGGCTGCCAACGAGCTGGGCCGACTCCGACCGCGGCTGGTCGTCAACGGTGTCCGCCTGCGAACCGATAGCGATCTCGGCCACGCGATGCACGACATGGCGCTGCGCTACCTGGGCATCGAACTCGATCACGTCGGACACGTGGAACAGGACGACTCCGTCTGGCTCAGCGTCGTGCGGCGCCGCCCGCTGCTGATCGACAGCCCGACGAGCAAGAGCGCGCGCAATCTGGAACGTATCGCGCGGCGCCTGCTCGCGCTGGCCACCGCACGCGAGCAGGCCAAGCCCCCCGAACCGATCTCGATCGTGCCCACCGAGGCGTCGCACTACGAACTCCTTTGGACCCACCGAGGCGCAACCGACGAGGAAGTCCGGCGAGCGTACAAGCGACAACGCGAGATCTATCAGAGCGGCAGCTTGCCGCTCACCTCGCTGCTCGGGGAGGACGGGCTCCGACAGGAGCAGGCTCGTATCGACGAGGCCTACGACACGCTGCTCGACCCGGTGCGACGGCGCGCCTATGACCTCTCCACCTTCACCGACGACGACGAGGACGAGCCCGAGCGGAACCCGGCCGTGGACGCGGCGCTGGCCGCCGAGCGGGCCATGCTGCGCCAAGAGCTGGCGCGGGAGATCAACGCGGAAACCGAGTTCACCGGTCGACTCCTGGCGAAAGTCCGCGAAGCGCAGGGCATCGAGATCGAGGAAATCTCTCAGCACACGAAGATCTCCTCCGCCCACCTGCGGGCCATCGAATCCGAGAGCTTCCAGCACCTGCCCGCGCTCGTCTACACGCGGGGCTTCGTCCAGCAGGTCGCCAAGTATCTCCAGCTCGATCCGTCCCAAGTGTCGCGCACCTACCTCCGCCGCATGCGGCAGTGGCGCGCCGCCGAGGGGGAGCCCGGTAGCTGACCACGATGGGCGACTCACGTGACACTGTCGCAGCGAACGAGCCGTCTGGTGACCTCGCCTACACTGGCGTCCTGAGCCTGGTCGCGCTGATCCCACGACTGTTCGTGGCCATCGCCTGGTCGAAGGAACCAGTGTGGGACGGGCACTACTACCACTTTGGTGCCCAGCGCATCGCCGCCGGACTCGGCTACTCCGAGGATGTCATTGTCAACGGTGCTACCGTGTGGAAACCGTGGTGCCACTACCCGGTTGGCTACAGCGCTTTCCTGGGTGGTCTGTACCGCGTCTTTGGCTCGTCACTTCTCGTGGCCCCCATCGCCAACGCCATCGTCGGCGCCCTGACGGCCGTCGTCGTGCACCGCATCGCCCGCTACTACCTGAGCGAATCGCGGGCGCGAGTCGCGGGCGCCCTGGCCGCCTTGCACCCGGGGCTCATCGTCTACACCGCCGTCGTGATGACCGAGCCACTGGCAGGCTTGCTGCTGCTGGCCGCGGGCTGGTGCGCGCTGCACTGGCGAGGACGCTGGTTGGGCATCTGCACCGCGGGCGTCGTCATCGGCATTGCCACCCTGGTTCGACCAGCCTCGCTGCTCGCGGCCCCGCTGCTCCTGGTGACCCAGCCCCGCCCCTGGTGGAACATGCTCCGCGCGGGCGCGGTCGTGACCGCGCTCGCCGTGGTGGTGGTGGTGCCGTGGACCGTTCGCAACTGCCGGGTCATGGACGGCTGTGCCTTCGTGTCCACGAACGCGGGATGGAACCTCGCGATCGGCGCGCTGACTGACACCGGTCGATTCGTGGGGCTCACGGCCGAAGACGGCTGCCGGGTCGTGACAGGACAGGTCCAGCAGGACCGTTGCTGGGCGAAGGTGGGAAAAGATGCCATCGCGCGCTCGCCGGGCCGCTGGATGAGCCTCGCACCGAAGAAACTCGACCAGACCTTCAGCCACGAGTCCTTCGCCATCGAATATCTCCGTGAGGCCGATCCCGGAGCGTGGCCCGAATCCCGCCGTCGAGCGGGGCGCGAGCTGCTCAGCCTCTTTCACCGCCTGCTCCTCGTCGCAGCAGCGGTGGGAATGGTGGGGCGCCTGGGCTTCCGCACCAGCTACTGGAAGAACCTGATCACACAAGGATTTCTGCTGGGGCTGGTCGCAGCCCTAGCGATCTACGGCTTCACCAACGACTACCACCCCTTCCACTGGGTGGCCGTCGCGATCCCGGTGATGGGGTTTTTGCCTTGGCCGGGGCGACCCTGGCAGGGCGGGGTTGGCTACTACCTGCTGGGTCTGCTCGTGGTGACCGCCATCACCCATGTCGTCTTCTTCGGCGACGACCGTTACCACCTGGTCGTCAGCCCCGCGCTCTGCATCCTGGCAGCCGGAGCGCTGCGCATCACCCGCGACCGGGATGGGCTCGAGGGTTCCCGCCCCGCCATTGCTCAGGAGTCGCGACTCTCCTGGCGACGCAGCTCGCTCACCACGAGATGAGATACCGAGCGACCGGCCGACCCGAGACCCTGACGGAGATGACCGCGAGGGAAGGCAATGGTTTGGGTGAGCTTCCGCCGAACGCGTCCTACAGTGGGCGCTGCATGAACACGGAAAGGAGTCGCATTGCTCCGTCGCGCGTCTGGGGCCGGTTGGCGGCCTCCGTGGCCCATCTGCAGTTGCGCAGCTGGCGACCGAGGCTCGCGCTGGCCTGCCTGATCGGCGCCGTCTTCGCGTCGGCATCCGCTGACGCGCGGGCCTTCACCTACGTCGTTCAGCCCGGCGACACTCTCGCGTCGATCGCCGAACGCTTCTATGGACAGATCCAGCACGAGAAGCTCCTCGTCGCGGCCAACACCCTGGACGCGGAGGGCGGTTCGCCCATCGTCGCCGGAATGCGACTCGAGGTGCCGGCCCTGTCGTACCATCGCGTGCGCAAGAACGAGACCTGGAAGGGGCTGGCGCAAGACCTGTTGGGTGCCGAGCACCGCTCGATCGTGCTCGCCACCATCAACGATTCGAGCCCGTGGCTGACTCCGGAGGAAGGCGCACAGATCGTCGTGCCGTACAATCTGCGGGTGATCGTCAAGAGCAACGAGGCGACTCCAGCGCTCGCCTACAAATACCTCGGCGACATGAACAAGGCCTGGGAGCTCGACCACTACAATTCTCTGGATGGTCGCGCGCTGCAGCGCGGAGACGTCGTGTTGGTGCCGATCACCGACTTGGCGCTCACCCAGGAAGGACGGGAAACCGCCGCGCAGGCAGACCGGGTACGGTGCTCGGAAGGCGCTGGCGAGACACGCGAAACCCAGCTGCGCGTCCGCACCGAGCTGCCGGCGTTGATCAGCGACGTGAAGAGCGGACGCTATGCAGAGGCGGTGCGTCGCGGCAACCGGTTCTTGGCCTCCGGCGAGCTGAGCAAGCAGACACTGGCCACGGTTCATCGCCAGCTGCTCGAAGCCTACGTTGCGCTCGACGCGGTCGGACTGGCGACCGGGGAGTGCACACAGTGGCGTGCGAACGACCCCCGAGCACGCCTCGATCCGATCCAGCTGAGTCCGAAGATCATCGCCGCTTGCCAGCGGGGAACGACGGCAGAGCCCCCGTGAGCGACGGTCCCGCTTCCCCCGGCGACCAGTCCGTTGGCGACGTTCTCGACGGGCGCTTCCGCCTCGAGCGACTGCTTGGCGAAGGCGGTACCAGCCTGGTGTACGTCGCCGAGGTGCTTCAGCCGGCTCCCGCGAGTCACGAGGCCCAGTCCCTCGAAAGCCAGGGTCCCCCGCTCAGGGTGGGCGACCGTGTCGCGCTCAAGCTCATCCACCCGCACTTGGTCAAGGACTCCCAGGTCGCGCGACGCTTCGCACGCGAGGCTCGCATCCTCCAGCGCCTCGTGGGGCCTCACCTCGCCTCCTTCCTCGACTGTGGCGAGCTCCCCGATGGCACGCTGTTCATGGCCCAGGAACTCGTCGAGGGAGAAACGCTGGACCAGCTGGCGGGAGGGCGCCCGATGGCCACAGAGCGCGCGGTAGCGATCCTACTACAGGTCTGCGCCGCACTCGCAGTCGCGCACGATGCCGGAGTGATCCATCGTGATCTGAAGCCGTTGAACGTGCTCGTCGACTCCCGCGGCGGTCACGACCACGTGCGGGTACTGGACTTCGGGATGGCGAAGATCCTGCGCGGAGACCTGAAGCAGTCGGTAAACGCCCTGACTCAACAGAACATGGTGTTCGGTACGCCGGAGTACGTCTCACCGGAACAGGCTCGCGGCGACGACGTCGACGAGCGCGCGGACATCTACTCCGCAGGAGTGATGCTCTACGAGCTCGTCACGGGAACGGTGCCCTTCCAGGCGAACACCCCCATCGCCACGATGACGGCCCACCTGCTCGAACCCCCCGAGCCACCGTCACTGCGCGCGCCCCAGGCCCCTGTCCCACCCGCTTTGGAGAAGCTGATCCTGCACGCACTGGCCAAAGATCCCGCAAGACGGTACCCAGGCGCCCGAGCCCTGGCGACGGCGCTCCGCGCAGCGCTCGACCACCCGAATGACACCGATTCGATCCGTCCCCCACCCGCGGCGCCGGATCCCGGCTCGTGGGACACCGACCTGGCCCTGCACATGACCGAATCGCTGCGCCCCACGGAAACGGAGCTCGAGCCTCCGGAGCCGTCGACAGCCACGGCTGACCCGCCCGCTCCCAGTCTGAACCGGGGGCTCGTCTGGCTGGGCATCGCGGCCGCCCTGCTGGGCGTCGCGCTCGGCGTCCTGATGAGCCTGATAGGAGCCCTGTGAAGCTGCGCCAGGCGCTCGACTGGGGCGAACTGGCTCCACTCCGAATCCAGGCGCGCACCGTGGCCGACGGCGTCTATGCGGGACACCACCGCAGCCCCCGCCGAGGAGGAGGCATCGAGTTCGGTGGCCACCGTAGCTACGTCCCCGGCGACGACCTGCGCTGGCTGGACCACCGAGCGTTCATGCGGCACGGGCGCCTGCTGATCCGCGAGTTCGAGACCGAGACCGACCGCGCGCTCCGGCTGGTCGTCGACGCCAGCCAGTCGATGGCCTTCCGCAGCGAACGCGCCCCCGGCGCCAAGCTCGCCTACGCGGGGCTGCTAGGCGCCGCACTCGCCCGCATCGCGCTCGCCAACGGGGATCCGGTGGCCATCGACTGGATCGGTGGAGAGCACCGCAAGCCGCTCCCGGCGACCGGGGGACGTGAAGCCTTCGAGCGTTTGGTGAGCGCGCTGGAGGCAGTCGTGCCTGGCGGTGATCTGGCGACGGACTTGACCACGATCGAGCGCTCGCTGGCCCCCGTCGCGCGACACGCCCGGCGCGGCTCCGTGGTGGTGCTGTTCAGCGATCTCGTCGACCTGCCAGCGGGCTCTCTCGACCGTTTCGTTGCTTTGAGCACGAAGGGGCGAGTCCTGATCGTGGTCCAGGTGCTGGACCCAGTCGAGCGCCACTTCACCTTCGAGGGACCCGTGCGCTTGCGATCGAGTGAGCGTGACCTGGTCGTGGAGACCGATGCCACGACGGTTCGAGAGCAGTATCTGGGAGCGCTCGCCCAGCTGACACAGGACTGGGCCGATCGATTGGTGGCGCGTGGGGGGCAACTGGTGGCCCTCACCACTGCGGACGAACCGGTTCCCGCGGTGCGCAGCATCCTCGCCGCAATTCGCGGAGCCTCGTCATGAGTTTCGTGGTGACAGCGGCGCTGGCCATCGCCCTACTGGTGGCCATTCCCGTAGCAGCACACCTGCTGCGTCGTGGCCGCGCCCAGGAGCGGGAGTTCCCCCCCGCGGGGCTGGTGCCTGCCGCGCCGCCGGTGGCACGACAACGCAGCCGCCTCGAAGACCGCGCGCTGCTCGCCATCCGCGGCGCACTGCTCATCGCGCTGGCCATGCTCGGCGCCGTTCCGCTGGTGCAGTGCTCTCGCTTGTCGCTCTCCCGCGAGGCCGGCGCCAGCGTCGCGCTGGCCATCGTGCTCGACGATTCGCTCAGCATGCGCACGAAGACTTCGGGGGGGGGATCGCGATGGAAGCGCGCGCGGCAAGGGGCCGAGGACCTGCTCCGCTCATCGCGAGACGGCGACGCAGTCGCGATCGTTCTCGCTGGGCGACCGGCGCGCCTCTTGCTCGCTGCCACGACGGACCTCGACGCCGCGCGCCAGGCGCTGGACGAGCTAACCGTCTCCGATCGCTCCACCGACCTCGCCAACGCTGTCCAGCTGGGGCGTTCCGCATTGAAGCAACTACCCCACGTGGACAAGCGAGTCGCCGTGCTCAGCGACCTCGCCGGTGACGACATTCCGCAGGGCAGTCCCCCCCCCTGGATCCCCCTCGCCGGCTTGCGCGAACCCACGTCGAACTGCGCGGTGGTACAGGCCACGCGACGCGGACGGCGGGTTAGCGCCACGGTCACGTGCTCGTCGGCGATGGCGGCGCGCGGGCGCCGGGTGCGGGTCGTGGCAGCGGAAGATGCCGCCGCCTCCGCTACCCCGGCAAGCGCCACCCCGGCAAGCGCCACCCCGGCAAGCGAGAGCGCCGACGAGGGCGCTGCCCTGGCGACCCAGTCCGGCACCCAGACCGTCAACATCGAGCTCGACTCGCCCCGGTTCGGTGTTGACGTCCTGCTCACCGACGAGGACGGGATCGAGCATGACAACCGCGCTCCCGTCGCCCCCGAAGCCACCACCCTGCTCGTCGCGGTGGTGTCCGACATGGCAACGGGTACCGTCACGACTGGAGGGGCGCCGCTGGTCGAGCAGGCGCTGCACGCGCTCGAGTCGGGGGCTCAGGTGCGCCCGCTGATGCTGTTGCCAGACGAACCGAACGACTTGCAGGCCTATGCCGCGATCGTGCTCGATGACCCGGTCGGACTGACCCCCGAGGCGCGGCACGCGATGCAGGAGTGGCTGAAGCATGGCGGGGTCGGACTCGCCTTGATCGGCCCCACGGTGGAGTCGGCTCAGCTTGGCAGGTCACTCGATCCCTTCGTGAACGCGGCGGTCCCCTGGGTCCAGACGGACGCCAAGGGCATCGACCCCTCCTCGGCTCCGTGGCTGGGAGCGGAAGCCAACTCCCTCAGTGACCTGGCACCTCAGGGACGAGCCGTGCTGGACGCCGCGATCCCGAGCGGTGCGCGCGTCTCTGCCCTGTGGGACGACGAGCGCCCGTTCGTGGTGGAACGCACGCTGGGCCGCGGCCTGGCACTGACCGTCGGACTCCCCTCGGCGACCAGCCAGAGCGACTTCGCCTTGCGCCCCGGCTTCCTCGCGCTGCTCCAGCGCGTGGTGAACGAGGCCACCCGGCGCCGGGGTCCGCGCCTCACGGTGGCGGGGACCCCCTGGTCCTTCCCCGGCGACGCGTCAGTCGTCATCACGGATCCGCAAGGACAGGAGACACGACTGGACGGCGGCGTCGAGCGGGTGTTCGCGCCCACGGAACGGGGTCGCTATCGCGTCCGCATCGACGACGATGTCCAGCTGCGCGTCGTATCCATCGACCCGGACGAGATCACCCGCCGCCCTCGCGACCCCGAGTCGGTCGCTCCGGAAGCGCGCGCGGGAGGCGTCGCCACCGAGGTCGACGCCTCCCGGGAACTCGCGTGGGCGGTGCTGCTGCTATTCGGTGGCGAGTTGCTGTTGCGAACCGCGACGCGCTGGCGGCGACGCCGCCAGCGCGTCTGATGTCTCGGAGAAGCTACCCGAGGAGGGGTCGGTTCCGTCGCGCTCGCGGAGACGACCAGGCACCTCGCCGGGAGTCGCTCCTGGACTATCTGCGGCAGGCCAGGTGGCCGGTTGTCGAAGGGAGGGCGCCAGTGCTAGAAGGTCGCCCGCCTTGACCCAGCTGCCCCCCCGCCGCCTCCTCCTCGCCCTGCTGCTCGGCGTCTGCACGTGGCTCACCACCGCCACCGCGAGTGCAGCAGTCGTCGAGCGCGTCGTCGCGGTGGTGGGAGAGCGCGCGATCCTGCTCAGTGATCTGCGCGATCGAGCCAAGCCCTTCTTGCTCCGCATCCACCAGCAGGTCCCCGCTGGGGCGCAGCGAAACGCGGCGATCTCGCAGGTGTTTCGTGACGTCCTCCACAACATGATCGACGAGCAGCTGGAGCAGCGAGCGGCCAACCGGGCACGCATCGTGGTCACCTCGGAAGAAGTGGACGCCGCCATTGGTCGCATCGCCGACCAGAACGGCATCCCCGTCGAGGAGCTGGTTGCGGAAGCCATGCGAAGCGGGATGAGCGAGAAGGAGTACCGCCGCGAGATCCGGCGCCAGGTACTGGACGCCAAGCTGATGAATCTCCGGCTCCAAGGGCGAATTCGGGTAACCGAGGACGACCTTCAGACCGAGTACCGGTCGATCGTGAAGCAGGAGCGACAACGGCAGGCCTTCCGGGTCGCTTGGATCACGCTGAAGGTACCGGACGCGGATCCCGCTAGCGTCGCCAAGGTGCGGGCGCGGGCCGAAGAGATCAGCGGTCAGGCGCGGGCGGGATCCGAGTTCGCCGCGCTCGCACGAGAACATTCGGCTGAAAAGCGCTCGCGCGAGATCGGCGGGTTGCAGCCTCGCATGAAGCCCGGGGAGCTGCCTCCGGCGCTCGACCGGGTCGTCCAGGCGATGGACGTCGGCGAGATCTCGGCGCCCGTTCGTGCCGGCAACAAGCTGTACGTGATTCACCTCATCGAGCGGGAAGAATCACAGCTGCCCAGCTATGACGACGCGCGCATGGAGCTCCAGAACCGCGTCTATCTGCGCAAGATGGACGAAGCGCGACGCCGCTGGCTCGACCAACTCCGCCGTCGCACCCACGTCGAGATCCGACTCTGAGCGCCAGCCCGGGCCGCGGCGTGACGTCCCCGCGCGACAACGCAAGCCACGCGGTCTCAGGGACGGCCGCAGAGCGCCTCGTAGATTCGCGTCCTGGACACTCCTGCCGCGACCAATCGCGCGGCCCTCTCGCGTTCCTCGCTGACCACCCCGAGGAGCTCCGTGCGCGCTGCACCGTCCACCCTTCGCCCGTTTACGAAATAGGTCGGGATCCCTCGCGCGCCCAACGCCTTCGCTTCCTCGGCTTGAGCATCCAGGCTCGCCTCGTGCAACCCGTCCCGCACCGCCTCCATCAACGCTGAGGCATCGAGTCCGGTCGTTTGCGCCACCCGCCGGAGTTCGTCGTCGGTGAGCGCCACGTCGCTCGCGAGGAGCTCGCGGTGCACGCGCCAGAACGCCCCCCCGCCCGCTTTCAGAAACGCGGCCCGACCCAGCGCCGCAGCCGCGCGAGCGTGCCGGTGCTGGCGCAGCGGTAGGTCCTTCCACACGTGCCGCACCGCGCCGTCGCGAGCGGACACGAGACGATCCAGGGTCGGCTGAGCTTGCTCGCAGTAGGCGCACTCGAAGTCGCTGAACTCGACGATGGTCACGAGGGGTTCGTCGCCGCCCCGAGCAGGCGCGTCGACCAGCGTCGGACAGTGCCTTTCCGGGGGCTCCTCACCCACGCCAACGAAGTTCTTGAGGACCCGGGCTGGGTAGATCTTCGATGGTGCCACGCCGTCCGCGAGGAGCGCCATCCCCGCCCGACACTCCTTGGCGACCATGCGCTCGAGCTCGGTGAGCTGGGTAGCCTCGAGCCGGACGCCATTCACGAAGACAGTGGGAGCGGATCGCACATTGAACAGAACCGCCAGGGACCGGTCCGCTTCCAGCTGACTGACAACCTCTGGTGCTTGCCCCCAGCGCTCGCTGGCGCCCTCCGGGGCACCCGCCCGCTGCAGGGCCCGCTGAAGCGCCGCATCGTCTCCCGGCCTGGCTTCGCGCGCCAGCGTTTCCGCAAAGATCCAGAATGCGTCCGACCCGAGATCGAGCTGCACCCCGACACCGGTCCACACCGTCGCGCTCAGCTGGTCGCGAAGCGGCTGGTGACGCCACGCGATCCGCATCTCCGCCCCTCGCTCGAGCGACAGCTGGCGCAATCTCCGCACCAGCTGGAGCGACTGGAAACCTCCAAGGTCACCGAACACGAGGATCGTGACCGGCGCCACTGGCGAGCCCAGCACAGGCGTCGTGGCATCGATCGGCAGCGCAGCTCGCGCGTGCTCTGCCGGAGTTGCCGTCACGCTCGGTGCTGCGAACAAGGGCTGGGGGACGGGCGCCACGGGAGGAGCGTCGCTCGATATCGGCGGGGGAGTCGGCATCGGTGACGAGCCGGCTTCTGGCGGGGCTCCCCCGGCGCCACTCCCGAACGCCGGCGCCCCCGCAGCACCCGCTCCCCGAGCGGCAGAAGGCGCTCGCAGCGCAAGGGCGAAGGTAACCGCGACACCGGTCACCATCAGGAGCAGTCCGCCCACGACGAGCAGCGCCATGCCGAGCACACCGCGCCCCGGACGACCGGGGGGCAATGATCCCCTGGAACTCGGAGGCGGCGGTCGGGGCCCCTCGGGGTGGTGCGCAATCTCCTCCAGCGCGGGCCGGAAGTCCCTCGGACCATCGCGAGCGCTGGGTGGGGCCAACTCCAAACCCGCAGTAGGCGAAGTGGTCGGAGCCGGGGGCACGAAGGAGGGACCGGGCGCGGGTTCCTCCGATGGGTCAGGTTCTCCCAAGACAGCGATGGGCTCGACCTGGTGCCGACGCAGTTCGCTCGCCAGCTCGGCGGCCCAGCTGCCCAGCGAGCGAGGTCGTGCGCTCGGTGAGGAGGCCGTGGCACTCTTCAGCAGGCGCATCACCGCTTCCGAACCGCAGCCCGCAGGAACGTCCGACACCGCCCGCTTGCCGGTGAGCAGCTCGGCAACGAGAACCCCCACCGCGAAAACGTCCGACCAGGTTTCCGGGCGAGCCGGGACTCGACCGCTCAGCTCCGGTGCACGATAGGGCTGGGGGAGCACCGCCGCCGCTTCAGCTGGACCCACGAACGACAGTGCCAGCTGAGCGATTCCCAGTCCTCCCAGACGCAAGTCACCATCGACCCAGATGAGCTCAGCGCGCAGGTGACCGTGGGCCATCCCCTGGTCGTGCAGGAATTCCACGGCAGCAACCAATTGCTCGACATGCACCGCGACGCGTTCGGGCGGTGCCGGCCCCTGCTCGATCAGCTCGGCCAGGGTTGGCCCCCGAACCAAGTGCACGAGACGCTGCTCGTCGGGCATCGCGTGCAAGGTCGGCAGGACCAGGCCCGCCACCCCGACCGCATACCTCCGCGTCTGGTCGAAGACCCGTTCGGCGTCGGCCGGGGCGGCAGGAAGGCGCAGCCGCACCTCGCAGGGGCGGCGCCCTTCCTGGTCCGGATGTGCCCCCAGGACGACGCTGGCCCCAGCATCGCGTCGATCGGGATGGCCGCCATCGCTCATTGGCGCAACCTTACAGCGCCGGGGAACCGCGATCGATTGTCACTTTGGCAACCCTGGCGGCCCCTTCGCCAGCTTGGCGCACCCGGGCACCACCGGCGCGGCAAAGAACCGGGCAGCACTGGTCGCTTCGGGGTTGGCTCCATGGCACGCTCTGTGCTGAAAGGAGCGTCCGTGATGGAGCTTCCCCGCCTGCTTGCGTCCTTCGCCCTCGCCCTGGCCGCCGTGTCCTTCGCTGCGTCCAGCAGCGCACAGACGCTTACCGTGAATCCGTACCCCAGGCGCGACCCGGGCGAGGAGCACGACATCTCCGGGAAGGAATACTACGTCACCTACGACGACTGTGTGAACGATGACGTCTTCACCTTCCGGGTACCGGTAACGGGTTCGGCGAACCTGAACCTCGAAGTCTGGGTCAGCGACGGTGGCTCCAACTGCGCCGACGTCAATCTGCGCGAGGGCGGGTCGGCCCGATGCTGGCAAGTCTACGCGGCCGACGCCTCGAACGGTGAGATGGAGGTCGAGATCCGAGCCCAGGATCTCGTCCTGATGAGTCACGGTCAAACAGTGCAGAACACGGGCACCGCCGCGGACTGTGGCAAGACCGACCTCAACAGTGGGGGTCTCGCGCTGACGCTCTACTTCATGCTCATCGGCACGGATACGCCCGCCGCCACCGAGACGTTCGCCGGCATTGGTCTCGACGTGCGTGGCCCCGAGCCACCCAGCGACGTCAGCGCCAGTGCCGGCGAGAGCAAGCTCAAGGTTTCGTGGTCGCTGGAGGATGCCGACGACTGGGAGGGATATCGACTCTACTGTCTGGAGGTCCCCGCGGATGACGAGAACGCGCCGGGACTCCGGCCACTGATGGCGCCCGGAAACGGTGGAGCCGGAGCGACGGGAGGAGCACCGGGAACCGGTGGAGTCCCCGTCAGCGGAGGGGCTGCCGCTACCGGGGGCGTCCCCGCCACGGGAGCAACGACGGCGGGTGGTGCAGCCACCGGGGGCGCGGGCACGAACACTGGAGGCACAAGCACTGAGCCGACCTCCGGCCTGGCACTGGTCCCTAACGACTGTCGCATCAGCGCCGATGCCAGCAACCTCTTGGTCCCTGGCGAGCTCCCCGGACAGGAGCTGAACGACCACATCTGTGGCTCCGGGTCGAGCAACGTGGCTACCGACGCCACTGCAGACAACCTGCAAAATGGCGTCAAGTATCAGGTGGCTGTCGCCGGAGTCGACATCTTCGGCAACGTGGGCCCCCTGTCCGCAGTTGCCTGTGACACCCCCGCCGAGGTCGACACGTTCTACGAGCAGTACAAGCTGGCGGGCGGCAAGGGGGGCGGTGGATTCTGTACGTTCTCACCCCGGCGCGCCCACGACGGCTGGGCGCTGCTTGGTGGTGCCGGGCTGATCTACGCGGCCCGCCGACGGAGGCGACGACGCCAATGAACTCAAGACTGTTCGTGCTTGCCGGCAGCTATCTGGCTGCCGTGGCTTGGACTGCGCCATCCTGGGCCCAAGGCACCGATGAATTCGGTGCCTATGGGGGGCTCGAGGAGCGCGGCCACCTCGATTCGCCGCAGAAGTACGCATTCGAAGCGCGCTTTGGACCATACTTGCCCAACGTCGACAGCGGAGTGAACGGCACACCGTTCGCCGACATCTTCGGCAGCAAGAACCGGTACCTCGTCGGCGTCGAGCTCGACTGGCAGGCGCTCCGCATCCCTTACTTCGGCAGCCTCGGACCGGGCGTGGGGATCGGCTACACGACGCTGAGTGCCGATGCCCCGTATACCAACAGCGACGGACGGTCGGAGGAACAGACCCGCCTCAAGATCATGCCCGCCTATGCCGTCGGGGTGTTGCGCATCGACGTGCTGGCGCAAGAGACGGTCATCCCGCTGGCAGCGTACGCCAAGGGTGGGGTCGGCTATGCCCTGTGGTGGGCCATGGGCGAGAGCAAGATCGAGCGCTACCAGCGCGAGGTCGGCAAGGGCGCATCGTACGGGTATAATTTTTCGCTGGGCGCCATGCTGTTGCTCGATGCGCTCGACCGGCGGGGCGCCGTCGAGATGGACAGCATCACCGGGATCAACAACGCCTACGTCTTCCTCGAGTACTACTACAGCAATCTCGACGGCTTCGGCGGCGACCGCATGAACGTCGGCACCGACACTTGGATGACGGGCCTGGCGCTCGAGTTCTGAGCCCCCAAGCCACCGGCCCCCTCCGCGCTCGAGCTTCGACCCGTTCGCCGGGCACCCTGAGGCCGTTTGCCCGTCCCCGGCTCACCTGACCGACGAGTGGTGAGCTCCGGTCCCACCCGCAGTAGCCACCCGTCGTCGATGGAAACGCGCGGCGTCCCTCACTGCCAGCGAAGCAGTCGATTCAAGTGCTTGCGCTCCCAGACGAGGGCGCGCTCGTAGAATCGGAACGCCATCTCACGCCGCGTGAACTCGGGAGGGTGCACCTGCATCCGGCCACCCACCAGCTGGGCGGGGATCAGGTGGTGCAGTAGTTCATGGTAGACGATGTAGGACACGAAGTAGCGAGGCACCCACTCCTGATCGAGCGCCGGATGCACGCGCACGAGGCGCTCGGTCGCGCTGTAGCTTCCCAGCTTGATGGTGGCGCGCTGGCGGTCACGGGGTTGCGTGCGGCGTCCCCAGGTGATCAGCACTTCCGTCAGACTAGAGTCGAAGTAGCGCGCGTTCACCTGCGAGAAAATGTCCACCAGATCATGGACTCGACCCCGGGTGCGGACTGGTCCGACCACTTCCCGGGACGCTCGGATCCGGTGACTGTTCGCGTTGATGAACTCACCCAGCAGCAACGACGCTTCGCGGTGGTCCTCCAGCACATATCGTACCAGTGCGTCGAGAACCGGATCCGGAGCCCCGAGGAACATCATGTGGACCCGAACTCGCAACACCCCGTCGCTGTTCGAGTATGTGACCATCCGCCGACGGTTGTCGGTGATGGCCAGCTGGAAGGGTCCGGGGTAGGCGGCCGCAAAGCGGCGCTCCAGCGCCTGTCGCGCCCCTTCGTGCACGAAGATCTGCGGTCCTCCGGTGCCGAAGGCAAAGGGCACCTGGACGACCCGGGGATCGGGAATGCGCACCGCTGCCGGCGCCATCCGCGGTGCCACCGGGGAGGTCTTACGCCGCGATTTTCTTCCGATTCGTCCGGGCGGGGGGACCCACGGAAAACTCACCTGGCCGTGCATGGGGGCTACTCATTTGGCGTATGGCGCAGCGACGACAGCGTCAAGGAACCCATATTTTCTCTCCTGATCTCCACAGGTTAGGGACAATTCTCGGAACCATTTTTGAAGCTGTTCTAAGTGCCCGATTCATCAGGGATTACAGGGAGTTGGGGTCGAATTTCAGCTTCCTACACGGGCCGAATCGCCGCCGTGTGAACACCTGGCACCAAACTTGTCCACAGGGTTTCCCACATCCTGGGGGCAACCCAGAATACGCAGCAATTCCATTCTTTTGACGAATGCGTGCCGCGGGTTGATCCATCAAGTGGGTGATCGACCAGAGCGGCAGCTCCGTTGCGTCCAAACCTCGCGCGAGGTGAATTCCCGAACAACCCGACGCTCCGAGCCGCTCTGGCTTCCCCATCCACGCGCAGCTTCAGGGGGCGAAACTCTGCAAGGTGCATTCCAACTGAGGCACGGGCCAGCCCGCGGTGCCCCACTCAGGAAGAGATTCCCTTGTCGTCCTTCAAATGAAGGCCTGAAGCCCCCCCAAAAGTCGCTTGGGCAGCCACTCTCGCCGGTCCGAGTTGCGAACGCCTTCTCTTCAGGCTCGCCGAGCTAACGGGTCACGCGCTTCGTGGCTCCGTTGGTCTTCGATGCGCTCTTCCTGGTCTGGTCTGCCTTGGAAGCGCTCTCGGGAGCCTGGGCCACTTCGCTGCGCGGAGGCACGATTCCATGCTTCTCCAGAATCTCGACTTCGAGCTTCCGCATGAGGTCCTCGTGTTCCTCCAGGTAGGTGCGTGCGTTGTCACGCCCCTGACCGATGCGCTCCCCATCGTGGGAATACCACGCCCCACTCTTGTTGATGATTCCCAGATCCGACGCGAAATCCAGGACCTCGCCTGAGCGGCTGACACCTTTACCGTACAGAATGTCGAATTCGACCTCGCGAAACGGTGGTGCCATCTTGTTCTTGACGACCTTCACGCGGGTGCGATTGCCCACCACCTGCATTTCACGTGAACTGCCAGGAGTCGTTCCGGCTTCCTTGATGGCCCCGATCCGACGCACGTCGAGTCGCACCGACGCATAGAACTTCAGGGCGTTGCCGCCAGAGGTCGTCTCTGGACTGCCAAACATCACGCCAATCTTCATGCGAATCTGGTTGGTGAAGAAGATCATGCAATGCGACTTCGACACCGATGCAGTGAGCTTGCGCAATGCCTGGCTCATCAGTCTGGCTTGGAGTCCGACATGCGAATCCCCCATGTCACCCTCGATCTCCGCCTTGGGTACCAGGGCAGCCACTGAGTCGACGACCACCAGATCGACCGCTCCCGAGCGGACGAGCATGTCCGCGATCTCGAGCGCTTGCTCTCCGTAGTCGGGCTGACTGATGAGAAGCTCGTCAGTCTTGACTCCGAGCTTCTTCGCATAGGTGACGTCGAGTGCATGTTCGGCGTCAATGAACGCAGCCACCCCGCCCTGCCGCTGCACAGACGCGATGGTGTGCAGGGTCAGCGTGGTCTTTCCGCTCGACTCCGGGCCATAGATTTCGATGATGCGCCCGCGTGGGTAGCCACCAATCCCGAGCGCGATGTCGAGACCCAAGGAGCCCGAGGGGATGACGGCAATGTCCCCGCCGATCTTCTCGTCGTCCTTCAGGCGCATGATCGCGCCCCGGCCGAACTCCTTTTCAACTGACGCGATGGCGAGTTCGAGGGCCTTGCTGCGATTCTCTTCCATGCTCGTGTCCGCTCCTGGGGGTGATGTACTGCGCGGTTGTTCAGATGTCAAACCCCGGCTGACCTTGCCTGTCAGAGCAGACAATCCCATGTGATGTCAGGCTTCTACGGCGGTACGGAAGTCGAGATTCGGCGAACTTCGATCCGCTCGGCACGGCGCGGGCTGGCACGTAGCACCTTGAAGCGATGTCCGATCCACTCGACCTCGTCACCGGTCTGCGGCACCCGGCCGACGAGATCGGCGACGAACCCCCCGATGGTCGCCGCATCCACGGTCGTGTCCTCGAGCCGCAACTCCTCGAAGACACGACGGGTCTCGGCCCACCCGCGACAGAGCAGCGCCCCGTCCGGCCTCCTGATGATGAAGCGCTCCACCCGGTCGCTCTCGTCCTCGATTTCTCCGACCAACTCCTCGAGCACATCTTCCAGGGTCACTAGACCCTGGGTCCCGCCGTACTCATCAACCACGATCGCTAGGTGCCGGTGCTCCTCCTGGAACTCCTTGAGGAGCCGCTCCAGCGGCATGGTCGCAGGAACCACGATCATGGGACCTACCAGCGTGGGCCAGACCGGATCGCCAGGGGTCTCCAGCAGCTGGAACATGAGGTCCTTGGTCAGGACGATGCCTTCCACATCGTCCAGGTTGCCGTTCGGTGTGAAGGGGAAGCGACTGTGCCCAGTTCGCTTCAGCACGCTCAGGTTCTGTTCGAGGGTCCGTTCGCCAGAGAGAAACGCCACCCCATTTCGCGGAACCATCACGTCGTAGGCGGTCAGCTCCTTCAACGCCACGGCTCCCTCGATGATTTCCTGGGTCCGCTTCGTCACGGCACCTTCGGTGCGACCGAGGGCGGCCAGGAGACGGATCTCCTCGATGGAAGTGGAGGGAACCTCCCCGCTCCGACGAAGTGCCCCCGACACAAGCCTCGTGAGTAGGAGCACCGGGGTGAGGCACCAGACCAGTACCCGGACCCCGATCGCCACCGGCACTGCCAGCCGTCGCGCGTTGGCGACCCCGAGCGTCTTGGGAACGATCTCGCCAAAGAGCAGGATCGAGATCGTGAACAGCAGCGAGAACCAGAACAGCGTCGACTCGTCGAAGACGAGTTGATAGCTGGCGCCGGCGACTACCGAACCGAAGGCGTTCGCGAAGGTATTGAGGATGAGGATCGACGCGATCGGCACGTCGATCTCGGCCTTGAAGCGGCGGAGGATGCGCCCCGCGCGAGTCTTGCCGAGTCGCTCCACGTCCGCTTGGCGCAGGCTCAGTAGGGCCGCTTCCGAAACGGAGCACAGAAACGAGAAGACGAGCGCGGTGGCCACCGCGAGGATGAACGTCAGCATCCAGGGACGGCGAGGTTATCGCGAGCAGGCGAAGAGCGCTAACGACCCTCGACCTCCAGGCCGTTGGCAACGGCCCGGGCGAGGTCCACATCGGCCTCCCGGGGCAACTCGTCGAGGCTGCGCACTTCCCGCTCGGGATCGGCTCGAGAGCCGGTGGGTGCGACACGTTGCCGGGTGCTGGTCGCGGCCGAAGTCCCCAGGGGCTGGCCCGTCGGCGCCACTGCTGCGTCTTGCTCGCCACCCAACGAGAGGCCGAGCAACAGTCCGAGGACCATGCCCACCGCTCCGGTACCCAGCGCCAACCAGAGCGCCGACACCTCGCGCCGACGAGGCGCAGGCTCGGCCGGCCCATTCGCCTCGGGAGGCAGGCGGTCGGTCAGACGTCGACGTGGAGCGAAGCGACTCTCGCTCCCCGAGCGCAGGAGTCGACGCCCCGCGCGCTCCAGTGTATCGGCGACCTCTGCGGCCGTCTGGATCCGTTCATCGCGGTCCTTGATCAGACACCCTTCGACCAGCGCACAGAGCTCCGCGTCGAGTTCGGGTGCCCGCTCCCGGAGGGGCTGGTGCGGACGCGAAATGACGCCCAGCATGGTGGCATTCTGGTTGCGTCCGTCGAAGGGCAGCCCGCCACTGAGACACTGGTAGAGCAGCACTCCCAGCGACCACACGTCGGTGCGAGAGTCGACGCTGTCGGCGCCCTCGGCCTGCTCCGGACTCATGTAGGAAGGCGAACCCAGTAGAGCGCCGTTGAGGGTGCAGCCGCTGTTGACGTCCGCCAGCTTGCTGACGCCAAAGTCGACGATCTTCGGCACCGGGGCGCCCCCCTCCGAAGCGCGGACCAGGAAGACGTTCGAGCTGGAGAGGTCGCGGTGAACGACTCCTCTTCCGTGGGCGTACTGAGCAGCGCGGGCCACCTGGCTCATGAGCACGCAGGCTTCACCAGGAGGCAGTCGCCCCTCCCGGGCCAGGCGTTCCCCGAGGCTCTCGCCCGCCAGGAGCTCCATCACCAGGTAGGGCCGGCCGTCACCCGTCTTCCCGGCGTCGAACACCTTGATGATCCCAGGGTGCTCGAGCTGCCCCGTGGCGCGAGCCTCACGAACGAAACGCAGCAGGGCCTCGCTGTTGCGCGCGAGACCCGGCAGCAAAACCTTGATCGCGCAGTCTCCAGCGGTCCGCTGGTTGCGCGCGAGCCAGACCTCGCCCATGCCCCCTTCGGCGATGCGCCGCTGGAGGAGATACTTGCGCGAAAGCACGTCGCCGGACTGCACGCGGGGATGATTGCTACCCAGCCGGCTTCCGGCCAACATAGCGGCCAGGATTCGGCGGGGTGGCCGGTCCTGACTCAGCGCGCAATTCTAGACAAGTTCGCTACTTTCGCACGTTTTGGGCCAGTTGCTGCTGCTGCTGCTGGAGGAACTGGGCCACTGCACGGGAGCGCTCGATGGCGAACTGCTTGACCTGAGCGTTCTGCGAACCGGCCAGCGCGTTGAGCAACTGCGTCACCTTGGGGATGTCGCGCTTCTGGAAAAGCGCCTCGAAGTAGTTGTTTGCCAGGCGAACATCCCGCGTCATCAGGGGTTCGGCAGGCTGGAGCGTCTCGATGACCTTGTCGAGATCCCCCTTCTGGCCATAGAGCGCAGAGAGGCAGACCAGGGCCAGAGGATCCTTCGCGTTGCGCTCCACCGCCTGCTTCGCGAAACCGATGGCTCGGTCGCGCGTTTCCTCCTGGTTCGCGTAGAAGCCTTGCAGCGCCACATAAGGCGCAGCCGACTGCTTGTTGGTCTCGGCGCTCGCCAGCTCTTCGACCGTCTTGATGGCCGCTTCCTCGCTCTCGGTCTCGCGCACCAGCGAGTACAGATACGCCCAGGCGTCCACACTGTTGCGGTCGACGTTGATCGCCCGCTCGACCATCGCCCGCTCCTGTTCGCGGTCTTCCTTGCCCTTGAAGGCCTTCGCGAGATGCAGGGACGGTAGCGGGTTCTCTGGCAGCAAGTTCTGGGCCCCTTTCAGGGTGGCCTCGGCTTCGTCCCACTTCTTCTGGTTCAGCTGGGCAATCCCGAGCCCGAGCCAGTCGTCCCCTTCGCCGCCGTTCGCAACGACCTTGGCCATCACCTTCTCGGCCTTGGCGAACCGCTCGTACTTCATCAGTTCCTGAGCAAACAGGCGACCCCGGTTCAGGTCATCCTTGTTCTCCTGCCAGTGCTTCTCGAGGCCGCTGAGCAAGTCCTCGAGACCGATGGCGACGGGACGCCCCTCGTTGTCCTGCACCTGCACCGCGGGACCATTGAAGCCGAGCAGCTTCCACATCTCTGCCACCTCGAGGGCGACCGGTCCCACCTTGAGCTTCTCGAGCAGTTCGTCGCTCGGCTTGCTCATCGGAACTACGATGAGGGCATTCCCGGGAACACCGCCAGGAAACGCCTGCGGCGGCGCGACGATCGCGGCGCCACCAGATAGTTGAAGATTCGTGCCCTGGGGTCCACCGGCACCGCCGGGAAGCTTCGGCTGGCTCATTTGCCTACCTTTCGGTTCAGAAGTGCGGCCCAACCACGTCACGGGGGCTCGCGAACGGAGGGCCGGCAAACTAGCAGTGCAAGGCCAGCTGGGCAACCGTGCGACAGACTGGCCATTCTCGGCTGAACATCGCCCCCCAGCCAGGGGGCCGATGGCGGTCCACGGGACACGACGCTATAAAAAGAAGCAGACCGTCACATGACACTGCTTGTCGTCATCTTGGGTATCGCCGCGCTGATGGTGGTCCACGAAACCGGCCACCACTTGGTGGCGCGCGCTTTCGGGATGCGGGTGGTCCGCTTCAGCATCGGCTTCGGGCCAACACTGTGGAAGCATCAACCCAAGGGAAGTGACACCGTCTACCAGGTCGCGCTCATTCCCTTCATCGCGTACGTACAGATCGCGGGGATGAATCCCTTCGAGGACATCGACGCGGACGACAAGGGGAGCTACGCGAACGCCTCGCTCGTCGCTCGGATCTCCACCATCTTCGCCGGACCGCTTGCCAATTACCTGTTCGCGTCCGTCTTCTTCTTCGCCGCATTCATGATCGGAGGACGGAGCGAGCCCACACTGGAGGTGGAGGTCATCCCAGGGAAGGCGGCGGAGGCCGCTGGCGTTCTCGACGGCGACACGATCGTGGCCATCGAGGGTAAGCCGGTCGAGGACTGGGAGCAGATGCGCACCATCATCCTGGAGCGCCCCAACCAGCCAACTGACATCCAGTTGGACCGCAACGGCACCCTGCGCACCGTGCGCGTGACCCCCACACTCGACACCCAGAGCGGCGGCGGGTTGATCGGGGTGGTTTCCGCCGGTCGCACGCGGACCCCAATGCCAGTATCGGAGGCAGGGATTCAGGCGGTCGTCTACCCAGCCGTCGTGGTCCAGAAGACCGTGGTGACGTTGGTCCAACTGGTCACGCTCGAGGTCTCTCCGCAACTGATGGGACCGGTGGGGATCGCGAAGGAAGGAACCCGCGCGTTGAAGGAAGGATGGGACAGCTATCTGTTCCTGCTCGGCGTGCTGAGCGCCTACCTCGGCGCTTTCAACCTGGTGCCGTTTCCGGCCCTGGACGGGGCCCGCCTCATGTTCCTGGGGTTCGAGGCGGTAACTCGTCGACGTCCCGATCAGCGCATGGAAGCGCAGGTTCACATGGTCGGGCTGCTGATGCTCCTCGCCTTGATCCTAGTGGTGACGTGGAACGACATCAGTCGGGTCACTCGTGGGGAAGACACCGCTGCCGACCCCGCCGAGTCGAGCCAGCCGGCAGGAACGCCGCCGGCGTCGAGCTCCCACCCATGACGATCACTTGGGGGCGAGGGTCGTGGACCTAGTCGGGTTCCACGGAGTGGGACTACGCAGCGGGAACACCTGCAGCGTGATCCTCTCGCGGGTGCCAGGACCGCTCACTTTCGTTGCCAACGGGGTGGAATGGCATCGCGAGACAATCCGGCCGCAGATCGTCGGCTCTCGGTTGGGCGTGGCGCTACCCGGCGGCCGCGAAGTGGACGGGCTCGCTCCACTGCTGGCGGCACTCGCGGGGCTGGGCATCCAGCACGGGATTCGTGTCGACATCGAAGGTCCGGAGCTCCCTCTTCTCGACGGAGGATCGCGGGAGCTCGCGTTGGCCCTGCGCGCGCTGGCTCCGCCGCGCGATGCTCCCCGTCTGCGTGTCGTCCAGTCGGGAGAGGTCATCGCGGGGACATCCCGCTTCTCCTTTGAGCCAGGTGCATCCGTCGACGTCGCAGTCGCAGTCGCTGAGGGCACGACGGACCAGCAGCGGGCCGCCTGGAGTGGAAGCCCCCAGGCGTTCATCGCAGAGCTGGCCAGCGCACGCCTCTACGATTCGTCAGCCCCGGACGATCGGTCTGGCTTTCGCCACGCCCCCGGCGCCGCCCCCGACACGGTACTGGTCCTGCATCCCGACGGCCAGCCACCGCCCGCAGACCTCGCACCGAGGCCCGACGAGCTCGCGCGCCACCGACTCCTCGACCTGCTCGCCGATCTCTATCTGTTCGGGGGACCTCCCCTGGGCAAGATCCGCTGCTGGCAGCCGGAGCACGGTGCGACCCACCACGCGATTCGCCAGGCGCTGGAGTTCGGCCTCCTGGCGCATCGCCGATAGCCGCTAAACATTCGCCTGGCCCCGCCGCTCTGGTACGCTTCGGGCGATGCGCTCCTCCTCGCATCTTCTGCTGGTTCCCATCTTGGCGGGGCTCCTTGGCTCGTCCACAGGCTGTACAACCGCCACAATCAGCCTCAACGAGGGAACGCGGGAATACGTCGCCGACGACTATGAGACGGTGCTCAAGCTGTGGACTCGGGACAAGGAGTTGCTCAGCGTCCGCGAATTCGACAACGTCCTCCAAGCCACAGCGACGTACGAGTCATGGGATTTTCGCTGGGCCTACGTCGTCCGCTACGCGGAGGACTACCGCCTCACGGTGGACCAGCGGCGCAGTCTGCTGGAAGCCGCACTGGCGGAAACCCGCGAACACCACCAATTCTACGTCGCGGTTCAGGCGAAGCGAAGTCGCTGGTCAGATCTGAAGAGCGACCCGGCCGCCTGGATCGTCCGTCTGATCGATGACGCCGGCAGCGAGACGGCTCCCTCGGACATCGACGAGATCGATCGTCCCGGAGCGATCGAGCTCACGTACTTTCCCTACACCACGCCTTGGCGCAAGGCCTTCCGGATCCGGTTCCCAACCGTCCGGAGCGACGGCCGCCCAACGATTTCGGCCAACGCGCAGTGGTTCGGCCTGCGATTCGCCGGGGCACAGGGCAACGACGAACTGATCTGGACCCTCGACGACGGCTGAGCTCCTCTGCCGCCTCACCCCATGGCGAGGATCTCGAGCAGGGGCGGGACCATCATCATCATCTCGTGAGTTTCGTGGGCGCCAACATGCAGGATCAGGGCGCCCCCCTCTCCAGCCCGAGCCTCGTGCGGCGCAGGTGAGTTGGACGGCGTGCAGCTCGGAAACACCAGATCGCCGGGACCCAGCTCACCATCACCCACGACCAAGCGACCGGCACCCACAATGAACATGCCCTGCACCGGGGCTCTCGCTTCCAGGACGACGTCACCAGCCAGGTAAAGCCTCACTTCGCACTTGGCCAGCACGCTGGCGAGCAGCGATTCATCGAGCCGTTCCCCCAGCAACCCCATCGTAGCGCCCGCCAGAGCCTGAAATCGATCCGCGACCTGGCGCAGCTCGTCAGCAACCCAGGGGCATTCCTCGGTCGCCGCATCGAGCACCTCCTGCGACCACGCTGCGACGGCCGCACCATCGGGTCCCGCGGTGACGCTCAGCGCGACACCTTCTTCCAGGTTCCCGCGCGTGAAGATCACGTCGCCCTTGCCAGCATAGCCGCAAGGCGTGTCGGAGATGGCGGGCACGACGCTGACATCTCCCTTGACGACCAGCGCCACGGCAAAGAAGCTGAGCTCCTCGTCGGGCTGCAGTGCCTCCAGCTTGGCCCGCGCCGCGAGTTCCGCCTGAGCTTCTTCCGGGAGGTCTTCGAATCCCCGGACCCCCCCGAGCTTCACTCCGAGCACCGCGGGTTCCGGCGGCTGTGCGGAGGATGCAGTCGGCGGTTCGTCGGAGCCATCCAAGTCGGGAAGCTCGGGCTCCGCGAAGCCAGCAGCGTCCGACGACGTGGGGTCGAGATCGGGCACGTCGGGAACCCCAAGATCGTCAGGAAGCGCCGGCGGGGGCGGCACCGACGGCTCTCGAGGGAGCGCGTCGACACTCGTCATCTCGTCGTCGCTCTCCTCCAAGTCCGGCAAGAGACTGTCGTCGGGGTCGAGATCGGGCGCCGCGGTCATGGCCTCCGCGTCCTCCTCCGATTCGGTCTCCTCCTCGTCGTCGTCCGGCTCCGATTCGGGCTCCTCCTCCGATTCGGGCTCCTCCTCGTCGTCGTCCGGCTCCGACGCCTCGCTGCCCGCGCCAACGACAGCACCGACAGGAATGTCGATGTTGTCGCGCTGCCGCGGCATCTGACTATCAACGACCGTGCTGGGCGGCGGTGGCTCGGTGGGAAGATCTGGAACACTCGACGGCACGGACTCCGCTTCCTCGAGGTCGTCCAGGTCCTCCTCGACCGCAATGTCGATCAAGAGATCGTCGTCGCGAATGATGTCGTCGTCTTCTTCATCCAACTCCGACGCGGGAGTACCCTGGGTGAGGACGGCCTGGGTCAAGCGTCCGGCAACCCCGTTGAGCTCGGACGCCCGAGGGTTGTGGCCAGCCTCGATGGCATAGTCCACTGCGCGTCGCAGCCAGGCGATGGCATCGGAGTAGGCCTCGCGCTTCCACTGGACGCCAGCAGTCTGTAGCGCCCACGCGACATCGTCGTCGTCGTTGTCGTAGGGCTCCGGGATGCCTTCCTGGGGCGCGTTCATCAACCTGCTATTGGTATCATACGCAAGGGGCAAAGGCGTCGCCAATTCGCGGGCGGGGCAGCCTCGAACCACCCCCGAACGTTGGGGTCCCCCGCCGGCCGCCTGAGCGCACGGCACCCTGCAATCTTCCCATCAGAGGGCCGAGACCAGCACTTCTCGATCCTTGACGCCGTTGGCGGGGCCCACGATGCCCTGCCGCTCCATCATCTCGACGATCTTGGCGGCGCGATTGTACCCGATGCTCATCTTGCGCTGGAGCCAGGAGGTCGAGCACCGCTGCGTTTCGGCCACGATCTTCACCGCCTCGTCGTAGCGCGCGTCGAACAGTTCCTCCTGGGGAGAATCCTCGCTCTCGTCGTCGTGGCGCAAAATGGCGTCGTGATACTCTGGGGTCCCCTGCGCCCGCAGGAAGTCGGTGACTGCGTTGACCTCTTCTTCACTGATGAACGGGCACTGGACCCGCAGGGTCTCCGTCTTGCCATTCATCTTCACCAGCATGTCGCCCTTGCCCAGCAGGAGCTCCGCGCCCTGCTCGTCGAGGATCGTGCGACTGTCGACCTTCTGCGCGACGCGGTAGGCGATGCGGGACGGGAAATTCGCCTTGATCATCCCGGTGATGACGTCCACGCTCGGGCGCTGCGTCGCGAGAATGACGTGAATGCCAGCAGCCCGCGCCTTCTGCGCCAGGCGAGCCACCGCCGCCTCGACCTCCTTGCCCTGCTGCATCATCAGGTCGGCGAACTCGTCGACCACGACGACAATGTATGGCAAGCGGCCTGGGAGCATCACCCCATCCGACCCGTCCTTGGCGTCGCTCACGCTGACCACGACACCGTCAGCCGTGAGTGCCTGCACTCGCTCGGGGTCTGGAGCCGGAACTTCCCCACGCGCCACGCGATCCACCCAGGCATTGTAGGTCTTGACGTTCTTCGTCCCCGCGTCTGCAAACAGCTGGTAGCGACGCTCCATCTCGTCGACTGCCCACTTCAGTGCGGTCGCGGCTTGCTTCATGTCGGTCACAACCGGCAACAGCATGTGAGGAATGCCATCGAATGGCGCCAGCTCGACGACCTTGGGATCGATCATCAGCATGCGCAGCTGATCCGGACTCCGCGACAGGAGCAGACTGGTCAGCATCACGTTGAGCCCGACGCTCTTCCCCGCTCCGGTTGCACCCGCGACAATGACATGGGTCATCGCCGTGAGATCGGCGTAGAAGGGCTTGCCCACGGGATCCCGTCCGAGGACCATGGGAAGCGGCTCCGAGGTCGCCAGCTCTGCGAAGCCGCGGTGCTCGACTAGATCCCGCAGGTACAGCCGAGGCCGCTGATCATTGGGGATCTCGAAGCCGATGCAGCCCTTCTCTGGAGTGGGATTGATGCGCACCTTGCGGGACAGACCCAGTGCCAAATCATCGGAAAGACTCAGTATTTTGCTAACCTTGGTCCCGGGAGCGGGAACCACCTCGTAGGTGGTCACGGTGGGACCCGGACGGATATCGGTGACCTGGGCGGTCACTCCGTAGTCAGCCAGGGTCTTCTCGAGCTGCTTGGCGTGCTCCCGGAGTCGCTCCTCGTCATCACGCTCGATGGGAGCAGGCGCAGTTTCCAGCAGCTCAGTGCTGGGCAGCTCGAAGCCGTCCTCGGTCTGCCGCTCGGTGCGGGTGCGCTCGACCGCCTGCTCGGGTCGGGTGTCCACGATGCGCGGTCCCTCGGCCGCTTTCTTGCGGCGTGGGGCTCGCTTCTGGCTCGGGGCCGGGGCGGGAGTCGGAGGGGGTGGCGGCGAAAGCTCGGCCGGTTCCGTCGCCTCCGCGAGCAGCTGGACAACCCCATCGTCGGCCGCAGGCGTCGAAGAGAGCGGCGAGCTCGGCTCGAGGTCATCCAACGGGACAGGAGCGGATGGACCGCCCACGTCGCCGAGCGCCGCTTCCCCGAGACCGGCCCTCAGGGCCTCTGACACTGCGAGCGGCGCGGGCCCCGTTGCCTCGAGGGGGATCCAATCTTTGTCGTCCTCTTCCTCGAGCTTGGCAATGATCGCCTCATCGGTCATTTCGGCGTGAATGCTGGGGGCCGCCGCGTCGCGGTCGCGCGACATCCGCTCCCGCCGCAGACGCCACGCCTCGACCCAGGCCTGGCCGATGCGCTCGCCGCTTTGGCGCAGCCAGAACCACAGCCGACGCGCCCAGACGGCAACCTCTCGACACCAACCAATGAACGAGAAGCTGCTGCGCCCAATCAGAATGAGTCCGATCGAGGTGACCCCGACGAGGAACGAGCCGGCGTTGGAGAAGAGACCCCGCATCAGCTCACCGAAGAGCAGCCCGACGTTGCCGCCAGCCGGCATGCCCCCGAAGACACGACCTTCGGGAAATGCCACCTGGGCTAGCGCCGCGAAAATGATGGCAACCACCAGATCGGTCGCCACACGCGCGCCGACGGGAGGGACCGGTCGGCCGCGAAGCAGCGGAAGTCCAACGACAACAAGCTCTATTGGCAGCAGCCAGGCCACAAGGCCGAATCCCTGCACCAGGGTGCCCGCGATGGACGCACCGACCGGCCCCATCCAGTCCGCACCAGCAACTAGCGGATCGTAGGGGTGATGGAGGTACGACCCGAGGGCCAGGCAGAGAAACGAGGCCACCGCGAACAGCAGCAATGCAGCCGCCTCGCGCCCGCGACGGGCAAACGAGGTCGCGGGCGCGGGAACCGGCTCTTCAGCCGGCCCGGCGGCAGTGGATCGACGTGGAGAGAACGGAACGGCACCCATTTGTATACCCTTCCGTACATTATCCTACATCGTAGGCCAAGTCCATGCAGCACCAGGGGTCCCCGCAGTAGCTCGCTCCGCCGGGGCTGGCCAACTGTTGCCCACGCGTGCCGGGGTCCCCTTGAGTCTGTCGTCTGCAGGGCTGTACTATCCTCGAGGCTCGCTCGACGGCGAGCCGATCTGCAGGGAACGGAAGGGATTTTCATGGAATCCGGGGCGCGGACGCGGCTGCTGGGATGGCTGTTCGTGGTGATGGCAACACTCTCGTTCGTGGGGTGCCGCATCACTTCGCACGACGTAGAGCGATGGTCCCACACGAAACAGGGTCCAAAGAAGCTCATCGCGGTACTTACCCACCCGAAATATGGCCTCGACCTCCGCGTCGAGGCCGCGATGACGTTGGTCGAGATGCGGCCGCGCAATGGCAAGCGGGTGGGTATCGTCGGAGACGAGGGCGACGATGACAACCCGGGTCTGATCTCGGCGCTGGCCGAGCTCGCACCCAGCCAGCGGAACAAGATCGTCGCCCGCATGGTGCCCAAGCTGGTCGAGGGGATGGGCCAGGCTATTCCCGAGAAGGAGGACGGCAGCCATGCCGATCCGACGTTCCCCTACAAGGACGCCGCCTATGCCCTGCTCACTTTCGAGCAGGAGCAGCTCGTCGCGAACGAGGAGGACCGCCAGTCACTCAAGAAGGCACTGGCGGCATGGTGCGTGATCGACTTCGCCAGGCGGGTGGACGATGCGTCCCAGCTCTATGGCGTCGAAGCGGTGCTCAAGTACCTCAAGGCCGACGGGGTGCGCAGCATGCCCGAACTTCTGGCGCCGGACGCGCCGAAGATCGATCTGATGGCCAAGCTGATCGCCGACCTGGCGGACGCCCAAACCAAGCTGGCGGCCAGCACGAAGCTGGTGGGCATCGCCAAGCACGTCAACTCGCCGAAGTGGCGCGAGGAGAAGGCAGCCGCAGTAAAAGCGGCGAATGAGGCCTCCAAGCTCTCCCCAACCAAGGAGCAGTTCGAAGCCCAGCTGGAGCAGTACCAGGAGGAAACCCTGCTCAAGGTCTTCGGTTCGATGAAGAAGGTCGGCGGTGTCCCCATCGTCGACTACCTCCTCGAATTTGCCAGCACCGCGGACCAAGGCGACAAGAAACGCGCCGCCGCCCTCGCGGCACTCGAAGGCAACATCGTCAAGTGCAAGGCCAAGGACTGTGATGCAGCAACCCTGGCCAAGATCGAGAAGGTGATGGCCATTGCCCGCTCCGACGATGCACCCGATCTCGTGCGTGACCAGGCGCTGCGGCGGATCGGCGAGATGCCCCGCGAGTTGGTCGTCGACAAGCTGTACGCGCTGTTCTCCCACGAGAAGTGGAAGATTCGGTGGATGGCCGCAGACCTGGTGCTGAGCATGAGCGAGGCCGGCAACCTCGAGGAGTTCATGAGCAAGCTCGCCGAGCACGCCACCAAGGCCGCGATCTCCGAACCCCTTCAATACGGATTCCGGATCGGCGAGCTGAAGGGAAAGACGAAGCCCCCGGAGCTGGCGGACCGCTTCGCGAAGCCCGATCAACCGGCCGTCGTCCGCGCGTCTGCGCTCAGCTACTACTTCCACCACGGCAAGAAGAAGGACCTGGCGAAGGTCACGCCCTACGAAGACGATCGCAGCCCCGTGCCGGATGCGCCGGAGTGCGAGGATTCCATGGGTTGCACGTGGGAGTGCGAGGTGGCGAAGGGCAAGGAAGCCGAGGTCAAGGACGTGAAGACGATTGGCGACTTCGTTACCTACTGCGTGGAACCAGCGATGGAGAAGCGCTCCGACAAGCCCGAGAAGAAGCCGGAGAGCGACCAGAAGAAGTAAGCTGATCCAACGACTCCTCTTCCCCCCTCGAGCCGAGGCCTTCGCATGACTGCCGACCCGAACAAGAAAACCCCGCGCACGTTCCAGTGTCGCGACTCGCTCTGGCACAAGTTCGAGCAGATGGCGCGTGAGTTGGAGTGCTCGACGGACTACCTGATCAACGACGCGATGAAGCAGTACGCGCGTCAGCGGGGCTACACCAGCACGTCGGCCGCCCACTCGCAGGCGTCCCCACACCCGGCCGGCCGCGCGCCGGGTGCGGCCCCGCCACCGGCGGTGCCGCCAGTCGTTCCACCGCTCCCACCGGTAGGATCCGCTCCGCTCGCGCCGCCACCGCCGAAGAAGACTTCTGCACCGCCGCACACCAGCCGCGGGATCCCGCCGCCTCCGGCACCGCCCCCGCCGGCACCGCCGCCAGGCTCGGCAGCCATTCGGCGTCCGGCACCTCCCCCGGGTCCGCCCAAGGGACCGCCCCCGCCCGGCCCCCCGCCGATGCCCAAGGGTCCCCCTCCGGCAGGACCACCCATGCGTAGCATTCCGCCACCGATGCCCCCGGGCGGCCGCGGTGGTCCGCCCCCCATGCCACGCCAGCCAGGGCCACCACCGGCCGCACCTTCACGCGCCCCGGGTCAGCTTTCGATCTACTACTCCGGTGAGCGGTTCCCGATCACCAAGGACCGTTTCATCATTGGGCGCGGCAAGCAGTCGAGCGACCTGACCATCAAAGACCCCAACGTGTCCCGCCAGCATGCGATGGTCGAGTTCCTGAACGGCCAGTACTACGTGGTGGACATGGGGTCCACGAACGGAGTCGAGTTCAACGGCCAGCGCATCCAGCGCAAGGTGGTCAACGAGGGCGACGTCTTCAGAGTCTGCGACCACGAGCTGCGCTTCTCGTACCACTGACGCCCCCGCTTCCGCCGGAGCGAAGTTGGTCGTCGGGGGGGCCTGCAGGCTAGGATCCAGGTGTGCGCAGCGTGAGGCATCCGGAGCGGTTCCTGGCCGCCATGGTCGTGGTCGGAACGATCGCCGAACCGGCCCGCGCTCAACCGTGGGGCACTCCGCTCCACTCCCCTTCCCTGGAAGGGGTTCACAGTGTGACGGTCGTGGACCGAGACGAGCCCCTGTTCGTCGCGCCGCATCCAACCGCGAGGCGGCGCGGCGCGGCGCTGCGCTTTGCACGGCTGCCCGTGTACGCGGCGCGGTACGGCGAGGGATGCACCGGGACCTGGTTGATGGTGGGTCCGCTTGCCTGGCTCTGCTCCACACGCGTCGAGCCTTCCACCCTGCCCCCTCATCCCGCCATGGAACCCCACGAGTTCCCGAACGGCTTGCCCTTCCGGTACCACTTCGCCGGTGAGTACGGAACGTTCGGGTACCGAGATCTCGACACTGCCGAGCGGGGCGCCCCCGACGCGGAGATCGAGCCCGGCTTTGCCCTCGCCATCCAGCGCATCCGCGAGCCATTCCCCGGCGACCCATTCGGGCTCACCACGAAGGGCGTCTGGGTGCCGATGCGGGACGTGCGCGCCGCTCGCGAGTTCCTCTTCCAGGGGGAATCGATGGACGGCCAGCTCGACGTGGCGTGGGTCTATCAGGATACGGCGGACGTCTACGCCAAGCCCGGTGGGCTCCGCGTGAAGCGCGAAGCCTACCCGCGCTTCCTCGCTCTGAAAGTCCTCGAGACACGCGAGCACTGGGGCCGACGCTGGTTTCGCGTCGGTGACGAGCAATGGGTCAGCGATCGCGAGGTCCGCGCGCCTCATCCGGCACCGTCGCCAGCGGGACTGCGCCCCGGCGAACGCTGGATCGACGTCGATCTCGACAACCAGATCCTCACCGCCTACGAGGGCGACCGACCGGTGTTTGCCACCCTGGTCTCCACCGGCAAGGGACACGCCGGAACCGAGCAAGCCACCCCCAAGGGCGAGCACCGCATATGGGTCAAGCTCCGCTCGAGTGACATGGACAATCTCGAGAACGAGGAGGCCAGCCGCTACTACGCGATCCAGGACGTACCGTGGGTGATGTACTTCGAGCGCGGCTACGGCCTGCACGGCACATTCTGGCACCGGTCCTTTGGGCGCGTGCGAAGCCACGGGTGCGTCAACCTGACCCCGCTCGACGCGCAGCGGCTCTACCACTGGACCAGCCCTCCGATGCCGTCGGGGTGGTCTGCCGTCCTCCCCACCGAGTATGACCCTGGAACCCTGGTGCGGGTGCGCTGACGGCACCCGTCACCCCCGTGCCCGGGCGAAGAAAACCACAGGAACGGCACCGGAAAGCGGGTTCCCGACACCA
The DNA here is from genome assembly GCA_050304295.1 of Polyangiaceae bacterium. Lineage (GTDB taxonomy): Bacteria > Myxococcota_A > Polyangia > Polyangiales > Polyangiaceae > JAFGBI01. Next base: position 105,614 of record JBNLDK010000044.1, read on the forward strand.
GGGGGGGAAACGCATTTCGCTGGCGTCCCACCGCCACCATCCCCTGTTACACTCCCCCCCATGGAACTGAAGATCGGGAAGGACACGTTGATCGCCCTCGCCGCTGTGGGTTGGTCGGACGGGACGATGGCCCCCGAGGAAGCGGCTGGGATCCGCGCCGCCGCGGGCCAGCTCGACCTGACTCCTGACGACCACGCGGCTGTCGAGCAGGCCATCCAGCAGCGAGTGGACGTCTCCGAGGTGGAGACAGTCCGCATGGATCGCATCGCCCGGCTGTTCACCTTCGCGGTGGCAAGCTGGATTGCCACCGTCGATGGCAAGGTGACGCTCGAGGAGGAGCAAGCGCTGAAACAACTCGGGGATCGACTCGGCCTCTCCGCGGTGGCGCGGGAGCGAGCGCGCACGGTCGGGCTCGCCGTCGGTCGAGTCAGCACCAGTATCGAAGCCTATGACCTCGTCAAGCTCCGGTCACGGCTGTCCACTGGCCTCTCGGAAATTGGCAACGAGTAGGCGGTCGGAGTGAAATTCGTTCACGCCGCTCGGGATCTGTCCCGCCTGACGATCATCTCGAGGGTCCTGATCCGTCACGGCTTCGGTGAGATTGTCGCCCGGCTGGGCCTGCGTCGTCTGCGCAGCAGTCGTCCACCGCCGGCCGAGCGGCGCGGCGAAGGCGACACCGATCCCCCACCATCCTCTCCGGACACCGCCCTGACCAGCATCGCCACCGTCGAGGACCTCGAGAACGGCAAGCTGGCCAAGCAAGAACGATCAACCGCAGTTCGCCTCCGGATGGTGCTCGAAGACCTCGGGCCCAGCTTCGTCAAGCTGGGGCAGATCATGTCCACCCGTCCGGATGTGGTTCCAGCTGATGTCATCACCGAGCTCAGGAAGCTGCAGGACTCGGTGCCACCGGTCGACTTCGAGGAAATCCAGAGCCAGGTCGAGCGCTCACTGAGCGCGCCGCTCGACGACGTGTTCGAGTCCTTCGAACGGCAGCCACTTGCCGCCGGCAGCATCGCCCAGGTCCACCGCGCACGTCTCCGTCATGACGGCCAGGTGCACGATGTCGTCGTCAAGGTGCAGCGTCCCGGGATCGCGAAGACGATCGCAAGCGACGTCGACCTCCTCCACACCTTCGCGGCACTGCTCGAGCGCGCCGTGCCCGAGAGCCGCACCTTCCAGCCCGTGGGACTGGTCCAGCAGTTCGACCGCGCGATCACCAACGAGCTCGACTTCTCGCTGGAAGCGGAGAACGCCGCGATCTTCACCCAGAACTTCCAGGGAGTCCCCCATGTCACGTTCCCGCGGGTCTACGAGGAGGCGACCGCGAAACAGGTGCTCACCCTGGAGTTCTTGCCCGGCGAGAAGGTCTACGACGCCGTGCACGCAGGACACTCGGGCAAGAAGCTGGCGCGCATCGCCCTCGAGGTCGTGGTCAAGCAGATCTTCGAGGACGGGTTCTTCCACGCCGACCCGCACCCGGGCAACGCCATCATCCTCGGCCCTCCCGAGCACCCCATCCTCGGCTTGATCGACCTCGGCATGGTGGGGCGACTGAGCCCGCGGATCCGCGATCTGACCACGGACATGATGATCAGCGCCTTCCGCCGTGACTACGACGGTATCGCCGATGCCATCTACGCAATCGGCAACCCATCGCACAAGATCGATCGGGTAGCGTTTCGCCAGGAAGTGGGCCTGCGAGCAGAGAAGTACCTCGGTCGCCCCATGGACCAGATCCAGCTGAGTGGACTGGTCCGTGACGTCGTGCAAGGGGCGACCAATTTCGGACTGAAGATCCCAACCGACTTCACCCTCGTCGCGAAGGCTCTGATGACCCTGGAGGGCGTGGGCAAGGACCTGGCGCCCGACCTCGAGCTGTTCGAGGAGGCCAAACCGCACTTCATCGATCTGCTGAAGAAACGGTACTCGCCCGAGCGACTGGCCATGGACCTTCTGCGTCGACTGGAGCGACTCGGAGACGCCACCGACTCGCTCCCCGGGCAGGTCCAGGAGGTGATGGAGGATCTGCGACTCGGACGTCTCGCGATTCAGACGGTGGATCCCAGCTTGAAAGGAGCCGCCGATCTTCTTGGCAAGCGCATCTTCGTCGGCATGGTCAACAGCGCGATGCTGATCGCAGGAGCTTGGCTCATCTCTTCGCAGTTCGTCGTCGTCGGGATGTTCTTTCTCCTTCTGTGCGTGACCTGGCTGGCGACCTTTGCGCTCAGCGAAATCTACCGAGCGATCCGCAACCGCTGGTTCGCGGGCAAGCGCGCGCCCCCTGCGGTCCGCTGACCACGCTGGGCGTTCCCCCACGGGATTCAGAGACGAGGCCGCAGGCCCCCTCCCTCGCACCTCGCCATCTCGACGTCGGCCAACCGATCGCTAGCAGGACCCATCTCGACTCGCGCAGAACCAAGTCACGGCTTTGCCGCTTTGCAGCGTACTCCTCCGGGATTCCGCCAGCCTGTCCGCGTGCCGAAGTCCTGGATGGGGCTACGCCCTCGTCTCTGAACCCCGCGGTTCAGAACGTGAGGCACGCGTTCGAGCTACCACCGGGCCAGGACCGGAGTTCGGCGGACAATGCTGCCGGTTGGCGGTCCGCGCGTCGTCGCGAGCACTGCCACAGGATGGCACGTACCCGATCACCAGAGACACGAAAGCGGGCTTCCGCGACCAACCAGGATCGTCGGAGCCCGCTCGTCGGGATGCGATTGGCGCTCAGCCGCCGAAGGTAACCTTGAGCTGCAGCAAGAACGCGATCGCAAATGCGAAGAGCACCAGCGATTCGATCAGCGCCAGACCGATGATCATCGCCGTCTGGACCTTGGACCCGGCGCCGGGGTTGCGGCTGATGCCCTCGACGGCGGAAGCGACCGCACGTCCCTGACCGAGCGCACCGCCGAGCACGGCCAACCCGATGGCGATCCCCGCGCCAATGGCAGCCCAGCTCTTGGCGTCCCAGTCGTTGGCTGCCGCTGCGGCGCCCTGGGCCCAGGCACTCGTGGAAATGAAGGTGACGAGGGTGGCAACGGCAAGCGCCAGGTTCTTCTTCAACATCCGGGTGAGCCTTTCTCCGGGGTCGGGGGATAGCGGTTTTTGCTCCGGGAAACCAGGGGTTTTGTCACGTCCCGGACGTGAAAGTCAGGGCCGAGGATTCAGTGGTCTTCTGCCTCGTGCTCGGTGGCGAGAGCGATGTAGATGGTGGTCAACATCGTGAAGACCAGGGTCTGCACGACGATGATGACGATCCCGAGGAACTGCACCGGAATCGGAATCAACACCGGTATCAAGCCCATGAAAATGAGCAAGATGAGGTGGTCCACCGACATGTTGAGCATCAGACGGACACTCAGGGTCACGGGGCGGACGCACAGCGATACCAGCTCGATGACGAAGATCAGCGGCGCGAGGTACGGGGACGGTCCCGCCAGGTGCTTGAAGTAGCCCCAGCCGTTGGCCTGGATCCCGTAGACGTTGAACAGGATGAACACGACCAGGGCACAGCCCAGGGTGATGCTGAGACTGCTGGTCGCCACCGGCAAGATGGGCAGCATCGCCATCACGTTGGAGAAGAAGACGAACAACGCGGAGGCGCCGATGATCGGGAAGTACTTCTTGGCCCGCTCCTCGTCCATCACGGCCTTGGCCAGGTCGTAGAAGTAGCCGAGAAAGACCTCGAAGAACGTCCGCAAGGTGAGCTTCTCGTCGGGAATGACGCTGGCCTCGGGATCCTGGAGCTTGGCCCGCACCATCAGCGCCGCCACGATCACCAGCAGCGCCGTCAACAGGGCGGCAGCGATCGGCTCGAAGCTCGTCCACTCGGGCGGCTCATTGCCGATCATGGAATCGCCCACGAGGTGCAAGTTTCCCTGCAGGGTCTCCTTGAAGTAGGCGAGGACGAAAGTCAGCAGTGAGCTGTGTTCGGGCATCGAGCTTCAACCCTGTTCGTCGGTCGCGGGCCGGGCGCTGAGCTGCGCGACCACGAGGCCAATCGGGAGGGCGCCGTAGCCGGCGACGACCGCGAGGATATCCGCAAACCCCGAGAAGACCAGCAGATAAACGGCCCCAAAGAGGACGGTCACCTTGACCAGGGCCAGCAGTGCCCACGGCGCGGCCGGAACCCCGTCGCCTAGCAGACGTCGCACCAGCAGGCCGATCGCCCAAAGGTTCAGTGTCGCGATGGTTGCGCCCGAAGCCACCCCCAGCGCGCCCCGCAGTCCGACCACAGGGACGGCGCCGAGCGTGACAATCGCGCCAGCAATCCCCACCGCCCACAGCGAAGTCCGCTGTGCAGCATCAGTCCTCTGGGAATCGTCGCTCATGGTACTTGCGCCGCTCCTCGCGGGCTCGCTCGTCTTCCCGCTCGGCCTGGCGATTCATCTTCTGCGTCGCCCGCCACAGTGACCGAAACCCGGCTGCAGCACCTACTCCAAGTCCGACCAGCGTCAGCCACGGCTCCGAACCAAGCTTGCCGTCGAGCCAGTAGCCGCCCAACAGCCCGACGAAGACGCTGATGGCAAGCTCCAGCCCGATGGATCCGTAGGTTCCGAGTCCTTTCCAGTGTTGCTGCACCGGACTATCTTGACCTCTGCTGGCCGGCTAGCATGGCGGCTGCGAGCGGGTCAACGTGGTCGTCGCGGGCGCGTGCAGCGCAAGCCTCCGTGCTATCTTCCTTCTCACCATGAGAGGCATCCGGTGCTGCATCTCCGCTGGCGCCGTCGCGGCCCTGGCGCTCTTGGCGCCACTCGCCACCGCCCAGCCGGAAGAATCGACAGAAGATGGCGAGACGGGAGCTGACGAGCTTCCGGCGGACGAGCCCACCGAGGCCACCGCGGCAGATGTCGGGACGGAGTCCAAGGGTAGCCCAGAAGCGGAATCCGCTTCGTCCGCGCCCCCCGCGCCATCCCCGACGCCGCCGGCCGTGGAGGACTACTACGCCGAGCCCCCGCCGGCCGGCGGAGGACCGGACCAGCCACAGCACGCTGGGCCACCCCCGGGCCTCATCTACGAGCCCCCCCCACCCGGGATGGGACCCATCTACGAGCCTCCGCCACCGCCTGAGCCGGACCACGTCGCTCCCAAGAACGCACTCTGGGTCGGCGCGCGCGGCGGCTGGTGGATCCCCTTCGGCAGCGCCTGGGGGAGGTGCACGCTGGTCTACGACAACGGCGCCTGCGCCGAGGGAGTGTCGTTCCCGCTCCGCGACTTCGTCGGCTCGGGGCCCACCGTCCAGGTCGATCTGGGGGCGCGACTGGGTCGTGCCTACAACGTGTTCGTCTCCTGGGAGCACGCGCGCCTGAGCGGCGGGGCAGCATCGCTCACGCGCAAGTTCAACGACGAGAACGGTGTGGAGGCAGCGGTCGAGCAGCCCCAGTCGCGGGGGGGCCACACCAACTTCTATGCGGTCGGCGCGCGGGTCTCCAGTGATCCCGACCGCGTGGGGTTCCTCGCGGAGATGCTGATCGGGTTTCGCGACCTGACCGTGGAATGGGATCCGAGCGACGTGCCCGAGGAAGGCGTCCGCCGCCTGACCATGTCCGAAGCCCCACTGGAATTCCGCTTCGGGCTGGGCGCGGACATCCGAGTTCACCCACTGCTCAGCCTGTCTCCGCTCTTCACGATTGGGTCGGGCCGCTTCGGGAAGATCGAGCAAGAGCTCGAGGACGGCTCCAAGGAGGATGCGATGGGTCCCGACGATCTCTTCGCAGCCCACGGCTGGTTCACCCTCGAGCTCGGCGCGCACTTCGACCTATTCGGGCCCTGAGCTCGAAGGGCGGCCCGGCGGCGACTGACTGCTCAGGCCAGGACGGCGTCGACTGGAGGCGGGGTGGAAACGAGAGGCGCAGCGCTGAGCTCGGGCAGGTGTATCCAGAAGCGCGTCCCCTGGGGCTCGCGGGGCTCCGCGGCGATTGTCCCCCCGTGAGCCTCGATGATCTGACGCGTGATCGCCAGTCCCAGTCCGGTGCCCTTCCCCTTGGTGGTGAAGAACGGCTCGAAAAGGCGCTCGCGAATCTCCGGCGCGATACCAGTACCCTCGTCGTCAACCACCAGATCAGTTCCGCCACCCGCCGCCTTCTGGACTCGCACCCGGATCGCCCCTCCGCTGGGCATGGCCTCGCGCGCGTTGCGCAGTAGGTTGAACAGCGCCTGCTTGATCTGGGCCACGTCGATCATCGCGCGCGGCACCGCTTCACCGACGGTCACCTCGACCTCCACCTGATGCCGCTGCAGATCGCGGCGAATGAAGTCGACCGCCTCGCGGACCACGTCGCCCAGATGCTCCTCTTCCAGGGTCGAGGGACGTCGACGCGCCACCGACAGGTACTGGGCGCTGAGATTGGTGAGTCGATCGATCTCCTGCTTGATCGCTCGCAGCAGCGACTTGGCCTCCTCGTCGGCGTCGGCTAGCTCCTCCTCGAGCAGGTCCACGTTGAGTCCCATCGAGGAGAGAGGGTTGCGGATCTCGTGGGTGACGTGGGCGGCCATCTTGCCGATCGTGGCGAGTCGCTCCGCCGCCAGCAGCTGTTCGTTGGCGCGGGCGATCGCGCTGACCATGCTCTCGAAGGTCGCGGCCAGCTCTCCGATCTCGTCCTCCGACGCCACCACCGCCCGCGGCGTCAGATCTCCACGCGCCACCGCCTTGGCGCGCTCGGTCACGGCGTTGAGGGGCTGCAGCACTCGCTGGGCGTAGAGTGCCATGCCGACACCGACGATGGCTGTGAAGGCGGCCAGCGCGATCAGCAAGCGGAGCGCCAGACGCTCCCTGTCGCGGGCCGCCACGAGGAGTGCATCCACGTTGCGTTGCACTCGCTGATCGAGCAGCTGCAGGCGGCGTTTGGCCTGTGACCCGCGCGTCACGAGGCGGTCTCGCAAGCGCTCGGCGCGATCCGTGTCGCCCCTCTCCAACGCCTCGAAGATCCCGGCGATGTCCCCCCGATCCGCGTCCTGGAACTTCTCGATGGCCAGCGTCTCGCTCAGTAGCTCGCGCCCAACACTGTCGATGGCCTCTTGCCCAGTACCGATGAACGCAGTGGAGATCCGAGCACGCACCTCCGAGTATTTCTTGGGGCGGATGATGCGCAGCGCCGACTCGAACCACATCCGCTTGTCCGCAGGATTGCGCGCGGTGGTCAGGTGGTTGAGCTGGGCATTCCAGTTGTCCTGACCTGCCACGACATCGTGCAACGCGAGCGAGAGCGGAAGATACCCCGAGCGCATCAGGTCAGCCTCCCGCGAGGCGGTGCGCTGCGCCACCACGCTCCACCCCGCCACGAGCGCGAACCCCAGCATCACGATCGCGAAGGAGAGCAGCACGCGGCGCGCAACCGTACGACGCCGCTTCCGTTCAACCACGGGCTCCTTGCTCATGAGCTCTTCTGCGGGCTTTCCTCGGACGGCGGGGGACTCGGTACCCGTCGAGACGGGTCGCCGGTCTCGGGACGACCGGAGCCTCCGTTGCGGCGTGCCGGCACCGGCCGCCGCGAGTCGCTCTTCGGATCACGAGGGTGGAGCGGAAGCCGAAGAACAAACGTAGACCCCTGGGACGAGGACCGCACATCCACCGCACCCTGGTGCTCATCAACGATCTTCTTCACGATCGCCAGCCCCAGGCCCGTCCCCCCCTTCTTACGAGCCGTGACAAAAGACTGGAACAGGCGGCCTTCGATCTCCGGCGGGATGCCTTGCCCCGTATCGCTCACCTCGATCACCAGGTCATCACCGTCGCGACGTCCGGCGATGGTGAGTTGACCACCGTGCTCTCCCATCGCCTCGATCGCGTTGCGCGCCAGGTTGTGAATGGCGCGCGCGAGGCGGGCCTCGTCGAAGCGCGCCACGACCTTGGTGTCGATGTTCATGATGAGTTCGACGGGCTTGCCCTCGATCTCGTGCTGCAGGGTGCGCCGCATGTCGGCGAAGAACTTCCTCAGGTACACCCGGCGCAGAAAGATGGTGCGTTCGCCTCGGGAGAACTCGAGCACCTCGCGCTGCATCGAGGTCAAGAGATCGAACTGAGCCAGGATCTCCTCCGTATACTCGCGGCGCTTCTCGCGGTCGTCCGCGTCCTGCATCAGCTGCACGTACCCGCTGATCACCGTCATCGGTGTCTTGAAATCGTGGATGACGCCCGACAGCAAACGTCCAATCGTCGTCAGACGCTCGCTGCGCTCCCGCGCTTCGCTCGCGCGAAACAGGCGCACCGCAGTGGTCAGGTTTGCGCTGACGAGGCGGAGCAATGCTCCATCGTCCTCATCGAAGCGGCGGTCGCCCGCCTTGGAGTATAGCCCGATCGCGCCGAGCTGCGTGTCCTCGCCTTCGAGGGGCGCGATGAGCACGGACTGGAGGGGGAACGAGTACTGTCCTTCGACCCGCGGGCTGCAGGCAGGGTGGCTCGCAGCGTCCTCGATCAGGACCAGCGATCCCTCTGCCATGGCGACCGCCAGCAAGCCCTCGCCGCTCTTCACCCCGATCCGCTGCAGCTGCTCCGGCTGAGCCACGTCGGTCACATACTGGATCAGGTCCCCCGTCTCGTCCTCGACCAGCAGCAGCGCCGCACCGCGCGCCTCGCACGCCCGAGCGGTCAGTCCGAGCGCGGCCTGGGCCAGTTGCTCCGCCGAGTTGGCGCGACCCGTCGCGCGCTCCAGATCGAAGAGGAGCACGATGTCGCGCAACCGGCGCTCGAGCTGCTCCTTCGTGTCGACCAGCTGCTTGTTCTTCTGGATCAGCGACAGAAACAGCCGCGAGTTGTCGATCGCCACCGCGGCCTGCGTGCAGAGGGCCGTGACCATCGCCTCGTCCGACTCGGTGAACTCGTCGCTCGACTGCTTGTTGAGTACCTGGATGACACCGATGGTGCGACCGAGATGGTTCTTGAGCGGAGCCGCCAGCATGCTGGCCGTGCGGTACCCCGTCAGCGCGTCCCACTCGCGCTCGAAGCGTGGGTCGTTGTAGGCGTCGCGGAGCCGAACTGGCTTTCCCGTCTGGGCGACGTACCCAGCAATACCGTGGCCCACCTTGATCCGGATCGAGCGCACTTGCTGCCCAACGAAGACACGACTGACGAGCTCGGACGTCGTTTCGTCCAGCAGGTAGAGGGTGGCGCGATCGGCTTCCACCAAATCCGTGAGCGTGCTCAAGATCAGCTCGAGCAGGTCGTCCAGGTCCAGGGTCGTCCCGAGCGCGCTCCCGACCTCGCGGAGGGCGCGCGACACCCGTCGCTCGCGAGCCAACGCGGCCTCGAGCTCGGCGATGCGCTTCTTCTGCGCGCGGGCCGACTCGGTACTGGACACCTCCCGATCGAAACACGGACGGACGGATTTTCATAGCAAATACCGGCCATCCGTTCAGCAGGTCGGACCAAGTCCTGGAAAGCGCCCCCCCCATTTGGCGGGTCCACGGGACCGCCAGATCCAGTCCCGACCAGCCGTGAAGTTGCGACACTGTCAGCCGTTGGGTATCAACTAGCGGATATGGCTTTGAAACAGCTGCAACTGGTGGTTCGCGGCCGTGTTCAGGGCGTCTACTTCCGAGCCTCCACCCAGCGAGAAGCGCGGCGCCTGGGGCTGAGCGGGTGGGTTCGCAACCGCCCCGATGGATCGATCGAGATCCTGGCCGAAGGTGAAGAGGTCTCCATTCGCGAGCTCTACGGGTGGGCCCAGAAGGGGCCCAGCGCCGCCCGCGTCGAACGCGTGGACACACGCTGGAGAAGTTTCACCGGTGAGTTCCCGGACTTCCGGATCACGGGCTAGCCCGTAGGGCCAATCGCCCAGTAGACGTCATGATCACGCAACGTTGCAACGTGGGGCTGCCATTCGCTTCCCCCCGCCGGGTGGGGTATGCCCTGCCGGTGGCGGTAGCGCTGGCGCTGGCCACGCTGCACTCGAGGCCAGTCGCCGCCCAGGAGCCGTCACCAACGGCGAGCGCGGAGCCGGCTCCTGCGCGGGAGCTCCCACCCCTGCCCGATGTCCCGCCATTCGAGCTGGGGACTCCCAGCCCGGAAAGCGTGGAGCAGGTCGCTCGGCTGCTCGAGCGGCTGCTCGGTGAGGACGACGAGGATCGGCGCGCCGCCGCCAGCGAGGCGCGGACACTGCGTCCCGACTTCGTTGCGGCCGTCAACCGTCGCATCGATGCCATTGCAGAAGGGGCGGATCGCAAAGCGATGAAGCGCCTGCTGCTCGATATCCGAGGCGAAGCCCGCGACGAGATTCGCAAGCAAATGCGCGCGGCCGGGGAGAAGGGCGAGGTTCAGACCCCGGACTACCTCGACATGGTGGTCGAGCATCCGCGCCTCGATGACGAAGCCTGGCAGGATCTGGTCCGCATTCTGGCGCTGAGCCGCATGCTGGTCGGGATCGGAACCGTCGAGGCGACCCGCTCGCTGGTGCGCATTTACGTCCGGTTCGACTTCCTGCGCATCGACACGCAGCTGCAATTGGACAAGCTCGGGGACAAGGCGCTGGCCGTGCTCATCGAGACGCGTCGACACGAGGCAAAGAAGGTCGCGGAGTGGGCGGAGCGCCGCCTCGATCTGATGGGCAAGGCGATCCCCAGCGAGGCCGTCCAGGTGACGGACTACGGCGTGCTCGCTGACGTCCTGCGCGCCTACGGTCGCATCAAGGATCCCGACGCGGCACGCATGATCATCTCGTTCGCCAACAGCGAGCGCGCGCAGATCCGGGAAGCCGCTCGTCAGGCGACCGCCCTGATGGGAGAGGTGGGCAACTGGCAGCTCCGCGACGCCTACGAGAACACCGTTGGCAAACGAGCTCCCCGCGACTGGGACTGGCGACGCACAGCGCGAGAGCTGTTCGGAGAATACGATCGACTCCGCCTCGCGTATGTGTACCAGCTGTTCGAGCAGGGGCAGAAGGCACACCGCGCCGGGCAGCTGGAGGAGATGCGAGCCGCTTACGCCAAGGTGCTGGCTCGGAATCCGCTCTTCGAGCACCGCGCGGAAATGGCCCCCGGGTACTTCGCCTACGCGCAAGCAAGGGCTGACGAGGACCGCTCGGCTGCAATCGACGCGCTCCGCCGCGCCGAGCGCCTGACACCGAAGGAAGACCCCGCGCGCAAGCGGGTGCAGAGTCTACTGATGACCCTGGAGGGCGAGGAACTGCTCGCCCGAGGGATCGCAGACCAAGAGCTCTTCCACCGAGCCGTCGACCTCGATCCAACGAATGAGCGAGCGAAGCGGAGCTTCGACGTCGCGCGCCGAGGCGACCAGGCGATCCAGGACGAGCAGCAGCGCTGGATCGGTGCCGTCGTCATCGGGGCCGTAGCCCTGATGGCCATCCTGCTCATCGTCCTCTGGCCGCGGCGCCGTGCCATCGAGGCCAGCGCCGAGGAGGAAGGAGTCGAGGAGGAAGGAGTCGAGGAGGAAGGCACCTCCCCCGAGTTCGAGAACCCACCGGCCGCCCTCCTGACCCCAGCGGCCACCGCCGGGGAAACCGCGCCAGCAGACGTCCCCGTGTCGGACTCGACGACAATGCCCAACGCCGACGACACCAGTCTCGCAGAAGGCTTGTCAGACTCGGTGGCAGCGCCAGCCGAAGACGCCAGCGTCAACGCTAGCGGAGTCGACGCCACCGAACCCAAGGAGTCAGAGGGAACCGGGACGGACGAACCGGCCGCAACGGGTACCGCGTCGACTTCAGCACAGCCCACGCGAGGTCCTGAGGCCGCGCGCGAGGCCCCTGAAGACAGCGAGACGAAGCCCGACTCGGAGCGGTGAAATGCGACGAAGGCCGGAACCCGACGGGCCCGGCCTTCGCTGGCGACGATCTCTGGCAGACCGTCAGCCTTCCTTGGATTCGCTCTCTGCGCCGACGCTATCTGCTTCGCCCGACGCCGCCGCTGCTGGCTCCTGCGACGAGGACGCTTCCGCCGCTCCCTTGCCATTGGCCTTCTTGCCGGAGCCGGCCTCGACAAGCTCGATCAGCGTCATCGGAGCATTGTCGCCACGACGACGCCCCAGCTTGATGATTCGAGTGTAGCCGCCTGCGCGATCCTGATAGCGCTTGGCCAGATCGACGAAGACCTTCTCGACCAGGTCGATCTTCCGGCTTTCTCCGGCATCCTCGACAACGGCGAACCGCCGCAAGAACTGCCCCACTCGCTGCACCGCTGCCTGACGCCGCGCCTTGTCAGCCGCGCTGAGCTCGGCTTGTGGCGTGTACGCTGCCTTGCCAATGCGGCGCGCCTGGGTGATCAGGCGTTCCGCAACGCGCCGCAGCTCCTTGGCCTTGGCCTCGGTGGTCTCGATTCGCTCGTGGGCGACCAGATTCGCCGTCAGGGCGCGAAACATCGCTCGACGGTGACTCGTATTGCGCCCGAATTGGCGACCCGCTTTTCTGTGTCGCATCGTCTGCTCCTACCGGGGCTCAGCCCTGGGACTGCTGCTGCTTCCAGCGCTCCAGCATTTGTGGCCAGTTGTCGAACTTCATGCCAAGCGAGAGACCCATCGTCGCGAGAATCTCCTTGATCTCCTTGAGGGACTTGCGCCCGAAATTCTTGGTTTTCAGCATGTCCTGCTCGGTCTTCTGCACGAGCTCGCCAATCAAGGTGATGTTGGCGTTCTGCAAGCAGTTCGCGCTGCGCACGCTGAGCTCGAGCTCGTCCACGGAACGAAAAAGGTTCTCGTTGAGCGGCTCCTCTTCCTGCCCAGGCGCCTGGTACGGCGTTTCCTCGGTCTCCTCGAAGTTGATCCAGATGCTCAGCTGCTCCTTGAGAATCTTCGCTGCAAACGCCACAGCGTCAGCCGGCTTCACGGATCCGTTGGTCCACACCTCGAGCACGAGCTTGTCGTAGTCGGTCACCTGCCCGACACGGGCGTTCTGCACCGTGTAGTTGACCTTGCGAACTGGCGAGAAGAGCGCGTCGATCGGAATGGTGCCAATGGGCATCGTGGGGCTCTTGTTCCGATCTGCAGGAACATAGCCGCGGCCGACGTTGACCGTCAGCTCCATCGAGAGCGGCCCCTTCTTGTCCAGCGTCGCAATGTGGTGCGCGGGATTGAGAACCGTGAGACCGTCCACCAGCTGGATGTCCCCAGCGGTGACGGCACCTGGACCCTCCTTCTCGAGCCGCACGGTGTAGGTCTTCGGTGTCTCCGCCTTGAGAACGATCTCTTTCAGGTTGAGGATGATGTCGGTGACATCCTCCACTACGTCCGGGATAGTGGTGAACTCGTGGAGCGCACCGTCGAGGCGCACGGCGGTGAATGCCGCGCCTTGCAGGGACGCCAGCAGCACGCGCCGCAGCGAGTTGCCAACCGTGATGCCAAATCCCCTCTCCAGGGGCTCGCAAGTGAACTTCCCGTAGAACTCCGTTTGCGATTCCGGGTCGATCGAGATCGCCTTCGGCCGGATCAGGTCGCGCCAGTTACGGCTCATCATCTGGGTCACCATGGTGCTCATCCTCCTGGATTGGGGGTTCGCGCGACCGTCCCGGACACTCGGGGAACCCGCTCCACCGATGTGTCCCGCGGCCTGCCCGCGTCATCTCTTCTACGTCGTCAAAGCGGATCTGTAAGCCAAGCCGAAAAGCGTTCGGAGCGGAGCTCCAAGAAAAACCTGCGCTGGCGGGGCCAACTCCGCCTCCGTGTGCTTGCCCCGCGGGGCTCGATACAGCGCCGAGGGCCAGGATGGCCCCGGCCCTTCAGCATCATCAAAACGGGGCGAGGCCGTCAGCTCGAAGACCGACGAGCCCCACCACCTTCTCTCTACCGAGAGTAGTACTCAACAATCAGCTGCTCCCGAACCATCGGTTCGTTGAGCTCATCTCGCACTGGCATCGACTTGAAGACGCCAGCGAAGTTCTCCTTGTCCACCTCGACCCAGCTGGCCCGCGGTCGCGACTCGGCCGTCTCGAGGGCGGCGGCGACGTAGGCGATCTTCCGGCTCTTCTCGCGAATCGCGATCTTGTCGCCCGGATTGACGCGGTAGCTCGGAATGTTCACACGCTTGCCATTGACCATGATGTGGTTGTGGCGCACGAGCTGACGCGCCTGAGCGCGGGTCACGGCAAAGCCCATGCGGTGAACGACATTGTCCAGACGCCGCTCGAGCACGCCCAGCATCTCTTCACCGGTTCGGCCCTTCATCCGCGACGCCGCCACGTAGTACCCGGCGAACTGCTTCTCGAGCAGTCCGTAGATGCGACGAGTCTTCTGCTTCTCACGGAGACGGAGCGCGTACTCACTCAGCTTGATCCGCCCCTGCCCGTGCTGCCCTGGCGGATACGGACGGCGAGTGACCGAGCACTTCTCGCTGAAGCAGCGATCACCCTTGAGATACAGCTTCATGCCTTCGCGGCGGCAGAGCTTGCAGACGGCACCAATGTAACGAGCCATGATCCGTTTCTCCTCAGACCCGACGGCGCTTGGGCGGCCGGCAACCGTTGTGGGGGATGGGGGTGACGTCACGGATCAGCGTGACCCGGAAGCCCGCCTGTGTGAGGGCGCGCAGCGCGCTTTCACGGCCGGCGCCCGGCCCCTTCACGAAGACGGCGACGGAGCGCATCCCATGCTCCATGGCCCGCCGCGCCGCTTCTTCTGCTGCCAGCTGCGCAGCGAAGGGCGTGCTCTTGCGCGAGCCCTTGAAGCCGCGTGCGCCGGCGCTGGCCCACGAGATCGTGTTGCCATTGACGTCGGTGATGGTGACGATGGTGTTGTTGAAGGTCGACCGGATATGGGCAATGCCAGCTCCGACGTTCTTCTTGACGACCTTCTTGCCGCCGCGCTTTCTCGGTTGAGCCATTCTCTTCTAACCCGTTCTCGCTGGGAAAAGCCTACTTGCGGCGCGACATGATGCCCTTGCGCGGGCCCTTGCGCGTGCGCGCATTGGTGTGGGTGCGCTGCCCATTGACGGGCAGATTCTTGCGGTGGCGCAAGCCACGATAGCAGCCGAGATCCATCAGCCGCTTGATGTTGGCCTGGATCTCGCGCCGCAGATCACCCTCGACCTTGAAGTCAGACTCGATGGTGTCGCGAATCGCCTTGACCTCGGCGTCGGTGAGCTCATCGACCTTTCTGGCGAGATCGACACCAGCCTTCCCGCAGATCTCTCTGGCCGCACTGCGACCAATGCCGAAGATGTATGGCAAGGCGAACTGGATTTGCTTGCGACGAGGGAGGTCAATTCCTGCGATACGTGCCATCTGAAGCTATCCTTGGCGCTGCTTGTGGCGCGGATTGGGGCAGATCACGCGCACGACGCCATGGCGCTTGATGATCTTGCACTTGTCACAAATCTTCTTGACGCTGGGGCGCACCTTCATGGGTCGTGCCTTTGCTCTGGGTTCGAGTCGTCCGTGGGGCGTGGCCCCTTCATGAGATTCTTCTCAGTACCTGTCCGCGGCTAGGGTCGTGTGGCGAGAGACGAACAGTGACCCGGCAGCCCTCGATGAACCTGACGGCCGCATGGCGGGAAGCTGCCGAGAGGCCCACTCGCACCTGGCGCCCATCATCTAGGCGCACGCGATACATGGCGCGAGGGAGTACTTCCTCGATGGTTCCTGTTTCGGTCTTTTCGTCGGTCGTCCTAACGTCTCCTCTCGGTCAGCCCGCCAGCGCTGCGCTGATGCGAGCCGTTACCTCGGCGGGCTTGCCCACCCCCTCGACACGGCGCAGGAGGCCAAGCTTTTCGTAATGCGGTAGCAGGGCGGCAGTCATGGCCTCGTACTCGTCGAGGCGCTTGGCCACCGTTTCCTCCCGGTCGTCGGCCCGGTGGACGAGCTCAGTGTCCGGGGGCGGAGGATTGTACTTGAGATGGTATATCTGTCCAGTCGCTTTGTCGGTGCGACGGAGGGTGGCTCGCTCCACCAGCAACTCGCGAGCCACGTCGATCTGCACGCAGGCGTCGAGCCTCAGCCCTCGCCGCTCCAGCAGCGCACTGAGCGCATCCGCCTGAGGCACCGTGCGGGGAAAGCCATCGAGGATGAAGCCGTCGTCCGCGTCAGCCTCGTTCAGACGCTCGTCGACCAGCCCGATCACGACCTCGTCCGGTACCAGCTTCCCGGCGGACATGTACTGCTCGGCCTCCTGGCCCAGCGGGGTACCCGCCGCGCGAGCCGCTCGCAGCATGTCACCGGTCGAGATCTGGGGGATGCCAAAGCGCTCCGACAGCACCTTGGCTTGAGTCCCCTTCCCGCTCGCCGGCGGTCCCAGAAGCACCAGTCGCATCTCGTCTCCCTAGGCCGGGCGTCGCCCGCTGAGGCGCGTCGTGTGCGGGCCGGTGAGGCCTTCGTAGCTGCGTGTGATGAGGTGCGCCTCGATCTGATTCACCGTCTCCAGCGCCACGCCGACGATGATCATCAGGCTCGTGCCGCCGAACTGGAACGGCATGTTGAAGTACTGCGCCACGATTGACGGGACGATACAGATGGTCGCCACGTAGATCGAACCGCCCACCGTGATGCGCGTCAGCACCCGGTCGATGTACTCCGCGGTCTGCCGTCCCGGCCGGATCCCGGGAATGTTCGCCGACTGCTTCTTCAGGTTGTCGGCGACGTCGACAGGCTGGAAGGTGACCGCGGTGTAGAAGAAACAGAAGAAGATGATCAGCGCGCCAAACAGCGTCTGAAACATCCAGTCGCCGCGATTCAACCACGCCGCGAAGGTGCTCATGCCGGGCACGTTGAAGTTGGACAGCGTCGTCGGGAACATCAGCAAGCTGGAGGCGAAGATGGGCGGGATCATGCTCGCCATGTTCACCTTCAGCGGCAGATGCGCACTCTGACCGCCGTAGATGCGCCGGCCCACTTGCCGCCGGGCGTACTGGATCGGGATCCGACGTTGAGCACGCTCGAAGAACACCACCACCGCAATGCTGATCAGCAATACGCCAAGAACGATGGTGACCGTCAGCGGCTGGATCGCGCCGGCCGTCTGCGCGAAGTAGGAACCAATCCCCTGGGGAATCCCACTGATGATACTGGCGAAGATGATCAGCGAGATCCCGTTGCCGATGCCTCGATCGGTGATCTGCTCACCCATCCACATGATGAGCATGGTGCCCGTCGTCAGCGTCAGCATGGTCATGAAGCGGAAGCCCCACACTCCGCCAAGCTCGCCAGCGCTGACGATATCAGCGTCTCGACTCATGCCTTCGAGCCACGTGGCGACACCGAACGACTGGAATGCGCTAAGCAGCAGCGTGCCGTAGCGTGTGTACTGCTCCAGCTTGCGTCGGCCGGCTTCGCCTTCCTTGCGCATCTCCTCGACCTGCTTGGACACCATGCCCAGGAGCTGCATGATGATGCTGGCCGAAATGTACGGCATGATGCCCAGGGCGAAGATCGACAGGTTCTCGAGCGCGCCGCAGGAGAACATATTGAACATGCCAAGCAGTCCGCCCTGGGAGCGCACGAACTGCTTCATGGCGTTGCGATCTACGCCCGGCGTGGTGACGAACACACCAACGCGGTAGACCGCCAGCATCCCCAGGGTGAACAGGAGCCGGCGCCGCAGCTCCGGCACTTTGGTGATGTTGGAGAACCCCTGGAAGACGGCCATGCGGGGCCTACCTATCAGCTTTCCTGAGCCTCGGCATCCGCTTCCGCGGCTTTCTGCTTCGGCGCTGCCTCGAGCTTGACGACCTTGCCACCCGCCTGCTCGATCTTCGCGACAGCCGACTTGCTGAACCCATGGGCGCTCACCGTGAGCGCCTTCGTCAGCTCGCCGTCACCCAGGATCTTGATGCGAACGTCACGCCCCTGCACCAAGCGACTGGCACGCAGAGCCTGCTCGTCCACCGTAGCCCCGGTGTCGAAGCGCTCGAGGTCGGCGACATTGATCGCCACGGTCGTGATGGGGAACGGAACCTTGAAACCGCGCTTGGGCAACCGCCGCTGCATCGGCGTCTGCCCACCCTGGAAGTGCAACTTGTTGATCTGGCCGCCGGCGCGAGCCTTCTGGCCCTTCTGGCCGCGCCCGCTGGTCTTGCCCAGATTGGAGCCCACACCCCGACCAAGCCGCTTTTCCTTGTGGCGGGCGCCAGGCGGCGGGGCGAGGCGCGAAAGAATGTCGCTCATGACTGCTCCTCCACCTGCACCAGGTGCATCACCTTCTTGATCATCCCGCGGAACGACGGGGTGTTGTCCACCGTAACCATCGATCCGGGGCCGCGCAGGCCAAGACCCCGCAGCACTCGTCGTTGCGGGTGCGGGCGATTGATTTCACTTCTCACCTGGCGCACAACGAGCTTCGTGGTCATGTCGTGCCTCCGGGTTCAACGCTCGTGCCGGACACGATCGAGCTGGCGACGGCTGCCTTCGCAGACACTGCCGCAACCGGGTAGTCCCCCGCCACGTGATCGAGCTGCTTGCCGCGGGCAGAAGCGACCTGCTCGGGACCGCGCAGGGTCCGCAGTGCCTCGATGGTCGCGTTCACCACGTTGAACTTGTTGCTCGAGCCAAGGCTCTTCGTCAGAATGTCGTGAATCCCGGCGGACTCGACGACCGCACGAACCGCGCCGCCGGCGATCACGCCGGTGCCGGGGGCCGCAGGGCGGAGCAGGACGCGCCCGGCTCCGAACTGGCCCACTACCTCGTGCGGAACCGTGGCCCCGATCATGGGGACCTTGAACATGTTCTTGCGCGCCTGGTCGTTGCCCTTGCGGATCGCCTCGGGAACCTCGTTGGCCTTCCCCATGCCAACCCCGACGTGACCCGACTCATCGCCAACCACCACGAGCGCCGAGAAGCTGAAACGCCGACCGCCCTTCACCACCTTGGCGACGCGGTTGATGTTGATCACGCGCTCCTTCAGTCTCTCTTCGTCTACCTGCAGGTCGTAAGGCATCTTCCTGATCCTGGTTTTCTCGCGTCAGCGGTTAGAACTGGAGCCCAGCCTCGCGGGCGGCCTCGGCCAGCGCCTTGATGCGACCGTGGTAGAGGTTCCCGTTGCGGTCGAAAACGACCTTCTGGACCTGCTTCTCCACACACATCTTGGCGATCAGCGCCCCGACCTTCTTGGCGGCCGCGGTCTTGTTGTCGTTCTCGAGAGTGCCCTTCAGATCCGGCGACAGGGTCGAAGCAGCCGCCACTGTCCGCTGCTCGACGTCGTCGATAACCTGGGCATAGATGTGCCTGGCACTACGAAACACCGTCAGACGAGGACGCTCGGACGTTCCCTTGACGCGATTGCGAATCCGATACTTGCGACGCTGCTTGGGGCTGAGTTTGGCCATCGTCGCCTCCTACTTCCGGCCCTTGCCGGCCTTGCCCGCCTTGCGGCGGATTTGCTCGCCCTTGAACCGAATCCCCTTGCCGCCATACGGCTCGGGCAGGCGGAACCTCTTGATCGTCGCCGCCACCTGTCCCAGCACCGCCTTGTCTGCTGACGAAAGGTGAATCACGGTGCCCTTCGAGTCCTTGGGCACCTCGCAGGCCACGCTGGCGGGAAGGTCAATCACACAGGGGTGACTGCGACCCACCAGGCAGGTGAGCCTGGTCCCGTTCAGCTCGGCACGGTAGCCGGTCCCGTGCAGCTCGAGGGTCGTGGTGTAGCCCTCGGCCGCACCCTTCACCATGCTGGCGATCAGCGCTCGCGCCAGACCTTGAAGACGCGGACCGTCCTGCGCCCCAGCGCCGCTCCGAACCTGGATCGTATCGCCGTCCTGGTTCACCTCAACCTGCTGCGGCAGGTCGATGCTCAGCTTGCCCTTCGGGCCCTGAACATCGCACTTGCCATCAGCGATGGCGACCTTCACACCCTTCGGCACGAGGATCGGGCGCTTGCCGAGTCGGCTCTGCCGGGTCATCTCAACTTCGGCCATCACCACACCTCACACAGAAGCTCGCCGCCCACTCGGCGCTCACGAGCCTTCTTGTCGGTCATCAGGCCCTGGGACGTCGAGAGGATCGAGATCCCCAGACCGGACAGAACCCGCGGGATCTCGCCGTGTCCAACGTAGACGCGACGGCCGGGCCGCGAGATTCGCTTCAGCCCACGGAACGCTGCCTTGCGGTCGTTGTACTTGAGCGTGATGGTCAACGCCCGGTGCTTGGAGGGGCCCCACTCCTCTTCTCGCACGTCGGCGATGTAGCCCTCTTCCTTCATGATCTCGGCGATGGCCTTCTTCATCTTGCTCGCCGGCACTCGCGTGACGTCGTGACGCGCTAGTGCCGCGTTTCGGATGCGAGCCAACAGATCGGCAATGGGATCGGTCATCATGGCGTCACCAACTCGACTTCGTCACTCCGGGGAGTTCCCCACGGAGGGCCAGCGTCCTCAGGCAGACACGGCACAGGTTGAAGTCGCGATACACGCCCTTCGATCGGCCACAGATGTGGCAGCGACTGACGGCCCTCACCTTGAACTTCGGAGGCCGGTTCATCTTCGCCCACTGAGATGCACGCGCCATTCTGGGTTCAGCTCCTGAACGGCATGCCGAGCATGCCGAGCATTTCCTTCGCTTCCTCGTTGGTCTTCGCGGAGGTTACGAAAGTGATGTTCATTCCGTGGACGTGGTCCACCTTGTCGAAGTTGACCTCGGGGAACACGATCTGTTCCTTGATCCCGAGCGTGTAGTTGCCCGCGCCGTCGAAGGCCTTCGGGCTGATTCCGCGGAAGTCCCGCACCCGGGGCAGACTGACGCTCACCAGGCGGTCCAGGAACTCCCACATCCGCTCACGACGCAGCGTGACGGTGACCCCGATTGGCATGCCCTCACGCAGCTTGAAGCTGGCGATCGACTTCCGGGCCCGGGTGATAACCGGCTTCTGACCGGAGATCGCGGCCATCTCGTCCACCGCGGCGTCCAGGAGCTTCGGGTTCTGCACGGCGTCGCCAAGGCCGATGTTGAGAATGATCTTCTGCAGCCGCGGCACCTGCATCGGATTCTTGTACGCGAACCGCTTCATCAGGTGCGCCACCACCTTCTGGTTGTACTTCTCGCGCATCCGGGGCTCGGGCACCACTTCGGGCTCGGCCGGCTCGGCGCTCTTGCCGGAGTCCGCCTGGGCCGCGGCGCCCTTCTTCTCGGCCTTGGGCGGCTTGCCACCCTTCGGCTGCGGACCGCCCTTGTCCTTCTTGGCGCTCTTGTCGTCCTTCTTGCTCATTGCTCGACCCTACGGGCGATGACGGCACCGCTCTTCGCGACGCGAACCTTCTTGCCGTCCTGAACCTCGAACCGCACGCGCGTGGCCTTGCCGGTCTGCGGGTCCACGGGCATCACCTTGCTCCAGTGAATGGGAGCCTCCACCTCCAGGATGCCGCCCGGGCGCTGGGGCGTCGCCTTGATGTGACGCTTGACCGTGTTGACGCCCTCGACCACCACCGCCTCCTTGGCAGGGATGATGCGGGAGATCTTGCCCCGTTTGCTCTTGTGGTTGCCGCTGATGACCACCACTTCGTCACCGACCTGCAGGCGTCTCATCACAGCACCTCCGGAGCGAGAGACACGATCTTCATGAATCGCTTGCCACGCAGCTCGCGCGCCACTGGGCCGAAGATGCGGGTCCCAACCGGCTCGTTCTGCGCGTTGATCAGGACCGCGCTGTTCTCGTCGAACTTGATGTAGCTGCCGTCGGGGCGGCGATACTCGCGCTTGCAACGCACGATGACGGCCTTCGCCTTGTCGCCCTTGCGGACCTTGCTGTTGGGCATGGCCTCTTTGATGCTGACGACGATCACGTCACCGAGTTGCGCATAGCGACGACGCGAGCCCCCCAGCACCTTCAGGCACTTGACCACCTTGGCGCCAGAGTTGTCCGCGACAGCCAGAACGCTTTCGCACTGGATCATCAGCCATGCTCCGTGAGCGCCGGGCGCTCGATGAGACGGGTCACCTTCCACCGCTTGTCCTTGGACAGCGGACGGTGCTCGATGATCTCCACGCGATCACCGATCCGAAATTCGTTGTTCTCGTCGTGGGCCTTGTACCGATTCCGAACCCGAATGTACTTCTTGTACATCGGGTCCATCTTCAGGCGCGTGGTCTCGACGACAACGGTCTTGTTCATCTTGTCGCTACGGACGCGACCGATGAGCTTGCGACGATGAGGAGCCTTCTCCGCTTCGTTCGCGGCAGCGTTCTGCGGGGTCTCGGTGCTCACGACTGACTACCTCCCTGGGCCTCGGCCGGGGTCGCTTCGGTGGACGCGGCTGCGGCAGCCGCCAGCGTCCGCTCGTGCAGGATGTGCTCGATGCGGCTGATGTCCTTGCGGGTCTTCTTGATCAGGCTGGAGTCGGCCAGCTGCCCAGTGTGGTTCTTCATGCGGAACGAGAACAGGTCCCGCCGAAGGGTGTTCTTGAGCTCGACCAAGTCCTCGGTCGAGCGATCGCGGAGATCCTTGGCGTTCATTCTAGAGGTCTCCTCGGACCAAGAACTTGGTCGGAATGGGGAGTTTCGCCGACGCCAGGCGGAACGCCTCGCGTGCCAGCTCCTCGGTCACACCCGAGATCTCGAAGAGGACCTTGCCCGGTCGGATCACGGCGACCCACAGCTCGACGCTGCCCTTGCCGCTACCCATGCGGACCTCGAGCGGCTTCTTCGTCACTGGCTTGTCGGGGAAGGCACGGATCCACAGCTTTCCGGAGCGCTTCACGCGGCGCTGGATCGCCATACGGCTGGCCTCGATCTGGCGCGCCGTGATGCGACCACAACCCACCGCCTGCAGCGCGAAGTCCCCGAACGACACGTCGGAGCCGCGCCACGCGAGGCCGCGCATCTTGCCCTTCTGGACCTTGCGGAACTTGGTTCGCTTGGGCTGAAGCATCTGCCTACTCCGGAATGCGGCGAGCCTTGCGCTGCAAGACCTCGCCCTTGAAGATCCAGACCTTGATCCCGATGATGCCGTAGGTGGTGCGTGCCTCGGCGAGACCGAAGTCGACGTCGGCCCGCAGCGTGTGGAGCGGGACACGACCCTCACGATACGTCTCGACACGCCCCATCTCGGCGCCGCCAAGCCGGCCACCGCACCGCACGCGAACACCCTTGGCGCCGAACTTCATCGCGGTCGACAGGGCCTTCTTCATGGCGCGACGGAAAGCGATGCGGCGCTCGAGCTGCGTGGCGATGTTCTCGGCGACCAGCTGCGCGTTGGTCTCGGCCTTGCGCACTTCCTGGACGTCGATGAAGACCTCGTTGTCAGTGAACGACTGCACACCGGGGAACTTGGTCTCGCCCTTGCCCGCAGAATCGAGGTTCCCGCTCTTCAGGATCTCGATGCCCTTGCCGCCCTTGCCAATGACCATACCGGGGCGTGCCGTGTAGACGATCACCTTCGCCTTGTTGGCAGCGCGCTCGATCTCAACGCTCGCGACGTTGGCGTTGTACAGATAGTCCTTGACCGCCCGCTTGATGCGGATGTCTTCGTGCAGCCACTTGTTGTACTGCTTGTCCTCGTACCACTTGCTGGTCCACGTCTTGATGACGCCGAGGCGGAAGCCGTACGGATGCGTCTTCTGTCCCATGATCGGTTACCTTCTGCCGAGCTGCTTCAGCGCTCGTCGAGCTCGATGTGGATGTGGCTCACGCCCTTGACGACGCGGGTCGCCCGCCCCTGGGCACGAGGTCGCCACCGTCGCATGTGCGAGTTGGGTCCCTTGTCGACCGACGCCCGGCTCACGAAGAGCGCATCGACGTCGACGTCCGGCTTTTTCTGTTGGGCGTTGGCAATCGCGCTGGCAATCAGCTTCTTGAGTACGGGAGCCCCCGCTTTGGGAGTGAACTCGAGGAGCTGGAGCGCTTCGCCTGCGTCCCGTCCACGCACAAGATCGGCAACAATCCGAGCTTTGCGGGGACTTATCTTCTGAAAGTTGGCTTTCGCTTGACTGATCATCTCGACAGTTTCCTTTGGCGGGACTTATCGACCCCGGGGCCGGAGGCCCCTGTCCGGCACCCACGAAGGCGGCGGGGTCGCGTTTCCGCGCGCCGCCTCCCCGTGAGCGGCTGCCAGACCGGGTAGTCGGAGAGGAAGTTCCCCAACGGGGTGGCCCGGCGAAAAGGGGACCGGCTAACTAGCAGACCGGTCCAGGTCCGGCAAGCGTTCCCAAGCGTGATTTGCGAACTTCGCAGCGATCACTGCGCGGGTGTTCCGGTTCCGGGCTCCTCCGGGTGGGGCTTGGCCGGATTTCCCCTGTCAGCCGACCCGGGTGAACGAACTCGAAACCGAAGCTCACCCCATCGCCAGCTCGACCAAGCGTCTCACGGCGGGATCTGAACCACTGCCTGCGCCAGCCGGTATTCCTCGATCGAACCCGCCGCGACGACGCGATCCTGGACAAGCACCGTCGGAACCGCTGTCACATTCAATGACACGACGGGGTCGTCGGAGCGCACCACGGTGACGCCGATATCCCGAGAACTACACGAGAAACGCAGAGCCGCAGCGGCCACTCGAGGACAAAACGGGCAATCTGGCCCCACGACGACACTCAGCT
>JBNLDK010000045.1:0-41220 GCA_050304295.1 Polyangiaceae bacterium
CGCGCTCACTCTCCCGCGGGGGGTGGCACTTCGCAGCGCTCGGCGGGATTGACGACACCGGCGAACAGCACGGTGCCGTCGTTCAGCAGCGTTGCACTGTAACCCGCGTCGCCTCGGTAGCTTGCCATCGTGCCGGCGTCCTCGCAGGTCCCGGTGAGGGGGTCGTGTCGCCAGGCGTCCACCGCTGGCGGCATGATGCCCATCTCCCCTCCGATCCAGATCTGTCCGCCGGTGACGAGGACCGACCCGTCGGCGAGCAACGTCGCCGTCGGGTCCAGTCGCGCGTCGCATCCGCGCAGCGGGGCGAACTGCTCCGTGGTCGAATCGTAGAGCTCGCTCCACGTTGCCAGATGGTACGCTCCCGAGTCTACGCTGCCGGACATCTCCAACCCGGCAACATACGCTCTTCCGTCGGGCAGCAGCATCGCGGCATGTAGGTTCCGCCACTCGGCCATGCCGCCGGTCGCGGCGAAGGTCCCGGTGTCCGGGTCGTACAGCTCGGCGCTCTCGTTCGCCCCGCCTGCGATGAGCACTCTGCCATCCGGCAAGAGCGTCGCGCTGTGCGCCTCCCGCGACTCGACCAGATCGCCGGTTGCGGTGAAGGTTTCGGTGTCCGGGTCGTACAGCTCGGCGGTGATGGCACCGGTGTCCGCGTCGCCCGCGACGAGCACACGACCATCCCCGAGCGCCACCACGGCAGGACGAAGCCGGGGTCGGAGCAGGCTGCCCGTCGCGCTGAACGTGCCGGACTCTGGATCGTACAGCTCGACGCCCTGCCGGTCGTCCCCGGCGCCGCCGACCACGAGCACCTTCCCGCTCTCCAGCAGGACCGCAGAGTGCGCGGACCTCGGCTGGAGCAGGCTGCCGGTCGAGGTGAACCTACCGGACTCTGGATCGTAGAGCTCGGCGCTCTCGAGCGGGTTCCGCGGTGGGTTCACGTCCTGCCCGCCGGCAACGAGCACTCTGCCGTCCGGCAGCAAGGTGGCGGAGTGATATTCCCTCAGGACGTTCAGCCTGCCCGTGGCGGCGAAGTTGACGGGCGGGGGCGGCGCGATGTCGATGGGAACGAGCGCGCCGCCCAGGCCATCGCTGCTCGTTGCCCCCTGCCCGGCGCCACTCCCGGCGCCAGCGGGACTGCCGCCCGAACCATCGGCGCCCGGCGCACCGCCGGTCGTCGCGGCGACTTCGGAATCCGTCGCGACCTGCCCACACGCCAGGGCGAGCAGCCCACCCCCGACCAGCGTCGCGCCCATCGCTCTCCTCCGGTTTGCGGTCCCTTGCATGCCGTCCTCCCTCGCGCCGGAACCGAGGGCTCACTGGACGTACACGGCGGTGATGACGATGGTGCCGGAGATGGACGTGACGGACACATCGACCCCGTCGCTCTTCGACGGCTGCGTGGCAGAGATGGTCTTCAGCGGCTGGTTCGCGTAGTAGGCGCCCGAGTTGTCCCAGCAGGTGGTATTGAACTCGGACAGGGGCACGCACCCGCCCCCCGCGGGCGCCGCGGCGCACCAGCGGTCGTTGACGCTGGTGGCACCGCTCGGGCCTTCCATCTGGATCCGCTCGAAACCCGTGCCCTCGATGCAGACGCTGGAGAACGTCGGCACCAGGGTCCCCGCCAATTCGTCATCCTCGGACTGGTTGACGTTGCAGCCGAGCAGCGCGATGTCGTCCCAGGAGGTGCCCGGAAGCTCGTAGGGACAGGAGAGCCCCTCGGCCAGGTCGCATGTGGTTACGTTCCCGTCCACCTGCTGGAACCCGAAGCAGTAGCCGCGGATCGTGCCGTCGTCGATGTAGTTCGACGCGGTGGGAGAGGAGTTGGTGGTCGCCGCGTTCGTCACCGCCACGTTGGTCGGGACCGCGTTCGTCACCGCCACGTTGGTCGGCGCCGCGTTCGTCACCGCCACGGTGGTCGGCGCCGCGTTCGTCACCGCCACGGTGGTGGGCAGGTTGACCACGACCGCGTTCGTCACCGCCACGTTGGTGGGCAGGTTGACCACGACCGCGTTCGTCACCGCCACGTTGGTCGGGGCCGTGTTCGTCGGCACCGCGTTGGTGGCCGGATTCCGCCCGCCGGTGGCCACCTCACTCAGATCCACGCACAGGCTCGACGCGCAGACCAACCCCTCGTTGCAGGTGCCGTTGCCGTAGCATGAGCAGGTCTCGGTCCCGGCTGGACAGCGCTCCCTGCTCCCGGCGCCGGCGCCGGCGCGGTCCCTGCCGCCGGTTCCGCCGGTGCCCCCGCCGACGGTGCCGGTCCCCACCGTCTCCCCGCAGTTCATCAGCATCAGCAGCACAATCGCCGCGCCCGCACTCCACCGCCACATGAGCGCCAGTCTACCCCGCGAGGGCCTGCCCGGAAGGGAGGAACCCACCCCGCGCGCAGCCCACCCCGAATCCTGCACGAACCTGGAACGGCACCGTCGGACCGACCACCTGGCGCGGTCCCGTTCCACGATGGTATCGCCCCGCTTCGCCGCGCATCACCAGATCAGAGTCGCCGCCATCCTGACGATCGTGCACGGCTCCGGATATCGACCTCCCACGCCTTCTTCGGCGCAGCACGGGAGCCGAAGCCGCGAGCAGCTCCACATCGATCCCCACGGGCAGGGGGGACTGCGGTGCCTCTGAAGAGAGGCGAGTACCCGGCACAGACCGGCACAGACCGGCACGGGTGTGCGGCCTCGGGTGGGCCGCCAGGAGCCAAGCTAGCTGGATCTTCCCTTTGGTACGCTCCCTGCTTGGCAGGCGCCCATGCGACTCCATCTTTCGATCGTTCCGTTGCTGCTGCTGGCTGGCTGTGTCGATACCGGAGCGTCCCGGTCGAGTCCGTCCGACGCCACTGGAGGTGCCGCCGGCGCTTCCAACTCGGGCCAGACTGGTGGCCGTGAGACTGGAGGAGAGGCCGGCGGGGGAGGCGGCAGCGGAAACACCGACACCCGTTCGAGCGGGGGAGAGGCAGGCCACGCGGGGAGCGCGGGTCGGGCGGGGAGCGACGGGAGCGGAGGCCACGACGAGACCGGCGGCCGCGCCGGATGCGACGGCGACCCGTGCTGCGGCATCTCCGGCAACCGCGAACTCCACGCGGCAATCTACCCGAACGAGGATCACGAAGACCGCGACAACGCGAACCGTGTCGTGCTGGCGGCCGAGGCAGTCGACGACGAGTGCCAGATCACTGTCGCGGCACGCTGGCAGGGGCCGACGCCGTACTACCTGGAGCAGGTCGATTCCGGAGTGCGGCTCAGACCCGTCGCGGACCCCGCCTGCGGGCACTTCTGGGACTACTTCCCCGACTACCGGTACGAAGCCTGCTGGCAGTCGGTGCGGCTCACGGTGGCGGATGGCACGGTCGCACCCGTCGCCCAAATCCGCGCGGCCTTGACGCGCTTCACGGTCGACGTCTCCCGCTCCGATTCGTGGTCGGGCGAGGCCGCCGTGACTCCTGACGAAACCGCTCCCGTATTCGGAGTCGAACGGTACGAGGACCACCGCGACTACCTGGAGCAGTCCAACTACGACTACGACCACTTCGTCGAGTTCCCGCTTCTCGACGAGTCGGGCTGGTTGCCAGAAATCCTGCCATGGGAACCGCTGCAGGTGTGGTCGAGCGAACCCGTTCCCACGGCGGCTGAGCACATGGGCTTCGTCGACACGACGACTTCTCACGCGGGTTGGCAGGCGTTCAAGAGCGTCGAGGCGCCACCGCGGGAGTGGGCCGTCTGGACGCGCCTCACGGACTGGGACGCGGTGCGGGGGCGTACCCTCGGGATCGTGGCTGCCGACGGTTTGGCGGATCCGGCGGGAAATCCCGTGGCGACCGACCCCATCGCGGTGGCGGTCAGGGATGTCGGACCGGCGGCGATTCGCCACGAGTTCGACGACCCGAGTCTCGGGGACGACGACTTCTACGTCAAGATGGGGGCGGACGTGGGTTGCGCGACGGGGTGCGCGCGGGGCACGCGCATCGCGCGCCAGGTCGACGCAACCGACGCTTCGGAGGTCGTCATTCGGATGCGGACCGACAGCGAGTGGACCAGCGTCGACATCCGGGTGGTGGCGGTTGACGGTTCCTTCAGTGAGGACGACCCAAGCCTCGAGTCACGGGACGGCTGGGTCGAGATCGCGCTGCCCGCCCCGCAGTCCGGCCCGCTCGGGGTCGACATCGAGATCGCCAACCTGGAATCGTTCATGTCGATTGCCGCCGAGGACACTTTCCCGCCTCGAGTGGAGGTGGACTGGATCGAAGCGCGGTAGGGGCTCGCCCTCGTGCTCGCGGGCGTCGGCACGAAAGACCCACCCGCCACCTCGCCCCTCGGAGACCTCTCTGTCCCAGAGGAATGCGGCGCGGTGCCGACTTCGCCCTCTGGAAATTCTCACCGACGGACGCTCGTCGTCAGATGGAGTAGGAGAGTCCGTGGGGCCGCGGCTTTCCAGGTTGGCACACCGACCCCTCAGAGCAGGTGGATCCCTCGCGCGAACAGCGAGCGAAAGTCGGTGCGCCAGGTCACCCTTGGCCGGTAGTGCAGGGCGTAGCGAAACCAGCACAGTCCCGTCACGCGAACGAACGGGGGAGCGAGGCGCTCGTCGGCTACCACATCCTCGAACTCAGCAATCACCTCGTCCACGTCGGTCGCGTCAGACGTCAGCAGCTCGAACGAGCTGAGCACGCGGAGTCCGTCCCCGGCGAGCTCGATTCGCTCGCGCACCAGCTCGCCGGGGTCCTGCTCCGGCGAGAACGGAGGTTGCCCGCTCCAGAGTCGGTCTCCGTGCGAGGTCAAGCGGGAGTGAATCGCTCGCTTGCCGTCGGGTCGCCTGACACGCCTGGACCAGAGATACATTTCGATCCTACACCCTAGTTCCGCTCAGCATGGCCGAACAGGGGTCATACGACGAACGACCCCGCGAGCAGGATTTCCTGTTCCCTCGCGAACATTTCCTGGTCAAGCGACGTTGCTTCGGCCCTTCTTGTTCGTCTCGCGAACATTTGGTGGGAAGGGAGCCCTGCGGGGCTCTCGCCCGGACGTGAGCGTCAGATCCCCGACACGATCTTCAGGGTGCCGGCCTCTCGACGGAGCTCGAGCCGGCTCGTCCCGACCGTGCGGCGCTCGATGTCCCCGAAGCGGTAGAAGGACCGATAGTGGTACTCGACCACGACCGTGTCCCCTTCCCAGTGCACGGACTCGTAGTCGATGTCGTAGCTGACGTCCCTGACGTCCTGAAAGGGTCCCCGGAGATACGCCCCTAGCCCGGCGTAGTCGAGATCGTCGCTAGGATCGTCGTTGTCGCCATCCTCGAGATACTGGAGCGATGCGAGCGCCAGCAGGACGTCGACGTCTCGGTCCTCGACCGCCTGGCGATACCGCTCGCACACCGCCAAGACTTCGGGATCTCCCGCCAGCGGGTCAGCTTGCTCCGGAGCCACCTCCGAGGGTGCGGGTGCCGGCTCGCGAGCTGTGACCGTTGGTGTCGGGGCGACTGGGGGCGAAGTGCTTGGCCCTGGCAACACCACGGACGGCGCCCGTGACTCGGCCCTCGACTGCGATGCCGCGCACGCCGTAGCCGGCCCCGTCGCCAGCACCCCAACCGGCGCGAGCCGTACGATCAGACGAAGCGCGCTCCGCGAACGCTGCATGCGCAACGATAGCGCACCACCCGGCGCACGGGTACCCGGCGGGACGCCACCGCGTTGCGCACGGGAACGGGGGTGCTCGACCTCTCGCTGGCGTGGCTGTCATTCGCGGCAGCAGCCATCATTCGCATCGCTACCACGGAACTGGGTCCCGTGGTCTTGTCACCCCGGGGCCGAGGGTTGGTCGGCTTCCAGGTGAGCGCCACGCAGCTAATCAAGAACCTCTCCGTCGATCCCGACCTGCGTGCCCGCGCGATCCAGGCGTCGAGCCACGCCGAAACCCTGGCCGAATCGGCGCGCCCCTTCAGCAAGCGGAACGAGCAGGTACTCGACGAGCTGGTCCGCGATCAGCCACACCTCGCCGACACTCTCGAGCAGATGAGCGGTCGGTCCGTGGACTGGGCAGACGCGAGGGCGGAGCTCGTCGTGCTCCTGGAGGACCGCCCCGAGCCCGAACGAGCCCAGGCGCTCCAGCGATACGACGAGCTGGTGAAGACCGCACGGGCCCGGGAAGACTCCGAAGGCGCGTCGCTCCCCCAGGCAGCGCTCGACCAGCTGGCCCTGGTCGACATCGAATTCTGGGGGGAAGGACTCCGGTTCTTCTACGGCACGGACGACTCGCACGACGAGAGCGCCTCCGGCAGGCGCGGGTCGTGGTACGCCAGATACGCGAAATTCGGCGACGCTCCCCCCGGGTGCTTCATGGGGGCGCGCTCCTGTCCCGATGGGGCGGGCGACGGTTATCGAAGTGCAGGGAAATCACCGGGAACGTTGAAGACTACCTCCATTCCCGGGAACGCTTGAAGGGCTACTCGCGCGGGGTCGGGCGGAGTACGTCAGAGGGACGGATGGACAGTGGTTGGAGGGACCAGTGTCCGGACGTGCGCATCGGGGTGATCTTTAGCGGCCGAGAGATCGACAAACCGGCAGAAAAACAAGTATCGGGGTCCCCTCTACCAACACCAACCCTGCCGCGCGCTGAAGCCGGGGGGAGTAGGAAGCACTGACGAATCGGAACCGCTGCCTACAGCAAGCAGCTCACGTACATTCCGTCTCCGTAGGGCAGGTAGGCCCCGTATGCGGTCGGACAGACGGATTCTCTGAGGCAGTCGAGCTCGAGAACGCCCGGGGCGCAGGGGTTGTCCGCGCATCGGAAGATGTGCGCACCACCTGGCGTCGTGATTCCAGGAATCGAGGAGTTGATGCAAACCTGCCCAGAGCCACAGTAGTAGTCCTGATCGGTGTTGCCGTTGCCGCAGAAGAACTCCGGTTCACAGGACCTCGCCACGCTCGTCAACGCGCCGTACGAGTCGCAGGATCCATCGGCCACACCGTACTCGGTGCAATCTTGCCACGCGCAGCTGTACTGGCTCGCAGTGCCAGCCCACTCTGTCACGTCGGGCCCGCAGGTGACCGCGGTCGAACCCGGCGGCTCGTTCGGACAGCACTGACGGGAGTCTACGCCCCACGTGCCACCGGCACAGTATGCTTGCGAGACGTTTCCGCCAGGGCAATCGTCATACACGCAATAGTAGAAGTCTTCGAGCTCCGGGCAATCATCGCCATCGTTCGGCACGGTGTCCGGACAACACGGCGTCGTTCTGACGTGCCATGCCGAGTCGAAACACCCGGCGCGGGTCAGGCCCTCACCCGGGCAGTCGTCGTAGAAGCACGCCTGGTCGTCTCCGCACGACTCTCCGTCTGACGGCGGCACGGTCGGGCACGACGGGTCGGTGGAACCGCCACCAGCAGCACCCCCGCTGTTCGAAACGCCGCCGCCGTTGCCGGCGCCGCCGTTGCCGGCGCCCCCGCTCTCGCTAACACCCCCGCTCGCACTCGTTGCCCCGGCGCCACCAGTGGCGTCCCCGGCATTCGCCGTCGCTCCAGAGGGGGGACCACCGCCCGAGTCACTGCCGCCCGAGGCGTCGTCGGTGCGGGACGCGCCCCCGCACGCCACGGAGAGCGAGGTTGCGAAGAACAACGTCGCGATCAGCCGTCGGCCACCTCGTCGACTGTGGTCAATGTCGCAGAACAAACGTACTCCCTCCGAGCACTGTAGCACCATCCATCGACATCACCCGGAGCCTGCATGGTCTCGAGCGCACTACACGTGCGCTCAGACGACCGTCGCCCGCGGCCTATCCCCGAGGACCCGCGTTGCCCCGTGCGCCTGTCCGGCGGAGAGGCAGCGCCGACGACCCCCGCGGAGCAGCGGGGCGAATCAGAACCACAAGGGACAGCTCACGTACATTCCGTCGCCGTAGGGCACGTACGCTCGCGTCGCTGTGGGGCACATGGATTCTCGGATACAGCCAAGCTCGAGCACGCCCGGCGCGCACGGGTTTTCCACGCATCGAAACACGTTGCCTGTTGCAGGCACGGAGTAGTGAACACAAACCTCGCCAGAATCGCAGTAGTAGTTCTGGTTGGTATTGCCGTTCCCACAGAAGAACCGGTCTTCGCAAGATCTCGCAAGGGTTGTCAGTAGACCATCGGATTCGCAGGAACCGTCGGCCACGCCGTAGCTGCCGCAGTCTTGCCACGCGCAGTAGTATTGCGGAAAGGGATTCACTATCGTGTCGTCCGGACCGCAATCGACCGCGTCCGATCCTGGCGGTTCTTCCGGGCAGCAGTATCGAGAGACGACGGTCCACACCCCGTCCTGACAGCCTGCCTGTGAGAGAATGCCACCGGGACAGTTGTCGTACTCGCAATTGTAGCCATCGCCCGGACAGCTATCGCCGTGGGTCGGCACGGTGTCCGGGCAACACGGCGTCGTTCTGACGTGCCATGCCGAGTCGAAACACCCGGCGCGGGTCAGGCCCTCACCCGGGCAGTCGTCGTAGAAGCACGCCTGGTCGTCTCCGCACGAATCTCCGTCTGACGGCGGCCCAGTCGGGCAGGCCGGATCGGTGGAACCGCCACCCGTTTCGGCGCCTCCAGTGGGACTGACGCCTCCTGTGGGCGTGGCACCGCCGGGCGGCGTGCCGCCCCCGGGGGGCGCTCCGCCGGTCGGTGTGCCTCCCGCTTCGCTGCCTCCTCCAGGCGTGCCACCACCGGAAGCATCGCCGCCACCAGCAGCACCCCCGCTGTTCGAAACGCCGCCGCCGTTGCCGGCGCCGCCGCTCTCGCCGGCGCCCCCGCTCTCGCTACCACCGCTCGCACTCGTTGCCCCGGCGCCACCAGTGGCGTCCCCGCCATTCGCCGTCGCTCCAGAGGGGGGACCACCACCCGGGTCACTGCCGCCCGATGCTTCGTCGGTGCGGGACGCGCCCCCGCACGCCACGGAGAGCGAGGTTGCGAAGAACAACATCGCGATCAGCCTTCGGCCACCTCGCCGACTGTGCTCAGTGTCGCAGAACAAACGTACTCCCTCCGAGCACTGTAGCACCATCCATCGATACCACCCGGAAACGTTCAGCGGTGTTGACCTGCGCTACTCCTGCTTCGTACCGGAGGCCGAGCTTCATGCGCGTGTTGCCTGCGAGGAGGATCCTCACGTGCCGTTCGGTGGTCCCAAGCGGATAGACGGCGTCCGGGTCGAGCCCGAGGCCGACCGCCTTGACCGCCTCGTCGTCGGTCAGAGGAGCGCAGGCACCGATGGTGTCGAAGCCCGCAAAGCGCACCCGGCGCACGATGGCGTCAGCCGCGACAGCGACCTCGCGACCGAAGAAGCTTCCGAGGTGCGGTTGACCCCCGGCGGTGCCCAGATTGATGGTGCCGTTCGGCGCCAGCATCGTGCCGCGGAACGGGGACTCCAGAGTGGCCCACCCCGCGCCCAGCATTACGATCATCACGCCGGATCCGTCGCCTGCCGTATCTTCAATCGACCCCCGAACGATAACGGACCCTTCGACGTAGATGATGACGGGTTGTTGCTCCGTGTTCGCTGCGACGACCGAGCCGGGCTCGAGGGCCTCGATTGAGCTGAAGCGGTACTCGCCACCTTCGAGTGTGAGCGTCGCTCCGGTTTTCACACTGAGCTTGCCGTACGTGCCAGGCGTGATCGTCCGTGTATCGGTCGGCTCGAGGGAGACGTCTCCGCCGAAAGGACCGGTGGCCGGTGCGGGCCAGGTGATGCTAGTTGCCGGGCTGAGGTCGGCCGAGCTCGTCTCCGTGCCGCCCACGGTGACGTCGTTCTGCTTGCTGATCGAACCCTCGGTGGTCACGTCGCCGGTGACGGTGGCGTTCGACCGCAAGAACACCGACGCTACGCTCGTTACCGACCCGACGACGGCGCTGGCCCCGATCTCCGTGCCGTTGCTGCCCGCGTTCGCGACGCTCGAGAACGCGCCGCTCGGTTCCTCGATACTTGCCCGATCACCGAGCCACAATCGATGGGTGGCGCCAAGTGCGACCACCCCCTCGGTCAGTCCGCGAGGCAGGGTGATGACCCCCACCTCGTTGCCTGGCGCGGGCGGCTGGCCGCAGGGTCGCGGCAACTCCGGAACGACCTCGTCCATGCCCTCGGGCAGCAAGAAGGAGAGCCTGCCGCCCGCCATTCCGCTCGTCGACAGGAGAATGTCTTTCTCGACCGCGTCGGCCGTGTAGTTCGGCACCCAGATCCAGGTCAGATCCGCATACGGCCCCGAATGAATGCCTCCCCCCGGTGGCACCGCAACATCCGATGGCGGATTGATGACGTACAGATTCCGCTGTGCAATGTGGCGACTCCTCTGCACGACGTCCTCGACCCGTTCGCCCCACGTTCCGTCGCGAGCGCTGTCCTCGATGCCGTCCCCGAACGAGTCGACCACGGCCAGCATGCACTGGTGATCGGGGTCGGTGGGGAATACACGCCAATCGAATTGCTTCACCTCGGGAACACCCGCAGCGATGGGGTGCTCGAACGGCTCACAACCGACCAACCTCCAGTCGGTGGCGGTCTCGTCGAATCCGGCTCCACACAACGCTCCCGCCGGCCCCGCGCTGGTGCGCTCCGGGAACGTCTGGGTCCAGAACTCGGCAGGCAGAGGAGGCACCTCCACGGTCGCGTCGGTGACCAGGACTGCAGCGCGCACGTCCGGCACCTCGCCGAGCCCCAGTTGAATTGCCTGGACGTAGACGTTTACGTCGTAGTACGGCAAGCTCGGGTCGTTCGGCGGAGGTCGCTGGAGGCCCGAATCGACCATGGTGCCCGGAAAGCACTCGGATACTTCGATGGGGCAGGATTCGAACTCGTAGTTGTCCGCGTAATCGATCTGGTTCTTCTCCGGCGCGGCATCGGGCGTATCGACGCGAATATCGGTGCTGTCCCACCAGTAGACGCGACCGCCGACGTCGTCGTTGGGCTTGAAGAACGAGAATCGCGTCGCGTCCAGAATGGTTGCGTTGCGTTGGGAATCGACCACGGGGTGTTCGGGATCGGGCTCTCCGAAGGGGGACAGATCCTGGCCGTAGTCGAAAACGTTGTCGCGAACCAGCAGGCGTTCGGGATCGCAGATGGGTTCACGGTCCAGGTCGTAGTGGTAGACGCCGAAGCCGAAGGTCGCGACATGCAGTGTATGAGTGACCGGGTTGAGCCAGATGTCGGTTACCGGGGCGTTGTCCGGCATCCCCTGGTTGAACTCCTCCCACGAAGCGGTCCCATCGGCCAGGAAAGTACCGTGGAAGACGCCGGTATCGCTCGCAACATAGAACTGGTCCGGGTCGACGGGATCGATCGCCACTGCTGCCATCGGTATCGAGGGGACTGGGTTCACCGGCGAGGAAGCCGAAGTGACGACCTCGGACCAGAGCAGCGAATCGCCAAAACGGAACAACTGCCCGGTCTGGGTGACTGCAAGCACGCGCAGGGCGTTAGTCGGGTCGACGGCCAGTGCCATCACGCGGCTGGCGCCGGTCAGAGGCGGCATGGTGTTCCACCGGTAGGCGTCCCCGTCTTCGTGGTTCATCAGGATCGTCCCAGTGGAAGTCCACACGTACACGGACTTGCGACCTGCCGAATTCAGCGAAGGGGAAACCACGATGCTGTGTCGTCCTCCCGGCCAGTTGAAGCCAGGTTCTATCAGGAAGCGACCTCCGCCCAGCAGTGTCGAAGTGCTGTCGAGCACGGTGCTCCAGTCAACGCCATCGTCAGTTCGGATCAGCCCCAACGGGAGCGAAGACGTGTCGACACCCTTGAAATCGCCAGTGGTCGGATCGTTGACAGGAGGCCGATTGACGGCAAATGCCATACCTGCCGTCGTCGGATCAGTAGCGAAGGGCGGGCTTGGAACCGTTGCGCTTGTCGTCCCGTCGGCCAGTATGCCGTCGACTCGCCAGAACCCGATGTGCCCCCAGGCACGCAACTCGGCCGATTGCGACAGTGAGACGTATGGCACCGGCTCAAGCGTCATGAACAGATTGTGGAACTGGTTGCTGCCAAGGATGGTGAGGGGATTCTCTGCATCAACGGCCACGTACCGTCCGTCGGCACCATCAATGGGATACCACGTACGATTCCCGAACGTCATTTGACTGCCCTGGTCCTGGAACCCGCCGCTGACGAGCCCGGCGTTTCCCGTCCCAGCGGCAACGGAATAGACTTCCGACGACCGTATCCCGTGCGCCGCGAAGGCCCATTCCCAAGTGCCGTCGGAGGCAGGTGGGGTGCTGCGAAATAGGCCTCCGTCCGTGCCAGCCCAGATCACGGTCGGGTCGTCGAGGTCAAAAGTGAGCGTGTGCTGGTCGTCGTGGATGCGCTGCTTCTCTCGCGCGGGACAATTCGTGGTCGACCCGCAACTGATGTTGCTCCAGTTGGCGCTGGTTCCACTCACGTTCCCTCCCCAAAGGGTGACAGCTCCCCAGTAGAGGTGGTTGGCGTCCGACGGATCGACTTCCAGCACCGAGTAGTAGTGACCGCGGCCAGACTGCAGATTGTCAGGATTCTGCACGGGAACGTCAGTGATCTCGAACCAGGCGTCGCCTCCACCGGGAGGAGTTTCTGCTGCGGTCGTGGTCTTGAACAAGCGCTCCGGATCGAAGCTGTTTGAGAGCGGAGTGGTGACGCGCGTGTAGAGCGTCTGACCATCCGCGGCCAGGGCGATCTGAGGTTGGTGGTTCTTCCCCGTGGGCGTCACGGAACCGGGCAAGCCAGAATTGCGCAGGCTCCATGCCCCGCTCTGGAACTTCCACACGCCAACCAGGTTGTCTCGGGCCTCCGCAGCGTACAGAACGAGCGGTGTGGTAGAGCCGACCGCAATGTCCCGGATGCGCAACCCGGCCAGACCGTGCTGCGAAAATGACCACGTGCCACCCGACAACGTGCCCTCCCAGACGCCGTCGTTGGTGCCAGCGTAAACGGTGTTCGCATTGGCGAAGACAATTTCGAGAGCCACGAGAGGGTCGCCGGAGCCGGTCGTGCCCGGCGTTACCTGGGTCCAGGTGCCGGGCATACCGTCCTCGTACTTCCAGATGCCGGGAACCACTGGCTCGAGCAAGCGGGGACCGGCGGGCACGCCGAGGTCGGGATCGCCCGGTCCCACCAGGACTTCCGCCCCCCAGACGGCAACGGTCCCTGCTCGATCGGTGAACAGGTTGTCGGAGACGCGACGCCACCGTCGACCCTTGTCCTTGGACTGGTAGAGGCCCCCGACCGTGCCAACATACATGACGTTGTGGTTGGCAGGATCGATGGAGACCGAAATGACGCGACCGGGCACGTTGGTGGGCCCAGCATGAGACCACCCGCAAGGGCTGCTCGTCGTCCCCCCGGTTCCCGTCCCTCCGGTTCCAGAAGTACCACCCGAACCGCCAGTGGCGGCGCTTCCTCCAGTGGCGGAGCTGCCACCCGTGCCGGTGCTACCTCCGGTACCCGCGGGTTGACAGGTACACTCGCCGCTGGTCCCACCGGTGGGGCCCACGCATAGCTGGCAGTATCCGACGGGGCAGTCCCCCTGAGTGCATCCGGGGTCGGGGATGCTACTGCTGCCCGAAATCCCTTCCTCGCCCACGTGTACGTAGCCACTGGCGGCCCGCTGCGAGCGGAGATCTGCAATCGCCTCACGGCGGTTCGCGGCGACGAGGTTCGCGTCGAGCTCTGGATACGATCGTGGGTAGATGTAGCCGTACCAGTAGGACTTGTTCGCGAAGCCAAACTCCCCTCCGTCGTCGGCCAGCGACGGCAATGCCCCACCCTGCGAGCCGAAGCGCAGCGCGTCCAGTAGGTATTCTCCCCCGGGCGCGTTGAGCTGCACTCGAATGGTGAGATCGCTGTAGTTCCCCTCGAGCTTGGCGCGAAGACCAGAGTCGATCGGCCACGAGAGGGTTGTGAACTCGCCCGATTGCACGCCTACCAGCGACACACCGCCGAGATCCCGCCAGTACTCGCTCGCGGACGGAAGCTGGAGGACAATTCGGATCTCGCCCCAACTGACCGCGGCGGGCAGTTGCACGTCCAGACTCACGGTGTCCTCGACATCCCCGACACCCGCCAGCGGTACGCTCACGAGCTCCGTCCAGCCGGACGCCGACACCGCGAGGCTGTAGTCGCCTTGCACGTGATCGCCACTCGACGAGAACAGCGGGGACCAGTCTGTCGGATCTTCCCAGCCGAGGACCCGGGCCGAATCAGGCGAAAGTGTCAACGCCCCACCGCTCACACCGGTGGCGCTACCCGAGTCATCCTTTGACGCACAGCCTGCACCGATGGCGATCGCCAAGCCGCTGGCAACAGCAGTCAGGGTCCCGCCCAGTCGAACCCGCCCCGTCCGTCGATCGCTTACTCTACGCCCCTGATCCCGCTGATTCATGTCGACTCTCCCCGAGCACCATCACATCACACCCGAAGGGCAGGGTACTCGATCTGGTTCGGATCACTATGGGAGTAACGTACGGACATTCACGGCACTCTCGCCAAACTCCAGAATCGATCCGGAAAAGCGCAACGGCTTCGTCGTGGTGCTTGAACCACACACTCCAATCTAGGTGTCGGAGATTGGAGTCTCCAAGCGTTCCTATGGGAAAGCCAGAATCCTCACATCACCCACGTCACCCAGGTGACCCTGAGCGCGAGTATTAGCAGGCATTCCAGAATCGCCCGAAAGCATCCGTCTGCGCGCGGCATGGGATCGTCCGCATGTGCGCATCGGGGTGATCTTTACCGGCCGAGAGATCGACAAACCGGCAGAAAAACAAGTATCGGGGTCCCCTCTACCAACACCAACCCTGCCGCATGCAGGGGATGTAAGGGACCCCGATGAAATTGGACTACGACAGAATCCGGTGTGGCCTCAAGAATGCACTACCAGAAAGTGATCTGACCGTAGCTGGTCGCGAGACCGAGTTCATCCAGCGGGCGCGGGTCGTTGCCGCATTCAGTTTCGTGTGGGCGGTCGTTCTGAGCCGGTTTGGTCAGGGGACGCCTGGTTTCGAGCAAGCTCGGAACTGGTTCAGTCAGCTGACCGGCGACGGCATCTGGCGCCGTGCATTCCAGATCCGCTTCAAGTCCGAGAAGGCGGTTCGGCTGATGGCGGAGGCGTTCAAACTCGTCACTCGCCGCTGGCGTGCTCGAGCTCGACGAGCTGCCCATCCACTCGGCAAGCACTTCTCCGATGTCGTCGCGTGGGATTCGTCGCACGTGGAGGTCAAGAAGAGCCTGTCCAACGTGTATCCGACCAACGGTCGGGGCGGCTTTGCTGCGCTGAAGGTCTTCCTCGGGATCTCCGTCTTCGGAAACGTCCCGCTTTTCGCGCGCGTCACCGCCGGGAACGTCAACGATCACAGCCAGCCGCCACCGCTCGATTCGATGCGCAAGGGGACGCTGCTCCTCTTCGACAAGGGCTTCACCAATTTCTCGCTCTTGCGGCGGGCTCAAGAGGCGGGCCTGTACTTCCTGTGCCCCATGCGGACGAACGGAACAGCGGTGATTGTCGCGGTGAATCGTGCTCCCAAGCGTGTCCGGCAAGCACTCGCAAGGTCACCCGAGGGCGTGCCCCTGCGCCAGGTGCTGGCCTCACCGCCCGCCACGAAGGAGTCGCAGAAACGACGGCCCAAGGCCCCGCAACCCTCGGCCAAGACTGGAAGAATCCGGAGCGTCTGGGACCTCGAAGTTCTGGTCACCCCGAAAGGACGAGGCGAAGACCGCACACCAGTTCGAATGCGTCTGGTGATCCTCCCGGGGCCCCACGGCGAGCAGCGTCGCTACCTGACGAACCTGGATACAGGATGGACGCCCCACATGCTTCGCGAACTGTACCGGATGCGCTGGCAGGTCGAACTGGTCTTCAAGGAACTCAAACAGGATCTGAACCTCACCAGCCTACCAACAGGCGATCCCCACGCCGTTGCGGTGCTCGTCTGGGGCTCGCTGCTGGCGCTGGCGGTCTCGCGCACGCTCAGCACGAGCCTGGCGTCGCTGAAGGCCTTCGTTGGTCTCGCCAACGTCCTGCGGCCTCAGATCGCGACCCGCTCCCTTCGGAGCGCAATCGACTCACTCTCTTCAGCTGTCGCAAAACCTCGAGCGGTTGCAGTGCATGCACTGCGCTCGCTGATCGACTGCATTTTCTCACAAGCGAATCAATTACAGCGAAAACGGGAGGATAGTTACGCGCGGCTGGCGATCATGCTCGGTTAAGGGATCCCCGATGCGGACGTGCGGACAGCGGGTAGAGCGGAAGGCGGTCCCATCGCCGCCCGCTGATGACCCTACGCGACGGCCTCGGGCTGACTCGGGGTGGCAGCGAGCGCCTGCTCACGCAACTGCTGCTGCGCCCACGCTCCCTCGTCTAACGTGTGTGCCTCCATGGCGCGCTCAATAGCCAGGGTCTCGCGGTACTGCCGACATTCGGCTTCGATGGTCCAGCTCGCCTGGACGCCGAGACGGGTCACCTCGCCCCGTATCTCGCTCAGCGGCACTCGGAAGAACTCCTTTCGCGGGTTCACCTTGTTGACCTGATTGCGCACGAATCGCTTGTGCAAGTCGTTCTCGAGGCTGGGCGCATCGTTGCTCGCGATGAGGGCATGCACGTCGAACTCGAACGGGACACTGGCATCGCCAAGTTCGCGCACGCGGTCCAGCGGTTCCAGTCTCCGAGTCATCCCTATCTTGAACACGCCTTCGCCGAACGAACCCACGTTGGAGATGACGTAGACATGGCCCGCTTTGGTCTGTTGAGCCATCGATAGCGCGCGCTGGTTCTTCTCCTCGGCGAGTTGTAGCTTCTCGCTGAGTTCCTGAAGCCGCTGCTCGTAGTGTGCCCGTTGCTGCTCGCTCGCGTATTCGACCTCGCGACGTGCTTTCTCCAGGGCTTTGCGCAACGCCTCCTCCTCCTTGAGGGCCTCACGTTGGGCGCGCTCGAACTCACGCTGCGCCTTCTCTTCTTCGCGGATTCGCTCCTTGAGTATCCGCTGCTCCTCACGCTGCCGAAGCTTCAGCTCCTTGGCCACCACTCCCCATCGCAACTCCGCAAGCCGCGCACGCAGGTATTCCTCCGTAACCCGCGCATTCCGGAAGGCGCCCCCGTTGTGGTTCACAAGATGAAACGCATCGTGGATCTTCCTTTCGAGCGTTCCATGGTTGTCGTGTCGGATGTCAGCAAGGACAGTATCGACCTTGCCGTTGAAGGCATCGAGCACGAACGCTATCGCCGTGGTTCGGCGGTTCGCCTCGACGTAGTCGCAACTGGCTGCGGCGCCCTGCCTAAGCAGGTCCTTTGTTGTCTGCCGGGCCTGCTTTAGCGCCTCCCCCGCCTCCGTGAAGCCGAACTCGTCGGCAAGCTCGTCGAGGAGACCGGCGGTCGGAAGCACATACTCGTCCCCATACCCGGCGATGACGTTCTTGATACCGGCCGCAACCTGCTCTAGGCGCCGTACTTCCGTGGTGGCCGCGGCCGCGGCCGTCGAAGCCTCCACCGCTTGGCGTTGTGCATCGGCCAGCGCAGCTTGCGCGTCTGCCTGTGCGCGCTGGCGAAGGCTCGACGCTTCGGCATTGGCCTGGTCCCAGATTCGGCGTCCTTCCGCCTGCATGTGGGTAACGTACTGGTTCGACTCGGCCTGCATACGCGCAACGTGAGCTTCGACGTCCACGATGGATCGATAGCGGGCCAGGCTCTGTACTTCCTGCTGCAGGGAGACGTTGCGTTGCTCCAGTGCCGCTCGCTCTGCTTCCGCGCGAGAAAGCTTCTGTGCCCGTTGATTTGCCCGGATCAGGAAGACCAGTGCCAGCGCCCCGGCGACGAACGCCAAGAGGACTGCCACAACGAGAAGTACAGCCAGAATCGCGGTGCTCATGAGCCTCCCTTGCGCCGCGGAAGCGAGATATCCGTCCCGACGCTTCCCGAAATAGTACCTCCGCGTGACAGGCGCCGCGCCCGAAGAATGCACGAGCTATGGCAGACTACGTCATCGGCACAAATGGACGGTGGGTGGAGAAATGTTGGAGACGGGACCGAGGTAGTCCCGCATCCCAGGCAATCTCGCGTCGGTAGATTGTGGAGGCCCCGGGAATCAAACTCGCCCCCGCCACCTCTCGACCCTCCGCCACCTCTCCCCCGCCGGGCGCTTCAAAATCGCCTCGCGAGGTGCCGCGCGCGGTTTGGCGAGCTCGCGTTCTCGATCGGCGGGGCGATCGCCGGTAAGCGTCGACCCCGCTGCCGAATTCCTCGGGCCCACCGCCGTGCCGAAAAAATGCGCTCGGCGGTGATGGACGACCCCACCCCCGCATTGGATCGACCCCACCCCCGCATCGGATCGACCCCACCCCCATCGAAGGGCGTGCCCGCGCCGGAACGCGGGCTCCGCCGCTGCGGTTCGGATCGGGGCCGACGGTGGTTCGGTGCGGCCGCACGGCAGGACGACTGCGAGGGCTACCGAGGGCGGGGTGGCGCGGGAAAAAGGTCGGGGAGAAAGAGGTCTGCCGTTTCGGGTGGGGGCGACGCCGGGTTGGATCGAGGTCGCCGCCGAAACGGTCGACCCCACCGCCGTGAGGATCAGCCCCGACCCCGATTTGGCTCGAGGGCGGGGCTGGTTGCCTATTTGCGCCATTTCCGGCCGCTTCCTGCGCGGAGCGGGAATGGGCGGCCGGGGGATCAGCTGGCCGTGGCGACGGGGCCGGTCACGCCGGGAGCGGCGGGCGGCACCACCTCGGGCTGCGGGGCTGCGGCGTCGTCTTCCTCGTCGGGAAGACCCGCTCGCTCGGCGCGGAGCTTCTGGTAGTCCTTGTCTGAACGTCCGGCAACGACCGCCAGCGTGCGACGGAAGGCCTTCAGCTCCTCGTGCAGCTCACTGCCCGACTGGCGGACGCTGGCGAGCATCTGCTGATACTTGGAGTCGGCAGCCTCGGCCTCTGCCCACTCCTTGCGCGCGGCCTCGTAGCGCGGCGTGAGCGACGCGAGGATGGCGCCGGAGTACTCGAGCGGCTGCCCGTTGGCGTCGGTCGCGTTCTCCACCGTGTCGAGGAAGAGCTCGGCGTCCGACAGGACGTCGTCGGGCACGTTCGAGGCCGCGAAGGTGGCGCGGTCAAAGTTGGGCACGTCGCGCGCGACCAGCGGGAGCCACTCGCGCATCACCTTGACCAGCTCCGCGACCGCGCTCCGCCCCTCGTTCATCTCGCGACGGAGCTGCGGCTCGTATTTCTGGGTGGCGTCGTACGCGGTCTTGTAGGCGATGGCCGCCGGTCGGAGGGACGCGCGGCACACGGCCAGCGCGGGGGATTTGTCGGCGCGGCGCTCGGCGACGCGTTCGGCGCGAGCCGCCAGGCGGCGCAGCTTCCAGCTTGCAGGACGAGACATGGGTGGACTGCTTTCCGGGATCCACGACCCTCGCCACGCGCTTCGCCCCATTGCTCCGTGCGCGCCAGACCCGCAGGTGCCCCCAAGAGGAGTGCGGACCATCTGTCATACGGTTCGACGAGATTGGACGAGACAACCACGCGCTCACGGTGGTGCAACGGATGCCAACGAGGAGCCAATCGAGCCGCCACGTGTATCCAGATTTGCATGTGAGCCTGCGAGTCGAAGAACCGCGCGCACCGGTCGGCTGTCCTCGCGTCAGTCCGTCAGCACCAATCGGACGAAGGCTTCCGGGCGGTGGAAGTCGGGCTTCGGCGTGTGCGCCGGACTGTACGCCAGGTAGTGGCGCGGATCCTGGCCCTCCATGCGGAACAGGCCGAGCGGCAACCGAGCCCCGGGGCGCAGGGCAGCGACCAGATCCGGGGCGCGCAGCACCGCCTCGATGATGGCCTGGTGGGTTGCCGGTCGTTGCGTCGTAGCAACCGTGAGCCCGCTCGAGTACGCAACGTCGTAGCGCTTGCGATCGAGGTCGACCGTCAGATCGAGGAAGTGACCAAACGGACCGATCTCCACCTCCGTGTAGGCGCGCGGCGTGGCCGGATCGGGATCGAGGAACAGCTCGACGCAGTCCTCGGTGTAGAGGCGCTCGCGATCGCGGTCCAGCGGGCGCGAGCGGTCGGTGTGCAGG
The DNA here is from genome assembly GCA_050304295.1 of Polyangiaceae bacterium. Classification (GTDB taxonomy): domain Bacteria; phylum Myxococcota_A; class Polyangia; order Polyangiales; family Polyangiaceae; genus JAFGBI01. The sequence goes on from JBNLDK010000045.1 coordinate 20,033, forward strand.
CCCGCATGGTCCAGCTGGAAGGCGACGTAGAGCGCGTCCGCGGTCCAGGTGAAGCGCACCTCGGTGCCGATGCCGGTGTCCTGGCCCCGGGTGTCGGTGGAGAAACGGACCGGGGCGGCCGCGGCCCACGCGGCGTCGTCGAGCTGGCCGTCGACCTTCGGCGCCTCCGCCGCACGCTTCGCGATCACGTCGCGGCTCGTCGTCGCGGGCGCCGAGCTCGTCGCGGCGGATACGCTCGCGGCGGGCGCCGGGCGGGGCGCGACCGATGCACTGGCGGCGGGCGCTGCGCTCGTGGCGGGCGCGGGAGCCGGCGCGGTGCCCCGGATCTCGAAGCCGCTCATGCTGTGGTAGTAGTACGGGCGCGGCTGGTCGATGAGGTGCGCCCCGTTGCCCACCACCTCGACGTGGTCGAGGTCGACCCCGAAAGCATGCGCCGCCTTGGTGATGAGTGGGGAGCTGGCTCGCCCCGCGAGCTGCGAGCGCAGCGGCGCGTTCTCCCAGAGACCGAGGAACTGCGACCCCACCCGGTCCACGGTGATGACGTTGGTCCCCGCGATCGCCACCTTCTCGGCGCTCGGCTCCAGACGCTCGAACCCGTCGCCGCTCATGGCCGGCGCGCCCTCGAGGATCACCACGTGGGGCGCCTCCAGCTCGAGCACCGCGACCATGCGGCGCGCGAACACGTCGAGCGCGGCGACATACGCCAGGGTGCCCTCGTAGCGATCGGTCCGCAACAGCTCGAGGGCCGCGCTGATCTCGCGATGCGAGCGCCACTTCTGGCGGTAGGCCGGGGACGCATCGGAGTACATCACCGTGCCCTGCAGGTTCTTGATGCCGAGGCTGACGACCGAGAACCGGTGGGCCTTCAGCTTGGGGATCATGATGTAAAGGCCATGGTCGAGGTGGTCGGCGACCGCCTTCGGCATCAGGAGCGTGGGCACGGGAGTGGAACCGACGCCGGCGATCGCGAGCGGCTTGCCGGGGGCCGCGTCGCCCTGGTCGTGCTTGCCGTCGTCCGCCAGCGCCACGACCTCCACTCCCGTGGCCTTCGCCATCGCCCCGTAGCCGGAGACCTCGAGGCAGCGGGGCCAGTCCTTCAGCGAGCCGGCCCAGCCGTCTGCCACGGTGATGTGTCGGTGGCCCCGTGCCTGCAGGCACTCGATCACGCCGCGCACGAACTCCGGATCCGTGGTGCGACCGCGGACGCCGTCGTCGCCGCCGGATTTTTCAGGATCCTTGAACCACTCGAAGCCGGTGAAGTTCGGCTTGATGAGCACGGGCGTGGCGGCCGGGCGGTGGGGCACGGTGGCCTCGCAGGCGGCCTTGCCCAGGGCGCGCACGTCGTCGCCCACCAGAACGTGCACGGGGCTCTGGTCGGCCGCGAGCCGCTCGTGGGTGCGGCGACGCAGCTCCACACCGTCTACCTTGCCCTCGGCGACGACCGGGGCGCCGGCATCCCAGGCCGGGCTCGCCTGGGTCACGGCCACCACGCTCGTCACGGTCACGACGGACGCGGCAGGAGGCGGCAGCGTGCTCGCCACCGGGCTCGCGTCTCGGCCGGCATCTGCCGCCGACTGCCGATTGGCGGGTTTGCGACAGCCAGCGCTCGCTGCCAGCGCGGCCACCAGCAACCCGACGAGCCCCGAGCGTCCACGCATCGCCGCAACCGTAGCACGGGTGAGCTCGCCGAGGTGACGCGGGTCGAGACGCTTGGCGCTCCGGGTGGCTCACTCCGCAATTCGTATCGCCAGACCGCCGAAGGTCATGGCCTCGACGTTACCGCCGTCTCCGGAGTGTGTCATGGGCGCGTCGGCGAAGCCGACGGCTTGAAGCCCGGCCGAATCTGCATCGAGCGTGAGGTCGTGAAGCGTGAAGTGGCGGCCACCACCGGTCAGGGGGGCGAGTCTCGAGCTGATCCCCCCGTCGCGATCGACGAATGCGACGAGCGGGTCGGCACCGCGTGAGATGCTCATGCCGCCGGTGCCGCGTCGCCACCCGCTGCTGCCGACCGCGACCCAGCCTGCCCGCGTTGACATCACGGCACTCAGCACGTCACCGGCGCCGGTGTCGACGTCGCGTTGCAGCACGACTCCGCCGTGCTCGTCGTGGACGGACAGAAAGCCGTCGTAGGCGAAGGTGCCGTCCTCCGCACGACGACGCTCACCAGATTCGGTCGCGCGTACGACCGAGCCCACCACGACGAAGGAATTCCCTTCGACCACCAGATCGAAAGGCACCTGCTCGACGGCGTCCTCGTCGGGACCGAGCACCATCGTGCCCAGTCGCTCGCCGGATGGAGAGAACCGCGTGACCGCGAGCGGCAGGCGCTCGTTCTCGACGACGTCGACGCTCCGCAAAACGCAGTCCTGGGTGGTGAATTCCGCGAAACGCGCCACGTTGGCGTCGCACCGGGTGCGGTTCCATGCGCGGCCGACGGCGATGGTGCCCGTTGCGGGTTCCACCGCCAGGAACGGGCGCACCGCCTGTTCGCGCCAGCGGAGCTCGTCGTAGGCCCAGGCGGCGGGGTCGGCGCGGTGCACGTCGTCGACCAGGCGCGCCCACCGAGCCACGAACTCTCCGCCGGTGAATTCCAACGCTTCGACGGCAAGCACCAGGGATTGCCGGCGCGGGTCCGACTCCGGGAAGTCGGCAAAGGAGAGCACCGCCGCGACCACGCTCTCGCCAGTGGACGCCAGCCTGAGCCACCCTGCGCTGAGCGCATCGGCGAGGGGCCCCGCCAGACGCAACGCCGGCGGGGCCGAGTCGGACTCTGGCTTTTCGACCGGCAGGGGCGGCGGTACCATCGTGGCGCTCGCGAGGAGCGTGCCCTCGGGGTCGAAGCGCAACAGTCGATACGCCTGCTCCTCGGGTCCGAAGAGCTGAACAGCGACCGTGGCGGAGCCCGAAGGATGCAGCACCACGTCGCTGATGATCGCGTCGCGCTCGGCGCGATGGGTCCAGGTGCTGCCGTCCGCGTGTCGCCCCACAAGGCGAAACTCCGTCCGCCACGGCATCCCCAGTGGACCTGGCTCGGCGAGCCGCCGGGACTCGACTGCGATGATCCGTTCCGCGTCGCCCGTCACGAGCACCCCACCCCAGTTCGGACGCGGCGTTGCGTCCACATCGAGAACTCCAGAGCTCACGAGCGATGCCCAGTCGGGGGCAGCGCCCGCAGCGCCTGCGACACCCGCGCTGCCAGCTGATCCGACACCGCCGCCCATCCCCCCACGCCCCGCTGTCGGACCATGACCTGCTGTGAAACCGCCTCCACCCACCGGAGCGTCGCCACCAGCGCCCGCGGACGTGTCGCCCCCGTCGCCTCTCGCCCCCCCGCTGGACGCCCCGGCGTGGCTCGGGTCGCCTGCACCGCCCTCGCCACCCGCGGAACCCGCGGCTCCGGACTTCGTCGCGCCGACGCACCCCGAAAGTAGCAGCGCGAGTGCCGCGATGGGTCCCAGGGAGGCGCGGCGTGCATCGCCCACGGTCCACACCCCGTCGCCGGGGCGGGACACGGCCGAAGCCGAGTCCCGCCAAGGTTTGGGTCCGCTCCAATCGGGAATCACGCGTCCTCCCAGATCCGACGGCGAAGCTCGGCACGTTCGTCGGCGGCGACCAGCGTCGTCGCGGCGGCGAAGAAGTCGGCGAACACCTCCGGTGGCATTTCGGCACGCGGTCCCGCCAGCAGAGCCACTCGCGCCTGGAGAGGAATGGCCACCAGCATGTAGCGCACGAAGCGCAGCAGGCGGTCGGGCGGCACGTGGCTGACGAGCTCGGCCTCGATCGCGGCGAGTTCCTCGACCGAGTAGACCGCCTCGAGTACTGGCTGCACGAGGTTCTCTTCCTCCTCCATGTGAACCAGGTTCTCGCCGACGAACACCGACAGCGCGAGGTAAAGACTGCGCCACGAAGCCGCTCGTTCTCGCACCGAGCTTTGCTCGACCTCCCGGATCGCCTTCGCCAGCTCGTCGAGCGAGCGCTGGTGGTGCGCGTGATCACCAGCGATCCGTGCCGATGCGCCGGGTCGCCGCGCCTCGAGCGCGGCATGGATGAACTCGTTCTCGTGCTGCAGATGCGACTCGAGGAGCTCGAGCAGCTCTCGGACCTGCGCCACCGCGACGTCCCGGGCGGATACGTCGTCGGGATCGATGCGAGCGACGCCTTCGAGGGCCCGGAACATCGCCCACCGCAGTCCCTTGTGGACGACCCCGTACAGATCGTGACTCGGCCAGAACGGGGCGCGGGGGGCAGACGGGGCAGCGTCCGGAACCGACTGCGAAGCGGGATTGGAATCGACGGGCATCATGGAGACTCTCCTTCGGGGGACGGGGGTTGTGATCGTCGCCCCACCCCCACCATGCGTTGTCGCCGGAGAAGCCGTTGCTGAATGCTCCTTCTGCGGATCTTGAGAGCTCCTTAACGTCCACCCGACGCTCGGTCAGCGTCGCTCGAGCTGCACCTCGCAGTCCCGCTCGATGCGGAATCGACCGCGTCCGGTCGGCGCGAGGCGTAGTTCCGGGCACCTGAGCTGCAGCCGCTTGCGCAGCAGGACGAGGCGGCTCTCCAGGTTGTCGCGGTATGCCGGCAGGCCGAGGCGGCCGTCTGCGCGGAGCTCGCGGTTGGTGAAATCGACTCGACCGGACGCGACGTGCTCCTCGAGTAGGAGCCACAGGATGCGACCGGGCAGGTTCCGGATGAGGTACTCGTCGTCCACGAACACGCTGTCGTCGCCGGCGTAGTAGCGAAAGCGACGCACGCCGGCGCGAGCCGGGCGTTCGGCTCTAGTCGGCGGAGTCGGCATCAGAGAATCTTCCGCTGCCGGGTGGCCATCAACCCCCTCCCGCTCGCGAAGGAGCAGTGCGTCCATCGCGAGCGCCACCTGACCCGCGACGATGCCGAGGTATGCCTCGTGCCACTCTTCGAAGGCGAGCGGCTGGGCGCTCTCGACGGCCAGCACTCCGAGCAGGCGATCTCCGACGACCAGCGGCATCGCCAGCGCGCTCTGCGCGTCGCACAGCCCCGGCAGCGGTATCTCCGGACACAGATCGCGTCGCCCCTCGGTGCGCTGCACGCTCGAACGAATGGCACGGCCATACCGCAACTCGGCCTCGACCCCCGACATACGCAGGATGCAGCGCTCTCGGGCGACGGTACCCACCAGGCCCTCGCCGAACGCGATCTCCGCACCCGCACCTTCATTCGGGTAGCCGCGCGAGGCCAGCGTCCACAGGCGCTCACCCGAATCGTCGGGGACGAGCAGCATGCAGTGGCGGAATCCGAACGCCTCGTCGAGCGCCTCGAGCACCGAGCTCACGAGCTGCTCGAGACTCTCCGCCTGGCAGGCGCGCCGGGAGACGAGCTGCAACCCACCCAGCTCCCCGTGGGATCCCATGGACGGGTCCTCCGCCGGACACGGCTCGGCCGGGCTCTGCACGAGGAACTCCTCGCGACGCTCGACCGCGAGCACGTCGTACAGATCGGCGGAGAGTAGCCGGAAGATTCCGGCCATGCCGGTGTGAGACGCGATGGCGTCGATGCGTTGCCGGATGGCCTCGAAGAGGGGACCCGACCTTTCCTCGTGGTCGAATCCGAGCTCGATGCGGTAGGCCTCGAAGGTCACCGGATCGTAGAGCTCCAGGGTGGCCCGAGGATTGGCGAGCACGTTTTCCTTGGTCTTGTTGAAGAACTGGCACGACAGCGCGACGCGGTTCGAGTCGACCCGAAAGACCTGACTGAGATAGGTGACGTTGGGCGTGCCGTCACCCGCCGCCGTGGCAATCACGGCCGGGATTACACCCTGGAAGCAGCGCGCCGGGAGATCGTCGAGGGTGAGCATCACGGCGCAATCTCCCCTCCTGCGCCTGGGCCAGGTGTCTGCTGGAAGAAGCGCTCCACCTCGACCCGCACTTCGGCCGCGGGCCACGCGGTCAACCGGCGCGAGAGAGCACGCGGCAAGCCGACGAGATGGGTCGCCTCGGCGAACGCGATGACGTAGCGTTCGACGACGGGTCGCGCGTCGTCGGGCGCTACCCCGACCGCCACCGCTCGCCCCTTGATCTGCAGGGTTCGATGGTCGATCGGGCGTGAGAAACAGACCGCGACAGCCGGGTTGGCATCGAGATTCTGCAGGGTTCGAGCGCCGGTGGCGATCGGCAGGAAGAGCGTCAGGCAGGCGCGGTCGCTTTCCACGCGGACGCCGACACCACGGACACACTCGGGCTGTCCCGTTACGTCACAGCTCCCAATGATCACCGACACCCCACCCTCGAGGAATTCCACCAAGCTCTCGGGGATCCGTGCGTCCAGCTGCAGCTCCTCGCGCGGTATATGTCTCGCACCGCCAGCGCCGTCAACGGTGGCTGGACGCGGGCCATGACGGGTTGGCGGATCAGGGGAGCTCGCGACCGCGTCGCGCCCTCTGAGCCGTTCGGCCTACCGATCCAAAAATCCCAATCGGAACGAGGGGTTGACTTCTATTCGCGCTCGGGTGGCGGCACTCGGTTGCCTACCGGCGTGCCAGGACGCGAACTCGTCGGACGCAAGAAGGCCATCCAATCGTGTTTCGCGTCGCGAGTCGTCACGAGAGGTTGACGGATCAAACCTGATGCGAACATCTCGTCACGACCAGCGGCGTGGCCGCGGGCGGTATGAGCCAGGAGCCGGCGGTGGCGGCCGCCGTCGGTCGTCTCGATGCGGCCTGCACGGCGGCCTGCGTCGTCGCCATGGAGTGCCAGCCGATTCTGGAATCCGAGGTCGAGTGCCTTCGCCTGCTTCAGTGCGCTGACATGGACTGGAAGGTCGACGTTCCGCGTGCGGATTTCGCAACTATCTTGGGGTGCCTCGACGCAGCCACCAGGACCATGGACTGCGTGGGCGGGCTCGGCGAGTGCACGGATGCGGACGGCGCCAACAGCGGATGCGTTGGTGCAACGAGTGAGTGTTCCGTCTGGCTGAGCGTGCGCGGCGACCGGGAAGAACCGGCCCTCTTAACTGGAATTGCGCCGTGGCAGGCGGGGGATGGGGACGTTGCCCATGAGGACACGCCGGCGGGCACATTGCTCAGCGGGCATTGCAGGGGCGACTAACAGAACCCGCCTGGACACCCAAGGTGCTCTCCCCACCGGAGTGAAAGCTCTTGTTTCTTCGAGAGACTGTGGATCGGCCGCTTGACACCGTCACTCTGCCTGAGCTAGCCAGTATAACTGGGCGGCCTCGACAGAGGGGCGCTGCGCAAACGGTGTCCTACTGGGAGGGTGCTTGATGGACCCCGAGACACGTCGGGCAGAAGGATCCCTGGTCGTCGGCTTGCGAACCCTCAACGGGACTGAGGATTGGGATGGGGTGAAACCACGCTGGATCGATCTCGTGGAGGATCCGGAGACCACCTCTGGCTTCTGGTGTGATCCACGCGTCATCTGGTCGGAGTCGCGAGGATTCACCGACAAGGTGATGGTCGCCCTGGTTGAGCGAGCCGGACGCCTCGTGTCGGTCGTGCCTTTTCGGATCCAGGCGAGCAGCATCCCCTTGCAAGCCGGGCTCGTGAAAGCTGGATCGATTCGGGCAACAAGAGTCCGCCTCTACGACACTTCGTTTCCAGTCAGCGCTGGCGAGCAGCGAGCCAGCATCCTTGACGAAGTCTTCCAAGCCATCTCTTCTCAGACGCCCGGTTCTCGGTGGAGAGACCTATTCGTCGTCCCGGAGTGGCCACTGGATGAGAGGACGTCCCCTGTTCTGAAGAACGCCTGGTTACGTTCTTCCCAGCCCGCCTATCGGCTCAAGATGCCCAAATCTTGGGACGACTATCGTAGCTCGCTCAGCGGTGGCACCCGACGGGGTTGGGGCAGAAGGACCAGAAACCTGGAACGCGAGTTTGACGGCAAGCTGGAAATCAAATGTTACCGAGACACCGAAAGCGCCGATGAGCTCGCGAGTCATATCGATTCCGTGTGGCGCCGCAGCTGGCACTACGAGCCAACCCGTAGTCACGTCTACGACCCCTCGTTCCTTGCAGCGATGGCAGAGAACGGCTGGCTGCGAGGATACGTGCTGTTTGGTCGAGGTGAGCCGATTGCGTTCGGCCTCGGATTCCAGTACCGAGGAACGTTCGTCTACCAGGCCACAGGCTATGACGCTAAGCTCGCAGCCCATTCGCCAGGGCATGCTCTGAACTGGCTTCTCATTCAGGATATGTTTTCGTCGGACCCGCCGGACTTGCTCGACTTTGGATTCGGTCACAATCAGTACAAGGCTTCTCTCTGCAATCAGACGTCCGAGTGGGTGGAGCTGTGGAGCCCCCTCACCCACCGGGGCCGCGCCGCATGCACCATCACCTGGCTCATCGATGTTGGGGTGGGCAGAGTCCGAGACCTGCTCGCCGATGCAGGAGTCCTTCGCCGAATGAAGGAGTTCGTTCGAAGCGGACGCGCTAGGCACGCCTAGGCCACGCCGCGGAAGCTCAGAGTTCCCTCATCGCGCGGAAAGGCGTTCCAAGAGATCAGGTCCGCAGGCCACGCCACGAGTTTTACAGAACTACGGGTTGTGCGATCTCGGGCCACTTCCTCGTGCTCGCGGGCGTCGGAGAACTTCGCGAGCTCGACAGGTATTTGCCAGCATCGAGGCAAACCGGGGCCGGCTTGCCTCCGCGCCGTACCGAGGCGCGCTCGGCGCGCCGGATGGGTGCTGTTGCTGCGACCGAAACAGTGCCATCATCGACTTCGCGTTGGCTGTCGAGCGCCTGATCTTGGCATTGGGGGGGAGCGACGGTGTGGTGAGCAAGGTTTCTCTCGGGGTGATGCTGGTTGGTGCGACCACCGTGGTCACGTCGTGTTCGAGAGCAACCCCGGGCGCCGATTCGACCGGAGGCGCGGCGGTGGGTGATGCTACTGGCGGCGCTTCGGACAGCAGCATTCCTTCCGGGGGGTGTCAGGATTGCGAGTCGCCGCCGTCCGACTCGGGGGGTGGGCCGGGGGGCAAGCGCCCGGGCGGCGCCGGTACTGGTGCCGCTGGAGGGGAGCGCGGCGGCAGGGGCGGCTCCACGGGCGAGGTCGGCTCGGGTGGTGGCACCGGGGGCGGTGATGCGAGCGGTGGCACGGGCGCGCGCGATGCCAGCGGCGGCGTCGCTGCCGGTGGGTTCCTCGTCGGTGGCGTGGGTGGGAACACCTTCGTGGGGGGCACCAGTGGGAGCGGTGCCGGCATCGGAGGCATCGCTGGGAGCGGGGGGGGCGGAAGCGCTGACGGAGGAACCAGCGGTGTGGGTGGGGGCGTGGTCCTGGAGGCGCGCGGTCCCTGCGACATCTACGCCGATTCTGGCCAACCCTGTGTCGCGGCGTACAGCATGATCCGACGGCTGAGAAGCTCGTACACCGGGCCCCTCTACCAGGTGAGAGCCGATAGCAGCGCCCAGAACACGGGCGTCGGGGGTACGACCCACGACGTCGCCACAACCTCCGAGGGTTTCGCCGACGTGGCCACGCACGACACCGCGTGCGCTGGCACCACTTGTACGATCTCGCGCGTGTACGATCAGTCCGGGAACGGGAACGACCTTCTCGTAGCCGAGTCGAATCCCGTCGAGTTCGTGGAGATCTACGAGACGCTCGCGAGTGGCGGCCCCCTCAAAGTTGGAGGTCATGACGTCTACTCCCTCTACACGGAGCGCTTCGAGGGTTACCGAACTGCGTCTGAAGAGCCAGGCGTTGGCCTGCCACTCGATACCGAACCGCAGTCGATCTACGTTCTCGTCGATGGTACCCATTCTGGGAGCGCTTGCTGCTGGGAATTCGGTCAAAGCGGCTTGCTTTCCACGGACTACGGTCACGAGAACTCCCTGGTCTTCGGGGTCGCCTATTGGGGACGGGGCGCCGGAAGCGGCCCGTGGTTCATGGCCGACTTCGGAACTGGCGTCTTCGCCGGCGGAACGCTTCCGCTCGATCCTGGGTGGGCGGAGTATGGTGGTTCGAGTGGTCCCCCCAACGAGTACAACCCATCGATGGCGGTGCCCTTCGCGCTGGGATTCCTGAAGACCGGCGAAGGGAACTGGGCCCTGAGGATGGCCGACCTCCAGACGGACACCGAGATCACCACGGCGTACCAAGGAGGCCTGCCCACGACCCTCTCTCAGCAAGGGGGAGTCGTCCTGGGGATGGGCTCCGAGAACAGCGCGAACTCCTGGGGCACCTTCTTCGAGGGTGCCATCGTCAGTGGGTGGCCAGCGGACGAGACCGAGCTTGCCGTCATGCAGAACGTTCAGTCCGCTGGGTATGGGGAATGATGGCTTCGCCCCTGAGGTGCTTCTCGGACTCGCTGCGCAGGTAGCCGTCCCACGACCAACGCTGGAAGCAATCGCGAGGACCCGCGGCCGTCGACGGACGTAGCGAGAGACACTCGAAAGCTCGAAGTTCCCGATTCGGGCCAACGCGACGAGGCTCCGGGGTGGTAGCCTCCGAATCGCATTCATCCCGCGCTTGCGTCTTTCTTCGAATCGGCGCTCTCGTCTTTGTCGTAGGCGGTCGCAGTCACCAGCAGGGCGAGGAGGACGGCAAGCGTTTGGTTGCCGCGTGCCGTCGTCAATTTTCGCAGCCTGCGATTCCCTCGCGGTCCACGCAGGAGTAGCCCTCGGCGACGCGGCAGTCCGTCGCCTCCGTTTCTTCGGTGCAAGCCTTGTAGCATTCTGCCGCGAAGGGTTGGCACACGCTCCCCGCTTCACCGCAGGGTCCGAGGGCCGAGCAACCTGCCGTGCAGTAGCCTCCAGGCCAACTCGTCTGACAGAACATGGTGAAGCCATCGACCGCAGGACAATCGGCGTCGGTCGTGCACGGGCTGCCGAAGACCGTGTCGGTGCCAGAGGAAGTGCCGCCCGTCGACGAGCCGCCGCTCCCCTCGGTTCCCCCCGTCGTGCGGCCACCGCCGGTGGCTTCGCCACCGGTGCCGCTCCCGCCCGAACTCGTGCTGCCGCCACTCGAGTCGCCGTCGCCATCACCGTTCCCTCCCCCGGAGCATGCGCCGAGGGAGCCGCCGAGCGACAACACGGCAACGAACGCAAGGGCGGGGGGCCACGAGATCTTCATGGGCGGGCGCCTATCACGAATGTGCGGAATTGACCACATCAATGAACTTGTTGGTGTGGTCAATTCGCAGGTCCAGACCGAAGATCCGCCGCTCTGCACGTAGGCGCAACTGGTGGGCACGGCCAACTGAGAACACACGGCACCGGTCTCGCAACAATCCTCGGGGACGCTGCTGTTCGAATCGAGCCACTGGTCGCTCCACGCCGCGGCCTACGACGGCGCCAACTGGCGGCCCCGGTACCCGTCGAGCCCGATGGTGGCGATGCCAAACACCCCGAGATCGCCTTCGACGGGGTCGGCTGCCGCTTCACCTGGGATCAAGATGACGGTATCGCTCATCGGATTCGCATGAACACCATGAGCACAATCGGCGGCCTCGGCTACGCCGTCGGGTGGGGCACGAACCAGCCGCACGTCAGCATCTTCGACGGCGCGTGGACTGAGACGGACTTCACCACCGTCAGCACGGGCGGTCGACTTGGCTAGTTGAAGATGTCGAGCAACGGCACCAGCTACCTCGCGCCGAATTGGCGCTTTCGCGCCGACTCCGGCAACGTCAGTTCAGCTGGGAACCCGTTGGCCGTACGATCCGAGCGCGGGATTCAACAGGCAGTCACGAACACCATGGCTGCCGGTTCGGGAGCCTCCGCGCCGCTCGAGGAGGGGCCGGGCGCGGCCAAGAATGCCAACCTTCTGTCTGGGCGCCTCGTTGCGGAAGAGCGGAAGAAGGGAGCACGAGGCCCCACCTTGCGTGCCGAGGCGAAGTTGAGGACGCACACGTCAGCGGCTCCTTCGTGAACAAGCCGCTGCCTGCTAGCAGCCAAATTGACGTCGTAGGGTGCGTCGAAACTGTATGATTTCGGGTCGATTGCTGAGCAGACACCGTAGTTCGTGCCCGTCGACCGTCGCCACCAGACGACAGAGCAGCGACAACGGGTCCAGCTGCACCGCGTACGTCCCGTCCGAGAACGGACGCTTCAGGGCGAACTCGACCAGGTCGCCATTGGCTCGCTTCAGCCGCTTTTACGCGAGCGGAGGGCGGAGCGCGTATCTCACCAGTGCCTCGCGCCCCACCGTATCGCTGCCCGCCGCCGCGGTCGCCCCGTGCAGCGTGAAACCTCCGTCACTCGCCAAGAGCGCTCCGGTGATGCGGACCTCCCTGGTGGCGGAAGTGCCACGGGAGGGCGTTGCCTCAGCTCCGGCCCCGCCGGCACCTGCCCCGTCACTGCCGCGACCGCCAGCTGCTGCAGCCGGGTGGCGTTCCCGTTGGAGGAACCGGTGACTACAATCCGCCCAACGTGACCGGCGACGTGTACGGTATCCCCCAGCCGGTCGGAGACCCAACGTGCGGAGGGAGAGCGGGCCACATCCCGAATGGGACGGGCGGTGCATACTCGATGCCGTTCTGAGTCGTTCGCGGTAGGCTCCGGGCATGAGGTGGTGGCTACCGGCTCTGCTGGTCGGGGCGTGTCGGTCCAGTGTTGCCCCGCTGACCGTGGGTGAGCCCGTTTCGGCACCCCCTGCTCCCCCCGTCGATTCCACCCCGGCGTGTCGCGACGAGTGGCCGCCCGCGCCGGGCTGCGTCGAAGGCATCGCCGCTGGCGGCGACCGGACCTGCTTTGTGGCGACGCCGCGCGCCTACTGCTGGTTTCACGACCTCGAGGGACCACCCGTTTCCGAGATGTCACCAGCGAAACAGAGCGGCCGTCGAGACGCCGCTGAACAGGGCTCCAAGTGCTCGATCGACGCGGAGGGCCGCGTCCTGTGCACCGGCTATATCGTGGACTCCGCCTTCTACGTTCCCATCGCTGCGCCGATCCCGCTGCCTGCGGGAGTTCGGGCGACGCGCCTCGCCATGGGGAAGGGGCATCTGTGCGTGTTGACTGACGGCGGTGAAGTATATTGCCAGGGCAAGAACGATCACGGTCAGCTGGGCGACGGCACCTTCGGGACGACCTTCGACCGGCAACCGCGGCGGGTGGACCTGCCGCCGGTGAAGGACGTCGCGGTCGGCGACTTTCACAGCTGCGCGCTGACGCAGGACGACCACCTCTACTGCTGGGGCCTTGCCCCCAGTCCACCAGGCTACCATGCCGCCATTGCCGATCGGCGCTTTCGCCAGGGAGCCTACGTGGGGTCGCTCTGCGTTCTTTCCGAAGCCGGAGACGTTTTCTGCCGACCGCCTCGCAGTGAGGTTTTCGCCAAGATGATGGACGGCGTTCGCGACGTCCAGTTCATGGGAAGCGAAGCCCATGCGCTGACGGGTGAAGGGGAGGTGTGGGCCTGGTATCACGCTCGGGAGCCGCAACGTCGGCCGCAGCTCGAACCTGCCAGTCGCCTGCTGCCAGCGGCACCATGCGTCGGGATCCAGGGGACCGACACCATTCGGTGCGTTGCGCTCGATGAAGAGAATCCGGAAGGCCCGCCGCGAACGTACACGGTGCAAGGAATGGTAGCGGTGGCGGCTGGCCCGAGCATCACCGCTCATCATTCCACCTGTGGGCTGACCGCCGGCGGCCTGGTCTACTGCTGGGGGGGGATCGGGCTGGACTGGAGCTATGACGGCACGCCACCCCACCCGGGGCCGAGTCTGCGGATAGCCGGCTGGCGCGCGAAGTACGTCGATGCGGTTCAGCCCTACTGGGTGCGCGGCGCCACTCACATCGTCGAGCTCAGTCCTCGCGGCGGCTGCGCGCGGGACGAGCGGGGGCGAGTGTATCGCTTGGATCTGAGCATCGAAGGGCAGCGTGGTCGCACGGCCCTGCGCACGTCGCCGCAGGCGGTTGGGGCCGTGCGCCTCGCGGACAGCAACGCGTGCATCGGGGTGCGCGCCGACGACTCGCTGTTTCGGCTCGAGTCGCCCTCCACGCTGGGTACGGATCCCCCGTTTGCCCTTGCCCCGATGGAGTACGTCGAACTGCCGGAGTTGCGGGGTGCGGTTCAGATCGAGCTGGGCGCTTACCTCGACTGTGCGCGCTGGAGCGATGGCCGCGCGAGGTGCCGGTGGTCGCCCGACGCTGACCAGACCGAGGGCGCTTTCTCCCTCCCATTGAGCGATGAGCCGGTGGAGCGGATCGTTTCGAATGGGGGCGAGGCCTGCGGTCTGCTCACTGCCGGTGGCATCCGTTGCCGAGCGGTCGAGGGCAAAGCGCTATCGCCCGAGCGCGATCCGCTCTCCAAGGGATCAACCGTACCCGTCCAGGTCTGGTGACTGGCCATCGCGCAATCGCGGCTGTCCGGGCCGGGGAAAGGGGGGCCCCAAAAGCTGGGGGCACTCTAGCAAACGAGTGCCGGTTCGAGCCAGGTGGGGGTGTGTTCATCGTACCTGGCATCCGCGTGCTCGAGCAACGGTCCCATCTCGACTGCTGGCACTTCGTGACCGCTGCCATCGCACTCCTCGGGGCCGTCGGAGACACCCCGAGGGTTGAAGTACTGGATGGCGATGTCGATATCCGCTGACGCGGAGTCGTTGACGAAGGTCGTCAACGCGTCAACGGCTTCCTCCCACTTGCTACGCTCCCCACCGCCAGCGGGGTCGGTCATGCTCGTCGAATTGTCGAGCATGACGTAGATGGCGACAGGTTCGGAGACCTCCGTCGCTCTGGTGGTGGTGATTTCCTCTTCCTTCTCGGCTGGCTCGGGTTCAAGCGCGAGCCCCGCGCAAACATCGCCCGGATCCAGCACTTCGCTGCCCGGTGTCACGCCCGATCCGCCGCCCTGCGAGATGATGATCCCCGTACCTCCGACAGCGTTGGTTGCTCCGCCGTCGTTGCCGTCGTTGCCGGTAGAGGAGCAAGCGACCAGGGCAATCATGCCAGCCACTGCGCAAACAGGACGATACCGACTCATCTTCTTGCGCCTCCAACACCGTGTTCCGAACCGGAATCCAGAGCCGATGCTGGTCCGAGCGATACACACCTTGCAGAGCACGTTCCGCCAATCGCAGGGCTTGCTGGCGACCAAGCCTAGCTTGGCCAAAGCCACCGTCACTTGCAGACGGAGCAGCCGACCGAGAATCGCGTTTCGATCGCGCCGGGACGGGCAACTGGCGCGTGTTTTCAGAGCCCGAGCCCCATCGATTGGATTGGAATGGTCTTTGTCCAGCGGACCGGCTTTCACGCGAGGCCTACCTGCTCCACATGCAGGTCACCTTCGGCTATGTGGCGGTAGGGAGAAACGTGGCGAGCCCCTATCGCACGGCAGCGGTCCGAGAGCGGACGAGGGCCGCTCGATTCTTTGCCGGCCACCACCGCGTGTTCTGTGTTCTGAGTAGCGCGCTGGGATGGGCCGGGGCTGCGGTTTGCGTCAAGCTGATCCTCTGGCAGGCCCTGCTCGAGATCGACGTGGCCTTGGCGAGTGCGGCCGGCCTGCTCGGTGCCACTGTCGGACTGCTGACTCTGCGCGGTCGCGCCAGCTGGGTGAAGGCGCTGCTCTTGCACGCCATGGTTGGGGTGTTCGTTGGAGCGGGGGTGCTCGCCCATGCGTTGGCAGCACGCGGACTGGTCACCTCGGCGTACGTGCGTTTTTCGCTCAGCTACGGTGCGCTCGGCGGGGCGCTACTGGGGCTTCTGCTGGGGTTCAGCTGGGGACACATTCCCCAGCTCACCCGAAGCTCGGTTGCCGCCGCCAACGCGCGACGTCGAGATCCCAGCGCCGCCGCCGTGGCGTGGTTGACGCTGGTCGGAGCGGGGTTGGCGGTAGCCGGGATCGCCAGCGGGGTTCCGCAATCCGTGGCTGGCGCCTGGATCCCGCTCGGAGGAGCGTTCCTGGGAGCAGGATTCATCTCCCTTCGAGTGCTGTCGGCCGCCGGAAGTCCCGTGGCGACGAGGGGGGAAGAGAGTGGCACCGAGAGCGAAGACTGCGCCCAGGTACCTTTCCGCGCGAGGCTACGAAACTCCATCCTGCTTCTCTCTGGTACCGTCACCGTTCTTGGAAGCACTCTCGCCTACCGCATGGCGATGAAAGTCGAACCCTCGAGACGAATGCTCGAGGCGGATCTGGCGGTGCTCGACTACCTGCCCCCGCGACCGAGTCATATGGTGGCGTTCCCCGCGGGAATGGTAGTCATGGGTGCTGGCAGTGATCCCGAGTACCCAGGTTCGGAGTGGGCAGCGGAGGATCGGCTTGAGCTGCCTCGCCACGAGGTCCACGTGGAAGCATTCGAGCTCGACACCACCGAGGTGACGGTCTCGGCCTACGGCGAGTGCGTGACGGCGGGAGCCTGCACCACTGAGGGGCTCGTGGCGACGTCCGAGTTGGGCGACTTCTGCAACTGGGGAAAGTCGTCGCGTGGGAACCACCCCATCAACTGCGTCAGCTGGCATCAGGCCGCCGCGTACTGTCGCTGGGCGGGGAAGCGTTTGCCGACCGAGGTCGAGTGGGAGTACGCGGCACGAGGCGGGAGCGGGTCGCCTAGACACTGGGCGAGCGCCGCCTGCTCCTGTCAATCGGGGCAAGGCCCCGGTCACACCTGTCCGGTTGGAGCTTTCGCAGCAGACGACCCCGTGGCGGACCTCTCGGGCAACGTCTGGGAATGGACGAGCAGCAAGATATCGTCGTACCCGAAGCACGATGGTGTGCAGCGCTCGTTCGTCATGAGAGGGGGCGGCTGGACGTGCACTGGAGCTCATCGTCTGGTGTCCTTCCCGTGGACTCGGGCGCACGACAGCCCCGAGCGACGCGACGAAGAGCTCGGATTCCGATGCGCTCGGTAGCATCAGCGTTCAGCTGGTGAGCACGACCGCATCGAACTCACTGGTCATCGATTTGGAGTCTTGCCAGCCGAAACGACTTCCGGTGAGGATGTGGGACATGGACATGTTGGAGGGTGGGCGCGGGTGTGGGCCTGGTGTGGTGGCAGTGTTCGTGCTGTGCACGTCGTGCCAGCTTCCGCCTATGGACGCGGCCACCGCGGGATACTCCGACGAAGAGGCGCCTGTTGGGGAAGAAACCGTCGAAGCCGAGGCACCGACCGAACTCGTCGGGTCGTGGCAGGCCGGCGACGAATTGATCGAGTTCCGTACGGACGGCGCGATGCTGGTGAGTGGCGTCATGCACAACTATTCGGTCGCGGGCACGAACCTCATCGTGGATGGTCCCGCTGGCACCGTCGTGTTCCCGTTCCAGCTCTCGAGCGAGGGGCTGGTGATCGCCTTCCCGGATGGGCCGGTCACCTACCACCGCGCGGCGGCGACGGGAGTGGCGCCCGAGGCAGTATCGGGTGCTCCTGTGGTCGAAGCCCCAATGGACGCCTCCGCGGCGGCACCACCAGAGGCGTCTCACGCAGCCGGCACAGACCAGACGCTGGTGGGCAAATGGTGCTATGTGGCCAACGTTACGGCGAATGACGGTGGTCGCCAGTCAGAGACGTGCTTCATCCTGAACTCGAACGGCACCTACCAGTACCACTCCGAATCGAGCTCGAGTAATCCCTACGGGAGCGCATGGTCGCAAGCGGACGATATCGGAACGTGGCAGTCCACCCCATCGTCACTCATCGCAAGATCGAGCACTGGCAGGGTCTTCACCTACCGTCTCGAGCGCCGCAACCATCCCCAGAACAATGATCCAATGCTGGTCGTCGACGGCCAAACGTTCCTGACGTTCTATCAGAAGCCGCCGTGGTGAGCGGGCCGTTGACGCGTGCCTTGGGCCCGGCCCGATGCACCAGTGGGTGAGGGGCGCGTGCCGCGCCTCGTCTCGGAAACCCGAAGACCTCATACGGCGCGACGATCTATGGCGCCGAGATCTACGCGGGGAGCGCCCATACCTGCGGGCTCATGCTCAAGGGGCAGGTTTCCTGCTTCGGCTGGAACCACGAGGGCCAGCTCGGGTTCGGCTATGTCTCCGAACCGCCGATCGACTACGTCGGTGGCGCCGAGGGCGTGACGCCGGCGGAGATCCCCCGGGTTCAGATCTTCCCCCCGTGATCGAGGCGCGGACGACAGCGCCAAGGACCGCGCGAGGGCTCCGCCAGCGAGCAGAACAGACTCCCCCTTCGTTGTGCTACCGGTACATCTCGTCGAAGTACCGATGTGCCTGGACGACGGCGTGTCGCATCACGTCCTCGGCTTTCGCCGTCTCCCGATTGGCGAGGTGCTTCATCAACCTGTCGGTGTCCAGGCCTCGGGCAGCTTTCTCGCATGCCTCCCAGCTCAGCACGCTGCGGATCACCCGATCGACGCCCTGCGTCGTATCGTCGTAGGCGCGGGGCTGCATATCGTGCCCCTTCCATCGAGAGTAGCCCGCGCCCTGGATCAGGCCCGCGATCGCGATATTCATCCCGTTGATGCGAGCTCCGTGGTCGATATCGTACTTGCCTGGGCCGCCCAGGATGATGCCGTCATTGTAGCCTTGGCTGTTGAGGTGCATGTGCACCATGGCGTTGCTGTCGAGTTCCTCGACGGTATCGTACACGTGATCGAGGCCGATCATCTCGGAGTGACCGAACTCCTTGTTCACGCCCTTCCCGCGGCGCGGGATCCCGAACTCCTCCTCCAGCTTGCGCCAGAAGAGCAGCGCGCTGGCCACGGTGGGAATGAGCATCGCCGGATGCCCCTCGTTGGGCTTCGGCTCGAAACCGATGTGGAGCTCGCCACCCCGTTCCTGCTCGTGCTTGCAGAGCCGGGCGACGCTCTCCTTCAGGTTCGCGTACATCTGGCGAACGCCGATCGACGCGAGATCATACCCAAAGGATCCGTTCCAGAGCACGAACGCTGGGGGGGCCTCTGGATGCCAGGCGGGCTTGGTCTTGTCGTAGGCCAGATCCACGGTCCTGCGCCCGTATTCATCGGCGAACCGGCGTTCCTCAGGATCCAACGAGCAGATCCCCCCGTAGGCGCAATGACTGTGAGCGCCGGGGGTGATCATGGCCAGATAGACGCCGGCCTCCCCCATGGAGTCGACGACCTCGCTCACGTTCTCCTCGTCGATCTCCCCGTCGTAGTGCACCTCGAAGCCGAGCACCACGTCGCGTGGCATCCGGGGGGCGATTGACTGGCGGATGAGCCGAACCACCCCAGCAGTGCTCAACCCCTCGGCGCTCCAGGCCGGTCTTTGGTTCGCGGGGACGAACCCGCCTTTGCCGGGACCGAACGTCCAGCGGCAGATGCTGTGCAGTGACTTTGTCATGGCGATCTCCTGGGCATCGGATCGCCACGGGCGGCGACCCAGCATGATATCGCAGCCATGGTGCGCCATCCCAGACGGCAATTCCTTAACGATCGCCCAATATAGTAGCACGATATCGTGACCCGGCGCGCCGCGGCGCCCGCCGGTTGACGGAGGCAACGTGACACGAACGGTACAGGCGCACGGCGAGCACTACTTCGGCGTGGAGGGATACCCCATCGCGGTTCGCGAGATCCTCGATGAGTCGAGGCCCTACCACGAGCACGACCTCACCGAGGTCGTCCACTCCCACGACTTCGCCGAGCTTGTCGTGGTCCTGAAGGGGAGCGGAGTGCAGCGCATCGAAACGAGCGAGTACCCCGTCTCACCCGGCGACGTATTCCTCTTGCAGGGCCATCAGCGGCACGCCTTTGCCAAGCGAGAGAGCCTGGTGCTCTGCAATGTCATGTACGACGCGCGGCGCCTGAGCCTGCCCGAGGATGAACTGCGGCGCCTCCCAGGGTACAATGCCCTCTTCGTCTTGGAGCCGTCGAATCGGCGCCGCCACAACTTCACGAGCCGCCTGCACCTCGAGCGAGCCTCCCTCGCGCACGCGGAATCGCTCCTGCAATCCATGGTGCAGGAGTGCAAGGAGCGTTCGGTCGGCTACGAGGCGTCGCTCTTCGCCTACCTGCTGGGGCTGATGATCTTCCTATCCCGCGAGTACTCGAAGATCAGGACCCCCAATGGCCGAGCCCTGCTCCGTCTCGGGCGGCTGATCGGGCTCATGGAGCGGCACTACGCGCAGCGTTGGCGCCTCGGGGATCTGGCTGTGGCGGCGCGCATGTCCGAGAGCAGCCTCCTCCTTAGCTTCAAGGAGGCCACGGGCCAAACGCCGATCGACTACCTGATCCGCTTGCGCATCCAGCGCGCCGCGGAGCTCCTGCGCCATGGAAGCGCTTCGATCACCGAGGTCGCCTACTCGGTGGGGTTCGAAGACAGCAATTACTTCTCGCGCCAGTTCCGCAAGACGATGGGTCGCTCGCCTCGGGACTATCGCCGCGGATTGGCGGTTCCATGAGGCTGGAGGGTCGCGCAGTCCATCATGAGAGAGCGCTCAGCGTAGGGGAGGCTTGGCGCCGCGAGCCACCCCGCAGCCGAGGCCCCGCCCGTCGCCGAGCCAGTGCGCTGATCGTCAGGCCCGCAAGACACGGCGAGGACAAGGAAACATTTTGACCAGAGGGCTGACGGCGGTTGGATCATGATCGAGCTTCGGGTGGCTGAAACCGTGGGGCAATGTGGCCGCTAGAGCTTCTCGAGCTGGGCGACAAAGAGGCAGATGTTGTCGTCCTCTGCATAGGAGCATTCCGGAACCGTTGGTGCAATCCTCCTGGCCAGCAACACTGAAGGGAGTTGCCCAGCCACGACGGGAGCGAAGAGATCGGCGTCGGGGTAGGTATGGAGGTAGGCGAACCACTGACGAGTGCAGCCGTCCACTTCTGCGTTGAGGTGTGTGGCCATAGCGAAGGGGAACCCCCCGAGCATCGAGGTCCTCAACGGAGTTGGTTCACCAAGTTCGATGGGCGCGTCCGAGGCATCCAACAGAGCGACCTCGCAGCCATGCCCATAGGCCCCAGTAGAGTAGCCGAGGACGTGCAACGTGAGCGTTGCCCCAAGCAGGGCATCACGACCTGGACTACAGCTGGCCAGGAGTGCATCCAGAGTGTCGTCGGCGCCGAAGAATGTCGCGATGTCGTACCTTGTAGTGGTGCGCTCATCATAGGGCTCCAGAACCGTGACACGCAAGGTATCGCCAGACGACAGTCCCCCGACGCATGGACCAGCGGGTTCGAGCGGGCCGCAGCCACCCAGCAGAAGTGCGAGGGCCAAGGTGATGGAATGACCGAGAGGCGGCCCTCCGTTCGAGGGCCGCCTCAACCATGCGACGATTTCCCGGATCATGCCTGGAAGCCTAGTGCGGGTTGGGCTCCGTGCACTCGTCTGGATACGGTGTTG
>JBNLDK010000046.1:0-100883 GCA_050304295.1 Polyangiaceae bacterium
ACCAAGCCCGCAGCAAAGCCGAAGAAGCCAAGTAAACCACCGGCACCAGCGACGCGTCCCAAGCCGCGACGCCAGCGTCCTCGAGGAGCTCTGGAGCCGCCGCTCGAGAACAACAAGATGGCGCGCAGCGTCGTGGTCGACCGGGTGGAGTGAGATGCTCGATCAGCGGGTCCTCGGCAACATTCTGGTGCGACATGGCGTGGTCGCGCCCGAGAAGCTCGAACCGCTGTACGAGCAGGCGCAGGAGAAACACAGCGTTCTCACCGATCTGATCGTGCAGAACAAGGTGGCGACCGAGGCCGACGTGGCGCGGGCTCTCGCCAACGAGTGCGGTCTCCCCGTCGTGGATACGGTGGACGCCGACGCGGTGCCCATCGAGATCGGGACTCAGCTGCCGATCGGATTCTGTCGCGCGAACAAGCTCATTGTCGTTGGCGAGAGCGAGGACGAGGTCTACGCGGTCTGCGCGGATCCCCTGGCGACCGCCGGGATTGACGATGTGCGCGCCGCCTTCGGCAAGCCGGTCAACCTCCAGGTGGGGGCGGCGGAGATGGTGGTCGATGCCATCAACCGGGTCTACGAGCGGAAGGAGACCGCCAGCGACCTTCACTCGGATGAAGACCTGGGCGAAGAGGACGAACAGGACATCCTCGACTCTGACGACGACGCGCCGATCATTCGGTGGGTCAACTCGCTGTTTGCCCAGGCGGTGAAGGAGCGAGCCAGCGACATTCATATCGAACCGGAAGAGAAGGAGGTCATCGTTCGCTATCGGATCGACGGCGAGCTCTATATCTCTCGCCGGGCGAGTCGGCAGTTCATGCCGTCGGTCGTGGCTCGCGTGAAGATCATGGCGGGGCTCAATATCGCCGAGAAGCGCCTGCCCCAGGACGGTCGTATCTCCCTCAAGATTGCTGGGCGAGCGATCGACATTCGCGTCTCCACGATCCCCACCAGCCGCGACCAGGAACGGATCGTGATGCGGTTGCTCCACAAGACGAACGTTCTGCTCGACTTGACGGAGCTCGGTTTCTCCTCCCGCGACTACCACTTGATGGGCCACCTGGTTACACGCCCCAACGGCATCGTGCTGGTGACGGGACCGACAGGTAGCGGCAAGACGACCACGCTCTACGCTTGCCTCAACAAGATCAATCGGCCGAATGTCAACATTCTTACCGCTGAGGATCCCGTCGAGTACGAGATTGGCGGCATTCACCAGGTGCCGGTGCAGGCCAAGATCGGGCTTACCTTCGCCAGCGCACTGCGCGCGTTTCTGCGGCAGGATCCCGACGTCATCATGGTCGGCGAGACGCGCGATCGGGAGACTGCCGACATCGCGATGCGAGCCTCGATGACGGGCCATTTGGTGCTCAGCACGCTGCACACGAACGACGCATCGAGCGCCTTCACGCGACTCGTTGATATGGGGATCGAGCCGTTCCTGGTCCGGACGACAGTGATCGGTATCCTCGCCCAGCGACTGGTGCGTGTGCTGTGTTCACACTGCAAGGAGCCCTACGAGGCAACCCTGCAGGAGCTCGAGGAGCTCGGCTGTGGTCCCGACCGAACGGCGTGGCGGCTGGGTCGCCAGCTAGGACACGCCTATCGCGTTCACGGGGTGCAGTACAACCCGATTGGCTGGAGTGGTGGTGCCCTCCCGGTCTTTCATCGCGCCACGGGTTGCGAGAAGTGCGAGGGGAAGGGGTTCGTGGGCCGCAAGGGCATCTACGAGTTGCTGATGGCGGATGACGTGGTGGGGCAGCTCGTGCTGAAGAACGCAGACGGTCAGAGCATCAAGCGTGCCGCACAGCAGCAGGGCATGGATACCCTGCGAGACGATGGGGCGCGCAAGGTCTTCGAGGGAACGACGACCGTAGAAGAGGTGCTGGCCGCGACCCAGGAAGACGTGATCGAGGAATAGAGCGGTGGCCCTCTACGAGTACCGAGGTATCCAGATCGAGTCTGGCAAGCAGGTCAAGGGCTACCGGGACGCCGATAGCCCGAAAGCACTGCGGGCGGCACTGCGGCGCGACGGGGTGCTCCTGACCCTGGCTACCGAGGAGAGCGAGCGCAAGCAGAAGGCCAAGCGCGACATCAAGCTGTTCGACGTCTTTCGACAGCCTAGCCAGACTGACGTTGCGGTGATGACGCGGCAGTTGGCGACGCTCGTGCGCGCGGGGATTCCACTCGTCGAGTCTCTGAGTTCGCTCACCGAGACGGTGCAGAACGAGGCGCTGATGAGGATCATTACCCGCGTTCGCGAGAGTGTGAACGAAGGTATCGCGTTCTCCCGCAGCCTGAGTGAGTACCCGAAGGTTTTTCCCACGTTGTACATCAACATGGTTGCGGCCGGCGAGGCATCGGGGACGCTCGAGGCGGTGCTGGAGCGGCTGGCGGACTTCATGGAGGGGCAGGCGCGGCTGAAGGGCAAGGTCCTGGCAGCGCTGGCCTACCCGGTGCTGATGATGGTCATCGGCAGTGTGCTGGTGGGCGTGCTGATGGTGGCCGTCGTTCCCAAGGTGACGAGCATCTTCGAGAATCTCGGGCGAGCTCTGCCTTGGTACACGAATCTACTCATCTTCGTGTCGCACACCGTGGCCAACTGGTGGTGGCTGCTCCTCTCGGTCCTGACAGTGTCGATCATCGTCTTTCGGCGCTGGGTCGCGACGCCTGGCGGGCGAATGAATTGGGACTCGTTTCTGCTCCGAGTCCCCATCTTCGGGTCCCTGAACCTGCTGATCGCCGTGGCGCGGTTCTCGCGCACGCTCTCGACCCTTCTCAGTAGTGGTGTGCAGTTGCTGACCGCCATGGAGATTGGGCGGAACGTGCTCGGTAATGCCCGGCTGCAGAAGGTGGTCGATGGTGTCATCGAGGCGATCCGGGAGGGTGAGAGCATCGCCGACCCTCTCAAGCGCAGTCGCGCGTTTCCACCGATGATGACCAACATGATCGCCGTGGGCGAACGCACGGGGCAGCTCGAGGAGATGCTTGACAATGTGAGCCGCGCCTACGAGGCGGAAGTGGATACGCGAGTCGTGGCTCTGACGAGCCTGCTCGAGCCGGTGATGATCGTGCTGCTAGGCAGCGTCGTGGGGTTCATCGCCATGGCCATCCTGATGCCTCTCATCCAGATGAACCAGCTGGTGGACTGATGAGGGCGAGGAGACGAGCCGTCGATCGCAGCATCTTCTTCCCCTGGGAAGGCAAGGGTGGGTTCATCCGTTGGCTTCGGGTGGGGCGGGTGCGCCCGGCCGTGCTGATCGGAATGGTGGTCGGATTCACGGCTCTGGTTGGCTATCGCGAGCGCCGCGCGGCGGGAGTTCGCCAGACACGCGCCGTGGTCCTGGACGCTCGCCGTGCGCTGGACACCTACTTGGCCGAGCACGATGGCGGCTGCCCCGAATCGTTGGCGGCAGTGGCGCAGTACTCCCATTTCGAGGCCACCCCACGGGACGCCTGGGGCCGCCCCCTGCGGCTCATCTGTCCTGGCAAGCGGGAGGGGGCGTCCTACGAGCTGATGAGTGATGGGCCCGACGGTAAACCCGGCGGGCGCGACCGAATCGAATGAGCAACGGAGCTTCTACGATGACGATGATGCAAGAACGAAACAGGGTGCTACTGCGCAGGGTATCGCGACGGACGGCCGAAAGCGGCGTGACCCTGTTCGAGGTCCTGATCGTGGTCGCCATTCTCGCGATGGTGGCGGGCGGCGTGGCGGTCTTCGCGCTTCCGCAGTTCAACAAGGCGCAGGTCAAGACCGCGGCGACCGGCTGCCGCACGATTCGCTCGGCCGTGAACACCTGGAAGATCGATGCAGAGAACGACTCCTGTCCGACGGTCAGTCAGCTGATCGAGGAGAAGATCCTCGACAAGGGAACGAACACCAACGATCCGTGGAATCAGCCGTACCAGATCAAGTGCACCGACGATGACGTCATCGTGTCGTCGGCCGGCCCGGACAAGAAGATGGGGTCCGCCGATGATATCTCCGTGCCCAAGCAAGGAGGCGACGCCGAGTAGGCGATTCGCAGTGGCTCCATGAGGACGATGGTGCATCAGTGCCCTCGGCGATCTGCCCGCTGCCGACCGCAGCGGGGGATGACGCTGATCGAGGTGTTGATCACGATCGCCCTCATCGCGGTGCTCACCGGCGCGCTCCTCTTGGGCGGTGGATTCATCCGGACCGGGCAACGCCGGGCCGCGGCGACGCTGATTGTGTCCGGGATCCGCGTGGGGATGACGCGGGCCAACACCACCGGGCGTCCGGTGCGGATGGTCTTCGACCTGGAAAAGGACCGGGTGATCCTCGAGGAGACGAGTACCAGCGAGATGCTTCGAGACACTGGTGACGAGGCCGCCTCCGCCGGTGCCGAGCCTGCTGACGATCTCGAGCGCATGGCTACGGAAGAGGCCGAGGGGATCCTCGATGGTCCGCGGAAGACGCGACCGCGTTTCACGCCCGTCAAGAAGTTTGGCTTTGACGGCGAGAGTGCCGAGGAAGGTCGGTCGCTCGGGCGTGGCGTGCAATTCCGCCAGGTCCAGACGGAGCACGACTCCGAACCACGACGAGAGGGACGCGCGTATCTCTATATCTGGCCTCGGGGCGGAACCGAGGAAGCCGCAATCCAGATCCACACGAGCGACGATGACGATGGTCTCACCGTTCGCGTCAGCGCTTTGACTGGGCGGGCGCGGATCGAGCGTGGTGGAGTGGATCTTCCCGAGTCGCGGGGCGACGATGGCTATTCCGAGAGGGAGGAGGAGTAGTGGCCAGGGGGCGCCGGGCACGTGGTTTCACGCTGCTGGAGGTGATGGTGGCCATCTCTATCCTCGGGCTGTCGCTGACCATCATCCTCAGCTCCCAGGTGGGCCTCTTCTCCAGCGCAGAGCGCACGCACCACCTGACGCACGCGACCAGCTACGCGCGATGCAAGATGACGGAGATCGAGGAGGAAGTGATCCGCGAGGGCTTCCAGCTGACCGATGTCATCGACGAGGGGCCATGTTGCGAAGACGACCCGGATCGCGATTTCAGCTGCGCCTGGAAGATCGAGACGGTCGAGCTTCCCGAGATGACGGAGATCATGACGCTGGAGGGTGAGTCGGAGGACGACGCGTCGAGCAGCGGCGTGATCGGCAAGCTGGTGGAGTTGAAGACGTCCGCGGGCAGCGGCGACTCGCCGCTGGCGGGGGGGGACCTCAACAGCTTCGCCGAGTACCTGGGCGAGGACGGCAGCGAGGGGATGCAGAGCCTGGCCGCCAGTCTGATGACGATGGTCTATCCGAATCTCAAGCCGATGCTCGAGGCGAGTATCCGGCGGGTGACCGTCTCGGTGAGCTGGGAGGAAGGCCAGCGGCAGCGAGAGCTCGTCATCGTCCAGTTCGTGACCCGACCGCAGCAGGGGCTCGACCCGCTGGCGGAGGAGCAGCTCCGCGCGCTCGAGGGCGCCGACGAGCTGTTGGGCCCAGACTCTGGCAGTAGCACCGCTGGCGCTTCGCCCCCCGGGGAAGGGAAGGTGCCATGAGAGGGCGGCAGCCGCGCGGACTGGTGCTGGTCGAGGTGCTTGTCGCCATCGGCGTGTTGACGTTCATCTCGCTGATCATCTACGGCGCCATGAGCGGCATGCAGAAGAGCCGCGAAGGCGTGCAGCGCATCAATGACCGGTACCGCGAGGGTCGCCTCGCCATGGCGCGCATTACTCGGGACCTGTCCAGTGCCTACATCTCCAATCATCGACCGATCGACGAGGCCATCACCGTGGTGGAGACGGCCTTCATCGGCACCCGCGGCAGTCCTGTCGATCGCCTCGACTTCAACTCGTTCTCTCACCTCCGACTCGACGCGGACGCGCGTGAGTCGGACCAGGTCGAAATCTCGTATTTTGGTTCCCCCGATCCGAAACAACGTGCGGTGACGGATCTCGCGCGCCGGATCAATCCACGTCTCGACTTGGAGCCTGAGCGGGGCGGTCGGGTTCAGGTGCTGGCGACTGACGTCGACCTGTTCGACCTCGAGTACCTCGACCCGATGACGGGCAAGTGGGTCGAGACGTGGGACACCACGCAAGCGCTCGATCAGCAGAACCGCATGCCGCTTCAGGTGCGGGTGCTCCTGGTCCTCAACGGTGGGAAGAGGACTGGCACCGGCAAGGCACGCGGGACGCTCCGCTTCGTCACCAAGATTCCCATCCCCATCAACCGCCCCCTCACCTTCGCCACCCAGTAGCGATGCGCCCGTTGCCTTCTTCTCGTCTTCAATCCGGCCCCCCTCCGAGGGGGAAGGCGGGGGGGCGTGCGTCGCGACCCCGGCGTCGGCATCGGCGCGGCGTGGCGCTGGTGATGGTGCTGGGCGCGCTGACCGTCCTGACGGTGATGCTGACTGAGTTTCAGGACGAGACATCGGCGGAGCTGGGGAGCGCCCTGGCAGAGCGCGACGCACTGCGCGCGGAGTATGCAGCGCGCAGCGCGATCAATCTGTCGCGGTTGCTGATCGCTGCGGAGCCGACCATCAGAAAGTCCCTCGCTTTCATGGGGCCGCTGATGGGAGCGAGCACGATGCCTCAGCTCCCGGTGTGGCAGCTGGCAGACGAGTTGCTGGGAGCCTTCAACGACGAGGCGCGGCAGGAGAGCTTCTCCCAGCTGACCGCGGTGGACCTGGCAGAGGGCAAGGGCCTGGCCATGGAGGGGGTCTCCTTCGATGTCCAGATCGTGGACGAGGACTCGAAGCTCAACCTGAACGTGCCCGCCCGCGGGACGCCTGGCGGACAGAAACAGGTGGGCGAGCAGGTGATGACGCTGATCGGCGGTCAGCAGTACGACGTGATGTTCGAGACGCGCGACGAGGATGGCAACTTCAATCGCCGGTCGACCGTCTGCGGAGCCATTGTCGACTGGGTCGACCCGGATCAAGATCAGTTCGTCTGCGAGGAGGACGGAAACGCAGCCCATGCCGGAAATACGGCAGGGGAGGACAGCTACTACGCCCGACTGCGCCAGCCCTACGAGCGCAAGAACGCCGCCTTCGACAGCTTGCAGGAGCTCCATCTCGTCCGGGGGGTAGACGAGGAGTTCTGGCGCACGTTCATCCAGCCTGACCCGGACAACCCTGCCAGCCGCAACGTGACCGTGTGGGGGTCGGGGAAGGTCAACATCAACACGGCCAACCCCATTGTCATCTGGGAAGTGGCGTGCTCTCAGGCAGTGAACGCGGCCAGCGAGCCCTTCTGTACGGATCCCACTCAGCTTGCCACCTTTATCGGGATCATGCAGGCCAAGGACATGTTCACCCGGGGCATTCCGCTCTTCACCTCGGCCGACGCCTTTGTCAATGTGATCCTGGGCAAGGGCAGCGGCATCGCGAAGATGCTCCTGATCGACATGTTCCAGTTGACTCCGATCAGTCAGGTGCGGTCGAACGCCTACCTGAAGGACAAGATCACGACGGAGAGCAAGGTGTTCAGCATCTACGCGACAGGAGTGGCGCATTCCGGGAAGCGGGAGACGCGAGTGCGGATTCACGCGGTGGTGGACTTTCGGCAGGCACCACCTCCGGGACAGAACCGGAATCTGGCGGACATTCTCGAGCTCGCTGGCGGGGATCCCACCGCCACTCAGGCAACGGACAACCAGGCCAACAAGAACGAAGAGTTCGGCGACCTCCCGGCAGAAGCGCTGGTCACTGCCTTGCAGAAAGACCCGGGTGGAAGCGTGATCTACTATCGGCTCGACTGAGCCGCGCAGAAGAAATCATGGGCAGATTCATCGGAGTCGACATTCGCGCTACCTACGTTCGTGCTGTCCTGTTGCGGACCGCAGGGCGGAGGGTGTTCGTGGAGCGCATGCTCGAGGTCGATCGCACGGTCGTACCGACCTTGACGGACGCTCTCCGAGCGGGTGTGCAGCCGCTACTCCAGCACGGCGAACCCGTGGCGGTTGCGGTGGAAGGCGATCGCGCTTTCATTCACCGCCTCCGGCTGCCGGCCCATGCTCAGCGGCAGCTGGCGGACATCCTCCCCTACGAGATCGAGGCGCACGTCCCGGTCGAGATCGAGGAGCTGGTCTACGATCATCGCGTGATCTCGTCCGGCGGAGATGGCCTCGTGGTGATCACGGCGGCGGCGCGGATGGATTTCGTGAAAGAACGCATCGCGCTGTGCCGGGAGGCCTTCGGCTGTGCTCCAGAACGGATTGGCTGCGGCCCAATGCCGCTGGTCAACGTGGCGCGACTGATCCCGGATCTGCAGCACGACAAGCCGGTTGCAATCGTCGATCTGACGGCGACCTACACCGAGGTCCTCGTGGTGCTTCGGGGAGAACCGGTGTTTGCTCGGACCATCTCGCGGGGGCTCAGGAACCTCCCGGCGGGGGCGAACGCCCTGGGGGCCGAGCTGAGGCAGACGCTGAGCGCGTTCGCCCTGCAGAGCGGGGAGACCGTCGAGCGTGTCGAGCTCGTCGGGCACGCTGCGACCGATCCCCAGGCGGCCCCATTTCTCAGCTACCAACTGGGGGTCGAGGTCTCACCCCTCGACGAGCTGACCGTCGAAGGTGTGGAGCCTGCAGATCGCCCGCTCATCGCGCGGTTTGCCAAGTCCATCGCGCTGGCGCTGAGCCTCGGTCCCAAGGCGCAGGACCTCGATCTGCGGCAGGGGCCGCTGATGCACCAGCGAGGATTCTCGTTCCTTGCAGAGAAGACGCCGCTCCTCAGCGGTCTCGCAGCGGCCATCCTGATCAGCTTCGCGTTCGCGACGTGGACGGAGATGCGCGCGCTGGCACAGGAGCGGGAGGTCCTCAGCGCGGCGCTGGCCAAGCTTTCCGGCGAGATGCTGGACGAGGAAACGGAGGACCCCGAGCTCGTCATCGACCTGCTGGATCGGGGCGGGGGCGACGAGATCCCCGACCCGATGCCCCACGCGGATGCGTTCGACATCTTCGTGGAGCTATCGAAGCGCATTCCCATGGACATCACCCACGACATCGAGGAGCTCGAACTGCGGAGGGGAAAGGTGAAGATGAACGGCGTCGTGAAGAGCAAGACCGACGCCCAGAAGGTCGAGGGCCTGGTCAAGGAATGGGAGTGCGCGCAGAACGTGAAGCTGGGAAAGATCACCCAGGTGGTGAACAGTGACAGTCAGAAGTACCTCCTCGATTTCGACCTCGCGTGTCCCGAGGATGCGCCGAAGAAGGAGAAGAAGTCGGGGGAGGCCGCTGGTGCGGACGCGTCTGAGGAGGCTTCGGAATGAGCTTCCAGGAGCGGATCGACAAGCTGGAGCCCCGCGAACGGGTGCTGTTGAGCATTCTTGCCGGTGTGGTGGTGGTCTTCGTTGTCCTCCTGTTGCCGATCATGCTGACCACGATGCTGGCGGGCCAGCGCTCCCACAACCGCGAGCTGAGAAAGGCGATCGACGCCATTCACGCTGGTCGCCCGGTGCTGGCCCGTCGGGAAGTCAGGAAGGCGGAGGTTCTGGCGCGGTACCAGAAGAAGGCACCGGCCTTGGCCGGGTTCCTGGAGACCGTGGCCAAGAAGCAGAACCTCGAGATCCCCGAAACCCAGCCGCGGTCGGCAATTCCTCACGGCAAGGACTTCGAGGAGCGTTCCGAGCGCTTCACGCTGCGCAAGGTGGACCTACTGAGTCTGGCGAAGTTCATGGAAGGGATCTCGCAGTCGGGGTACCCGGTCACGATTTCGGAGCTGACCTTGCGGAAACGCTCGGCGGACTCCTACGACGTGTCGATGGTCGTCAGCGCCTTCGACCGACGGGTGGCTGGCAAGGACGAGCCCGCGGCCGTTGCGGGTGAAGCCGAGGAGGCCGAGGAGGAGCTGCCCGCGAGCGAGGAGGACGAACAGTGAACGTCAATATCGCGCTCTCTCCGAAGGTGCTGCGGATTCTCCGACGGGTCGGGTACCCGCTGTTCTATGTCGTGGCTCTGTTTCTCTGCGTGCGGTGCACCTTCCCCTACGACCGAGTCGGTCAGAAGGTCGCCGCGTCATACAATGAGTCCGAGGCGAAGAAGAGCGGACGCCGGCTCGAAATCGAGTCGATGGGTGGATACTGGCTCTTCGGCGTCCGAGCCAGCGGGGTCAGGTTCATCGGTGCGCCGCCCGATCCCGATGACGAAGGGAAGGTGCGACCAGCGCCAGTCGCGGAGCTCGATCGAATCTACGCTTCTGTAGGCCCTCTCGGGTATCTGTTCGGACGTCTCCGCGTCCAGTTTGGCGCCTACGCCGAGGACGGCAGCGTCGTGGGAAGGTTTCGTGATGAGCGCGACGAGCGGCACATCGACCTCGACCTGACGCAGATGGGGGTCGAGAACATCCCGCTCCTTGGCGATACCGTGGGGATCCCAATGATGGGACAGGCGACCGGGAAGCTCGAGCTGCTCTTTCCGGAGAAGCGCCTGAGCCTCACCGAGGGCGCGGTCGAGCTGGCGATCGACAATCTCGAGATTGGTGACGGGAAGACGAAGATCAGTGGCTTCATCGCCCTCCCGAGACTGCAGGCGGGGCGGCTGGAGCTTGTCGCCGAGATCCAGGAAGGGCGCGTGAAGATCGACAAGCTCCAGGCGAAGGGGCCGGACTTCGAGTTGGAAGTGGGCGGTCAGGTACGCCTCAAGGATGAGTTCGAGCGCAGTCAGGTCGACCTCACGATGCGCTTCAAGTTCGCCGATCGCTACAAGGCGAAGAGCGACATAACCAGGGGGCTCTTCGGCGACCCGAAGAAGAAGATCAAGGGAGCGCTGGACTTCGACCCCAAGGTGAGCCGGGCCAAGGAGGCAGACGGCACCTACTCCTGGCGGATTCAAGGGACGTTCGCCAAGCTTGCATTCGATCCGGCGCCGAGAGGGGCGGCCGGCTCGAGTCGGCGACGGCCCTCTCGGCCACAGTGATCGGATCGCAGCCCCGCGACACCGGACTCGGAGCAGGCGGGTCAGGAGTCGACGCTGATGCCCAGCTTGCGGCGGAGCCGGAAGAAGGGCTCGCTGATGCTGTACAGGGTCAGCTGCTTTAGACGCTCGTCTCGAGGAACCGCGCTCGACGTTTCGTCCGAGGCCTTGACGATCTCGTTGGCGGTCTCGAGATCGTGGGCCACCACCAGCCCGATCCGATCTGCGGTGAGGTCCACCCCAGCGACCCACTTCTTGAGGTCCAGGGCACCGCCGGACTGGATCAGCTGTGAGACGACACGGGCAAGATGGTCGCGGGCCTGTCCCGTGACCCCGGTGTCGAGAGCGCTCAGCGCATCCCGCACGGGACCCTCGAGATCGGGAGCGACGGGGAACTGGGGGGAGATCAACTTGATCGCAGCGAACATCCAGGATTTGAGTCCGGTGCCAGTGGGCACCAGGTGGCGGACGTACATCCCTGGTCGGAAGTAGCAGAGATGTCGGGCGGCGATGAATGCTGCGGCCTGGGGGGGGATCTCCGTAGCCATTGCGGCTCGACCCATCACGATGGATGGCTCGTGGGAGTGGAGGAAGGACAGCCCGGCTGGGTCGTTCGGGTTCTGGAACGTGGGTGGTGGCTGGAGACCCATGACGCCAGCCGCGTAGAACAGGTTCTGACTCATCGGGTAGGGGTGTCGTGCCAAATCTACCTGGTAGTGAGGGTCGTAGCCGAGCTCGCGCAGGCTGCGACCGCGCTTGCCGATGACGGCCGGCTCGATCAACGCGAAGATGCTGGTGAGCAGCGGGCTGAGGTCGTCGTGCATGACGCACGTCAGCCAGTCCTCGTCGGTCATGGCCTCTCGGGCGGGGGCCGCGGTGTCTGAGCGCATGCGCTTGTAGAAGCGCTCCTCGTCGGGCTCGGCGAGGTTCAGGACATAGAGCGCCTGGCACAGTGCCCACGCCGCGTCTGCATGCTTCGTTTCGGTGTAGAGTCGACGTAGCAGCTTGTAGGGCTCCGGCCGATAGGGGTTCTGTTCCAGTGCTGCGATCTGGGAGCGAACGGCCTTGTCGAGATACTTGCCCGGGTCCGACGCATAGAGCTCGGTCAGTTTCTCGGTGCGTGCGGCGTCCGTCGGGTCGATGGTCTGGGCGGCTTCCAAGGCGTCGATGGCCTTGTCGACCCAGGCAAGATCGTTCTCGTAGAGCTCGCCCAGGGCGACGAAAGTGGCGAGCATCTTGTCCCTGTCATCAGCGTCGGTCGCGAGCTGCAGCTTGCGCTGCAGCATCTCCTCGACTTCTTCGAAACGAGCGTTGGCACGCTCGATCTCGATGGTCTCGTCCAGCGCCTTCTCGTTCTTGGGGTCGAGCTCGATCACCTGACGATAGAAGTCCAACGCTCGCTCGTGGTCCCCCATCTGCCGTGCGGAAACGATGGCGGCCGTCTGCAGGTACTTCGCCTTCTGAGCGGTGTCGTCGACGAACTCGGCGAGCTTGATGACCACCTCGACGAGCTTCTCCCAGTCCTGCTCCTCGCTGTAGAGCTGCATCAGCTTGGTCAGCAGACGACGATCGTCAGGCCGTTCGTCGAGTGCGGCGACGAAGCTCTTCGCGGCGCGGGTCCGGTCCTTGAGATGGGCGACACAGATCTCGCCTACCGCGATGAGGAGTTGGACTCGGTCGTCACCCTGCGCGATGTCGAGATGACGAGTCTTGACCCGGACCACGTGCTCCCAGTCCTCCTTCGCCTCGTAGACCTTGGCAAGCGCGACGAGTGGATCGGGGTTGCTGGGATCGAGGTCGCTCGCTTCTTCGAGAGGTTCGACGGCCGCATCGTGCTCCCCGGCCCGGCGTAGCGCTTCGCCGAAGCGGAAGAGGGAGCCGGGACGACTCTGGAGTTGGTCACCGAAGCGTTGGAAGAGGTCGCGGTAGAGGTCGACGGCGCGCTTGGGCGATCCATGCTCGAACGTGACCTGCGCCACGCGCTCGAGGGCCTCGCCGTCGTCGGGCGCGATCCGCAGAAGAGTGTCCATGGGGGCGAGCGCCTGCTCGGTCGAACCGCTCTTACTCAAGGCGTCGACGTAGCTGACGAGCACGCGCTTGGCGACCTCCTGGTCGAGTGTGTCAGCGCGATCGGCCACGACCTCGTAGTGGCGGCTGGCCTCCAGGTAGCGCTCCGCCTCGAACGCGAGGTCACCCAGTACGATGCGGGCCTCTGCATTGGTGGGATCGAAGGTCAGGCTCCGCTTCGCGGCTTCTTCGGCGCGTCCGTCGTCCTTCAGGCGAAGCCGGGACAGAGTCGCGACTTCCGCGGCTAGACGGGCCTTGGTGGCCTCGCCCTCCTGTCGGTCGAACTCCCGTTCCAGGAGTTGGATGGCCGCGTTGATGTCTCCCCGCGCCACGTAGGCGGATCGCAGCGCTTGCGACGTCGTGACGTCGGTCGGAACCTGGTCTAGGGTCTTCTTGTAGTACTCGATGGCGCCGTCGCGATCGCCCCGCTCCTCGAGCAGCTTCGCCGCGCGATAGTACTGCTCGGCCTTGCCTTCTGGAGAGGTCGCCTTGTCGGCGAGTGCCTCGATGGCGTGGATGGCCGCATCGGCGTCACCGGTGGTCTCCCGGAGCCGGGCCAGCGCCTCGAGGGCGCCGGCGTGCTCTGGATCCAGCGCGATAGCGGCTTCATACGCTTGCATCGCCCGATCAGGTGCCTGCAGTTGTTCAGCGAGGACTCGGCCGCGGGTCAGGTTGAGCTCCAGGCATCGGTGCTCGTCCTCTCCCACGAGGGCGATGTGGCGCTCGTAGAGGGAAACGAGGTCTTCCCAGCGCTCTAGGGAGCGGTAGTGTCTCGGCAGCGACGACAAGGCATTCTCGTTGGCGTTGTCGATCTCAAGAATCCACTCGAAGGCGGCCGCCGCCTGCTCGTGGTCGAGGAACTCCTCGTCGTAGATCCCGGCGACCCTCTCCCAGAGCGTGATCTTCTGCCGGGGGGTCGCGGCGAGCTGGATCTGGATCTGGAGGTTCTCCAAAAGTTCGTGGAAGCGCCCCGTCTTGCTGAAGAGTCGGTCCAGTCCGCGCAACGCGTCCAGGTGGGTTTCGTCCAACTCGAGTGCCGCTCGATAGTTTGCGATCGCCTCGTTCTCGTCGTTGAGGTGGTCCTCGTAGACCTCGGCGATCTGGCAGAGTGTGCGCTGCCGCGCGTCCCCCTGCTCGGTCTTGGCGCGGCTCTCCAGAATCTTGACGCGGCGCTCGTGGTCTCCAGTCTGTCCGCAGATGCGCGCCAAGGCTTCGCTGGCACGTTCGTTGCCAGGGTCCTCCCGCAAGATCTGCTCGTAGAGATCGCGGGCCCCACCTACATCGTTGAGTTGGAGTTCCAGGATCTCGGCGGCGTCGCAGCGCAGGTTGCGGGCTTCGTCCGGGGTGGCGGCGGCGTCGGCGCGCGTGGTGAGCACCAGTCCCAGCTCCGGCCACTGCTGCGCCTTGCGATAGATGTCCGTCAGGCCCTTGAGCGCCTGGGGGTTGGAGGGTTCGGTCTGGAGGACCGCCTGGTAGACGGGCAGGGCCAGGTCTGGTCTCTTGATCTTGTAGAGGTACCAGTTGGCCATCGTCAGGTAGATGACGTTCTTGCTCTCGGCCGGCAGCGAGTCGTCTTGCGTGGCCTGCATCGATGACGAGAGGACCTCTTCCCACTGCTGCTCGTCGCGGCCTGCCAGACGTTCGATATCCTGTGGGTAGGTCGGGTTGTCGGGGTCTTCGCAGAACGCCTGCGTGAAGGCGATCAAGGCCTGTTCCTGGTCGTCGAGTTCCTTGGCGTAGAGCCGGCCAATTTCTGCGTAGGCGCGTGCTCGGTCGTGCCGATTGTCGGCCTTCTCGCTGCGCTCGAGTAGCATCTCGATCAGTTCCTCGTAGCGTCCGTGTCGGCGACGCAGCGACTCGAGGGCTGACAGTGCCGGGCCGTTGGAGGAGTCGAGCGCCAGCACGCTCGAGTACATTTGCTCAGCGAGCGTATCCTCCATCGCCGCTTCGTACATCCGCGCGGCGCGGAAAAGCAGTCGCTTGCGCGCGCTGATGGCGTCAGTCTCGTCCTCGACCTGGACGGAGTCCGCCGCCATGCGGAAGGCCTCCGCGACACGGACCGCCTGGGCCCCCTCGTCCACGGACGACTCCAGCGCCATGGCCGCGTCGAGGTCGTCAGGAGCGGCGACGAGAGCATCGACACGGGCGTCGAACTCCTCCTCGGTGATCGTCCGCTCCACTTGCTGGCCGTCGCTGCCCAGTTGGTCGAGCCGGGCGAGCACCTCGGCGGCATGCGCCGGGCGGCGCGCGGGATCCTTGCTCAGCAGACCGAGCACGAACTCATCCAGGGCTCGAGAGATCCACCCTCGCGGGGCGACATTGCTCGGGGCCGGAGGCTCCAGGGACAGCTGTCCCACGGCGGCGTGGATCGCGTCGTCGCCACCGAACAAGGGGACCCCGCTGAGCAGGTGGTACGCCACCGCTCCAAAGGAGTAGACGTCCGACCGGGGGCTCGGGAGCCCCCCCCGC
The DNA here is from genome assembly GCA_050304295.1 of Polyangiaceae bacterium. Taxonomy (GTDB): domain Bacteria; phylum Myxococcota_A; class Polyangia; order Polyangiales; family Polyangiaceae; genus JAFGBI01. The sequence continues at coordinate 15,421 of JBNLDK010000046.1, forward strand.
AGCAGCTCGGGGGCGAGCGTGTGTGGGGATCCCGGATGCCAGGGAAGCTCGCTGGTGGTCGCGGGCCTCCCCACCAGCAGGCAGCTACCCACGCCCAGCAGGCGAACGTGTTGACCCCCCTCTGGATCGCGCCAGGCGAGGATGTTGTCGAGGCTCAGGCCCCCGTGAAACAGGCGCTGTTCGTGGAGGTCTCTGAGGCCTTCGAGGATCGCCCGGAGCAGCGGTCGCGCTTCGTTGATGTGCAAGGGGCCGGTTCGAGCCAGCCGAGCGCCGAGGTCCTGCGCCTCGATATGCTCGCCGACCAGGAAGACCCTCGATTCGACGGCGCCGACCTCGAGCCGGGGAAGGGCGGGATGGGCGTCTCGCGCGACGAGCCGGTTGGCGGTCAGGAACCGATAGAGAGCAAAAGGATACCGGCAGAGCTCGGCGCGCAGCACCAGGAGTCGGTGGTCGGTGCCCTCGCGCCGGGCGAGGTACGCGGTGCCAAGGGACGTCCGGTCGAGCTTGCGGACAACGAGGAAGTCTCCGAGGGACTCGCCGCCCTGGAGCTCCACGCCCTCTTCGGGACCGAGCTGCCGCAGCAGCTGGAGCTCAGCCTTGGCGTCCGGCTGCAGGGCCACGACGGCGTCCGCCAGCGCCTCGACGGAGTCCCGATCGACGCAGTATTCCGTGAGCGCCTTGGCGAAGGAGGCGACCGCCGCGGTCCCACCGACCTCCTCGGGGTCGAAACCCAGGAGGTCGCGGCACAGATTCAACAGCTCATCGAGTTCGAACAGGCGTTCGAGCTCGGCGCGGAGGATCTCAATCACGTTGGGTTGTCCTTCCAGTGTCCTGGTGGTTCTCCAGCCCTGACCAACCGTCCGAACCAGCGCGCGCATCATAGCCAAACACCGCGTCCATCACGTCGAAATCTGGCCCAACTCGAAGGATTTGTGGGACACGCAGAAGGGTGAGTCCGACCGCGATTCTCCTGGAGCGGATCCTTCCCATTTCGATGCTGGTGCTGGCCTGCGTTGCCGTGCCGGTCATGGTGTTGTCGCCAGCTGGACTGCACCGGCTCAACCAGCTTCGGGAAGAACGGGTCCGTGCCGACCAGGAGGTGGCGAGGCTCGAACGGGAGATCCACCGCCTCCGAGCCGAGGTGAAGCGGATCAAGTCGGACTTGACCGCGGTCGAGCAGGTCGCGCGTGACGAGCTGGGGCTCGTCCGGCAGACCGAGGTTGTCTTTCAGTTCGACGAATAGCGGCGTGCGCCCCCATCCAGTTGATTCGGACGGCGGCGCTTGCGATCATGACGAGCTGTGACGATCGAGCTTGCGCGCCGCCTCTTTCATGGCGAGGTCCTTGCGACCGCCGATCTCGAGGCGGCTCTGCTCGACACCGTGACGCGGGGCGTCCCGTTTCTCGAGGCGCTGGTACAGCGCCAGCCGGGGGGGGACTTGGTCGACCGCGAGTTGGAACGAGTCACCGGAGGAGGTATCTCACCGGTGTTTGCCGACTTCGATCTGGTCGGCTTGCTGCCTGAGGGAATCTGCGAGCGACTGCTGGCGGTGCCCGTGGGGCGGGATCCGACCACGGACGAGATCACAGTCGCGGCGGTGGATCCCCTCGATCCGCATATCGTCGAGGAGTTTGGGTACCACCTCGAGGCACCGGTCATCGTGCTCGCGGCGACGCGTCTAGCGGTGGTGACGGCGCTCGGCGACTCTTCACTGCCCGGCGACTCGCCACCGCGAACGCGAGCGTATGCCGAGGAGCCACGGACTCGACCTGGTGTTGCTCCGCCTGCGGTGGCGGCGGCGCCGTTTCTCGCCATTCCTGGCGATGCCTCTCGCGGCACTGACAGCGAACCGCCGATCCCCCTCGTCCGTCGGTCGGTGGTGCCCCGCCCCCAGGCGCCGCGTGGTGGACCAGCGGCCGCCCCGGCGGTTCCAGCGATCGAGTCGATCCTGGAGGCATTGGAGTGGGCCGCCAAGCCAGATGAGGTGGTCGACCAGCTCGTCGAGGGATTTGGTGGGCTGGCGCTGCAGGTGGCCGTGTTTGCCGAGCAAGGGGCGGTTCACCGGGGGCGTGCGGCGTCGCCATCGCTGGGTGGTGCGGTGGCGGCTCGAGCCGTGGCTCAGCCGAGTTCGTCCGCATGCGTCCTCGACCGCGCGACCACTGCGGGCAGCTACTTGGGCCCGCTCGCGCCGTGGGAGCAGAATGCTGCGATCGATCGCTTGCTTGGCGGGGTGGTCGGAGAGGTCTACGCGGTTCCCGTCGTCGTGTCGGGTCGCAGCGCTCTGGTGCTGCTTCTGGCCTCCATGCAAGCCACGGCGCTAGCTTCCCGGCGGGCCGACGAGCTCGCCAAGGTTGCCGGCAGGGCGCTCGAGCGGATCGTTCGGACACGCAAGGGGCGGTAGGCGGAAGGACCGCGCTCGGGGCTCAGTAGCCCCCGAAGGTCCGGAGCAGCCACACGACGAGCAGGACCACCAGCACCAGCACCAGCAGTCCGAGCGCGTCCTTCCTGCTCACCCCGCCGAAGGGGGGACGTTCGGCATCCGGGGGGCGGGGATCTTTGTTAGGTCGTGGCGGCCGTGGTCCGCTGGTGCTCATGGAAAGCGTGCCTGGACCCCCGCGCCAAACTCGAGCGTGGCGTGGATGTAGCGGAGGACACCAACGCTCATCCCGAAGACCTGGGCGTAGGCGCCAAAACCTCGGGAGAAGTCGAACTGAGGCCCGATCGCGGCCCGGAAGACCACGTCGGTCTTGTACTGGGGCTCGAACGCGCCATTGAGCGTCCACTCGGTTGCCCCCGAGCCCTCCTCGAACTCGACCCCAAGGCTGGGCTCCACGAAGATCTTCAGTGACTGCTTCTTTCGGGTGTAGAGCCGCGCTCCGACCCCCACCAGCTTGAGCGGTTGGGTGTTGGTCTGGGCTTCTCCCTGGAAACCGAAGCGTCCAAAGACGAACGGTTCGATCCCCCCCAGGGGAGCGAAGCTAGCGGCCACGTCGAGCATGGCCGGCCCCATGTGTCCGCAGAACTTCTGCTGGTCGCTCAGCGACTTGGTGGGGTCGGGTTCGGTGCAGAACGGGGAGTCGTCGTAGCGAAACACCATGCGATAGCCCCCCAGCACCCCCGCTCGGAGGCCGAACTGCAGCGCGTGGCTGAAGTTCTTGTCCTTCGGTGTGGGCGTTGCAGTCTCCCCCTCCGCGGTACCGTCGGCCTCGTCGGTCTGGGCGGCGCTGCACAGCGCCGCAAACGTGATGGCCAGGGCCAGTCCTATGCTCGCGAGTTGCCGCATGACCCAACGAAGATATCCGATGCCAGGTGTCCCGCAAAGGGGCGTCCCCCCGAGTCCGCCGGTACCGACCGAATAGGTGCGGTTGTACCTGGCGTTCGGGCTCCCGCGTGTTGGCAGGGTTTTCCGCGGTGGCGCGCAGGGGGAATGCTACGTGGCGGCCTTGGCGACTATCGCTGTCCCCGCGGTTGTCCAATCGCGCTCCGCCCCGACGGCGAGCCAGCTCAGTCGAATCTCCTCGCTACCGGCACGCGCCAGGATGCCCTCGCCGTTCCACTTGTCGGGAGGTGGTAGGGCCAAGAAGTCCAGCTTGCGCAGTGAAGCGATGGACTGGAGGTCGGTAGTCAGCGCCAAGATTCCGAGCCCTGCGAAGACCGGAACGGTCCCGCTGGGAATGTGCGGGGCGATGACGGCCCGCAGGTGGGGGCTCAGGTTGGGGGCGCGCCGTGCGACCCAGCGGAGGTCCTCCAGTGAATCCAGCAACATCGCGCTGGGCACGGTGAGTGTGGTGCCGTGAGGGACGACCCTCAGGGTCGTCCCGTTCGACCAAGGGTGAGGGGGCGGGGGCGGGGTTCGCGGGGCCGCCTTCGGGGCGTCGACCTTGGACTTACCCTTGCCTTTCCGCACAATCAGGACATCGTCGGTGGGCAGAGTGCGCGGGACGGTTACTCGAACCGGGCGCTTGAAGCCTCGCGGGTCACCGACCTTTCCATGGGCGACGGCGTAGGCGATCGTTTCCGCGGATGCCACCACGAACCCGCGGTCCTGGGTGTGTCCTGGCTCGGGGTCGAAGGTGCGCAGCGACAGGCCCTGGGCGGGAGGCGGATAGAGCTCCCCGGCGACGACTCGGTGGTCGGGCTCCAGGAGCCGAGCTCCCGTCGCGATCAGGTCGACGAGCGCACCGGAATGCGCCAGGACCTCCAGGCATTGCCGCGAGGGCGGTGACACGAGAAGGTCCAATCCGGGCGGCACTCGCTTGCTCTTCAGCAAACCGGCGGCCGCCAGGAGGTCGCGAAGAGAGGCGCCCGTGTCTCCCCCGAGGATCACCTGCGAGACGGGCTCGTCAGCGAGTTCGCGGACCGCCTTGACGCAGCCGTCACGGTCCATGACCAGTGGGTCGACCGCAGAAAGATCGACGCTGATCACGTCGTCGCACGGTGCTCCGGCGTCAGGTTGCAGCCCGCGATGCGCCTTGGAGCGGCGCTGGTCCCGCAGATACACCTCGGTCTTCTCGTCGCTGACGAACACCGCTGCCGCGGCTCCCAGCTGGGGAGCTAGCGCGCTGAGCACCGCTCGGTCGGGCACGGATAGTAGTCGGGCGCTGGGGCCCGCGAACTCCAAGACCACGGGCGCCTGCTGCTCTTCGTCGATGCGGCGCACGATTTCGGCCAGACCCCTCCGAATCAGCTCCAGTGCGACGTCGCGAACGCAGACGAAGGGCCGGATCCTCCCGGACAGCAGGACCTGCACGCTCCGCGGGGGGCGGAGCCACAACTGACCCTGGCTCAGAGCCGTCGCGAGCTGAGACGGCGATACGGTGAGGACCAGCATGCCGGCCCCACCAACGGCAGCCATCCGTGGTTCGTCGGTGACTGCCAGCCGTGCTGGGCTGCCGAATCGCTCCAGGTGCACGGGCGCCGGGAAACCGATTCCCGGTCTAGCAACGAGAATGCCCAGGCCCAGCGCGTCTCGGCCCACACGGTCCGGAGCCAGTGACCCCGGTTCCCCGTCCTCCCCGTTGGTCACGCACTTGGTGTCGTACGCGACCGCCGTCTCGACGTTCACCTTCTTCAAACCCTGGGCGATCGCCTCGCCAAGGACCCGATTGGGCTCGCGAGCCAATATCACCTGGTCGACCTTGACGGCGACCAAATCGCCACTCAAGGTCGGGTCGTCGGTCCGACCCGCGAGGACCTTCTGGGTCATGGTGCGGGGTGGATCCCCCGCGCGTGCGCGCATCTCCTCTCGACCCTTCCGTACTACCGTCGATGCCCAGGTGGGGCAGCCGGCAAAGTAGCCGTTGCGCGTCCGTAGGGTCAAGGTCGGACGCAGATCGGGACACCTTGGAGGCAATCACCCGGTCTCGCCGCGGCTGCAAGTCACGAAGTTCGACAGGGTAGCGGCCTGCAGGCCTTTCGGCCGGCCACGCTTCGTGATCCGGCAAGGCACCGGCCACAAACATTCACTCACGACCGCAAACCGGCTACCCTCGAGGCCATGTTCAAGGAGGCGCTGCAGCGCTTGGTGGAAGGCACGGACGGCGGGCTGGCCAGTCTGCTCATGGACTTCGAGGGCATTCCGCTCGAGGCGTACTCCGCTGAAGACACGCCCTTCGACATTGAAATGGTGGGTGCCGAAGTCAGCGTGGTGGTGAAGGCGATCCAGCGAGCCAGCGAGATGCTCGACGCGGGCGAGGCACGCGAGGTCGCGTTCAAGAGCGAGAAGCTGGTCACCCTGATCCGGATCCTGAACGAGAACTATTTCTTGGCCTTGGCCATCGAACCCGACGGCAATTTCGGCAAGGGCCGCTACATGCTGCGTACGGCAGCGCCCGCACTAGCGGCGGAGCTCACCTAGCCGCACAAGCACGATGGCTACTCGCCGATCCGAGCAACGGACACCGACCGCATCGGCGACGCGACGCGGCGGGCGATCGAAGCCGGGGGTGCTTGTTCTGAGCGGCCCCAATCTGAATCGCTTGGGGCTTCGAGAACCGGAGATCTACGGCGCCAAGACGTTGGAGGTCGTGCACCAGGAGCTCGACACACTTGCCCGTGAGCTGGGGCTGCGGGTCGACTGTCGGCAGAGCAACCACGAGGGCACGCTGGTGGACTGGATCTGGGAAGCGGTCGACGCCGGATACGTTGGAATTCTCATCAATCCGGGCGCGCTGACTCACACCAGCTACTCGCTGTATGACGCATTGCGTGGCGCCGGTATCCCGGCCATCGAGGTTCACATCTCGAATCCCGACGCGCGAGAAGAGTTCCGTCGCGAGTCGCGAGTAGCACCGGCGGTCCTGGGGCGTGTCGCGGGCTTCGGCACTGAATCCTATCTGCTCGCGTTGCGCGGCCTGGCCGCGCGGGTTGGTGGCGCTCCCGGCTGAGGCCATCACCAGCGGCCGTCAGGTGGTTGAGCCACCAGGGAGGCGTTCGCCACGGCTGCTGCGGAATGGTCATGGCGACCTTCAATGCTCCGACCGGGCTGTACCGGATCAGCCGCGAAGCGGTTTTCGCGTTGTTCTGCGCCGCGGGGTTCGGTATTGGGGTGGCGCTCTGAAGAACGTTGGGATGGATATGGATCTCTCGGTTGACCAACTGAAGGAACTGCTCGAGGCGCTCGACGAGGGTGGCGCTTCCGAGTTTGAATACGAGGACGAGGGGGTGCGCCTGCGCATCACCATGGCGCGCGGTGCTCCCGTCGTGACCGCCGCGCCCGTGGCGGTGGCGCCGGTGGTGGCGGCCGCGGCGCCGGCGACAGCGGCCGAGGAGGACCCCAACGTGGCGTTCATCACGTCACCGTTCGTGGGTACCTTCTATCGCGCGCCGTCTCCCGGCGCTGACCCATTCACCAAGGAAGGCGCCGACGTGAAGCCGGGTCAGACGCTGTGCATCGTCGAGGCGATGAAGCTGATGAACGAGATCGAGGCCGACTTCCCCTGCACCATCATCGACGTGCTGATCGAGAACGGAACCAGCGTCGAGTTTGGTCAGAAGCTGTTCAAGGTCAAGAAGGCCTGAGCCAACCTGCGCAGGGCAGATGTTCAAGAAGGTACTCATCGCCAACCGCGGCGAGATCGCGATGCGCATCGTGCGTGCCTGTCGCGAGCTCGGGGTCCAAACCGTCGCGGTTCACTCGACCGCAGACAACGACGCGCTGCACGTGCGTTTCGCGGATGAGGCCGTCTGCATCGGCCCGCCGCCGTCCGCAGACAGCTACCTCAGCGTCCCCAATATCATCAGCGCTGCCGAGATCACCGGCGCGGACGCCATTCATCCTGGATACGGCTTTCTTTCCGAGAACTCCGAGTTCGCGAAGGTGGTCCAGCGGTGCGGCTTGGCGTTCATCGGGCCCAGTCCCGAAGCCATGCAGCTGTGGGGCGACAAGGTGCGTGCGCGAGAGGCTGCGCGGCGCTTCGGCTTGCCACTCTTGCCGGGCAGCGAGGCGTTGCGGGATGCTGCACACGCAGAGGAAGAGGCCCGCCGCGTTGGATTGCCGGTCATGATCAAGGCCAGCGGCGGGGGTGGTGGTCGAGGGATGCGCATTGTGCGCGAGATCGGCGAAGTAGGACGCCAGTTCGAGGCCGCTACGGCGGAGGCAATGAACGCCTTCAAGAATCCCGAGGTCTTCCTCGAGCGATTCGTGGAGCGGCCCCGGCACATCGAGTTCCAGGCTCTCGCGGACGCCCACGGTCAGGTGTGGACACTGGGTGAACGCGAGTGTTCGCTGCAGCGCCGCAACCAGAAGCTCGTCGAGGAGGCTCCGAGTCCTGCGATGACCGAGGAGTTGCGCATCAGGCTGGGGGATGTGATTCGCGAGGCCGTTCGGGAGACGGGATACACCACGCTCGGGACTCTCGAGTTTCTGATGGACGATGACGGTTCTCTCTACTTCATGGAGATGAATACGCGCGTTCAGGTCGAACATCCGGTCACGGAAATGGTCACCGGGGTGGATCTCGTTATCGAGCAAATCAAGGCAGCTGCGGGGGAGAAGCTCGAGATTCCAGACACCCGCCCGTGGAAGTTCCGCGGTCACGCCATCGAGTGTCGGGTCATGGCCGAGGATCCCGAACGTTTTGCGCCCTGGCCGGGGAAGATCACCGAGTACCACCCCCCTGGAGGCGCGGGGGTACGCGTGGATTCTGGTGTCTTCGGTGGCTTTACGGTTCCAGCGGTCTACGACTCGTTGCTCGCCAAGGTGATCGTCACCGGAGCGACTCGAGATCAGGCAATCAACCGGATGAAGCGCGCGCTCAGCGAGTTCATCGTTGGTGGAATTCGGACCAATATTCCATTCCACCTCCGCATGCTCGAGGACGAAGAAGTCGTCGCCGGGACGATGACCACTCGCACTGTCGAGCGTATCGTGGCGGCGCGTCAGTCGACCTGAGTTGCCCCCTCCGGAGGCCTAAAGTAAAAGGCTCCTGCTGGACTTCGATGGGGAAGTCGCGCCAGGGTTGCCGCCTCTGCGGGGGCCGCTGGCGCACTGCAGGGATGGGAAGCAAACATGCGGAAGACCTCCTGGGCGATCGCTCACGTGTTCGGGCTGACGGTGACTGTTGTGGCTCAGGCGCAGCAGCCGCCGCCGTCGGCGGAGACCGGCTCTGGGCCAGGCGGGTCCGCCTCTAGCGACGAGTCGGGCCTGGCTGGCGGCTCCACGACACCTGCCGCTGCAGCGGAGTCCGGAGTGGAATCGCCTGCTACTGGGGCATCCGTTGCGGGATCTCCTGACACAGCAGCTCAGCCCGCTCCGCCTGCTGCGGTGGCGTCTTCGGGGGGGCACGCGAACCCCGGTGAGGGGGAGGGGGGGACCGAACCGCCCGCTTCGTCCCCGACGGCCAGTGCCGACGCGGAGCTGGCCGTCGGCACCGCGACAGCATCGGCGGCGACGGCCGATGCCGAGTCGGCCGCCGCGACGCCGTGGAGTCAGCGATTCGTTCCGCGGCGGGGTCTCTACGGCGAGGTGGGGCTATTCCTGGGCGTGCTGTTCCCGTCCGCGGACCACAACTTTCATTACGAGTTTGTCGAGCACCAGGGACTGGGTTCCGCCGCGTTCGATTTCGGGATGCGTGCGGCGTTCGTGCCGGTTCCGTTCCTGGGAGCGGAGCTGGAAGGGGCGCTGATGCCGACCGCCACCGACGACGATCAGGGGGCCACCATCTGGGCTGTGCGATTCCACGGGCTGCTCCAGGCACCGGTGGCTCGCATTCAGCCGTTCCTGGTTGTCGGCGGTGGACGGATGGGCGCGCTCAGCGAGCCCTTGGAGAACGACGCCGATCCGCTGTTCCACTTCGGGATCGGAGCCAAGCTCAGCGTCAACGATCGCGTGCTGGCTCGACTCGATGTTCGGGACAATCTCACGCAGAAAAATGGCGCCAGCGAAGGGGCCCTGACCCACCACCCGGAGGTGCTTCTCGGGCTGAGTTACCGAATTCCGCCCATTGGCAACGAGGCTGCGGAGCCCGATGCACCAGTGGACACGGATGGCGATGGCTTCACCGATCGCGATGACGCTTGTCCGGAGCAGGCCGGCCCCGCTCCGAGCGGCTGCCCCGTACTCGACCGTGACGAGGATGGATTCCCCGACGAGGTCGACGAATGCCCCGACCAGCGCGGAGTCGAGCCGCGCGGTTGTCCGCCCGTAGACAGCGACGGCGACGGGTTCTTCGATGATTCTGACGAGTGTCCCCAGCAGGCCGGTGTTGCACCTGCTGGCTGTCCTCCTCCCGACACGGACGGCGATGGCATCCTCGATGCGGATGACCGCTGTCCGGACGAGCCGGAAACCGCCAACGGATACGAGGACACGGACGGTTGCCCCGACGAGCTGCCTCAGGCAGTACAGGAGTTCACCGGGGCGATTCAGGGAATTCAGTTCGCCACGGGTCAGGCGACCATCACCCGCGATTCCCACGCCACGCTGGACCGCGCCGTTGGTGTTCTCAACGAGTATCCGAAGCTTCGGATCGAGGTGAGCGGACACACGGACAACGTTGGCGAACGGGCGTCGAATCTCGATCTTTCACAGCGGCGGGCGACCGCGGTGAAGGACTACCTGGTCCAGAAAGGGATCGATGCCGCGAGGATCGAGACGGTAGGACACGGTCCTGACCGCCCCGTGGTCAGCAACGACACCGCCGAGGGTCGACAGCAGAATCGCCGGATCGAGTTCCGCCTGCTACCGTAGGCGGTTGCGCGGGCAGGCGCTCCCCTCAGCGCTTCGACCGGGGAGCTTTTCGTCCCACCTGCTCCGCGCGAAAGGCGGACGGGCAAGCATCGCTAGCTTGGCATGCGATACAAGCCGGCTTGCGCGCGGTACACACGCGTCGGCCGTGGAAGATGAGGGTGTGGCTGAGGATGTCCCACACCTCTCGCGGGAATAGCTGCATCAGGTCGCGTTCGACCTGCTCCGCTGTGGTCTGTCGGGTCCAACCGAGCCGCTGCGCGATGCGCAGCACATGGGTGTCGACGACCACGCCTTCGGGGGCACCAAAGGCGACACCCATGACAACGTTGGCGGTCTTCCGTCCCACTCCCGGCAGGGCGACCAGCGCTTCCAGTTGGCGCGGGACTTCCCCTTCGTGCTCGCTGACGAGCTGTCGGGAGAGGTTGACGATGTTCTTCGCCTTCTGTCGGAACATGCCGATGGAGCTGAGTGTCGCCTCGACCTTCGCCACGTCCGCTCGGGCCAGCTTCGCCGCTGTCGGCCACTTGCGGAACAGCTGCGGGGTGACCTTGTTCACCGCAACATCGGTGGTCTGCGCGGAGAGGACGACCGCGACGAGCAGGGTGAACGGGTCTTGGTGGTCGAGCTCACAGTGAGCGTCGGGGTGCTGCTGGCGCAAGACACCTAGCGTTTCCGGCGCGAGCTTGGCTGCGCGCGAGCGAGGCACGGTCAGCTGGGCTCCGGATCTTCGTCCGGTTCCGGTTCCGGTTCTGCGCTGGTCTCGGGTGAGGGCGCCTCCTGATCCGTTGGTCCGCTCTGCTCCTCGTCAGTGCGTTCTGGCGTCGAGTCCTCGCTTGCCGCTGCGTCGGTGGTGGCGGTGTCGCCCTCGCCCTCCTCCTCACCCTCATCGTCGCGCTCGGTGTTCTCTCCCACGGCTTCCATGGCGACGACCCGCTCCTCGTCGTCAACGCGCATGATCTTGACGCCCTGGGTGTTGCGCCCGGCAACGCGAATCTCGTCGACGAAGGTGCGGATTGTCTGGCCCCGGTCGGTGACGAGCACGACCTCGTCGCCGGCCTTGACCAGCGTGATCCCCACGACCGGTCCATTGCGCTCGCTGGCGTCGATCAAGATGACACCCTTGCCGCCGCGATTCTGGGTGCGAAATTCTTCCAGATCCGTCCGCTTCCCGTAGCCTCGCTCGCACACGGTGAGCACCTGCAGGCGATCGGGTTCCGTGTGGGCCATGCCAACCACGACGTCGTCATCGTCGAGCTCGATGGCCTTGACGCCGGCTGTGTTGCGGCCCATCGCGCGCACCTGCTGCTCATCGAAGCGGATGCACTTGCCCTTCTTCGTTGCGATCAGAAACTCTGCGGAGCCGTCTGTCACTCGCGCCGTGAGAAGCTGGTCGTCGTCGGCGATCTTCACTCCAATGATGCCGCTGGCTCGGTAGTTCTGATAGTCAGTGACGCTCGTCTTCTTGATCTGCCCGCACCGGGTGAGAGTCGTGATGAACAGTCCGTCGTCGAAGCTGGGGACGGGGGCGATAGCGGCGACGCGTTCGCCCTTCTCCATGTTGAGGAAGTTGACGATGGCTCGCCCGGTGCCCGTGCGTGCCGCCTGGGGGATCTCGAAGACCTTCTTCACGAAGACACGCCCGCGGTCGGTGAAGAAGAACACGAAGCTGTGGGTGGACTCGATGAAGAGCTGGTTGACGAAGTCGTCGTCCTTGGCCTCCATGCCGCGGTTGCCCTTGCCTCCGCGCTTCTGCGCCTTGTAGCCGGTCAGGTTGGTCCGCTTGATGTATCCCTGGTGGGAGACTGTCACCACCATGTCCTCGACCTGGATCAGGTCCTCGATCTGGATCTCGCCTTCGTTCTCCGTGATCTCGGTGCGGCGCGGCTGCTTGTGCTTCTCGCGAACTTCCTCGAGCTCCTGCACGATGACTTCCATGAGGAGCGCCTCGTCGGCCAGGATCGCGCTCAGCTCGGCGATTCGCTGGCAGAGTTCACCGTACTCGGTCGCCAGCTTCTCCTGCTCGAGACCGGTCAGCTTGGAGAGGCGCATCTCGAGGATCGCCTTTGCCTGGCGCTCGCTCAGAGTGTAGTCGCCACGCTCGCGGGCGGCGGTGATCTCCTCTTCCGGACGCCCCGCCCGACGGACGAAGGATTCCAGTCCGTGGAGCGGCAACAGCATCAGTCGTTCTCGCGCCACGTCCGGGTCCGACGACTCACGGATCGTCTTGATCACGACGTCCACTTCCGTGACCGCCATCCCCAGGCCCTCGACCAGCTCGCGTCGGCGCTCGGCCTCCGCTAGTTCGAAGCGAGTCCGACGGCTGACGACTTCGCGGCGGTGCTCGACGAAGAGTCGCAAGGTCTCCTTCAGATCGAGCACCGCGGGACGACCGTTGACGATGGCGAGGTTGTTGACGCCGAACGTCGATTGCATGTCGGTCTGGACGTAGAGCTGATTCAGGACGACCTGGGGGAAGACATCCTTCTTCAGCTCGATGACCAGCCGCATCCCGTCGCGGTCGCTTTCGTCGCGGACTTCGCGGATCCCTTCGACTCTCTTGTCGCGGACCAGTTCGGCGATCTTCGTGTGTAGGCGCGCCTTGTTGACCTGATAGGGGATGGCGGTCACCACGATCTGCTCGCGGTCGTTGCTGCCCACGACCTTCTCGGTCTCGGTGCGAGCGCGCATGATGACCGACCCACGCCCGGTCTTGTAGGCCTGGTAGATCCCGGCGCGTCCGTAGATGATGGCGCCGGTGGGGAAGTCGGGTCCGGGGATCAGCTGCATCAGGTCTTCGATGCTGGCATCCGGGTCGCGGATCAGGTGGATGGTGCCGTCGATCGTCTCCACCAGGTTGTGGGGCGGGATGTTCGTGGCCATCCCGACGGCGATACCGCCCGAACCGTTCACCAGCAGGTTGGGGAAGCGCGTGGGCATGACCACCGGCTCCTGCTCGCGTTCGTCGAAGTTCGCAACGAAATCGACGGTGTCCTTGGCGATGTCGGCGAGCAGGTCGGTCGAGATGCGCCCCAGCCGGCACTCGGTGTAGCGATAGGCCGCCGGTGGATCGCCGTCGACCGATCCGAAATTGCCCTGACCGTCCACCAGCATGTGTCGCATGCTGAAGTCCTGCGCCATCCGGACCAGCGCGTCGTAGACGCTCGCATCGCCGTGCGGGTGGTACTTGCCCAGCACCTCCCCGACCACGGTTGCGCACTTGCGATAGCTGGCGCCGGGGCTGAGGTTGAGCTGGTGCATCGCATAGAGGATGCGGCGGTGCACGGGCTTCAGGCCGTCGCGCACGTCGGGGATGGCACGACCGATGATGACGCTCATCGCGTAGTCCAGGTAGGACGTACGCATCTCGTCTTGAATGCTGATCGGCTGCTCGGAGTGGGGCGAGGAAGGGGTGTCGTGTTCCATGAACTGCCGCGAGGTGCAGCGCGCAGCGCTCGTCGTCGAGTGCTCTGCGATCGCTGATGGGAGTACTCAGCTAACCCGGAACCGAGGCGCACGCAACACCCGCCTTCCGTTGCGGAAGTCTTGGATATTGCAGGAAAATACGCTCCGTTTTGGGACCTGTCGGCGAAGCGCGTCGTTCGGTGTCTCTCCGGGCGCTCGGGTGGTCGCTTCGCGAGGAGTGACGAGGCCCGCAGGGCCCCATGGAACGGGACTGCAGCTGGACCTCCATCACGTTGCAGCGTGGCGTGCGTGAAGCCGTTTCTGAACGGCAAGCGGGGGGTCGTCGCTTCCGGATGGGGGCTGAGCTGAACCACCAGGCCCCGGATCTCGTGACGAGAAACTCCTCAGAAGAAGTTGCCGATCGTGAACTCGAACACCGTCTTCTGCTCTTGGGGGAGCGGGCGGAAGGGGATCCCCCATTCGAAGCGTAGCGGTCCCATGGGGGAGAACCACCGGAAGCCGAGGCCCCAGGACGTGCGGAGCGTGGTCATTGTGCCCAGGCCATCGAAGCAGGGCTGCTGGACCGCGGGGAGCGGGTTCCCTTGGGCCGCATCGCAGTAGTTCTGCTCGAGATTCCACGCGTTGCCGGCGTCGGTGAAGAACACGCCTCGCACGCCCACGCTCTCGACGATCGGGAACTCGAGCTCGAGGTTCTGGACGTACATCAAGTTGCCGCCGATGTTCGCACCATTGGGGATGGGTGCGCTGTTCGGGTCCGTGTTGCTGGTCAAGGGGAGACGCGGGCCCACGCTCCGGAAGCGGAAGCCACGCAGGTCCAGGATACCGCCGAGGAAGAACCGGGCGAAGATCGGGACTCCTTCGCTCGTGGGGCTGGTCACGTGCCCGAGCTCGGTGTTCAGCTTGACCACCACCCCCTTGCCGAGCGGATAGTAGAAGCGCCCGACGAAGCGGTGTCGCAAGAACTCGTTGTCGGACCCAAAGGTGACGGCGGCCAGCTCCGAGGACCCACGCAGATAGATACCCGAGGTGGGGAACAGGCGGTTGTCGCGGGTATCGAAGGTGAGCGCCGGGCGCATGCTGGAGGTCAACCCGTCATTGAACAGGTTGGCGAGCGGCAGCTGACGGAACACGCTGATCGAGCTCGAGGTGCCCAGGAAGGTCGACTGCGACTGGGTCGATACCTTGTCGTAGGTCGCGGAGTAGGTGATGGAGGCGTCCAGCTTCGGCTCGATGAGCGGATAGCCAAAGGTGAGGGCTCCGCCGCGGCTTGACTGGGAAAAGTCGGTGTAGATCCTGAGCTGGTCGAAGAGGTCGACGGCCGTGCTGAACCGGCTGTTGAGGAAATGCGGCTCGATGAAACGGAAGTTGATCAGCTGTCGGAGCCCGCTGATCTGTGCCTGCAGTGACACGCTCTGTCCATGCCCGAAGAAGTTGGCCTGCTGGACTTGTGCCGTTGCGATGAAGTTCTCGATGCTGGAGAACCCAACGCCGACCTGGAACGTCCCCGTCGGTCGCTCACCGACCTCGATGTAGACGTTCATCTTGTCCGGGGCGGAGCCCTCTTCGGTCGAGACGTCGACCCGCTCGAAGTACCCCAGCGCAGTGATCCGACGTCGGGAGCGTTCGAGATTGGTCTCGTGGAAGAGCTCGCCCTCGGCGACCTCGAGCTCGCGACGGAGCACTCGGTCACGGGTCTTCGTGTTGCCGCGAAACTCGATCCGCTCGAAGTGCACGAGCGGACCACGGACGACGGGAACGATGACGTCCACCTCCTGCCGCTCGGAGTCGAGGCGCGTCTGTGGGTTGGCCTCCACGTTCGCGTAGCCATGGTCCCGGTACATCGTGCGGATGGACTGGAGGTCGTCGAGGAGCTCGGCGCGATTGAAGTAGTCACCCGGGGAGGCACGGACCATGCTGCGCAGGTTCCGGCGACCGTTGATTGGCTCGACCTCCTCGCCGTTCTCGCCCCGCTCGAAGACACGGAGCTGGCGAATCCGGTAGCGTGGTCCTTCGTCGAGCGTGATGGAGATCTCGATCCCGCTGCGATCCGGCGTCAGCATGACGCGGGGGGTGTTGACCTGGACCTCGAGGTAGCCCTGATCGTAGTAAAGAGCGCTGATCATCGCGATGTCGCGCTCGAAGGCGTCTTGCCGGTAGGGGCCACCGGAGCCGAAGCTCAGGATGCTGGACTTGCCGGTGAACATCACGCTGCGCAGCTCTTGGTCGTCGATGTTCTCGTTCCCGATGAACGTGACACGCTTGACGGTGACTTGCGCGTGCTCCGTGATCGTGAACTGGACCACGACCTCGTTGTTCTTGCGCGGGACGACCTCGCTGGTGACCTCGGCGAGGAAGTAGCCCTTCTCCGCGTACATGTCGCGGATCTTCTGAACGGCTCGGCCGATCGCTGGCTGGCTGAGGATGGTGTCGGCCTTGATCTCGATGGCCTCCTCGAGATCCTCGGTATCGAGCTCGGCGTTGCCCTCGAACTCCACGCGCAGGATGCTCGGGCGCTCCCGGACCAGGAACCGGAGATGCACCCCGTCGTCTTGCTGGGTCAGGTCGACCTCGATGTTCTCGAAGAACCCCGAATCCCAGAGCTCCCGGACATCCTGGGCCAGCACCTCGGGGATGAAGGGGTTGCCGACCCGTTCGCGGAGGTACGCCAGGATGTCGTCGTTCGTGACCCGTCGATTGCCCGCAACCTCGATGGCGGCGATCGGGATTCCGCGCGCGGTGTCTGCCTCGCTCTCGGGAAGGTCGGGGGCGGTGGTTCGGACCGGAGGTGGGCCTGCTGTGCCAGGCTGCTGTGCGTGGGCCACGCGAGCCCCGGCCAGCAGCGCCAGCGCTGCCCAGACCGCCAGTACGGCCCACCATGCCCGATTGGCGCGTCGACCGGCTGTCAGGACGTTTGGCATTGGAGAAGCTGCAAATGGCCGTTCAGAGCGGCGTATCGAGACGAAGCGGCCCAGTCGAAAACGGGCGCAGCCTGCCTAACCTACTGCGGCCGTCGCCTCAAGCTTGCTGGCATCGCAAATCCACCGAACGACCGCGACCGGTCCCGCCAGCATGGGCGAAAGAGGCGGGATCCTGGGTGCTTGACATTTGTTTAGGCGCTGAGGGACATAGGGGCGGGCTGGCAAGGAAGCGCGATGGCGACGCGACGAAGATCGAGCAAGCGAACCGCAGGGGGCGAGCCGGGCGGGACGGGTCGTGACCTCCAACTGTTTCCCGAGCAAGCGGCGGCGCTGCACGAGATCGCCCAGAGCCGCTACCTGAACTACGCGCTGTCGGTGATCACGGCTCGCGCGCTGCCCGACGTGCGCGATGGCCTGAAGCCCGTGCAGCGGCGGATTCTCTATACCATGTGGGAGCAGCGCCTGACCGCCGACAGCAAGCACCGCAAGTGCGCCAAGGTCGTCGGCGAGGTGCTGGGCAACTACCATCCGCATGGTGACGCCAGTGTCTACGACGCGCTGGTCCGCATGGCACAGCCCTTCAGCCTGCGGGTGCCGCTGGTGGAAGGCTCGGGCAATTTCGGCTCACTCGACGGCGATCCGGCGGCTGCCATGCGCTACACCGAATGCCGCCTGGCGCGCATCGCCCCCGAGCTTCTCGGGGAGCTCGGTCAGGAGACGGTGCATTTCTTGCCCAACTACGACGGGACGAGGACCGAACCCGTCGTGCTGCCGTCGCGACTGCCGAACCTGCTCGTGAACGGCGCGACCGGGATCGCGGTCGGCATGGCGACGAACATCCCTCCGCACAACCCCGAAGAGGTGTGCAGTGCGGCGATCCGCTTGCTCGACGCGCTCGTGGCCGGACGCGAGCTGAGCACCCGCGAGCTGTGCCGCACGATCAAGGGGCCGGATTTTCCGACGGGGGGACAGATCGTGTCGAGCCCCGACGAGATCAAGGACGCCTACGAGAAGGGACAGGGAACGGTCAAGCTGCGCGGAACCTGGGAGATGGGGGAGACTTCCCGCGCGAGCAAGGTCCTCTACATCACGAGCATCCCCTACGGGGTCAACAAGGCGACGCTGGTCGAGCGGGTGGCCGAGGTCGTGCTCTCACGCAAGCTGCCGCTGCTGTTGGACGTGAAGGACGTGTCCACCGAGGATGTCCGGATCGAGCTGACGCTGAAGCGCGACGCTGACGAGCAGAAGGTGCTGGCCTACCTGTTCAAGAACACCCCGCTGCAGACCAACTTCAACATGAACCTGACCTGCCTCGTGCCCACGGAAAACCCGGGGGTGGGACGGCCGGAGCGGCTGGATCTGCAGGAAATCCTCTGGCACTTCCTCCACTTCCGCCTGGAGGTGGTGACCCGACGGTTGCAGCACGAGCTGGGGGCGTTGGAGCGGCGGATGCACATTCTGGAGGGGTTCGCGGCCGTCTTCGACGCGCTCGACGCGATCCTCAAGATCATCCGCAAGAGCGACGGAAAAGCCGACGCTGCCAAGAAGATCATGGCTCGGTTTGCCCTCGACGCGGAGCAGACCGACGCGATCCTCGAGCTCAAGCTGTATCGCCTTGCTCGCTTGGAGATCCTGGTCATCCAGAAGGAGCTCGCGGAGAAGAAGCGACGGGCGCGCGACATCAGGAAACTGCTCGCCGACGCCGAGGGCAAGGGGCGGTGGGGTATCGTGCGCGAGGAGCTGGCGGAGCTCGTCGCGACCTATGGCAAGCCGGACAAGCGCCGGACGCTCTTCGAGTCGATCGTGGACGAGCCCGAGTTCAGCGCCGAAGACTTCATCGTCGAGGAAGACAACCATGTGCTGCTCACTGCCGACGGGTGGGTGAAGCGTCAGAAGGAGATCAAGGATCCTGCCAGCACACGCTTGCGGGAGGGCGATCGCGTGCTCGCTTGTCTTGCCGGTTCGACCCGCGCGCCAGTCGTCTTCTTCTCCAGCTTTGGGACGGCTTACACTTGCCGAATTGCGGACCTGCCGGCGACCACGGGCTACGGGGAGCCGATTCAGAAGCTTTTCAAGCTCAAGGATGGGGAGGCGATCGTCGCCGCACTGTCGCTCGATTCGCGGGTGGTGGGCGACGTATCGGAGCTCGAGGGTCACTATCCCGAGACCTTTGCTGTGGCCGCCAGCACTGATGGCTATGCGCTGTGCTTTGGTCTCAGCTCCTTCGTCGAGCCCAGTACGCGGACGGGCCGCCGCTACGCCCGACCCAGCAAGGGGGCGACGGTGGTCGGGGTGGAGGCGGTGCACGGCGAGGAAACGCTCCTCGCCGCGACGCGGCGGTGTCGGGTGCTGCTCTGCTCCGTCGTGGACGTCAACTACCTGTCGGGGCCTGGCAAGGGCGTGCAGCTGATCAAGCTGGGGGAGGACGATGCGTTGCTCGGTTTCCGGACGGCCCGGGATGACCGCGAGACCTTGGTCATGAAGACCTCGCTGGGTGGTGAGCAACGGGTCAACACGGCAAAGTACGAAGTGACCAGTCGTGGTGGTCGAGGGCGCGAGATGATGAAGCGCGGTAGCCTGGTGGCGGTGGTGACCGAGACGCCCGCCGCGCCGCCCGCTCTCGACGGGAGCGAGGAGGAGTAATCGCTAATGGCGCAGGCAAAGACGAAGGCTGCGACGAGCTACACGGCGAAGGACATCACGGTTCTCGAGGGACTGGACCCGGTTCGCAAGCGGCCCGGCATGTACATCGGCGGTGTCGGCTCGGCAGGTCTCCACCACCTGGTCTGGGAAATCCTGGACAACTCCGTTGACGAGGCGATGAACGGACACGCCTCCGAGATCACGGTGACGCTCCACAAGCACGGGAAGTCGATCACGGTGGCCGACAACGGGCGCGGAATTCCGGTCGATATCCATCCGAAGTTCAAGAAGTCCGCCCTCGAACTCATCTTCGGTACCCTCCATGCAGGCGGGAAATTCGAGAACAAGAACTACCGTACCGCGGGCGGGTTGCACGGGGTGGGAGCCTCGGTAACCAATGCGCTGAGCACGGAGCTCGTCGCTCGCGTGAAGCGCGACGGAGCCGAGTGGGAGCTGAAGTTTCAGAACGGGAAGGCAACCGGCAAGCTCAAGAAGATGGGCCCCGCGCGGGGGAGCGGTAGCTCGGTATTCTTCCATCCAGATCCGACGATCTTCCCCAAGACGGACTTCAACGCGGACACGATCCGGGAACGGCTGGAAGTCACCAGCTACCTGCACCGCGGTCTACGAGTGGTCTTCGACGACCAGCACCGGGGGGAGAAGCATTCGTTTTGTCACCAGGAGGGGCTGGCGGATTTCCTCAAGAAGTTGCGTCTGCAGCGAGGCGCGAAGGCGACGCACGAGTCACCGTTCGTCCTGCGTCGGGATAACGGAGCCCGGGTGGAAGCTGTCTTCCAGTGGACAGACGCCACCGACGAGCGGCTCTTGAGCTACGTGAACGGGATCCCCACCAGTTCGGGAGGAACTCACGAGAACGGGTTGCGGGCGGGGGTGACCAAGGCCATCCGCAACTATCTGGAGACCCACAAGCTGACCCCGCGCGGCGTCACGATCAGTGGCGACGACATTCGGGAGGGCATGATGGGGGTGCTCAGCGTCTTCATCAGCGATCCTCAGTTTCAGGGACAGACCAAGGAGCGGCTCAACAACCCCGAGGTTCAGTCGGCGGTCGACGGGGCGATTCGTCCGTCACTCGAGCAGTGGCTCAACTCGAATCGCTCGACGGCCGAGCAGATCATTCACCGCATCATCCTTGCGGCCCGCGCGCGGGCGGCGTCGCGGGCGGCGTCGGAAGCCGTATCCCGCAAGACGGCCACCGCTGGACGCCTGACGCTCCCCGGCAAGCTGAGCGACTGCACCAACTCCGACCGAAAGAACACCGAGCTCTTCATCGTCGAGGGCGACTCCGCGGGCGGCTCCGCCAAGCAGGGACGCGACCGCGCCACGCAGGCCATTCTCCCGCTTCGCGGCAAGGTTCTCAACACCGAGTCCGTCAGTCTCAAGCGGGTGCTCGAGAACAAGGAGCTGTCCGATCTGGTGACGGCGCTCGGCTGCGGCGTGGGGACGGGGTTCGAGTTCGCCAAGCTGCGCTACGATCGCGTGATCCTGCTGGCTGATGCGGACTCGGACGGGCACCACATCACGACGCTGCTGCTGACGTTCTTCTACCGACATCTTCCCCAGCTGATCAGTCTGGGCAAGGTGTACGTTGCCGTTCCTCCCTTGTATCGGGTTGATCTCGGCAAGGAAACGTATTGGGCGGCGGACGACGTGGACCGCGATCGGATCCTGAAGCAGCACCGCAAGGGCAACACGAAACCCGACATTACCCGCTTCAAGGGACTGGGGGAAATGCCTCCGAAGGTGCTCTGGGAGACGACCCTGGACCCCAGCCGGCGGCGCATCCTCAAGGTATCCGTGGCGGATGCGCTCGAGACCGATCGGATCGTCAACGAGCTGATGGGCAAGGACCCCGCCGCGCGGTTCCACTTCATCATGGAGCGGGCCGAGGAGGCCGAAGAGCTGGACGTGTAGAACAACAAACAGGTTGTTTGTTGTTCCGAAGCAACGACCTAGAACACCGACAGAGCAGCAGGGCTAGCGGTGTCTTCCGCTTCGGGCAAGCTGATCGGTGCTCTAGAACCGTCCCGTGGCGCTCATCACGGCACCGCCGGGGGTGGTCGAGAGCCCGAGAGCTACTGCGCCCTCCCGTCGGGGTGCGGACAGGTAGAGGATGGCGCCAGCGGCGACGGTGGTTCCGCCGACGGCGAACAGGACGTTGGCCTGCGTGGCGCGGTTCCACGCGTCGTCACTGAGCGCAACTCCCTCGGGGTCGGCGCAGGTGGTGTCGGGGCATCGATCGCGTGCTTGGTCGTTCTGGCGGAGGGCCCGGACGCCGAAATACGAGCCGACTCCCAGCATTGCCAGGCCGACGCTTCCTACCACCACACCCACCGCGCGCTGCTGACGGCCGGCCACCGCGGTCTCGGGAGGGGTAGCGGGGGGAGGGGCCGGCGATGGCCGTGGGGTGGGGGGAGGCTCGACGGGGGCCACGCTCGACTGTGGAGCGGCGGGCGGCACAGGATCGAGCTCGGGGACCACGACGGTTTCCCGAGCGCTATCTCCAGTCAGTGTCACCGTGGTGGACCATGGCAGCCGCTCTGCCGCTTCGGCTCGGATGAGGTGATCTCCGGGATCGAGTGGGATCGTCCAGCTCGTGGAGGTAGTGGGGATGGCGGCACCATCGACCTGCAGGGAGAAGCCGGGCAGCTTCCTGATTGGGTCCGCTGCTGTCACCGTCACTCGTGAGAGGCGAGGTTCGAGCCGGGCGAGGTGCTCTTCGGCGCGCTGTTCACGGTCAGCGCGCCGGTCGGCGCGTGCCATGGCCAAGGCGTCCTTGAACTTGATCCACGCGCTGGCTGTCTTGCCAACCTTCTCGTAGCAAATCGCCAGAAGTAGCACCGTGCCCCCGGCGGGATCCGCGTCGTGGCTCTGCTCCAGCTTGGGGCAGGCGTCTTCGTAGTTCCCGCTCCGGATCAGATCGACCGCGGCCTCGTACAGTGTCTCCGCGAGCGTTTCCTGGGTCACGTCGGCCTGAGCCCTGGTCGTCAGGCCAAGCGACCCCGCGAGGATCAGGAGTGGCAGAATCCGCGGTCTCACAGCGAGCTGTTATCGGCGGGTGTCAACCGTGCTGTCAATGATGTCGTCCACACCGGCTGTCTTGGCTGACGGCGGGTTGAACCGACCTTGCGGAGTTGTCTCGGGTGCCCGCGCTGGGCGGGGCGGCGCGCCGGCTGGCGCCGGGGTGGGGGGGGCCTCCGCGCTGGCGGAGGCACTCGGAGTCGGTTTGGGCGGGGCCAGGGATTCGGCCGGAGCGATGACCGGACTCGTCGCGGCGGCGGGGGCGTCGGATGCCCAGGCCGTGTCCATCGCCGACACCTCGGGTGTCGGTGCCCCTGGCGCTCGGCTGGGACTTGTCTGCCACACGCCAAGCGCGATGACTCCCGCGATCGCCAGAGCACTCACCGAAACCAGCGGCCAACCCAGCGACCGGCGTGGGTAGGGGATGTCGCGGCTCTTGACCGTCGTGGCCGCGGCCATGTTGACCGTGCGGTGGCCCGGCCCGGTCCCCTCCCGATACTTGGCTTTGGTGCCCAGTGTTCCCGCGATGCGCTCGATGGAGAGATGCGAGGACTCGGCGGCGAATGGTTTCAGTGCGTAGGCGAGCTCTGCCACGCTCTGATAGCGATTGTCGGGGTTCTTCTCCAGGCAGGTTGCGACGACGTCACCGAGCGCCGCTGGGAGGTCGGGTCGGTGCTCGGCCAGTGAAGGGGGAGGGTCGCCGATGACGGCAGCGACGACGCCGGTAACGCTATCACCAGAAAAGGGGACCCGTCCCGACAGGATCTCATAGAGAACAACGCCGATCGACCAGACGTCGCTTCGCTCATCGACGTCCCGACTATTGCGCACCTGCTCGGGCGCCATGTACATGGGTGAGCCAAGCATCGTGCGGGTGCGGGTGAGTTCCTGCTCGCCCTGACCAACCCGCGCTTGGCGGGTGGCCTTCGCGATGCCGAAATCGAGCACCTTGACCAATGGCGAACCATCGCTTCGATGGGTGACGAATAGGTTCGACGGCTTGATGTCGCGGTGGATGAATCCGATGCTGTGTGCTTCGGCGATGGCTTCACAGGCTTGGAGCACGTAGTCGATACCCTCGGTGAGGGGAAGGGCACCTCGTTCTCGCAAGACGTCGGACAGGTCGGTCCCATTCAGGTACTCCATCACCAGATAGGGTGAGCCAGTGTCGAGCGTACCCACGTCAGTGACGCGGGCGACGTGCTCATTGCGGAGTCGGACGGCGGCCTGCGCTTCACGGCAGAATCGCGCCACGTCCACCTCGCTGCGTACCGCCTCCTTGAGCAGGAACTTGAGCGCGACGCGCTCGTCGAGCAGAAGGTGACGAGCGGCTACGACCACGCCCACGCCACCCATGCCGAGCACCTGCTCGACCTGGAACTTCTCGGCGATCACGTCGCCGGGTTCGACGGGCGCGCTGGACCAGCTCATTGGGGAGGCATCGGGAACGTGGATCTACTTTACCGCATTTCCCCGCTGAGATGGGCTAGTCCCCGCCCTGGCACCGATGCTGGTCGCGGCAGTCACTACTGGTCGTCGGGCCCAGGCCGCCCCGGGCGGCGCTGGACAGGTCCCTACCGGGCGGGCGGATGTGTCTGGCCGGTTGCGGACGGGTTGAGTCCTTGTCGCTGTTACCGATAGTCCCGGATGTCGATCTGATACCGGCGAAGCCAGCGGTGGATCTGCATGCGTGCCTTGCCGAGCTCGCGCCCAACTGCCGCGATGTTGCCGCGATGGCGGGTCAAGAGCTCCCGGAGAGCTGGTTCGGAGGGGACCCCCGAAGCGTCGGCTTGGTCCGACCCGCTCGCGCCCTCCGCCGCCCAGCGTCCGTAGTCGCCCATTGCTTCGCGCACCTGTTCTGGGAGAAGCTCCGGGGTCAGGACGGGACCCTCACAGAGTGCGGCTGCACGTCTGACGCAGGACTCGAGCTCTCGCACGTTCAGCGGCCACTCGTGGTGGAGGGCGGCGAGCATGAAGGCGAACGACGGTCGCAGCTCCGGTCGCCCATGCCGGGCGAGGAATGTTCGCACGAGGAGGAGGATGTCCTCCTTGCGCTCTCGTAGCGGCGGAAGTCGGAGGGGGGCTTCGGCGAGCCGGGCGTACAGGTCCTGACGAAAGGCGTTGGTCGCCAGCAAGCGTCGCAGGTCGCGATGGGTGGCGCAGACGATGCGGACGTCGACGGGTTCCGGGCGGGTGGCGCCGAGGGGGACGACCTCTCGCGTCTGGAGCACGCGCAGGAGCTTGGCTTGGGCGGCGAGCGGCATGTCGCCAATCTCGTCGAGCAGCAGCGTGCCCCGGTTGGCAGCACGGAAGACACCAGGATGATCGCGGTCGGCACCAGTGAATGCCCCCCTGCGGTAGCCGAAGAGCTCGCTCTCCAGCAGGTTGGGTGGGATGGCGGCGCAGTTGACGGCGTGAAACTCACCCCGGCGTCCGCTCTTGCGGTGGAGCTCGCGCGCGATGATCTCCTTCCCTGTTCCGCTCTCTCCCTCGATCACGACGGACAGTTGAAGCGGTGCCAGGCGCTCCACCTCGGCGGCGATACGGTCCATCTGCAATCCGCCGACGAGCTCGGTTCCCTGCCGGCAACGTCGCGCGCGACCAGCTTGCATCACCCCGTCGATCCGGTAGGCGGCGTGCTCGCTGGCGTCGGTGCCGACCAACTTCAGAATGGCGTCGCCAATGCGCAACTCGGTGTGCGGCTCGAGTGCGGACTCGCGTACGCGACAGCCGTCGATGAGAACACCGTTCGTGCTGTCGAGATCCCGCACGAACCATTCGCCGCGGCGAAGCGAGAGCTCGGCGTGAAGCCGGGACACGGCATGGACGGGTAGTCGAATGTCCGCGGTGTCGTCTCGCCCCACGACGCAAGGAGACTGTCGCAGGGGCCAGGCCGCCTCGAGCTGGCCGAAGGCCTCGGCGTAGAGCAAGACGAGGCCGGTATCCTCCCCTCCGCTGGCCTCGGTCGGCTCTCCGGGATACTGCTGCATGGCATCGGTTTTTGGATGCTCCCGCATGCTATGCGAGCAGAGTAGCCAGCTGTCGACGACGAAACCAGACCGAACCAACTGGTTCGGAAACGATCGTGGTGGCGCGAGCGGATCTGGCCGGTAATCTCCGAAACGTGCCACACGTTCCCGTCGCCGCGGTCGTCCAGATGAACTCGCAGGCGGACATGAAGAGCAACCTGGCGACCTGCGAGGAGCAGATTCGCGAGGCTACGAAGCTTGGCGCGACGCTGATCGTCCTCCCCGAGAACTTCGCCTACTTCGGCTCCGACCCGGAGCGCGCGAGAATGGCGGAGGCGATCGATGACTCTGGACCCATCGTCGGGTGGTTGCAGCGGGTGGCGGACGAGTTGTCGGTGACGCTGGTGGGAGGAGGATTCCCCGAGCGAAGTCCCGAGCCGGGGCGCCCCTTCAACACTTGTCTCGTCGTCGGGGACCAGGGCCAGATTGTGGGTCGGTATCGCAAGCTTCATCTGTTCGATGCGACGCTGCCCGACGGGTCCCGGTACGCCGAGTCTGCCGCGACCCATCCGGGGGACGAGGTGGTAGTCGTCCCGGTCGAGGGCACGCGTGTCGGTCTGAGCGTCTGCTACGACGTACGCTTCCCCGAACTTTATCGCCAACATGTGCGGGCGGGAGCGGAGATCGTCGTCGTCGCGGCGGCCTTCACCGAGCGGACTGGTCGCGATCACTGGCACGTGCTCCTCAGAGCGCGCGCGATCGAGAATCAGGTTTGGGTGTTGGCCTCGAACCAGTGGGGCAGTCATCCGGGGGGACGGCATTGCTATGGGCACTCCCTCATCGTCGATCCCTGGGGGCGAGTGCGAGGGGAGGTCAGCGACGGCGTTGGGGTCGCCGTCGCGCCAATCGATCTAGCCGAGCTCGCCGAGATTCGCCGCCTCCTCCCCTGTCTTGAGCACGTGCGGTGATGGCCGCCGATTCTTCCGATCACATGGCGGAGCGCGGTCTTCGATCGGAGTTCCCAGGTGCGACCAAGCCGCCACCACGCCGAGCTCTGCTCGAACGAAGTCGGAGTCGGGGTCTGCGGGGCTCCCCCAGGGTGAGCGCCCCGCCAGGCTCCTGTTCCGGCCCGATCTGTTCGCGGGGTCACCATCCAGTCCCCCAGTTCGGTTCAACGCAACCGAACCGGGGGATTGGGTCTAGAGATGCCGTCGGGCGATTTCGGTCCACGTCCCTGACGGTTCGAGGGAGATGTACTTCTTCCAGTGGGGACGCGCCCGGGACGAATCACCTACCTGCTCGTAGGCCATGGCCAGATTGAAGTAGGCGTCGGCGAATTTCGGATCGGCACTGATGGCCCCCAGGAACAGGGGAATCGCTTGTTCCGGGTGGTCGCGGTCGAGCATGACGTACCCAAGATTGTACTGCGCCTCGGGCTGCTTGGGGTCGATCTGAAGGGCCTTGCGGTAGAGCTTCTCGGCGTTCTCGCCGTCGTGTCGCCGGAAGCGGATGTTCCCAAGATTCGTGTACGCGATTGCCAGCCATGGATCGACCTCGATTGCCTCGCGGTACAACCGCTCAGCCTGGTCCATCGTGTCTGGGTGCTCGTCGATCTGGCTCGCTTGGAGGTACAGCTCGTAGGCGGTACGCGCGCGTTCCCTCCCCGCAGATGGGCGCAGAACTCGCACCACGTCGTCGCGCAGTGACTTGACCTCGAGGTCGAGCATCATCTGGTTGGTGACCGGCTCGAACGTTCCCTCCTCGGTGTGGACGACAACCTTGCGACCATCCGACGTGATGCGCAGCTCGACGAGCGGGCGGGTCACCTTCGGGAGACTCCGCTTCAGCGCGTTGATGGCCCGGGTGACGTCACGGAGTCGGACGCGTCGCTCCAGTAGCGTTTGTGCTGTACGGAGCGCGATCAGATCCGAGAAGGTGTAGGCGCGCCGCCCGCGTCGCCGCCCCGTGGGGGAAATGCCCGCTCGATCCAGAGTACGAAGTCGCCCTGGCGTGACGCCCAGCAGTCGCGCAACCTCTCCCGACGTGAACAGGTCGGTGAGCGGTTCTCGACTGGCAGGAGCAGGCTCGGTGTCGTCCGCCTTCCCTCGCTTGGTCCCGGTGGTCGGAATTCGACCACCGCCGGGGCCGAACACGACGTGGATGACCTTCTCGCCGCCCCGCTTCTTGCGACTCATCTCCTTGCCGTGACCGCGCATCGCGCTCCCAAGGGTCTTCGTTTCTTCCGCGCAGCCGGCGCTGTCAAGGGGGACGTCCACGATTGACGAAGCGCGCAGCATTCTCGCTGTTGCCGCGGAGCACAGTGCACGCTGCTTGGACCGACTGCCTTGCCGCTCGACACACACGATGGGTCATGAAAGCGCTTGACGGCGCATGGCGACCGTCGCCCCACGTGGTTGGATCCGCTCATCCACCGACTCGCGCTGTGCGTGATGGCGCAGCGCACAACTGCGCTTCGACCTCGATGTCCAGCCGCAGTCCCGCAGGGCTTGCGCGAACGAAGGTCTCTGTTGCGACCTTGCGAAGGGGTTCGACGGCGCGCAGTTGCGCTTCGAGGCGGGCGATTCGGACGGCGCGCAGGCGCGCGTGTGGATCGACACGGAGCAGACGGAAGGCGAGCTCGGCGTCCTCGTCGCGAATCACTCCGCCGCGGGACACGAGCGGCAAAATGACGCTCGTGGTGCCGTAGTAGATCTGCTCACCCGACTCGCTCCTGACGGCGCCCTCGCTCACCACGTCGGCACGGGCGAACGCCTCTCGCCAGCAGTAGTCTGCGCTCTGCCACAGCTCGACCGTCTTCGATTGTGTGAACGGGAGAAATCCCGTCTTGGCCAGCCCGGGTCCGGCGCGACGTGTCACGAACTCGATCGTAGGCGCAGTTGCGGGTTTTGACGAGCGGTCACGGGCATCTTGGGGCTGAGCGTCAAACTTGCCCGCCCCTCGGCGGCGCTGCGATCATGTTGTGAGCATGACGGATCGCAGCCATCGCTACCAGGGACGAGATCGCCGTCGGCACAGGATGTACGTGACCCGGAACACCGAGTACCACGTTCGCGACGGTGTCTGCGTGGCGGTGCGGGACCGCCATTCGGGAACCTGGATCTCGGTGCACGATGCTCTCAGCCAGCCGGTGCTCGGGAGCCTAATCGTGAAGCACAATGGTGAAGTCTTGCCCTCCCGAGCGGCTCCCCGGGTGGGCGACGCGCTGTGCTTCGAAACATCGGGATCGGGTCTTGTAACCAGTGCCCTCTGTGCGATCGAACGTCCCGAGAAGGCTGTCGTGGAGAGCTATCCGAGCTGCTGACGTGACTTGTTGAACCAGATCGCCGCTCGACTTGTTCAACCAGTGTCGTGACGCGTGCCGGCGCAATTATCTTGCAAACACGTCGTGTCTGAGCGATTGCCTGGGACGCCGTACATGCCGTCGCGCGAAACGGACTGCGCCCGTGAGGAGTAGTTCGCAGTTGGGTGCGAAGGAAGCTTCGCGTGGCGGATCTGGAAGGTTCGAATCTCTCGCGAACCAGCACGGTGCCAGGCCATAGGAGTTCGGCACCATTCTTGGATACGGCCAGGCGACTCCAACGACTAGTGAACACACCATGGCGCTACCGCTCGAGACAAATGTGGACCTGAAGGACCCTCGTACTGTTCGTATCCTCGCGAAGAGTATCTACCGCGAGCTCCGCGACCATGGCCTGTGCGAACGGGACGTGATGGCACTGGCGGGAGAGCTGCTGAGCCTGGTAACGAGCGACGTGCGCGGTCGGGAAGACTAGGGGTCAAGTCGTCGAAGCCGACAGTGAGGGGACGGGTTGAGTCGCAATGTGGCCGACCGGCCGTATTCTTGCGTCCCGGACTTTCCGACTGGGAAGAGTCTTGTTTTGTCGGCAAATAGGGTTGGAATTACCGGGAGATTGACAAGACGGCGCTTCTCGCCGGAATGTAGATCACACCTGTGATTTCCGCCCCATCACAGTCCTCCTGCCCTGTGTTCACTATCGTCATTAGTGAAAAAGGGGGTGCCGAACGGCGCGAGGCGTTCGACCGGCCCGAGATCAGCGTTGGACGTGTCCAAGGCAACGACCTGATGTTGCCCAAAGGAAACGTGTCCAAGAGGCATGCACGGCTGATGTTGCGGGATGACCGCTTCATCGTGACCGACCTGAACAGCACGAACGGAACCTACGTCAACCGCCGCCGCATCACCCAGGCCACCATCGTCCGCGAAGGCGACCGCATCTACATCGGCGACTTCGTGTTGAGGATTGAGCCGACCAACGGCGCCACCTCTCAGCAAAGCGGGGAGCCGGCAGGTGGGTCGGACAGCGGAACGGTTTCGCGAGACGGCGATACACCCCAGCGGACGACCGATTCGGAAGTGCCGAAGGTACCTGGACCGCCCCGCATGCCGACGGGAGCTCGGCTGCAACCTGCCGAGCTCTCCTCGCCGGCGCGGCAGCGAGCTCCCGTGGTGAGCCAGGTCGAATCGCCGATGAGCATTCCCGCACCTCGGCGAGCCGTCTCCTTGCCGGACACAGAGGCTCTCAACTATCGCGCCACGCTGGGTGATCTCGTCGGACGGGTCGAAGGCGCGCTCGGGCCCGGGGAGCTGGATGGCGAGCTGGTGGGACTCGCGTCGCGTGTGAGTCACCTGTTGACGGAGCACTCGAACCGAATGCGCGTCGACGGACGGATCGCGACCAGTGTTGACGTCGATGTCCTGCTGAAGGACGCCCGAGCGGAGCTGCTCGATACGGGGCCCCTGGGTCCGCTTCTGGAGGACCTGGCCGTTTCCGAAGTGATCGTGTCGAAATTCGACAACGTGGCGACTCTTCGCGATGGCGATGAGGTGCGGGTGGAGCCGCCTTTCACCTCAGAGGCGGCGCTGCAACGTGCCGTGCGGCGGCTTTGCGAGCAGGCGCACCAGCCGATTCGGGGTGACGAACGCGTGGTCGAGCGACGGCTCGCTAGTGGTGCCCTCCTGACCGCGGCGCTGGCGCCGACCTCGGTGCGCGGCAGCGTCGTGGTCATCCGCAAGCTGCGGGAAGTGCGCTGCATGCTCGACGACTTGGTGCAGCGGGGCATGGCCTCGGCAGCGGTGGCGTCGTTTCTCGAGCAGTGTGTCGCTGCGCGGATCAACGTTCTGGTGACTGGCCCGCGAGACCTGGGCACCTTCCGCGTCGTCAGTGCTCTATGCGCGGCTGCTGTTGGTGCTCAACACATTGTTGTGCAGCGCACGAGCGAGCTGGTCCCAGCCGAGGACGCTACGCTGTTCAGCGTGACCGGAGCCTCCGCGGAGGCTCCGCGCTTGGTGGAGCTTGCCGCGATGGTTCCTGCGGCCAAGCTGGTCGTTGAGTTGGCGGCGCCAGAGCTGTCCGAGTCACTGCTGTCCGCGGTCGCCACGGGCGTCGATGGGGTGATCGGTGTTGCCTACGCTTCGAGTCTGCGCCGTGCGCTGGCTCGAGTGCCCGCGGACCTGATGGCGGCGCGCCCCGGACTCGCCGCGGATGCGGCTCGCGAATGGTTGGCCGCCTCTTTCGACATCGTGGTCGAAGTGGGGCGGTTGGCGGACGGGCGCTGTCGAGTGCTGCGGGTCTGCGAGATCACCGGTACGGGAGGGAGCGGAATCGCCACCCAGGAGATCTTTGCCTTCGTCATCGACCAGACCGTGTCGGACAACGAGCTGCGGGGAAGTTTTCTCCCGAGTGGTGTCATTCCGCGCGTGGTGGCCGAGCTCCAGGCGCGGGGCCTCGCCGTCGATACCACGCTGTTCAACGAGTCACGCTAAGTGACCGACCGTGATTCCCGAGCACCTCACCATGAAGGTCTTGTGATTGGGGCTGGGGCGCGCACAGAAGCGCACCAGGACCCGACGCGAAGCGGCGGGGGAGAGGTCTTGGGACAGTTGGGGCAGACCCCTCGCGTCGATCCGAAGCTCACTGTGCGGTGAGCGGACGACGCCAGTGGGGTTGGCGCAACGCATACAAGCTTGGGGAGAGACGTGACGCGCTACTCAGGTGCGCGCCTCGTCCTTCGCGCGCGCCATCTTCCGACTCATCATCCGTCGTTTTAGCGGTGTCAGCTTGTCGATCATCAAGACGCCATCGAGATGGTCGTTCTCGTGCTGGATCGCAATAGCTAGGAGACCGTCGGTCTCGAGCTCGAAGGAATTGCCGTCGGCATCCTGCGCGCGAACCTTGACGCGATCGGCACGCTTGATGTCCTCGCTGACGCCCGGAAAAGACAAGCAGCCCTCGCGATAGGTCTGGTTCCCATCCGTGGCAATGATCACGGGATTGACGAAGACCCGCAGCTCGCTGGGATCATCTTCCCCAGCTACGTCGATCACAAAGACGCGCTTGCTGACTCCGATCTGGGGTGCCGCAAGCCCGACTCCGGGGGCGGCATACATCGTTTCGGCCATGTCCTCGATGAGCTGGCGAATCTCCTCGTCGAATGTCTCGACGGGCTTGCCGGGTTCGCGCAGTCTGGGATCGGGATAGACGAGGATCTCGCGGATGGCCATGAGTACGGTCGGAACCTAACACCCGGATCCGGCCATCGCAATTCGAGGTGAGGCGTGCGCGGAGCGCTTCCCGCCGAGGTACGACCACAGTGGAAGAGGGTCAGGCGACTAGCTCTGCGTGGCGGCGCGTTTCGGGAACACGAGGGGACCGCTGACGTAGGCGTCACACCCACAGAGCTCCCAGCGAACGGGATCGATGTGGGGAGCGTCGCCGGGGTTCTCCGGTCCAGCCCAGTCGACGGCTCCGGCGCGTCCACGTGGGCCGAGAAGGCGCGGGGCCACGAATGCGTGCAGCTCGTCGGGCAGCTTGGCTGCGAGCAGGCTGCCCGTTAGTTCGGCGCCCCCTTCGCACAGGACGCTCACCACCTCGCGCGCTGCGAGCTCTCGGAGCGCGATCTTCATGTCGCAGCGACCTTCGGCGGTAGGGGGGACGGGGATGACGGCGATTCCCGCGGCTTCCAGTGTTTCCAGCACGGCTCGGGAGGCCTCGGTTGTGGTCACCACGCAGGTCGGAACCTCTTGGGCGGTCGTCACCACCTGGCTACCAATGGGAATGCGCAGCTTGCTGTCGACGATGACGCGCACGGGGCTGCGGCCCGGGATGTCCCGCACCGTGAGCAGAGGATCGTCTGCAATCACGGTGTTGATGCCGACCAGCACGGCGTCGTGGGCCGACCGCAGCGCCTGGACTCGCAGTCGCGACTCCGCACAGGTGATCCACCGTGAGGCGCCGGTCCGGGTCGCGATCCGACCATCGAGGGACAACGCGAGCTTGATGCTCAGGTAGGCGGTCTGCTCGGTGATGTACTTGCGCCATGGGCGAATGAGTGCCTTGGCGTCGGCCTCCAGCATTCCCAGGACGACCTCGAGACCGGCGGCCTGCAAGCGTTCGGCGCCCTTACCGGTCACGTGCGGATTGGGGTCGCGGCACCCGATGACGACTCGCCCGACACCCGCCGCGATGATGGCCTCGGTGCAAGGCGGCGTTCGCCCCTCGTGATTGCATGGCTCGAGCGTTACGTAGAGCGTGCCGCC
Organism: Polyangiaceae bacterium; assembly: GCA_050304295.1. GTDB lineage: Bacteria > Myxococcota_A > Polyangia > Polyangiales > Polyangiaceae > JAFGBI01. The sequence continues at coordinate 48,184 of JBNLDK010000046.1, forward strand.
CCGGGCCTTCTCCCCCGCTTCACGCAGGGCCGCGAGTTCGGCGTGCTCGAGCCCAGCTCGCTCGTGGTAGCCCTCGGCGTGGATTGTCTCACCAGTTGCAATGACCGATCCCACGCGCGGGTTGGGCGATGGATCGCCCTTCTGCGCGAGCTCGATGGCGCGCGCCATCATCCGAGAATCGAGGTCGGCACTATCCATTGGCGGCAACCTACTCCGTTGGCTTGTTCCTCACAAGCTTGCCCATCTCCTCCATGAACTCGCCCACGTCGCGAAACGACCGGTAAACACTGGCAAAACGGACGTAGGCCACCTCGTCGAGATGCTTCAGGCGCTCCATCACCTTCTCGCCAATGACGCGCGACGGGACTTCTCGTTCTCCCGCCCCGGACAGCTCGCGCTCAACCGCTTCAGCTTGAGACTCCAGCTGGTCGACGGAGATGGGTCGCTTGTTGCAGGCCACGCGCAGGCTCCTCAGCAGCTTCTGTCGATCGAACGGTTCGCGCGTCCCATCTCGCTTCTTGATCAAAGGTAGCGAGTGCTCGACTCGCTCGTAGGTGGTGAAGCGGCGCTTGCAACCGTCACACTCGCGTCGTCGCCAAGTGACGGTGCCGTCGGTCACGAGTCGCGAGTCCGCCACCCGGGAGTCCATGGCTGCGCAGTAGGGACACCGCATCGCTCACCTCTGGCCACGGAGGAGGGCGGAGAGCCGGGGGATTGACGGGCACCCGGCCACTTGCCTGCCTCAGCCCTCGAACGCCGACAGAACCAACGTGGCGTTGGTTCCACCGAATCCGAACGAGTTGCTCATCGCGTGGCGAATTCGGCGTTCCCGCGCCTTCTGGGGAACAAAGTCGAGGACGCACGCCGGGTCCTGGTCATCCAGGTTTATCGTCGGAGGAACGACGCCCGTCTCGATCGCCTTCAGGCACATCGCAGTCTCGACGGCGCCGGCCGCGCCCAGCAGGTGGCCCATCATCGACTTGGTTGAGCTCACCCAGAGCTGCTTGTCGGTGGCGTGGCTGCCGTAGACCTGCGCGATCGCCTTGGACTCCTCGACATCGCCGGCTGGCGTTGAGGTGCCGTGGGCGTTGATGTAGTCGATGTCCGTGGGGTTGAGCCCAGCATCCTCGAGCGCTAGTCGCATCGCGCGAGTCGCACCCTCGCCGTCCGGCGCTGGCTTGGTGATGTGGTGCGCGTCGCTGGTAGCGGCGTAGCCCTTCACCTCTGCGAGGATTTTCGCGCCGCGCTGCTTGGCGAAGCTCAACGACTCCAGCACCAGCGTCCCGGCCCCTTCGCCGCATACGAAGCCGTCGCGGCCGCGGTCCCAAGGACGGCTGGCGCGCTCCGGTTCCGCGTTGCGGCGGCTGAGGGCATACATGGAAGAGAACCCCGAGATGCCGACTGGGGAGATGGTGGCTTCCGCTCCACCTGCGACGATCACGTCGGCGCGACCGTACTGGATCCAGCGCATTGCTTCGCCGAGCGCGTGAGCGCTCGAGGAGCACGCGCTGGTGTGGCAGAAGCTGGGACCCTTGAAGCCGTGCTCGATCGAGACGCGACCGGCCGCCATGTTCGCGATGAGCGATGGGATGATGTAGGGACTGACCTTCTTGGGACCCTTCGAAGCGACGACGTGGGTGCAGCGCTCGAGGTTCTCGATGCCCCCGAGCCCCACCCCGATCATCACGCCGACTCGCTCACGCTGCTCGTCGGTGAGATCGAGCCCGGCCTCGGCAATGGCCATCTTCGAGGCGGCCAGGGAGAAGGGAATGAAGCGAGACACCTCCTTGAGGTGCTTCTTCTCCATGAATTTGGTGGGCTCGAAGTCCTTGACCTCGCAAGCAATACGAGTGGGGTACTCGTCACCACACTCGAATTGGGTGATGAGTCCAGCCCCACTCTTCCCGTTGATGGCAGACTCCCAGGACGTGGCCGTGGAATTGCCCAGGGGAGTGACCAGCCCGATACCGGTGACGACGACGCGCTCCATGTTCTTCCCTTGGGGTGGCGCTAAAGCGTGGCTCGCGCGCCTTACGTGCGGGACTCCGCGTGCCGCCGCTTCGTCGGAGGCACGGCGGAGCGCCTGCTCGCTGAGATCTCAGCCTTCCTTGTTCTTCTGAATGTAGTCGACCGCATCCTGGACGGTCCGGATCTTCTCGGTGTCCGCGTCGGGGATGTCGATTTCGAACGCTTCCTCGAACGCCAGCACGAGCTCCACGAGACCGAGGGAGTCAGCGCCCAGGTCGTCGATGAAAGTGGATTCGGGCTTGATGTCCTTCTCATCCACGTCCAGCTGCTCTTTGATGATTCGCTTGACCTCGGCCTCGATCTGACCTTCCGCCATGATACCTCCGGGGGGGCTTGTCGCTACGATCGCCCCGACAAAGTGGCTTCCCGTGGGAAACCAGGAACTGCTTTCTCACATATGCATGCCACCGTTCACGCGGAGAGCATGGCCGGTGATGTATCCCGCCTCGTCGGAGGCGAGGAAGACAACTGCCGCCGCGATCTCGTCGACCGTGGCGGGGCGACCCAGCGCTACCTGAGCCAACATGGACTGCTTCGCCTCCTCGGGGAGGTTCTGGGTCATGTCCGTGTCGACGTAGCCTGGGGTGACTGCGTTGACGGTAATGCTCCGTGATGCGTACTCGCGAGCCAGGCTCTTGGTGACGCCGAGCAGCGCAGACTTGGTGGCGGCATAGGCCGTCTGCCCAACATTTCCGCGCTCTCCAACCACACTGGACATGAAGACAATGCGTCCAGCCCGTTTGCGGAGCATGTGCTTGACCGCTGCCCGGGCGCAGGCCACCGCTCCCCGGACGTTGATCGCGAACAGCTTGTCGAAGTCGTCGTCCTTCAGCCGCAGGAGCAGCGCATCGATGGAGATACCAGCGCTGGCCACCAGAATATCGATGCCACCGAGCCGCTTGGCCACTTCAGCCACTGCTTGGGTCGTGGCGGCTCCGTCAGCGACGTCGAACTGGACCGCTTCGGCCTTGCCCCCCGCGACCTGGATGGCCTCGACGGTCTGGCAGGCCGCCTCCGCGTTGCTCACGTAGTTGATCACCACATGGGCACCTTGCGCGGCGAGCGCCAGGGCCGTGCCCCGGCCAATGCCGCGGGACCCGCCCGTCACGATTGCTACCTTGCCACTCAGATCGAACATGCGTCTTTTCTGCTGCCTGGGTCCGCCGAAGCGGGCCCGTGTTTACCACGCCCCGGCCCCGGTCAAGGCGTAAAGATAACAGAACTCACATCCCGGCTTGTATCGGCCGGCCGGTGCCTGGAGTCAGGAAAGGAACTCCCTCGCCTTCCCCACCGACTCCGGGTCTCCGACGCTCAGGACCTGGACCTGCTTGTCGATTCGCTTGACGAGGCCGGCCAGAACACGTCCCGGGCCGACCTCGAGGGCCCGGGTCACCCCCTCGCCCGCCATGAACTGCACGGACTCTTCCCACCTGACAGGGCCGTCCACCTGGCGAACGAGCAGCTCCGGGGTCCGCATCGGATCCGAGTTCGGCGTCCCCTCGACATTCGTGACTATCGCGAACCGGGGCCGGGCCACCTTCACTTGCTGCAGGGCCTCTTTCATCGCTTGGGCGGCAGGTTCCATCAGCGCGCAGTGAAACGGAGCGCTGACCTTGAGCGCCATGGCGCGCAGCTTGCGGTTCTTCGCGAGTTCGATCGCGCGCTCGACCGCCGCCGAGTGGCCGGCAATGACGACCTGTCCGGGGGCGTTGAAGTTTGCGGGTGATAGCACGTCGTCTCCGGCTGCATCTGCACAGAGGGCGCGGACCTCGTCCGCGGGGGCCATGACGGCGGCCATGGCGCCCTCACCCTCGGGAACGGCCTGTTGCATCGCTTTGCCGCGCAGGTGTACGAGGCGCACAGCATCTTCCAGTGTGAGGGAGCCGGCAGCAACTAGGGCGCTGTACTCACCGAGCGAATGTCCCGCGACGTATCGCGGTTCGGGCAGTTCGGGCCACGCCTCGCGGAGGGCGGCCAGCGCGGCAAGGCTCACCGTGACCAGGGCAGGTTGGGTATTGGCGGTGCGGACTAGCTCCTCGGTGGGTCCTTCGAAGCAGACCTTGGTGATCGACCAGCCCAGTGCGGCATCCGCCCGTTCGAACACCTCGCGCGCCGCTTTGGATGTCTCGTACAGCGCCTTGCCCATGCCCACTTCCTGGGCACCCTGTCCTGGGAACAACCAAGCTACCATCGTGCGCACTCCTGAAGCGCAGCCGCTACCCAATGCGCTGCCCTGCAGTCAAGCGGGAACGCGCTTCAGCGCCCGCGATTAGATCCGAACCAGGGCCGAACCCCAGGAAATTCCCGCCCCCAGGGCACACATCAGGACTGTCTGACCGGGGCGAACGCGGCCATCCCGCACACCTTCGTCGAGGGCCAGGGGGATCGAGGCGCTGGATGTGTTCCCGAAGCGGTCGATGTTGAGGATGAACCGGTCCAGAGGAATACCCAGGCGGCTCGCAACCTGGTTGATGATCCTCATGTTGGCCTGGTGTGGCACTACCCAATCCACGTCGTCGGCTCGGATGCCGGCGTCTTCGATTGCGGACCGGGAGGCGCTGGTCAGATTCTTCACGGCGACCTTGAAGATGTCGCCTCCGATCATCGCCACCTTGTTCCGGTGGTGGGCCAGCCCGTCGGGGGTGATTGGTTCGCGGGTACCTCCAGCCGGGATACACAGCGACTCCGTGAGCGTCGAGTCCGTGTGCAGTCGACTGGACAGAAGCCGACCTCCTGCCTCATCGGTTGTGGCGCTCAGGACAACGGCTCCCGCGCCATCACCGAAGAGCACGCAGGTGTTTCGATCCTCCCAGTTGGTGACCCGACTCAGCAATTCCACGCCCACGACCAGCACGTGGCGAGTCATGGCGGTGCGAATGAACTGATCGCCAATCGAGAGGCCGTAGATGAAACCCGCACAGGCAGCCGCGATGTCGAACGCGGGGATCCCCGTGACCCCAAGCTTCGCCTGCAGGTAGGCCGCGCACGCCGGCAGTTGCTGATCTGGGGTGATGGTCCCCACCACGATCATGTCGAGGTCCGTGGCCTCGATGCCCGCAGCCGCGATGGCCTTTCGGCTCGCCTGCAGCGCCATGTCGCTGGTGGTTTCGTCCTCCGCCGCGATCCGGCGCTCCTTGATCCCCGTCCGTTCGGTGATCCAGGCGTCGGAGGTGTCGACGAGCTGTTCCAGATCGGCGTTGGTCAACACCTTACCGGGCACGTAGGAACCCGTGCCTGCGATGCGACTGCCTAGGGCCACGACCACTCGTTACGACGTGTTACCCAACTCGTCACGTGAAATGGTTCAACCAAAAGGCGAAAATGGGCGCAACGGCGAGACAACGCGCCTACTTGGCGGTCATCCCGCTCCCCGCTCAATGATTCGCCCTATTCATCAGCCGATTCGGCCGGGGCGAGGACTTCCTTGCCCTTGTACTGTCCGCATGAGGGGCATACCCGGTGCGGCACCATTGGCGCCGAGCAATTCGGGCAAGGAACGATGTTCGGTGCGCTGACCTTGTCGTGCTGGGCGCGCCTCATGTCGCGCTTGCTGCTGGACTTCCGTCGCTTCGGAACTGCCACGGGACCTACTCCTTCGTTTTTCGCATCCGGCTGGCGATCTCCACCAGGGGTGCCAACCTGGGATCGACGGGCGGCCCGTCGGCCGCTTCCCGGTCCTGGGGAGCCGGAGTGGTAGCGGCATCTGGTTCCGAAGGCAAGTCCGATCGACGCGGGGCCATTGGGAGCTCCAGCACGATGAACTCACGAATGAACTCGTCGAGGACGACCTTTTCGCCGTCGTAGCGATCGCGCGCGGCGTCTTCAGCGCCCAGGGGGGGATCGTGCTCCCATCCCTTCGTATCGCTGGTCGGCTCCATCGACTGACGCTTGCGCTGCTGCTTGGGCCCGCCCGGTCGCTGGCGCCTGGTCCCGGTGCCGGCTGGCATTGGCGGTGGTTCGAGCAGCAGGAGTAGCTCTGGCTGCAGTTCGACGTCTATTGGCTCCAGGGTGCGGACGCAGCGCATCGTGACGCCCAACGCGATCCTTCCCCGGACCAATACTTCGCGCCCGTTCAGGCTGAGGTGGGCCTCGACCTTTCCGGCTCCCTGCGGGGTGGCGTCGGTGTCCGCGAGAGCCTGCTCCAGCCAGGCCGTTGGCAGGTCCCAGCTCACCTCCTTGGGGCCTTTCTCGAGGTCGGCGATGGTGACGGAGAACTGGGCGCGGCTCACGCGCGGCAAGCTAGCGCTCCGTCGAGAAGGTCGCAAATGGGTTCTGCACCTGCCCCGATGGGCCAGGACGAGGAATCCCACCGCGAACTGGTTGAGGCTGTCGGGGGAGGCGCGTGATAGCGTTCACCCAGTGGATTCCGCCGTTCCACACTTCTGGCGCGACGACTCCCGGCGACGCCGCCTGGTGATGGCTGCGGCCGTCTACTTGCTCACCTCGGTGGTGTTCTTCGCCTGTGCTGACCGGGCTACCCTGGTCGAGCATACGCGGTGGAATCACTTCGCGCTGCAGGCCGAGGCGTGGCTGGCGGGTCAGGTGCACCTGGAAGGGGGGCCTCCCGCCTACGCTGGCTACAACGACTTTGCCCGCTTCGAGGGGCGGTGGTTCGTCGTCTTTCCTCCGTTTCCAGCGCTGCTCCTGGTTCCGCTCGTCTGGCTGGGCGGAAGTGCGACCCGGGTTCAGGATGGGCAGTTCTTCATTTGGCTCGCGGGCATCGCTCCGGCGGTCCTTTTTCTGGCCCTCGAGAAGCTTCGACGCGGAGGCCAGAGCTCGCGTTCAGTAGCCGACAACGTTGCGTTGGCGCTGCTGTTTGCTTTCGGGACCGTCTACTTCTTCACGGCCGAGCAGGGCACCGTGTGGTACGCGGCGCATGTTGTGGGTGCGGGGCTGACGGCCCTCTATCTGCTCTTCTCGCTCGACGCCGAGCGCCCTGTCCTGGCCGGCACGATGATCGGGCTGGGGTTGTTGACGCGTGCACCGCTACTCCTGGCGGCGCCCCTGTTTGTGTCCGAGGCCGTGCGGGTGTGCCGGCGGGATCCATCGACTTCCCAGCGCCCTGCAGGTCGTGTCTCCTCGCCACGGTCGTGCTGGAACCTGGACTGGCGTCGGCTACTTGTCCTCGCGGGTTCCTTCGCGGCGCCCGTGGCGATCGCGCTGGGAGTGGTGCTGGGATACAACGCGCTCCGTTTCGGGAATGCGTTCGACTTCGGCTACGAACACTTGCAGGTCGCCTGGCAGGGGCGCATGCAGAAGTGGGGGCTATTTCACTACCACTATCTGGCTCGCAACCTTGGCGTGGTACTGACCGGCCTCCCCTACCTGCCCGCGCCAGGCACGCAGACCGGCGCACCGTTTCAGATCAACGGGCACGGACTCGCGCTCTGGGTCACGTCGCCGTTCTTGCTGTGGCTGCTGTGGCCAAGGAACAAGGGGGCACCCCACGGGGCACTCTGGCTGACGGTCGTGGCGATTGCCATGCCCACCCTCTGCTATCAGAACTCTGGCTGGGTTCAGTTCGGGTATCGGTTCTCCAACGACTACGCGGTGTTTCTGGTGGCCGCGCTCGCGATCGGTGGCCATCGTTTGCGTGGGCCATTGGGCGTGGCTGCGGTGTGGGCAGTGGTCGTGAACTTGTTTGGAGCGGTGACGTTCGGCCGGGCCGAGTACAGCGACTACTACTTCATCGAGCCGACGCAGCGGATCATCTACCAGCCCGACTGAGGGCGGCGGACCTGTTCAGAGGCCCGGACTCAGCAGCCGTTCTTCCAGCAGCGCTTGATGCGAAAACGTGCGACCGCTTCTTCCACGAGCGTCGCGTTCTTCTCGACCTCTTCCCGTGATCCACCGGCCTCGATGATGAACAGTTTGCGCTTCGTGGGATAGAGCGTCACGTAGTAGAGGTGCGGCTTGCCAGCTTCGTCGTGACCGAAGCGCAGCTGACGCCCCGCGACGCCGTTGGCGTTCTGCACGTCTCGCTTGTCCAACAGCGCATAGCCGCCGCGCGTCCGCAAATGGTTCTCGATGGCGCGTTCCCAGAAGGCGAGCTCCCCGCGTGGCTTGTGTTGCTCGACACGAATTCCGATGATCAGGCCGTCCGCGGTCGTCGCTCGGTAGTCGTAGTCGCTGTAGCGTTCGTCTAGCTCGACGAACCCGGCGGGCGTCTTGGCCTCGAAGGGCTGGCCGCACGCGGTGATCAATCCCAAACTCAAGAACAGTGCGATGGTCAGGCGCTTCATTTCCGTCTCCTCACAGGCTCATCAGGTTGCCAAGACCGAGGCCCCCCAACCACGGGAAGGGGAGCTCGACCGTGCCGTCGATGTGCTCCACCTGCTGGGGTGCGAACCGGACCGTGATGGTGCTGAATGAGACCAGCTCCCGCAGTAGCTTGAGGCGTCCCTTCATCTGCTCGACGTCAGCGGCTACGCGTGCCAACTCGGTTTCGACTTTGAGGGCGTCCTCCACATTCTCTGCACGCTTCAGGAGTTCCTTGAGCCGCTCGAGGACGGCCTCCTTGTTTCGCAGTCGCGTCTGCAGATCGTAGTACTCTTCCGTGACGTCGCGGACTTCGACGTTGCGCTCGAGAACATCGCCGAGCTTCATCACCCCAGCAAGTGCCGTGTCGAACTGGCCCGCCGGGACCCGTACCGTGATGGTCGTGTCGTTTCGAACCACGAGATAGCCGCCCGCTTTCCGCGCCAGAGCCTCGACGGCATCGAGGGCCTTGGCTGTCTCGAATACGCTCATGCCAATTTCTGCCGTGTAGATCAGGAGGGGGCCCGCCAGGCGCGCGTCGGGCTGGCTTTCCGGGGGCGACGGCGGGGCGTCGGGCTGGGCGGTGTCCGGCGCCGCGTCGGGCGGAGGCGGGGCAGCGGGCCCCTGAGCCAGCTGGCCGTGAAGCCTCCCCCCTCCGCCCGCCTGTCTCTTCATGGCTTGCGGGGCAGCGACCGGGCTGGGCGCCATTTCGGGCATTCCCTCGTCGTCGAATGCCGCTTCTTCCGCTGAGTAGGCCATCGTGCCGGCGGGCATCGCCGCGTCCGCGCCACCCACCATCGCCCTTCCACAGCCGCCCGTCGTTGCTGTCAGGAAGAGCAGCGCGAAGAGTGTGAGGATTCGGTTCAGCATGTCGTCCCTTTCGGTCGGGTCAGGGTCCTGACCGGTGCTCGGCTCCCTCAACGGTCCTGTGACCCTGCTTCTTACACCAGCTGCGGCGGGACGACACCCGATCCGGTACACCGCTCGGTCGGCCTGTTGCTCGGCTTGCTCCTGAGACGAAGCGAGCAGGGCCGCTTCCCTGCTGCCCGCAGTGCGGACCACTTCGTGATCGACCTGCCCCGCTTCGGGCGAGCCGCAAAGATTCGCAAAAAGGCCTCCACCTCTACGGGGCTCCTCGCCACATTGGCGATCAGCACGAGCGCTGCTCCCGGCTGACGACGGGGCTGGTGCAAGCTACTGCAGCGAATTGGCGAAGCGCTCGCCAGGGCTTTCGTCCGGAGCCCTGCCGTTGCGGCGTGTCCAACCGAGCGGCGCCCGGTGCGCTCGCGCAGTTCGCTCAGTCGGAGCTGGCGCCAGGCGACGCGGTGGTGTTCGGCTCAACGCTCTGCCGCGCAATGGTCACGTGACGAATGACCGTGGGCTCGATCGACCGATCCTGCGGTGTGGTGGGGACACTCGCGAGCTTCTCGATGAGGGCGTCCGGTCCGCAGTGGCCAAAGATCGTGAATCCGCCGTCGAGGTGGGCAGCTGGCCCATCGGTGATGAAGAACTGCATGCTGTTGGTGTTGGGGCCCCGGTTCGCCATGCAGAGTTGCCCCCGGCGATCGTGCTTGGCGCCCGGCCAGATCTCGTCGGCGAACGTGTAGCCGGCGTCTCCGGTGCCGTTCTTCTTCCAGTCACCGCCTTGGATCATGAAACCCTTCTTGACCCGATGAAAGATCGTTCCGTCATAGGCGGGTTTGGAGACCCACGCTCCCCCGGGACCCCGGAAGGGTCGCTTGCCTCGCGCCAGTCCCACGAAGTTGGCGACGGTCACTGGGGCGCGATCGACGAACAGCTCGCACTGGAGTTCGCCGAGTTCGGTGTCGATCGTGGCCACGAGGTTCCCTTCCCCCGCGAGGCCTGCGGTGGCCTGTTCCAGAGTGAATTGGCCCTGCAACGGATCGCCGGTGGGCGCCGGTTCGCTCGACGCGACGACCGGCTCGGGTGAGCGGTTTCGGGACTCGGGTTCCTCTGGCTTCGATCGACACGCGACCACGGCCAACACCAACAGACCCGAATGGGCGAGCGCGAGCGCCGAGCGGGTCGATGTGGGGACGAGCCTCCTGCGGAGCGGGGGGCGGCGCGCTGCGTCGGGGAGGACGCCAGGGGTCTGCGAGTGCTTTCTCTGCATCTGATTACTTCTCCAAGATCTTTATCTTCTGACCGGCGCGGATGCCGTGCTCGCGGCAGTAGCCGGCGTTCAGCTCCAGTACCTGGCGGGCAGGACAGGGATTGCGTCGCGACAGGTCATTCATGGTTGGCACCTGTTCGAGGATGCCGACGATGTATCCGTCCCGGTCGATGAACAGCATGTCGAGAGGGATGCACGTGTTGTGCATCCAGAAGCTGCGCGGCTGGTCGTTGTCCCACACGAAGATCATGCCCGCGTCAGCGGGCAGTTCCTTCCGGTACATCAGACCGCGAGAACGGACCGCGGGACTGCGAGCCACTTCGACTTCCACGGTGGGCTGTCCCGGCGCATCGGCAAACACCACCTGCGCGCGCGGTAGATCCGGTGGCGACGTCAGGGGATCGGGGGGACAGCGCGTAGCCGGGGGAGCGGGCGGCGGAGGGACGTCGGGGGAGGGAACTACACAGGCGGGCTTCTGCTCTGCCGTGGGGGCTGCTGCACTGGTGGTCGGGTGAGCGGGGGAGGCCTGAGGCGGCTGGCCCTGGGGTTTGGCTTCGTGGACCGTCCGCGACCGTGGTTCTTCCACGCGGTCACAGCCTGTCGCGAGCAGCAGGACCAGCATGCCGACGCTGATGCGTTGCATGTCGGGGCTATAGCACCGGTCGGGTCGCCGACGCGAGATGGACCCCCAAAACGATCCCGGTTTCTCGTGCTGCGGGGCGGTGGCATCGTTGCCTGGGTCAGCTATGCTCCGCGCATGTGGCTGGGGCGGACAGCATTCTTCGCGGTGGCGGTGGGCCTCGCATCTGCGTGCGGCGGGGCGACGGGATACGAGCCGCAGAGTGACGCCACCGGGGGCACGAGCGGCTCGGTGGACGCAGGGCTCGGAACCGGTGGCGGTGGGCTGCCCAACCCTGTGGATGGCGGCCATCCCACGGACGGATACGTGGACGTTCACTCGGAGTACGTTCCGCCCGTCTGCCCGGACGCGGTGGCCCCGCCTCCCGAGGAGGAGTGCGACCTCTTCGCACCGGCGACTGGTTGCCCCGCGGGATTGGGTTGCTTCCCCTATGTCGAGTATCCGGCGCCGGGCGACGACTGTGCGCAGGAACGGTTCGGGACCGAGTGCCTGCTGACCGGTTCGGGGCTCCAGGGAGAGCCCTGCGAGGCCGGCGACTGCGCCGCCCACCACCTGTGCGTGCTCACGGGCGAGGGCACCATCTGTGTGGAGCTCTGTTCGACTCTGGGTGGCGATACCTGCCCGCCGGGGCTCTTGTGTGAACCCATCGACGTTCAGCCCGGAGTGGGCGGCTGCTACTAGGGTCCAATGCGGTTTTGGCGGAATCTCGGTTGGTGGGGGGCGGTGATCCTCCCGGCGTGCGGTGCGCGGACCGAGCTTGACGATCCGGAGCCGCGCATCGAGCCCCAAGATCCCTGCGTGACCGATGCGGACTGTTCGTCGCTGGATGGCTGTGCTGTCTTCGCGTGCCGCGAAGGGGCGTGCGTTCATGTCCGGAGCGTTACGTGCGACGATGGCGATCCCTGCACCGTGGACTCTTGCGACTCGACGACGGGTCGCTGTGAATCGGTGCCCACGACGTACGATCTTGACCGGGATGGGTTCCGCGCTCCGCTGGCGGGCTTCGAACCTGGCGCACCGGGGGCCTGTGGCGAGGACTGTGATGACTCGCGCGCGGCCGCGCATCCTGGCGGTCGGGAAGTCTGTGACGGGCTGGACAACGACTGCAACGGCGTGGTCGACGATTTCGCGATCTACACGACCGAAGCCGTGGAACCCGTGCGGCTTTCGTCACCCGAACTTGGGCAGTCCACACCTGGCGGTCTAGCCTTCGACGGCCAGAAGTACGCGGCCAGCTACCACGGCCAAACAGACCGCTGGGAGAACTTCTTCCACGGCGTGGGGGCGGATGGCTCGACGATCGTTGCTCCCAAGCGCGTCGCGACCGTGGGCAGCGATGCGTTCTCGGGACCCATTATCTGGACCGGTTCGGTGTTCGCGACGGTGTGGGAGGACCGGCGCGACAACGACTACGAAATCTACTTCAACCGCCTCGACGCGGACGGGGACCAGTTGGGGCCGGACGTGCGGGTCTCCACTGGTCCTGACTTCTCCCTGCATCCCAGCCTCCACTGGGACGGGGCGCACTTCGTGGTCGTCTGGGACGACCTGCGTGATGGGTGGTCACGGATCTACGGACGCCTGCTGAACCTCGACGGTGAGCCGACGACGGAGGAAATTCCTCTCACCATCGGCGACCTCGAGGCGGAGAACCCGCTCGTGGCGCTCGGCAGGCGAACGATGGGGATGGTGTTCAAGTACGGTCCCGCCGACGACCAGCGCATCGGCTTTCGCACCGTGAGCAGTGACCTCGAGACGGTGGGAACGCTCGTCGAGCCTGCCTCGGGGCGAGCGGTCTCTCCCACCATCGTCGCGAGCGGGGGTCGGTTCTTCGTGGCCTGGCACACGAGGAGCGGGCGGGGCCCGGGGGACGCTATCTGGGGCGCTGTACTGGGGGAGGACGGTTCGGTCCTCGTTCCGGAGCGGCAGCTGACGTTCGGCGCCCAGTTTGCCCGTAGCAAGACGTGGCTCGCGCTCGGCGATCGCTTGCTGCTCGTCTGGGGCGCCGACTATGGAACGGGCTACGACCTCTTCTCGAAGATGCTGACGCTGGACCTCGATCAGGCCACGGCGCGAGTGCAGGTGACTCGCACGGCGACCGACTCGGTGTCGCCATTGGCGGTGTTCGGTCCCCAGGGCGACGTGGGTATCCTTTTCCGAGACCGCATCGATGGTCCCTGGCATACGTACTTCACTCGTCTGCGATGTGTCGCCGGCCGTTGAGCTGACCTCTGCTTCCTGGTCGTGACCGAGGGGTCAAGAAGAGTTTCGGCGCTTCCCGCCGCGTGGCACCCACAGTATCGTGGCGGCGAGTCGGGGGAGTCAGCCCGCAGGGACGAGGCAGCTATGTTTGGGCGCAACACGAGAAGAACGGACGTCCTCGTGGTCGGTGCAGGGCCGGTGGGACTGCTCACCGCGCTTCAGCTGGATCAGCACGGCATCAACGTCGAGGTCATCGACCAGGCTTGGCGATCCACGGGGCGGAGCTACGCGGCGGCGCTCCACCCCACCACCCTGGCGCTACTCGACGAGCTGGGGCTGGCCAAGCGCGTGGTGGCGGCGGCCCATCGCGTCGATCGACTGGCGCTGTACGACGGGCCGCAGCGTCGCACGGAGGTGGAGTTGGCGTCCCTCCCCGGCCGGTTCCCGTGGGTTGCCGTCCTGCCGCAGAGTGTGCTCGAGGCTGTGCTCGAGGAGGAGCTGGCAGCGCGAGGCCGTCCGGTGCACTGGCTGCATCGCCTCGGGAGCTTCGAGCAGGACGAGGACCGGGTCGTGTCCGAGGTTGACGTCCTCGAGAGCGTGCCCGGCGGCTATGCTGTCGCTGTACAGGGGACCGAGGTGGCCAAGACCCTGCACATCGAGAGCCAGCTGCTCGTCGGCGCGGATGGGTACCGCTCACTCGTGCGTCGCCAGCTGGGGATCGAGTACGAGAGCTGGGGGGAGGTCGAGACATTCGACGTGTTCGAATTCGAGTCCGATGACGATGCTGCTGGCGAAGTACGAGTCGTGCTCGCTGCTGACACAACGAACGTTCTCTGGACGTTGCCCGGCGGCAGACAGCGGTGGAGCTTCCAGGTGCTGGGCGCGGGCTCAGCGGAACGCGAGCGGGTCAAGAGTCGCTTGATGATGTCCGTTCCGGGCGAGGCTTCGCCTCGCTTCACCGCCGAGTTGCTGCGCGAGCTGGTGGCCGAGCGAGCGCCATGGTTCAAGCAGCAGCGACTGGGAGACATTGCCTGGGCTGGGGAAGTTTCCTTCGAGCGACGTCTGGCGAAAGAGCTGGGCCGCGAGCGAGTCTGGCTGGTGGGCGATGCTGTTCACCAGACTGGCCCCGTCGGTGTGCAGAGCATGAACGTGGGCTTGCTGGAGGCGCGACGACTGTCCGGCGTAATCTCCGATGCGATCCGCGGCAAGGTCGGGTTGGAGGGATTCGAGCGCTATGCGGCGGCCTGCATTCCGGGTTGGTGCCGCCTTCTGGGGATCCAGGAACTGCTGATTGCCGAGAACGAGGCGAGCGCCTGGCTCGGCGATCGCCTCGACCGCCTGGTGTCCTGCATCCCAGCCAGCGGGGAGGACCTGGCGTTGATCGCTCGTCAGCTCGATTTGAGGATTGCGGGCGAAGAGTAGAGTCGCCGGTACCTGGGCCCCATCGAAACCGAGGAGGTGCCGATCGGACTCATGGTGTGTCGGGGGCGGCTCCCGGTACCTCCGCGCCCGCTGGTGGCTTGACGGTGGCAGCGGACACGGAAGTGCCGTCCCCGTCTCGTCGCACCAGCCCTACTCGGATTTCGGGTTTCGTGCCGTCCACGACGAGTCGTCGCGCCGAGTAGCCGTCGTGCTGGATCTCGAAGACTCGTTTCTGTCCCGGTTGGAGCTGTACGACCAGCTTGCTGCCGCCGACAACCTCCGCACCCTCGAGGATTCGACTGCCGTCCGGGTGCACGCGGATGGCCACGGTCGTCACGCTGACGTCTTCGTCCGAGTCGTCGATGGTGGGCTCGTCGATGTCCGCGGGGTCTGCGCTGCCCGTGGTGACGGCGCTGGCGGTTGGAGGGGCGCTGCTGACCGCTGCGGTGCTGGCGGCGGGTCGCGGCGCCGCGGCGATCTTGCCGGGACTGGACCGCTCCGCACTGGTCACCTCGCGGGTGGACGTTCCCACTGCGCTGGTGAGCGTCAGCACGGGTGGGAAGGTGCTTCGCGTCAGAGCCCAGATACCGACGGCGACCGGGACCGAGAGTACTGTCGCCACCACGGCCACCACCCACCAGCGGGCCGAACGCTGCGGCGGCGCGCGGGTGACGCTGTCGTCGACTTTGCCGGCGACACGAGAAGGGTGGTCTGGCTCTCTGGCCGCGGCGGCGACGGTCGCGCCGACCACGATGGGGGCTGGCGCTGGCGTCGCGGGTGTACCGACCTGCTCGGTCGGGCCTTGGCGTAGGAGGGTCATCTCGCCCCCTGTCGGGGCGTCGTCGGGGGAGCTGGGCTCAGTTTCCGCTGCACCACTCTTCTCGGGGTGGTCAGGGGGGGGCGCCTCTGCGGGGCTCGTCGGCTCGGCGCTTGCGGTCCCAGGGGCGGGGTCCGGAAAGGGGGCTGACGGGGGGCTGTGCCCCGCGTTCTCGCTTGGGTTTTCCTCGCTCGTGTCGGACGCGTTTGGAGGCCCGGGGTGCGGTGTCGTGGTGGTCGGCGAGCTCGGAGGTGGCGCGATGGGGTCGGGCGACGACTCTTTCGGTGGCGCTGCGACGCTGATCACCGGACGCTCTACCACTGCCGGGTTCGACTCAACCGGAGTCCTCTGTGCCCCAGGCTTTGGCGCACCGGCCGGGGGGGGGGGATCGGTGACCGGGCGCTTCGGGGGCGGGGGGGGCGTAGTGGTCCGAGCCCGCGCAACTGGGGGCGACGAGCGCTTCACCGTGGGCAGCCAGGAGGAGCGGTCCTGGGCCAGTGGGAGCGGTGTGCGGAGCGCGCTGCTGGAGGTCCGCGCGATGAGGTTCCGGTCGACGCGCGTGGGCGAGCTTCCATTGTCTGCAGGGCCTGCCGAGGGCGACGAGATGGAAGGAAGTCGCGGCGCCGCTGGGATCTCGGCGCTCTCGTCGGCCCAGCCCCCGTCGATGTGCTCAGTGGGGGGGTGCGAGCTGTATCGAGGCGCTGGGTCGTTTGGATCCTTCACGGTCTCTAAGTCATCGCGTTTACTCCAGAAAGTGCAAGCGTTCCCGCTCAGGCTGCATCATTTCACAGCGGTTGTCGGTGCGGATTGTCAGCCCCTCACTCCTCCAGGGTCGAGGGTTGATCCCAAGACCGATTCACTTGGGGAGCTTGCCGTCGGTGTGGAGCAGACAGTGCTGTCAGGGCGAGATGTACGCCACGCCGACGTTGAACAGGCCCGTCCAACGATGCCAGAGATCGAAGTCGGACTGGTACCTGATGCTCGGAAACGCGAAGTCGAGCAGGACGTACTGCGTCTTGACCGAGATGTTGAACAGGTCCAGGCGCCCCTGGAATACGGTGTCGTCTCCGTCGGCGATCAGTCCGGCCCCTATCCGCAGGGGCCAGTAGGCGCCGGTCGTCAGGGGGATGTGGTAGCCCACACCACCCGTGAAGCTGGTGAGCGGCTCGCCGCGGTGCAAAGCCGTCTCAGCGCTCCCACCCAGCACGGGTCGGAACGTTTGCGGCGCCAGCTCGATGGCCACTTCGGCCCGCTCGATGGTCACCCCAGCGCGCAGCGCGAACAGGAACGCTCCCCAGGTGGTTGGATCTCCAAGGTCGTCGTTGGAGGTGGCGCGGGCGGTGTGCAGCGTGATGCCGCCACCCAGTAGGATCCCACCGAACCCGTGCACTCCAGTGAGGCTTCGCGTGGGGTCGGGTGCACGGTGTTCGACTGGCACATAGTCGACCGGGGTGACGTCCACGCACTGCATCTCGGTGTTGCAGGTCTGACCGCCAGGGCAGGGGGGATTGCAGCCGCTCACGCATTGCTCGTCGACGCAGACGAAGCCGGCGCGGCAGGCCGGAGTGCAATCCGGTTCCACGTCTTGGGGAGTGGTCGTGCTGTCCGGGTCGCTTGCCGCGGCTTCCGGCTTCAACGGGGGCCCGTCCCCATCCTCGCTGATCGGCTGGGCCATGGCCGCGCTGACTTCCAGCAACACTGCCACGGCCAGGCAGGTGACGGCGAGCGATCGGGGCTCCCTCCCGCTTGGTGACGGCGTCAGCCAGCATTCCCCGAACCCAGGCCTGCGTCCCATCGTGAGCAAGGTACCGCGTCGCTTTCGTGGCGCCAACGGTCCAGCGCAGTCCCGCAAGTTTTTCAGGTGTCGAGGAGCCTCATCTGCCGCTGCCGCGGGTGCTTCGTGAAGGCGATGGGGTACTCCCCACTGAAACATGCGTGGCAGAAGGAGCTGTGGGCGAGCGGCTCCGCCACGACGGGCAGGGGCCGGTGAGCACCGTTGGTTGGAGGCGGGGCTGCGGCCTGCAAGACCGCCTCCACCATCGCCTCTCGCGACAGATAGCCAATCGTGTCGCTGGTGATGTACTGGTTGATCTCGTCGGTGGTGTGGCTCGAAGCGAGCAACTCGCGTCGGGTTGGCGTGTCGATGCCGTAGTAGCAGGGCCAGGAAATGGGTGGGCTCGAGATCCGAAGGTGGACCTCCTTGGCACCGGCGTCGCGAATCATCTTGACGATTTTGCGGCTCGTCGTTCCCCGGACGATGCTGTCGTCGATGACGATCACGCGTCTGCCGCGCAGGGTGCTGGCGATCGGGCTGAGCTTCAGCTTGACTCCGAAGTGGCGAATGCTCTGCTGGGGTTCGATGAACGTGCGTCCCACGTAGTGACTTCGAACTAGCCCCATCTCGTAGGGGATCCCGGACTGTTCCGCGAAACCGATGGTGGCGGCGACCCCGGAATCGGGGACGGGGATCACCACGTCTGCCTCAACTCCGTGCTCGCGGGCGAGAGCGCGCCCGAAACCCTTGCGGGCTTCGTAGACGCTGACTCCGTCGATGTGCGAATCGGGACGTGCGAAGTAGACGTACTCGAAGATACAGGACGCGCGTTGCTTCTTTGGAAAGGGGTGCGATACGCGCAGTCCACGATCGTCGATCATGACCATCTCGCCCGGCTCGAGATCGCGCACCAGTTCCGCCCCGATGAGCTCGAAGCTGCAGGGCTCGCTGGACACCACGTAGGCCTCGCTGCCATCCGTCATGCGGCCGATACACAGCGGGCGAATGGCCAGCGGGTCCCGTACCGCGATCAGTGCCTTCTCGGTCAAGCAGACTAGCGAGTAAGCTCCCTTGACGTACCCCAGCGCGTCGGCGACGCGGTCCTCGACGGCGCGCTGCGTGCTGATCGCCACGAGGTGGACGATGACCTCGGTATCACCTGCCGTCTGGAAGATCGAGCCGCGCGACTCCAGTCGTTCGCGTAGCGCGACCGCGTTCGTCAGGTTCCCGTTGTGGGCGAACGCCATCGAGCCGCGCGCGTAGTCGACCGCGATGGGTTGCGCGTTCTTCAGGAAGGAGCCCCCGGCGGTCGAGTAGCGAACGTGCCCAATGGCCGCGTGCCCCTTCAGCTTCTCGATCTGGTCGGCGGTGAACAGGTCGCCGACGTGCCCCATGCCCCGGTGCAGGAACAGCTGGTGGCCGTCACTGCTGACGATGCCGGCACTCTCCTGACCCCGGTGTTGCAAAGCATGAAGCCCGAGGTAGGCGAGGTTTGCTGCCTCGGGATGCCCAAAGATTCCGAAGATGCCGCACATGAGCGATGGTCAGAGCGCAGCCGAGGCGCTTCGACGCCCTGACTTTGCACGCTCGGGACCCACAGCGCTAGCCTTCTGAGCACGCTTTCTCCAGGGCGCTGGCCTTGTGGCCGGGCGGTGCTGCGGGAAAAGCGAGACGAAACCCTGCCGCGGGGTATCCTCCGGTGCGATGGGCGCTCTTGACGACCTGATGGACGCCTGGCGCATCGAGCCGGACGCGGAGCGAACCCTGGCGCTATGTGTGGCGATTCGGCAGCCCGAGCACGCCGCCGTGGCGCACGATCTGCTGGCACTGGCTCGCTCCCAGTTTTCCACCGACTCCGCGGTCCTGCTCGAGGTGGGGCGCATGCTGGTACGGGTTGGCATGCTCGCCGAGGCACAGACGCCCCTGGCGCTCGCTGGGAAGGCCAGCCGCGGTGATTGGCGCCCGTTTCTCGAATTGGGGCACCTGCTCTTGTTGCGCGGCGATGCCGTTCGGGGGGGCCAAGCGTTCCGGCGCGCTCAGGCATTGGGCTGTCACGTTGCGGCGCTGCCTGCTTGGTTGGCACTCGCGGACGAGCTCGGCCCTCTGCAACAGTCTCCCGACGGCCCTGCGGCAGTAGTCGCCGAAGTGCGCCGTCGGGCGCTCTCGTGGCCCGACGACGGCGGTGTCGTCGAACTGGGCGATGGGCTCGTCTCGCAGGTTGCGGCAACCGCTCCCCCCCCCGCGATCGGAGATGCTGCTCCGGCTGAGGGCGGATCGCACACGCGGCCTTCCGGGAAGGACTCGTCTCGCGGCGGGGCGCGCGCGCTGCTCGCGCAGCTCGAGCGCATGGGGCTGGCGGGGGGAGGTGAAGCGGTCGCGCTCCGATGGCAGGCACCCGGGCGCCGGGCGGTCCCGGGTTTCTGGGTTCTGGTCGGTGTGGCGGCGGTGAGTGCGGCGGCGATTCTTGGGGCCTACGGACTGACCGACAGGATTCGGGCCGCCCGCCGCGGGCGCGCGGCGGACGTGGTGACGGTGGTGGAGCGCCAGCACGCGAGCGGACGGGTCGAGGACCTGCGCGCGGCAGAGCGTGGGTTGGCGCGCTTGTTCGCACTCGACTCCTCCCGGGCCAGGGAGCTGTGGTTGGAGAATCGGGCGCTGACCGCCTTGCTCCATCCCGAGCCGCTGCCGGGGATGTCCGATGCTGTACGGCGGATGGCGGGGCAGGGGATGAGTCCCGGTCCGGCTGCGTTGGGGCGACTCGTCCAAACGTTCGGGTCTCGGGATCTCGAGCGAGCGGGGGCGCTGCTGCCACAGCTGGATGGGGTGGCGGGTGGCATGGCGACCTATCAGCTTGCGGCTGCCGTTGTCCTCGAGCACGCAGGCGATCCCGGGGCGATCGAGCGTTACCGTCGCGCGCTCGAGCTCGATGCCAACCTGGCAGCGGCGAACGTCTTGCTCACGCGTCTCACGTTGCTCGAGCGGGGTGCTCAGCCCGGTCGCTCGGCGGCTTCCACGGTCGGGTTTGATCTCGACGAGCATCCGATCGGTCGCTGCCTGAGGCGACTCCAGTGGGCTCTGGATCCCACTCGGGAGCGCACCCCTCCCACCGGACCGCTGAGCGACGAGGAGCGGGCGCTGCTGCCGCGTCCGCTCCAGCCCATTCCCCACCTCGTGGGAGCAGTCCAGGCGACTGACCGACGCGAGCGCGAGCGGGCGAGGGAGCAGCTCCAGGCCGGAATGGCGCTTGCTGAGACGCCGGCTGCGATCGTGCGCTTCGGAGTCGTGGCGCTGCAGGCAGGTAGCGGGGACCTCGCCCGGCGTGCGGCGCTCCGCGCGCACGCGGTAGCTCCTGACTACCCGCAACTGGCGGGACTGGCCGCGCGGGTTGGGTTGCTCGAGGGGCGGTACGAAGCGGCTGAGCGTGCGGTCTCCGTGGTGGATGCGACGCGCTTTCAGCTGGCTCTCGTGCACGCGGTCGTGGCCTACGAGCAAGCTGACGACCGGGGCGCGGCGCTGGCGGCGCGAGCGCTCGGTGCGACGGGTGATCAGGACCCCGAGCTACGCGCGGTGATGCTCTTCGAGGCGGTGCTGCGCGGGGACGAGCGTCCGGAGGCTGACCAGCTTCAAGACCTGGCGCTGCCCGCCGTCTTCTGGGGCGAACTGGTGGCCGTCGACAGCGCCTTGGACTCGGGCAAGCTGGACCTTGCGCGGGCGCTGGCTCGCGACTGGGGAGAAACGCGACGGGTGCCGGCGCCCTTCGCTGTTCGCGTCGCGCGGATGGCTCGCTACTCTGGCGATCCGCAGCGCGCTGCCCGTCTCGCGCACCGCGCGCTGCAAGCGGGCGACCCGACGCCACGGGGGGTGGTGGAGGCGGTGTTGGCGGAGCTCCAGCTCGGGCATCTGGAGCTGGCGCGCAGCTTGCTGGAGGCGCACGTCGCCACGCTGGGCGCCTTCCACCGCTGGCTCGACGTCCTCCTGCTGGTGCAAGAGAAGAGTGCGGCGAACGCGCGCGTGCGCTCCAGTAGGCTACCGCTGCCGCGCGCCAGCGCGCCGCTGGCCCTGTGGGTTCTGGCGACGCGGGCGCTGGTGGCGGGAGGTGATCTGCGGGGCAGAGAGGTCGCGGAGCGCCTGTTGGAGCAGCACCCGGATCATCCGGATCTGCTCGAGGCCCGTCGCGTCCTCGACGAGTGACGTCCGGTGCGCGATTGCCACTGGGCAACGACGCGCTCGCCTGGATCGGTGAAGGTCCCTCAGCTTGCGAGGCCCCCGGGGGCTATCTGGCCAGCTCAGAGCCGGACGACAGCGCTCAAGGTGGCCGTGAGCTGCTGGTCGACTGCCTCGCGCACACGGGCTGGAAAGATATTCGTCCGATGTTCGTCGGGTCCGGGCACGTTGGCGTCAACGGCAAAGTCGCCGCGTCCCTCCAGGCGAAGCTGCAGGTTCGGTGTTGGCGACGCCTCGAGTGTCAGCGTGGCGGTGACGAGCTTCAGATCGTCGAAGCCTGTCGCGTGGCCGTCGGGGTCGGAGAAGTACTCGCCTCGTCCCGCCACCGCCCAGACCTCTGTCAGCGCGTAGCGGGCCCCCAACATTGCACCCCAATAGCTTCTCGAGTCGACCTTGGCGTCGAGCCGGCGCACACCTTCGACGCCGAAGTCGCCATTGGCCACCAACGTGAATGCATTCGATGGTTGCCATGCCACGACGAGATCGGCCAGGTGACGCCAGGCGTCGATCTCGTTGGCGCCGCCGCGATCGACGACGTAGCTGCCAGCGGGGACTCCGGGAACCGGGGCGCAGGTGCCGGTCACGGGGGAGTAGACGGTGTCCGCCGCACAGTCCAGCGTGGCCACGTCATCTTGCTCCGGGCCTCCCAGCCAGCCCAGTGAGACCGACAACTCGGGCCATGGTTGGACCACCGACTGCAGGCCAAACGTCTTGCCCATGTTGTTGTCGATGGTGTTGTTCCAGCCGTTGACCACGAGCGCGTTGACGTGAATCTCGGGCAGTACCCGCACCGCGGCTCGCAGGCCCGTGTGGAACAGCGGCTGCGCCAGCCAGTACACCGCGCCACGGGAGTAGTTCAGGTTGTCCTGGCTCTCGGCAACCTCGGCGCCGTAGATCGTGTCGAACTTGCCGAAGTCGAACTGGAGTCCGGAGACGGGCTGCCAGGAGGCGAACGCTTGCTTGACGAGTCCCAATCCCGCGACCTCGGCATCGCACCGTGACTCGTTGCCGAGGCAGGAGTCAGCATAGGTCTCTGCGCTGGGACCCATTCGCAGCGAGAGCGTGCCCCCGACCGGTTGCGGGTCGTAGGACACATCCACCCCCACCCACGACAGCGCGAAACCGGTCGTGGCGTCGTAGGCGCGGAGAAAGCTCGCGTCCTCCTGCGGCTTCGGAGTATTGGTGTTGAAGCTGGCGTAGGCATCGGCGAAGAGTCCGAAGTCCAAGGCCTCGTACCAGGGCTCGACCGGAGGGGGCGGTTCGGGCGGAACGGGCTGGGCGTTGGCCTCGGCCGCAGCGAAAATGCCTGCTGCGGCGAGTCCGAGCGCCGTGAAGAGCCTGGCGTGGTTTCGAATGGCAGCCCGCTTCGTGTTCATTGGATACCTCGTGTCCGGCGCTCGCGTCCGCGGTGCAGTCTACCTACCAGGTCTTGTGCGCGCCGTCGCGACGGATGCGTCTCAGCGGTGGCCTCCAGGCGTCCCGGCCAGGTCGTGTGGCCGATTCTGGCCGCGGAGCTCAGCGGCGTCCCGGGCCGGTCTGGGACATCTTGCCTTCGATCATCATCTGCAGCTCGTCGGGTTCGTAGGAGCGTCCCATCGCCTCCTCGAGCGTGATCATCCGACGCGCGTAGAGCGCGAAGAGAGCCTGATTCAGCGTCTGCATCCCGTGCTTGGTCTGTCCGACCTGCATCTGTGAGTAGATCTGGTGCACCTTGTCTTCGCGGATGAGATTGCGGATGGCGGCGTTCGGGATCAGCACCTCGAGCGCCAGCACTCGTCCCGGTGCACCCGCGCGGGGAAGGAGTAGCTGACTCATCACTCCCTCCAGCACGAAACTCAGCTGGGCGCGAACCTGGGGCTGCTGATGCGGCGGGAAGACGTCGATCATGCGGTTGATGCTCTGCACGGCAGAGTTGGTATGCAGGGTCGCGAACACCAGGTGCCCGGTTTCGGCGATGGTGAGGGCGGCCTCGATGGTTTCGAGATCGCGCATCTCGCCGACGAGGACCACGTCTGGGTCCTGGCGGAGCACGTACTTGAGCGCCAGCTTGAACGCGGCCGTATCAGCGCCCACCTCGCGCTGGTTCACGATGCAGCGCTTGTGCGGGTGCAGGTACTCGATCGGATCTTCGATCGTCATGATGTGCTGGCGCTGCTCGCTGTTGATCTTGTCAATGATCGACGCGAGCGTCGTGCTCTTTCCCGAGCCGGTGGGCCCGGTGACGAGGACTAGCCCGCGTGGCCTGCTCGCGAGCTCGGCGACGATCGGTGGCAGTCCGAGTTCTTCGAATGTCAGGATCTTGAATGGAATGGACCGAAATGCGCCGGAGACGGCGCCGCGCTGCATGAAGATGTTGGCGCGGAACCGCGCCAGGCTCTTGACCCCGAAGGACAGGTCCAGCTCCTTGTTCTTCTCGAACTCGATCTTCTGCTCCTCGGTGAGCACGGAGTAGCAGAGTTGCTTGGTCTCCACGGGGGACAGGGCCGGCAGCTTCAGCGGCACGATGGACCCATCGATCCGGAGCAGTGGCGGGGAGCCCGTGGTGACGTGCATGTCGCTCGCGCCCTTCTCGATCATGGCGCGCAGCAACTGGTGGAGGTTGACCTTGAGACCTTCGTTCATGAGCGCTGTCCCTGGGGATGGGAACCGATACCAAGCGGAAGTCTACTCGCCTCGTCGCGAGTTCGACAGGGCCAACTGGGCACGAACGAGGGCGCCGGGGCTGCTGCGGAGGCGGCGGTGGCGTTTCCGAGACGAGGCGGCCGCGCCGCCCGCAGCTGGTTGCAGAGTCAGTCCGACATGGTGACGCGGAGGACCTCTTCGGGGGACGTCATGCCCTCGAGCACCTTGCGGATCCCGCTCATGCGCAGGGTGCTCATGCCCCCCTTGATGGCAGCCACTTTGAGCTCGGCGGTGGACGCCCCTTGGAGAACCATCTCGCGCAGATCGTCGCCGAACCTCATGACCTCGTAGAGGGCCACGCGACCCTTGTATCCGGTCCCGTTGCAGGTCGTGCAGCCGGCCCCCTTCTTGATCACGCCCCCCGTCTCTTCGATCTGCTGCTCGGTGAAGCCCACGTCGCGCAGGGCCTCGGCGTCGATGGGGATGTCCGCCTTGCAGTCGGCACAGATCCGTCGCGCGAGACGTTGCGCCAGCACGAGATTGACGCTGGCGGTGATGAGGAACGGTTCGACACCCATGTTCAGCAGGCGGGAAATGGTGGCGGGCGCGTCGTTGGTGTGCAGCGTGGACAGGACCAAGTGTCCGGTGAGAGCGGCCTTGACGGCGATCTCCGCCGTCTCGAAGTCGCGGATCTCGCCGACCATGATGATGTCCGGGTCCTGGCGCAGGAAGGAACGCAGCGCCGCGGCGAAATTGAGGCCAATCTCGTCGTGCATCTGGACCTGGTTGATGCCGAAGAGGTTGTACTCGACCGGGTCCTCCGCGGTGCTGATGTTGGTGTCTGGCTGGTTCAGTTCGCTGAGTGCCGAATACAGCGTCGTCGTCTTTCCCGAGCCCGTGGGGCCCGTCACCAACACCATGCCCCAGGGCTGGGTGATCGCCCACTTGAAGTCCGCCAGCGGTTTCAAGTCGAAGCCCAGCTTGGTCATGTCGAGCTGCAGGTTGCTCTTGTCGAGCAGACGCATGACCACCTTCTCGCCCCACATTGTCGGCAGTACCGAGACTCGGAAGTCCATCTCGCGTCCCTTGCCGAGCTTCAGCTTGATGCGACCGTCCTGGGGGAGACGTCGCTCCGCGATGTCGAGCTGACTCATGATCTTGAGGCGGCTGACGAGGGCGTTCTTGAGCTTCGTGGGGGGGGTCATCTCCTCCTGCAGAACGCCGTCGATGCGGTACCGCACGCGGAGCTTCTTCTCGTAGGGCTCGATATGGATGTCGCTGCAGCCCTTCCGGATTGCATTGAGGAGCAGGACATTGACCAGGCGCACGACGGGGGCGTCTTCGCTGGCCTTCTCCAGCTCCATCACGTTGACGTCGTCGTCATCCGCGCCGAACTCGATGTCCTCGTCGCCGATGTCGAATTCCTCCATCACCTCGTCGTAGGAGGGCCCGACCGCGTAGTAGCGCTCGATCGCCGTCTGGATCGCCGTCTCGCTGGCGACGACGGGTTCGACGTTGTAGCCGGTGAGGAACTTGATGTCGTCGATGGCATGGAGGTTCGTCGGGTCGCTCATCGCGACGATCAGCGATGCACCCGAGCGGGACACGGGGACGATCTTGTGCTTCTCGCAGACGTCACGGGCCACCAGCTTGGCGACCTCCGCCTCGATCTCGTACTCGTCGAGGTTGATGGCGGGGAGGCGGTACTGGGTGCTGAGGAAGTTGGTGATCTCCCCGTCGGAGATGTAGCCGAGCTTCGCCAGCGTGTATCCGAGGTTCTGCCCGGACGACTTCTGCTCATCCTGGGCCTGTCGCAGTTGCTGGAGGCTGATCAGTTTTTCACGAACGAGAAGCTCACCGAGTCGATTGGGTCCTGCCATGTTCAGTACGCTCTATTGCGGTCTTCGGAACGCCGCATGATAGCAGCGTAGCCCTCTGTGACCCAAGCCATCCTTCCAGCCGCCCGAAATGCAGCTTGGCTGCCCGTCCAGAGGGCGCGCTTCGCTGTCCATTCCGGACTGGCGGCGGGCGATCCGGGGTCTCGTCAGCAGTGACTCAGTGCTAGAAACTTGCTCCGCATGGGTGTGGTTGGGCGATTGCGACGAGTCCTGTTGGGGGCCGCCCGTGGCGCGTCGGCGACGCTTCGCGGGCCGATCCGCGAGGCACGTCGACTGGAGGCCGCGGGGGAGCTCGAGGCCGCGACCGCCCTCTTCATCGAGGCCGGCGCTCGGAGCGACGCGGCGCGACTCTACGAGCTCCGGGCGGACAACACGGCGGATGCCGAGGTGCGCTGCCGGTTGCTCGCCCAGGCGGCGGCGGCCGCAGAGGGAGCTGAGCGCCGGCGCTTGCGCGTGCTCCGCGCCGAGTTGGTCATGGGACTGGTCCGCGAGCGGCGGTTCCAGCTGACCCGTGCGGAGCTCAGCGCGCTGGCGAGGGAGCTCGAGGAACTGGACGAGCCGGTGCTCGCCGCGCAGACTTACGAGCTGGCCGGGGATGTCGACGGACAGACCCGCGCCCTCGTTCAGGCAGGTGCGGTGGAACGGCTGGAGGAGGTGCTCGACGCGGAGCAGATCCGCGAACGTTCCGCACGCCGTCGACTCCGGATGGAACGCGAGGTCCAGGACCTGCACCGGTCGGGACGTCGGCGAGACGCCATGGCGCTTCGGGACGCTCCGGAAGCCGCCGGGCTCGAGGGGGTGGAGACGGTGCTCCGGGAGATCGAGTTGCGCCAGTTGACTGGTCCCGTCGCCCGAGTCCGGTGGGCCGGCGAACCACTGGAGTTGGTGCTGGGCGACGACGTGACCGTGGGCCGCTCGGACGCCGCGCTGGTCGTGCACAGTCCGGCGCTGAGCCGTTCGCACCTGCGCGTCCGACGCGGGTCTGAGGGGCCAGAAGCCGTCGATCTGGGATCGAGCAACGGGACCACTCTCGGGGGAGCCCGACTCGATATCCCGGTGACCATTCCGGAGTCGGGCCGGCTCGACCTCGTCCTCGGCGGGGAGGTGCCGGTGATCCTCGAGCGCTGGGGTACTGGGGCGCGTCTCGATCTTGCCGGTCGCGTCGTTCACGCACCGCTCGGACCCTGGTGGCTCGACGGGTGGCGGCTCGAGGCCGCTCCCGACGGTTGGATCGACCTGAGCGTGGTCGAGGGCGATCTCTATCTCCACGAACTGCGGGTGGGGACGCGGATCCAGCTCTGTCGCGGCGACGTCTTGCGGCGGGCGGCGGGCGGCGAGCCGGTGCTCGAGGTGCTCGCGTGAGCCTCTGGCGGTGGTGGTCCCGTCCGCGTCCTCCCACATCCGCCCCGGTGCAGAACGACGCGACCGAGTCTCGAGAACCGGATGTCGACCGCACGCCCCGCCCGTCGGACGCGCCCCTCGATCCCATGCGGGACTCGGAGCTCGCGGCCCTCCACGAGGGAGACGCGGCGGTGCGGTGCGCTGCCCTGGGACGACTGGCTGGTACGACCCGCGAGCGGGACGCGCTGGCCGAGTTGGCGCGCGCGAAAGCCGCCGGCACGGTCCCCGATGCGCTGCTCGTGGCGGGGGCCGATCTGCACGTTCAGCGCGGCGAGTCGACCGCGGCGCTGGAGTTGCTCGACGACGTCGGTACTCCCGCGGGGCTGCTACTCGCGGCGGACGTGCACGCCGAGCGCGGGGACATGGCGCGTGCGCTGACTCTGGTGGAGCGGGTCTTGGCGCGCGATATCGATGTTCCCGGTGCGCGGGAACGCCACGCGCGCCTCTGTCGTGAGCTGGGTGGACCACTGGCCGTTCCCGCTCTCCAGGCGGATGCGACGGTGCTCCGCGCCGACGTTCCCGCGAGTGCGCTGCGGATCACGGGGGAAGCGGGGCGCGGGGGGGCCGGCACCGTCTACGAAGCGGAGGATGCCGTGCTGGGTCGGCGGGTCGCGCTGAAGGTCTACCATCGTCCCGCTGAGGAGCAGGACAAGCTGGTCAGTGAGGCTCGAATCGCCGTCGAGCTGGCAGGACGGGGGGTGATACGGGTCTTCGATGCCGACCCCGTCCAAGGCATCCTGATCATGGAGTGGTTGGGTGGTGGGGCACTCAAGGGATGGCTGACCCGCCCCCAGCTCAGCGCGCTCGGGACCTACACGCGCTGGTATCCAGAGCTCGTTTCCATCGTGGCCGGTGTGCACCGCCGCGGCTGGGTGCACGCCGACCTGAAACCGGCAAACATCCTGTTTGCCGAAGAGTTGGTGCCGGTCGTCAGTGATTTCGGTTTGGCACAGCGACCGGGGCAGGTGCTGGTGGGCGGTAGTCTGGGATACCTGTCGCCCGAGCGCATCGCCGGGCGGCCGCTGGAGCAGTCCGATGACGTCTTCGCACTGGGCCGCATCCTGGAGGACGTCCTCGACTGTCTGCGCGAGCACGGTGGTGCGGAGGAGCCTCCGGCTTGGCGCCGGGTCGCTCGACGGGCGACTGCCGAGCTCGCGGACCGACCGCCTGACGCGGTGCATCTACTGGACCACCTTCCTGGGTCTTCGAGGGGCTAGATGCAGCGCGCCGCGGCGGGGGACCGCGGCCATTCCGGCTCGCTGTGGCGAGACTGTCGCGTCGGCCCTGCGTCGGCCTCGCGGCCGTCTGGGAGTCCCTTGACTTGCGGGAAATTGGGCCAATACTCCGGATAAATTCCCACATCGGAAAACGAGAGAATAATGGCGAAGACCTACGGCGACCTGTTTGCGGAGGTGCGGGACGGCATCCGTGTGATCTCCCTCGAAGACCTGCAGGCGCGACTCAAGACCGGCGAAGATCTGACGCTCGTCGACGTGCGCGAAAAGGACGAGTTTCGCGGTGGCTACATCCCTGGGGCGATCCACATTCCCCGAGGCTTTCTCGAGATGCAGGTCGAGAACAAGCTCCCCGACAAGAAGGCCAACGTGGTCGTTTACTGTGCGGGTGGGGTGCGCAGTGCTTTTGCCGCGCGGACGATGGCCATGCTCGGGTACACCAACGTCATCAGCGCCAATCCAGGGTTCGTGCGCTGGAAGGACCTGGGCTATCCGGTCGAGGTTCCGCCGCACCTGACTGACGCGCAGCGCGATCGATACTCGCGCCACCTCCTCTTGCCGGAGGTGGGAGAGAAAGGGCAGGCTCGGCTCCTCCAGGGGCGGGTCTTGCTGCTGGGTGCCGGGGGGCTTGGATCGCCAGCGGCGCTCTATCTGGCGGCCGCTGGGGTGGGCAAGCTTGGCCTGGTCGACGCGGACGTGGTGGATGCGTCCAACTTGCAGCGCCAGATCCTGCACGCGACGTCGCGCGTCGGCCGCCCCAAGGTCGAGAGCGCCGAGCAGGCCCTGACGGATCTCAATCCCGACGTCCAGGTCGTGAAGTACCAGGAACGGCTGCTCAGCGACAACGTCGACCGGATCCTGGACGAAGGGTGGGATGTCATCGTGGACGGCTGTGACAACTTCCCGACTCGATATCTCGTCAACGACGCGACGGTGTTCAAGAACATCCCGGTCGTGCACGGATCGATCTTTCGGTTCGAGGGGCAGGTGACGGTCTTCAAGCCTCACGATGGCCCCTGCTACCGGTGCCTGTATCCAGAGCCGCCGCCGGCACATCTCGCCCCGTCGTGCGCCGAGGCTGGAGTGCTCGGGATCCTCCCCGGCATCGTCGGTACGATTCAGGCGACCGAGGCGATCAAGCTGATCCTGGGTCGAGGCGAGCCGCTCGTGGGGCGGCTACTGTCGTACGATTCGCTGGGCATGAAGTTCCGCTCTCTTCGCCTCCGGAAGGACCCGGCGTGCCCCGTCTGCGGAGAGAATCCCACCATTCGCGAGTACATCGACTACGAGGACTTCTGCAGTCGCTGAGACAGCGGGTGGAGGCCTCTGGCCTCGTCGGTGTCGACTCGCGTGGACAAAATAGGTGACAGCGACCCCGGGGGGAGGGGGGTCGCTGTCGAAGACGGCCGAACGGAGGGGGGGGGCGTCTGGCCGTCTGTTTTTAGAGCAGCGGCTCGGAGACGGAGCCGTGCGAAGTGGACGGCGGCAGCTCAGGCCGCTGTGGCCCAGTCGCTGACACCGAGCGCTAACAATGCACACGCCATACCAACGTGCAGCGGGAGTCGCGTCGGGTGGTTGCGGTCAACGGTCTCGCCCTGGTAGTGCACTGGTGCAGTGCGTGCCTCGATCTCGAAAATTCTTTTGGGACTGGTGGCGGTCGAACTAGTGGGGTGCCGCACCTCGCCACCGCCCGAGCCCACGCGCCCTGCTGTTTCCGCGCCTGGGACGAGCGCTGGGTCGGCGTTGGCGTCGGCGTCTGCACCGCCAGCTCCCGCGCTTGCCGTCTCCCTGGATGGGACGACATGCTGGTCGCTTGAGCCGACGGGGCGAAGGGCAGCGCGCAGGTTACTGGGTGGGGCGAGTCCTGACGACGTGGCGGCAGCGCTCTGTGCACCGGGCCAGCGGCTCGAACAGGCGGTTGGGCTCGAGCCGGGGAAGCGCTACGCGGTCGACGTGATCGCCTTGCCGCCGGCCAGTTCGACGCGAGTCGTGCTCGAAGTCCACCCGGACCTGGCGCCTCGCCCGCTGATCGAGACCACCACCACCCACACCGACGAACCACGGCCGGTGCGGGTTCCGGAGGCAGGAGTGCTCTGGGAACAGGCTGCTACTCGCGGGCGGCTCGTGGTGACGGTTCAGGATGGGACGGGGGTGGTAGCGGCGCGTCTGCGTGAGCTCACGGCTCCTCCCGGCGGGCCGTAGCCGGCTCTGCGACCTCTTCCCAGTCCTCGGTATCCACGTCCGCCGATGCGGCGGACGTGAGCGGATCTGCCGCGGCGGACACTCGCAATCTTGGCGGCGGTTCGCTCCGACGAAAGACGAGATCGCCGCCCTCGGTGACGCGGGCGCTCACGACATCGTGCGCGCTCATCAGTGTCAAGAGTCGCTCCGCTTCCTCTGGCTCGACGCGGAGGAGCTGCGCGAGGTGCTCGGCGTTCACCTCGCCGTCGCCGTGTGCCACGACGTCGGCGGCAACCTGGCGCCAGGCCGTATCCAGCTCGTCCTGCAGCTGGCGTGACCACTGGCGCGTGCGCCGCGCGGCGTAGGTTGCCAGGAGGAGTGGGGCGGACGCCGCCATCAGGGCTACCACGAAGCCGATCGTCCCGGGCGTGACCGCCAGAAGGACGCCCAGCGTCACCAGTAGTGAGAGCAGGCCGAGTCCGCCCAGCGCGGCGGTTGCCACCCACCAGGCGGCGTGGCGGAAACGCAGCCGCTGAGCTCGCTTGAGTGCCCGACGTTCTCCATCGGTGCGCTCGATCTCCGGGCTGTCGAGGGGAACCCTTGGGCCCCCACAGACGCGGCACCGATAGCGCAGGCGGGTCGCGGGCTCGACGTCGGCGACGACACCACAATGGGGGCATCGATTCTGCTCGCCGTGCTCCGGGTTCATCGCTGCGGATACCTCGCTCATTCTCTTCTCCGGTTCTGTCTGGTCCCGCAGTTTGCCAGCGATCTCATGGGACTCTGGGTTGGGAATCCAGCGACTCGCTCACGGCAGCCGTGCCAGTAGGGGAGCGAGCATGGCGTGGGTCAGACCCCAGATGACGTGACCCTGGAACTGCCAGGCGGGCAGTCGCAGGGGGTGACCCTCGACCTCGGTCTCGATGGTCGTGGAAGCGCGCGGGTCGCGCAGGGCGTCGATGGGCACCCAGAGGGCGGCGGCCACTTCGGAGTTGGGGCGAATCGTCTGCGCTCCGGCAGTAACGAAGAGGTACGGGGTGATCGCTAGCCTGGTGCGGCGGCCGTGAGCGATGGCGGGAATGGTGGGCAGCGCGCCCACCAGGCCGCTCTGGACCGATAGCGCCAGCCCCACCTCTTCTTGGGTCTCGCGCACCGCGGTGTCGACCAGGTGCGCGTCGCCTGGCTCCCAGTGTCCGCCGGGTAGCCCCATGTGTCCCGACCACGGATCGCCAGCACGTTCGGCCCGGCGAATCAGCAGCAGCTCGGCGCCCCCGGGTTGGTCGCGAAGGACGATCGCTACGGCCGCTTGCTCTGGCCCCACCGGGGTCGGTCCTTCCCGAAGCATCGGGCTGGCCGCCTCCCGGATCTGCGCCACGTCCAACATCGCCGTCGACGTTTACACCGCAGCTCGGTTCTGTTGAACCGAACCCTGACCAAATGTCGGCATTCCGGCGAACCGAGGCCCCCACTCGGGAGCCGGTCTTCGGAGGGGCAAGCGGGCTGAGCCCCCCCGGGCGGTGGGGCCCAAACAGGCGAACTCTAGGAATATTTCGACCGGCACGTTCCCGGTCGCTGGGGCACGCCGCCGCTTCCTTGTCAGGAAAAGTCGCGCTAGCCTCCTGCGCCATGACCCGCAGAACAATCGGTGCCTTCCTGGCCGCCCTGGTGGTGGTGTGCTCGACCGCGACGGCGCTGGCCTTCCCGGGAGTGTACGTCGCCAAGGACGACGCGAAGCGGATTCTGCACTCTACCCACGTCATCCTGATGCAGAAGGGGGAGACGTCCGTAGTGACGGTCGCGCCCGACTACGAGGGGCCGTTCACCCCGTTCGCGATTGTGATGGTGGTACCGGGAGACGTGACGCTCGATCGAATCAGGACGATGCGTCGCGAGAACATCACGCGCATCGAGTCGCTGACCGCACCCCGGTTCCACGACTTCTACGAGAAGGACCCTTGCGAGCCGGGCGAGCCGGAGCAGGAGTGGCAGCGAGATCTCACCGTCAAGACAACGGGATTTCTCGGCGGGAATCAGCAGATGGGGAGCGACCGAAAGGTGGCTCGGGAGTTCTCCGTGGACCTGTCGACCAAGTACAAGGATTCGGAGAGCGAGTATCGCTACCACCTCATCGGGGGCGAGCCGGCTGAGGCCAGCGAGGACAACCCGCAGCACGGCAAGGGGTATGCCGACCTGGACGCATTCCTCAGCGAGACCGGCTACAAGATGTCCGGCGAGGTGAAGAAGGCGCTGAACGGATACCAGGCGCGGGGGATGCGACTCCTCGCCATCGAAGTGGACACCAAGATGATCGAGATCGGCGCGAAGGAACGCGCCCAGCTCGCTGGGATCCGCTACTTCACCTCCGCGAAAGCAACAACCATCCAGTCAACCCTGGGGTTGAACAACCTGGCCGCGAAGCAGGATCTGTTCGTCTACGTTCTCCATCCCGAGAAGCGGTTTGCGCCCACGAACTACCAGTACGTCTATCCGCCCACCAACATCGAGCTTCTGGCCAACATCAAGGTCAACGGAAAGAACCGCGTGGTGAAGGAGCGCATCGGTGAGATCTACAACGGGATTCACGATCGGATCGCTGCCAAGTACCCAGACCGCTTCCTCTACGAGTTCGCCTGGCACACCCAGGGGTGCGGCGAGCCGTGTCCCAACGAAAAGCTGCTGGCCAACGAATTGCTGATGCTCGGGGGGGAGGTGCTCGAGGAGCAACTTCCGGAGGAGGTGCGCCATCCCGAACCGCCCGAAGAAACGGAGGAGGAGAAGAAGGCGTTCGAGGAGGAGCTCAAGGAGAAGGAGCTCAAGCCGGCAGAGAAGCGCAAGGCGAAGAAGCAGCGCGAGGCGGATCGAAAGGAGTTGGCTTGGCGCAAGGGAGTCATCGAGCGTCAGAACTTCGTGATCAGCCGCTTTCACTACCGCTACGATCGCGCCAATCTGAAGAAGGACGTCGAGGTCGGACCCGCGAACGACCACATCCGCGGTGGCGTGGCTCTGCCCCAGGGGCTCCCACCCAAGATCGAGACGGGGGAGTCGAAGGTCTCGGAGAAGGGTCAGACGAGCAAATACCAGGTTCGCTTCAACCACTACTGGGAGTGGGATGGTCAGGTGAAGTGCGAGGCGCCGAAGCGCGGCCGCTGGGGCAAGCGCTGGCGGCACAAGCGCGTGTGGAACAAGATCTGGATGGCGGTGGATCTGCCGCACCGGAGGCGCGACGAGATCGAACCCGCTCAGGTGGTCGTGACTCCGCTGCCGGAGTGGGACATCGTCATGAAAGAGGAGGCTCCTGCTGCCGCTGACGCTGGTGTGACTGCCGTGGAAGAGAAGAAGAGCAGCTGTGGTTGCCGGGCTCCCGGCGCGAAGGACGCCGGGACGTCTCTCGGTTGGCTTGCGTTGTGCCTGTTTGGAATTGGTGTGGCGCGCCGGCGCCGGGACTGAGCTCGGCGTTTCACCAGGTCTTCTCCGCGGATGAGCGTTGCCCCGCGCCCGAGGATTTGCTGCGTGGGCGGCGGTACGGGTCTCTACACGCTGCTCTCGGGACTGCGCGTGCATTGTCCGACGGCCGAGCTCTCGGCCGTCGTGACGATGATGGATTCCGGTGGCAGCACTGGGCGATTGCGCGTCGAGCACGGAACGCTGCCCCCCGGTGACGTGCGACAGTGCTTGATTGCGCTCTCCGATGCTCCGAGCGACCTGCTGCACTTGATGAGCTATCGCTTCGAGACGGGGGACTCCCTGCGCGGGCATAGCCTGGGCAATCTGGTGCTGACCGCGGCCAAGGACCTGGCGGGAGGGGAGTACGAGGCGATCCGGTTTCTCGAACGCATTCTGCAGGTGCGCGGCCATGTGTTCCCGGTCACGCTGCAGGACTGCCACCTGGTGGCCGAACTGGAAGACGGCAGCGAGCTGGTCGGCGAAGCTCAGATCGACGTGCGCGGGACCGGCGAGCTTGTGCCCATTTCGCGGGTGCGGCTCGAGCCGACAGCGAGCGTCTTCGACCGCGCGGCGATCGCGATTCTTCGCGCCGACTACATCGTGGTGGGTCCGGGTGACCTTTACACGAGCGTGATGCCAAACTTCGCGGTGCAGGGGCTGCCCGAGGCGGTCCGGGGGGCGAAACTGCGGGGGGCGCGGCTAGTGTACATCGTGAACACGATGACCAAGCGGGGGGAGACCGACGGCTATCCCGCATCGCGGTTCGTCGCAACCGTGGAACGGGCGCTGGGCGGCCCAACGCTCGACGCGGTCCTGGTGAACTCCGGACGGGCGCCGGACGCGCTGCTGGAGAGGTACGCCGAGGAGGGAGCCGAACCGGTCGTCAACGACTTGACCGACGACGGACGAGTGGTCGTCACCGGCGATCTGATGGCTCGGCGAACCTTTGCGCGCCACGATTCGCGCCGTCTCGCGAAGGCGCTGCTGGTGGCACTCGAGCACCTCCCCCGGCGGGCGCGACCGGCGAGCTGACGAATGGGCGCTGCCGCTCGAGGGTCAGTCGAGGGGGTGGGACACTCCGGTTACCCCTTGAGCGGCGAAGTAGGCTCGCAGCACGTCGCGGGCGACTTCGTTGGCTTTCCGGCGCCACACCGGTCCGTTCTCCAGCAGCACGCTCACCACGATCTGAGGATCGCGGCTCGGCGCGAACCCGACGAACCAGCTCGTGGTGGGGTCGGATTTGCTGGCCTGAAGGGTGCCCGTTTTTCCCGCTACCCGAACCCGACCAAGATAGGACTGACCCGAGTCGTCGCTGAAAGCGTCGAGCGAGGTGCCGCTATGCACGGTCACCTCCATCATCCATCTCAGGTTGGCGGCCGCGTGCGGGCTCATCACCCGCCGGACGAGCTGACGCTCGGCGGGAGCCGAGTAGCTGCCAGCCCGTTCGACAATGTGGAGGCGGATTGCCTGGCCACCGGCAGCAACGTTGTACGCCAGCGTTAGGGCTCCCAGCGGGGACAGGGTGCTGTTCTCGAAGCCCGCGGCGGTTCGCGCGAAACCGAGATCGTCATAGGGGACCGTGACCTTCCCCAGCGTGACGTCACCGTCGAAGGGAACCGGATGGTTGAAGCCGAACTGCTCGATCGTTTCGGTCAGATCGGCATGCGTCAGCTCGTTGGTGGCCAGCTGAGCGAAGACGGCGTTGCGGCTGTAGCCGAGCGCTTGGCCAAATGGGCCGCATTGGATCTTGCCGCGTTGAGGAGCCGCGAGATGCCGGCGCCAGATCCCGTGCTCCCCGCCTGACCAGCAGACCCGCTTCTGCGGGTGCACCTTCGCGCGGTCCAGGAGGGCCGCGGTGGTGACAATCTTGAAGAGACTAGCGGCGGGTGCCTGCCGCCGGGTGAGCACGCTGCCTCGGGTCCCGCCGGCGCGCTGCCGATCGGTCCAGACGAGTACTCGGCCCGTCTTCGCCTCGACGGCGACGATCGCTCCAGCGATCGGATCGGCGCGAGCGAGCAGGGTCGCGGAGGTTTGCTGGAGCGCCGCATCGATGGTCAGCTCGGCGGAAGCCCCCGAGCTCGTGGGGGCTTCCGCTCCACTCTTCCCCACCGTCATCCGTGTCAGGTCCACCCGGGGCGGGGTGGCTTCCGCGCTGCTGCTCCGGGCAGCCACGAGCACCGCGAGCACGACGACGAGGCGGATTGCTGTTGGGAGGCCAGGTCGCAACACGCCCCATGAATACGCCGCTCACGGGCTGCGGCCAAAAAGCCGACAAGCTTCCAGCCTCAGAGTAAGTGGTTATCGAAGTGCGCGGTGGTGAAGTTTTTGCCCCAACCTTCTAGGCCTGATGTAGGTGTAGCACCTACCATTTGGGCGTTCGTTGGAGGTGATCCCATGCGAGGAAGAGCCGGCCTTAGAGCCCAAACCGATTTCGACGTGTTCGCCCGTGATGGCAAAATGGTGAGTCGCTGCCGCGGGGTCGAGGTCTCGGCAAGCGGGATCGTGATCGATCGGGGGCGCCCGGTTCGCTCCACCGACGTGCGGTTGCTCCTCGACGTCGAGCTGCGACTGCCCGAACGGCTGCGCAGTCTTCACGCCAAGGCGCGCTCGATCTGGACCAGTGGCACGCGGCAAGCGTTGCGCTTCGTGGCGATCAGCGACGTCGACCGCTTGACGCTGGCCGAGCACATTGATCTGCAGCATCTGCGTGGCGAGAGGATTTCGTAGGTCCACTCATGATCCAAGCCAAGGTTGCCATGTTCTGGGTAGTGCTCGCGGCCGCACTGGGCACCGGCGCCTGCGTTTCCCAGCAGCACTACGTGGAAACTCGCGACGCCCTGATCCGGGAGCAAGCGGGACATCATGAAACGACGCTGCAACTCCGCGAGACGGGGGGACGACTTGCGGCGGTGGAACGGGAACGCGACCAGGCGCGCCGCGAGGCGGAAGCGAGACGCGAGCGTTTGGAGCGGACCGAAGGCCGTGTTGCGCAGCTCCAGCTGGACGTCGACGTGGCGGCGCAGCAACGGGAAGAGGCGGCGCGGCTCGTGGACCAGCTGCGCAGTGAGCTGGCGCGGGTCGGAACGCATCTCCGCGCCTTTTCCGACCAGCGCGACGCGCTGCGAACGGCGCTGGACGCGGCCGAGGACCGGCTGACGCAGCTTGCGGCGGTCGAGAACCGAGCAGCTGCGCGCGCGGTCGTGATCCGCGACCTCGCGGTCGCGCTTCACCGCCCGGTGGCTACCGGGGAGGTGGAGCTGGCGGTGGTCGACGGTCGTCCGGTGCTCCGCCTTCCGGCGGCTCGAGTGTTTCCAGTCCCCGACGGGGAAGGGGTGGATCCCGAGGGGGACGCCATGTTGAAGGTCGTTGCGGACGTGGCCAGCGCGCACCCCGGTCTCTCGATTCATCTCACGGAGGTGGGGGTCGTACGGGCGACCGGAGCTCCGGCGACGCGACTCGGCCAGGTTTCGGCGCGCCTCATCGAGTACGGAGTGGAGCGCTCCCAGGTGATCGTCGAGGTTCCGCCGGAGGAGCGCGCCGAGCTGGCCCAAGCGCTTGGCGAAGGTGAGCCTGGTCGGATCGAGCTAGCCCTGCTCGTCGCTGGCTCCTGACCCAGCCCCCAGAACAACCAACAGGTTGTTTGTTGTTCCCAACCAACGAAACACCGACAGGG
Organism: Polyangiaceae bacterium; assembly: GCA_050304295.1. Taxonomy (GTDB): domain Bacteria; phylum Myxococcota_A; class Polyangia; order Polyangiales; family Polyangiaceae; genus JAFGBI01. The sequence continues at coordinate 86,137 of JBNLDK010000046.1, forward strand.
CAGCAGCGCCAGCGGGAAGCACCTGTCTCCGGGTGCCTCGCTCCTACTAGGCGCCCGGAGACACGTGTTTTCCGCGTCGGGCAAACTGATCGGTGTTCTAGGAAGCGTCGCGCTCCAGCCGCGTACGGCTCTCGGACCGAGGCTCGCTGGGGACGATGACGTAGCGGTTGCGGCCGCCATTCTTCGCTGCGTAGAGCGCCTCATCGGCGGGAGCGAGCAGGTCGGCAAGCTCGTGGTCGCGGTGCTTCGTGCTGGGCTCCCACCAGGTGCCGCCCAGGCTGAGCGTCACCTGCATCGGGCCGTGTGCCGTGGGGATGCGGAGTTGTTCGACGTGCGATCGGAGCCGGTCGGCGACGACGCGCAGGCCGATGTCGCGGTCTCCCGGAGCGAGGATGACAAATTCCTCTCCACCGTAGCGCGCGAGCACGTCGGTGACGCGCGTGTGGCGGGCCATTTCCGCGGCGCAGGCCCGGAGCACTTCGTCGCCCACGAGGTGACCGTGCGTGTCGTTGATCTGCTTGAAATGATCGAGGTCGGCGATCAGGATCCCCAGGGGCTCGCGGTGGCGGGCGGCTCGCTTCAGTTCCACTTCCACGAGTCGGCTCAGGTAGCGTCGATTGCAAAGACCCGTGAGAGGATCGATGGTCGCTTCCTCGACGAGTCGTCGTTCCAGCTGGGCGAGCTCGAGCTGGTGCTCCACGCGCGCCACGAGCTCCTCCGGATAGAAAGGACGACGCAGGACGTCGCGGGCGCCGGCGTTCAGCGCGACGGCGATCCGCAGCCGTTCGCTGCGTCCCGTCAGGGCGACGATCGGTAGGCGCTCGACCGTCGCCCGTTCCCGGACGGCCAGGAGCGAGGCGAAGCTCTGGTCGTTTGGATAGTCGAGGTCGAGGACGAGCAACTCGGCATCGCGAGCCAGCGAGTTGATGGCGGTCCGGGGATCCGAGAACCGCTGGCACCTGAAGCCGTGGGCCCGGAGGGACGCGTGGACTCGGTTGGCCTCCACTGGATCCGCCAGGGCCAGACTCACCCGCTGGACCTGATGCGAGCGGATCCTGCGGATCACCTGCTCCAGGTACAGCCGCAGCGCGCCGGGAGCGAACGGCTTGTCGAAGTACTCTGCTGCTCCTGCCAGAAAAGCGCGTACCCGTTCCTGACTCGTTGGGCGTGACGCGACGATCACGACCGGGATCGCCATCGTTGCGTCGTCGCTCTTGAGTTGCTGGCAGACCGCGTACCCGTCGATGTCGGGCATCACCACGTCCAGCGTGATCGCGTCTGGCCTGAAGGTCCTGGCGAGTGCGATCGCCTCCTCGCCGTCCCCTGCTTCGGCGATCTCTGCGCCCAGCGGGTCGAGCTCGGTGCGGATCATCGACCGCACGGCTCGACTGTCGTCGACCACGAGGATGCGCCGCGCACGCTCCAGTGGCGGGGCCGGATACGTAGAGGGGCGTGGTGCCAACGCCTCGCCGATGTAGCTGACTGCCCCTGGTTCCTTCGCCACGCTAGCCGAACCTTTCTACCTTCGCGACCGAGCGTCCGCCGTCCACCGCGATCTCGTGCCCGGTCACGAAGGGGCTGCTCACTAGGAAGTCGACGGCTCTTGCCACATCGTCCGGGTCGCCGAGGTGTCCCAGGGGAATCGCGGCGCGGAGCCGCTCCCGGGTTGCATCGTCGAGAGTGTCGGGCGGGAGGACCGTCCCGGGGGCGACTGCGTTGACCCGGACCTCGGGCGCGGCTTCGAGCGCCAGCGTCTTCATCAGGTGGAGCAGCGCGCCCTTGCTCACCACGTAGGGCAGGTGGTTGCGGAACGGGGTGGTTGCGCTCGAGCACGTCACGAACACGATCGAACCGCGGCTCTTGCGTAGTGCTGGCAGTGCGCGCTGGCTCACCACGAAGGGGGCGGTCAGGTTCAGCTCCAGCATCGTGTCCCAAGCCGCGTCGTCCACCTCGTCCAGTGCCAGACGCTCGTATCCGGCAGCGCTGAGGACCAGGACGTCCAGTCCTCCGAGCATCGCGACGGCGTCGTCCACCAGCTGGCGAGCGGCGTTCCGGTCCGTGAGATCGGCGCTCAAGCAGTGGCCTTCGCCGCCACGCTCGTCGATGTCGCGCCGCGTCGTCTCGGCGGCGTCGCGACTGCGGTGGTAGTGCACGATGACTCGGTCCCCGCGCGTCGCGAGGGCGAGGGCGATGGCCCTGCCGACGCGCTTGCTGGCCCCCGTCACCAGGACACGGTGTCGCCGGCCTCGGTCCTGGTGAGCGGTGGTGGTCACAGCGAGAACGATACCTTCGCTGGCCAGCTACCGGGGGAGGGGTAGGTGCCGCTCATCAGTACGTCCACCAGACAATCGATCGCCTCGCCTCCTTCTTCCCCCGGGGGGGCCATCCCCACCCCCAGAGGTTGTCCCCTCGTCCCCACGTACATGGTGACCGAGTAGGTCCCGCGAACCCCGTTCTTGCATGTCGCCAGGTCTTCCTGGAGCTCCTCGAGTCCTTCCTCGATGTCGCTGGCGTCCCAGGCGACTGGCGGTCGCACGTCACTCGGGGGATCGAAGATGATGTTGTCGTACTCGGCCTTGCCCTTCTCGCCGCCTACGGGCTTTGGCCAGTCCTGTGCTCCCAGCACATCGATCATGCATTTCTCGGTTTCTCGGTCGCCCAGGGTGGTCTGCTTGACGTGGGAGTGCGCGACGGAGCCGGACATATCGATGAGCAGATAGAAGCTGATCGTCCCGCCGAGAAACTCGATTCGCTTCGAGCCGTCGGTCATGCATTCGGCAAGCTGTCCGCTGGCCTTCTTGAAGACGCGCTCGACGTGGGATTGGTTCAGTCCGCCCATCTCCCCCATCACGCCCATCTCGGGGGGAGCTTCACGCTCCACGACGACTTCCTCCTCGGCGTCTGGCGCCTCCGGTTCTGGTTGCTTGCCGCAGGCGACCAGCAGCAGGGTGGCGAGACCGAACCAGACACGTCGACCAGGGAGAGTGAAGTGCAACATCAGCGGCATCACATAGCGTCCCCGGGTGCCCCTGTCACGGCGGTCCCTCACGGGAATGTCCGCCGTTTCTCCACTTTTTCAGTGTGGGTTCACTGTGGCGAGGATTGCTGGACTTCGAACCCCCGGAGGTGTGGCGGAGCGTGGAGCGATGGCGTCCGGACGTCCCGACTCACGGGCGGGAGCGCCACCAATCGGAGGCCAGATCGAGATCCTCGAGCGTGTCGATCTCCATGTAGCCCCCGGACGTGTCGACTCGATGGATCTCCTCGCCCTGTTCCACCATGTCCTGGAGCAGGTCGATCAGGTAGGCCCGTTCGAATGTGCGCCCTTCGCGAAAGTGGCGACCCGCAAAGGCTTGCTTCGCCGCGTCGAAGGCGGTGAGCAGTCGCTGGGCGCCGGTCGCAGATGCGCGCAGGACCCCGATGAATTCGCCCTGGGCGGTTTCGCTGGGAATGTGGCGACTGATCTCGAGCACTCGCGAGCCATCGGCGCGCAACTTCTCCGCGTCGGATTCCGGGTGCTGGGATCGCGATCGGTAGCGGCGGCGCCAGGCCGTATCGCACCCCAGGGTGAGGGCGTGTGGACTGGCGACGAGCTGCTGCACGATGGCTCCCTCGTAGACGATATCGGCATACGTCGAGACGAAGCCATCGATCAGGTAGTCGCGCGCACAGAGTAGCGAAAGGAGGATGTTGTTGCTCTCCCACTCGGCGTTACGGACAAAGGTCAGGTCCGGATACAGTTTCCGCACCACTTCTTCGGCGTACCCACAGACGAAGACGATGTTCTCTCGCCTGATCCCACCCGCGGCGAGCGCGTCGAGGATCCAGTCGAGCATGGGCCGCCCCATGACCGGCACCAGGGTCTTTGGGATTTCTCTGGTTTCGTGCTGCAGCCGGCTTCCCCGGCCAGCGCCAATGATGACTGCGCGCATCGGACGGCGACGCATACTACAATGAGCCGCATGGGCAAGCCGTGCCGGTTCGACGAGGACCGCTTCGTATCGATTCTGCGCCGTCTCGTGTCACTGGGGTCCCGCTTGCAGAACGCCCCATCGCGAGGCCTGGTGCCGAGGGAGGGGCTGGCGGTCGACGTCGTTTCTGATGTGCTGGACCCCTACGTGAAGAGCGGATTCGTGTCACTCGAACGCGTGGCTGCGCCCGACAGCGACGAGCGACCCAACCTGGTCTTGACGGTGCGGGGGCGCGAGCCCGGTCACCTGGGCCTCGTCGGCGCGCACTTCGACGTGGTCGTCGCGGACCGAGATGCAGAGGGGTGGCACCGCGACCCCTTCGACCTCGCCGTTGAAGGGGGGGTGCTCTACGGTCGTGGAACGACGGACTGTCTGGGACATGTCGCTCTTCTCACGGAGCTACTGTGTGCACTGGGTGAAGCGGAGCAGCGACCCAGGCGGACGCTCACGGTGGTGATGATCGCCAACGAGGAAAGCTCGCCCGTGGCGGGACTGGGGATGGACTACTTGCTCGCGTCCGGCCGCCTCGACCCACTCGCTGGAGCTCCGCTAGTGTGGCTGGACAGCGCGGACTTTGGCCCCACGGTGGGTACCGGTGGGGTGGTTCGGTGGCGTTTGGATGTGCATGGCTTCTCAGGTCACTCGGGCATGACCCACAACTGCGTCAACGCGCTGGAGCTGGCGATGGCGACCACCCTCTGGCTTCGGGAGCAGTTCTCGACGATCGCCCCCGCTCATCCCGAGGAGGCTCGCTACCACTTCGCCACTCCATCGACCTTCAAGCCGACGCTGATTGACGTGCCCAATCGCGGCGTGTCCAACATCCCGGGGTTCGCGCGGGTTGACGGTGACCTGCGTTTGACGCCGTTCCATGACCTCGATGCGGTTCAGCGGGCGATGGCCGCCGCGGCCGACGAGCTGGGGACCCAGGTCGCGCTCGACGCCGCGCCGCCTGGATTTCCTCGGGTGCGGACGGCTGACGGACGGACGGGACAATTGGAGTTTCGCTGGCTGGGTGGGGCCACGGAGGGGTTGGCGTGTCGCCTTGACTCGCCGCTGCTGGCGGTCCTCGAGTCGGCGATCCTGCGGGTGCGCGGGCGGGTCGAACGCTACAGCATGACCGGTGCCCTCCCCATCGTTCGTGAGCTGCAGCAGCGCGGGTTCGATGTCCAGGTGACGGGATTTGGCCGCTCCGAATACTACCATGCGCCGAACGAGCAGGCGCGCCTCGCAGATTTTCGCGATGGCTTTGCCGTGCTCGCGGAACTGGTCGACCGCTGCTGAGCCCCTTGGGCGCGAGTTTCCGGTGGAGCGCGCGCGAGGAAGGGCGTGAGCGGGCTGGCTACTCGCTGGGCTGCGCGGCGCGAAACTTGGCGCCGGGACGAGGCGACCACTCGCTCCACCCCGCGCGGAGGCCCAACCCCCCAAAGATGAGCCCCCGGTAGGGTTTCTCACCGGTGTCGCTCTTCGTGTCCGCGGTTCCGTCGATGAACACGGTTCCATTGACCTCGAACAGCGCGTGCTTGACGTTGAGCTGCAGGCCCACCTCCAGCATGAAGTACGGGTTCCACCCTTCGGCCTTGAGCGCCCCATCCACCTGGTCCACATCCTCCGGCGAGTGGGTGAGCAAGAGTTCGTCCCGGGTGGCGGAGTCCAGCTCCGGCACGTCGAGCTTGTGGCGCACCGACCCGGTCCCCAGTGTCGACGTGAAGCGCACCTTCTCGCCGCCGCTGAGCAGACGGACGTTTCCGCCCAGTCGCACCGTGGTCAGGGTGTAGTCGCGATTGACCTGATTCTCGCCGCAGGGAGCCCAGTCGAGGTCGGCATCGCAGGCCTGGGCGACGGGAAACCCGCCTCCCTCGATCAGTGCCTCGACCGCGAGCGGGTTCCAGAGGCGGTACCCGGCGCGGACACCCGTGGTCACTCCTCCGATTTCCGTGTCGCCGGCCTGCACGTCATGGTCCAGGCCGCGGGGCGCCTCGGAGACGCCCAGCAGCGTCAGCGAACCGAGTGCGTACCAGCCCTGTTGCATGAAGAAGCGGGTGCCAGGGGGCGGCGGTGGAGCGTCGAGCTTGATCGAGCCTTCACCGGTCGCGCCCGTCGGATCGAGTGTCGCGTTGACCTGAACGGTCTGCCCAAGGTCGATGCGCACTCGCTCCTCGAAAGGCTCGAAGCCTTCCTTGTAGACCTGCACCAGGCGTTTGCCCGGTTTCACTGGACCCGACCACTGGTTGAACGCCTTGGCTTCTCCGTCGACGGCGATCGCCGCGTCCGGATCCCCGGTGATGACAGTCAAAAATCCCATCGTGGGCTGCAGTCCGAAGTCGTGGTGAGTCTGCTCCCCGCCCGCCACGCGAATCAACCTCGTGAGTTGGGCGTAGCCGGGGGCGGACGCGGCGATGGTGTGCTCGCCAACGTTGAGCCGGATACCGGCCTCGAGCTGTTCTCTGTCGAGCACGCGGCCATCGACCAACACCTCTGCTGTCGGCGGGAGGATGGCGATGGTGACCCGCCCGACCAGCGTTCCCAGCTCCGCGATTGTCTCCTGAACGGTTTGGCGCTCGGCTGCACTGAGCTGGTCGCCATGGCGGTCGAGGAGCTGCTGGAGCGTGTCGCTGGATTCTGCGTAGCGGTACAGGGCCTTCTGGCAGAGGGCAACGTTGCGAAGTGCCCCCCCACTGGGGTTGACCGAGTAGGCCGCCTCGAACTCGGCGAGGGCCCCCTTGAAGTTGCCGTCGTGGAACAGCTTGATCCCGCTGTCGAAGTGGCGGCGGGCCTCGTCTCGGCGCTGGTCGGCGGATGCCTCGCTGGCGGGGAGGGCCGTGGTGTCGCCAGGAGCGGCGGTCTGCTCGGTCGCTGTCTCTCCGGCAGGGGACTCCGCGTTGCTTTCGGCGGCGGGCTGGGAGTGTGCCACCCCCGCCGTCACGGCAATGGCCACGATCATCGCGGCTTGCGGGGACGGCCTGTGGCTCGCGGACGGCATGCGACTCAAAGGTAGAAGCATGGGGCTCGGGAAGCGAGTCCGATCGGCATCCGGAGTCACCCGCGTTCGATTACGGTTCGGTGGCCAACTGCAGGCCCTTGGCGACGCCGCCGGTCGCGGGGCGCGTCGTCGGCGGGGCGTGGGTCGGGCGTATCGCTGTTCCTCGCGGTGGTGAGGGAGACGGGCGTGGCGGCGGTGGTGCGAAGTGTCCCGACGAGACGGCGGATGCGGTGGCGGAGGCGGGGAGGTTGGGCAGAGACGCCGATGTTGTCGCGCCCGCCGAGACGTGCGAGGGCGCAGGGGCCGCGTCCGAAACCGCGGGGGACGAGGCTGGGGGGCGACCGCTGGCTGCCGCGTGATCCGACGAGTGCTCGTCGGGGGCGGGGCCCGCGGGAACCAGGCGCGCCATCACCACCACCGTCACGATGAAGGCAGCCAGCGTGGCAGCCACCGCCGTCATCAGGATGCGGCGTGTGGGGGTCGGAGTCGATGTCGGCGTAGCGGGCCGAACGGCGGCGTTCTCGGCGGTCTCGGCCGGATCGGATGGCAGTTCGGTGTCGGGAGAGTCGACGGGGAGCACCGGCTCACTGATCTGGCCGCCGGTGCTGAGCAGTCCCGGAACAGCCGCGGCGAGCGCTTCGTAGAGCTGCTGCGCGGACTGGAAACGGGCGTCGCGATCGCGTGCCAGAGCCTTGGCGATCACCCGGGCGAGGGCCGGAGGCACATCGGGGGCGAACTCTCGCACGTCCGGGGCATCCTCCGTGCAGATCGCGATGAGCACGGCCTCGTAGGCTTGCCCAATGTGCGGCGGGCGCCCGGTGAGCGCCTCGAACATGATGGCGCCGAGACTGAAGAGGTCGGTGCGACCGTCAACGTCCGGTTTTGCCTGCGCCTGCTCGGGCGACATGTAGAAGGCCGTGCCGAGCACCAGGCCCTTCCGGGTGAGGGTGTCGAGTCCGGCTGCCTTGCGCGTGACCTTCGAGATCCCGAAATCGACCAGCTTCACGAACATCGGGTCATCGTCGCGCTGGCACAGGAACACGTTGTCCGGCTTCAGGTCGCGGTGGACGATACACGCCTCGTGGGCCCGGCGCAGCGCGCGCGCCATCTGGCCCCCGATGTGCACCACCTCCGCGACTGGAACGCGACCTTCTCGGCGGAGACGGCTGCGGAGATCCTCGCCACGGAGCAGCTCCATGACCAGGAACGGCAGTCCGTCGTCTGTCGTCCCCGAGTCGAAGATCTGGACGATGTGGGCGCTCTCCACCGCGCTGGCAGCTTCTGCCTCGCGCTGGAAGCGGGTGACTGCATCCCGATCGCGAGCCGCGTCGCGGTAGAGGAACTTCAGGGCAACGCGCTTGCCGATGGCGGTGTTCGTGGCCCGAAACACCGCGCCCATCCCGCCCCGGCCAATGGCTTCATCGAGGCGATACTTGCCGCCGACAGTGGTGCCGAGCAGAGTCTCGAGCTCTGGGTCGAGCGTGCTCATCGAAGGATACGTGGTGAGTCAGCGGAAGTCGCCCGTCTGCGCCGCTTCTCGCGCATCCTAGCATTGTTGCCTCGGGATCAGCACGGACCGAACCACTGCCGCGCGTCGTTGTACGCGCAACCGGGTCCGGGGCTTCCTCGGCTGGAGCTTTCAGCCGGCGACAGGCCGGTACTGTGTCGCTCGTTCAGCTGGCGCCAAGTCGGTGCAGCTGCGCCATGATCCGCGAGGTCGTTCGCGACGCGGCACGCGGATGCACGACGTTCTTCGACGCGGCCTTGGCGAGCGCGACGCTGGCTTCCTTGACCAGGGGCGCTGCCGTGGCTTGATCGCCGCTATCCAGTGCAGTCCTCGCCTTCTTCAGGGCGGTGCGGACGGCGCTGCGCACGGCGCGATTGCGCGAAGTTCGCTTGAGGCGCTGACGATTACGCTTTTCTGCTGAGGGATGATTCGCCATCGGTTCTCACTTGGTGTCGCCAGACGGCTTTGCGTCGGCGGCGTTGGGGTCGTAGCCCTCGGGATGAACCGGGAACTTCGGCGTGGTCCCGAACTTGACGCGCTTGCGCGCGCTCTTGCGACCGGCGGCCTTGAGTCGAAGCGCGCGGCGTCGCTCAGTTTGTGCAGTGAGGGAAACCATGAGTTGATTCGTCCTCCCCCCTCGGGGGGCAAGGGCCCGGGACTATGATGGAAGCCACCTAGCTTGTCAACCAGAGCTGGCTCACGGGCGTACAGGCAAGTTCACCGTGAAACGCGGCTTGGCGAACGGCGCCACGCGTGCGGCCAGGAACGCATTCCGGATGCACTCCGCGGCCGGCGTGCCGGCTGCTGGGCCGGAAACCGTCACGCTCTCGACCGCCCCGCCGGAGCCGAACGTGACGATTGCCGTCGACGGCTGCGCGTGGCCGGCCACGCACACCTTCGCGCGCGCCGTGCTGGGCGCCACTGCGGCCAGTGCCTCGCCGGTGGTGGGTGCGAGTCGCTTGCGGGTATCCGTGTCATCGGCGGACGGTAGCTTGGTGTCGAACTCGTCTGGCTCGGCAGGCGCGGGGGGGGCCGCTGGCGGCGCTGCCGCTCCGCCAGCCTTGGCAATGCGCGGTCGGCCAGCGCGAGGTGGTGGTCCCGCTGCGGTCTTCGCGACGGGTTGCTCCTCTTCGGTCTCCACCGGCAACTCGTCGAGTCGGGCGGTGGGCTCGGAGCTCTCCTCCTGGGCGCCCAGCTGGGCCGGCGGAGACGGGAGCTCGGCGACCGGAGCAGGGGTGGCCGGTGGCGCGAGCGCGTCTCCACCGCGATCCGCTACATAGAAGACGAAGACGGCCGCTGCCGCGGCCAGGGCGACGGCGGCGCCGATCACACCACCCCGCCACCCGGCGCCACGGTCATCCGGGACGCCGCTTGATTGCTGGTCGCGATAGCGTTGCAGCTCCGCGACCTCGGCGGTGCGTGCCACGTGCTCCGCTGTTTGGCCGGTGTGGCGCGCCTCGGCGACGTGCTTGAGACTGTCCTTGGCCACCGCGAGCTGGCGTTGCCGATCGTCTGGTTTGACCTTGCTGCGCGCCAGCTCCGCCAGGCTGGGCCCGGTAGGACTCGAACGACGATCGGGCAGCTGCCCATCCGCGTCAGTCTGCGGTAGGGGTGGCGCCAGCAGATCGTCATCCAGAGCCGATGAATCCCCGCGCTGGACCCGTTGGAGGACGGCCTCGGTTGCCTGCTCCCAGTCCTTGTCCGAGCGCTCCGGTGCCGGCCAGTCCGAGAGCAGAGCCTCGGCAGCTGCCGGCAGACGCGGGGCGTGGCGCTCGGTCATGGCTTCTCTCCCGTCTTGTCAGCGTAGCCGCGCTTGGCCAGAGAAGCACGCAGCTTGCGGCGAGCCTCATGGACCCGCCACGCGATGGTACCCTCCGGACAGCCGAGGATGGCCGCTGCCTCCGTGTGACTCAGGCCGTCGACGCTCACCAGGATGAGTGTGGTGCGCAGGGTCTCGCTGAGCTCGTCAACGCTGTCGCAGAGCGCGACAGCCAGCTCGCGATCGGCCGTCTGCCGCGCCGGGTCCGCATGACTGGCTCGTCGCTCCACGAGCGCACCCGCGATGCGTGGGTCGTCCACCGGAGTGGACTTCCTGGATGGCTTGCGCGCGCGAATGGTGTTGAGCGAGAGGTTCACCGCGATTCGGTACATCCAAGTGAAAGGCTCGCTGCGCCCATCGAAGCGTTCCAGAGCGCCGTAGGCGCGCACGAACGTTTCCTGTGTCACGTCTTCCGCTTCCGCTGCGTTGCGCAGCATGTGGACCGCCAGCCGGTAGATCCGTTTCTGGTGACGCCGGACCAGAACGCCGAAGGCCTCGGTGTCGCCCTTCTGGGCTGCCTCCACCAGCTGACGGTCGTTCTTGTTCGACATTCGATCCCGAGCGGAAAGGCACTGCCCATTGGCAGAAGCGCCATCCGCGGCGGGTCAAGATAGTTCAACACTGCTGATTCGGACAATCGAGCGGGCAGCCTGCTTTGGGAGTTTCGACAGACTTCCTTCCGAATTGCAGTTGGACTGGATATGGAGCTCCACGTCGAGACGCTCTGTCGACGAAGAGGTCGTCGCCAGCGCCCGGCTGAACCGGAGAGCCCTCTTCCCGGACTGGATGGCTGGCCGAGACTGTCGGATCAGCTCCGTCGCGGTGGCGCGCGTTGCCAGCGCGCCTCAGTCGTCGCCCGGCTTCTCGAGGTTCAGTTTCTGCTTGAGCAGGTCGCCCAGCGTCCCGAAAGAGGCTTCCGCCTTGAGCTTCTGTCGGTACTCACGGTGCGCACGTCGCTCCTCGTCCTCGCGGAGGCCGCGGATGCTCAGCTTGGGCTCGCCGCGACGCGGGTCCACGTCGATCACCTTGACGTCGATCACATCTCCGGCGCGGAAGTGCTTCCGCAGATCGGTGCCTCGAGTGGTTCCGGTCTGTCCCGCCGGGAGAAACCCGCGGGCGGCGCGACCGGTGGCGCCGAGCACCCGGCAGACGACCCCGGGGCCTTCCGCTTTCACGATCTGCACCTTGACCGTGGACCCGCGCTGCACCTTCTGGACGGGCTCTTCGTCGCGCTCTGGTGGGGGGGCGGGGTGCAGGGCAATCTTCTTGTTGCGCTGGTCGAAGTGGTGGACCACCACCTCGATTTCCTCGCCCACCTTGACGACCTCTTCGGGGTTCTCCACCCGATCGAAGCTCAGGTCGGCGACGTGAATCAGCCCGTCGAGGCCCTCCTCGAGCTCGACGAATACGCCGAACGGCTCGACGCGCGCGACCTTGCCCTTCAGGCGACTGCGCGGCGCGTACTTCTGCCTGGCTTCCGCCCAGGGATCCTCGACCAGCGCCTTGCGACTGAGCCAGATCTTGCCCTTGTCGTCGATCTTGGTGATCTGGACCTCGAACTGGTCACCGGGCTTGAAGAGCTCGGCGATTCGCGCCCGCGGATCGTGGCTGGCCTCCGAGATGTGGATCAACCCTTCCAGATTCTCGGCGTTGGGCAGCGCCACGAACGCCCCCCACTCGACCACGGTACGCACGACGCCCTTGAGGACCTGACCCTCCGTCAGGGTGGTCAGGGCGTGCTTGCGACGCTCGTGCGCCTCCGCCTCCAGCATCGGGCGGCGAGTCACGACCACGTCGCGACCGGCGTTCTTGAACTGCAGGACCTTGAACTGCATGCGCTGGCCCAGCAGCGCGGTGAAGTTCGCGTGCGCGGGGTGCAGGTCCATTCCCGACGCCGGCGCGAACGCACGCAGGCCATCGATATCGACCTCGACGCCACCCTTGATCGCGCCGGTCACCAGGCCCTCGATGAGGCCACCATCCTTGGCAGCCTGCTCGACCCGAGGCTTGGCCTCCTCTTCCCGCAGGGGCTTGCGCGTGAGAACCACCAGGCCCCCACGCGCACCGTCGTTGTGGACGCGGGCGACGAAGCGATCTCCCTCGTTGGGGACGAGATCGTCCGGCTCCATCTCGCCGCGATCGAAGATCGCCAGCGCTTTGCCGGACAGGTCGATCATGATCGCCGTTTCGAGTACGGCGGTCACCTTGCCGAACACCTCTTCGCCAACGTGGAATGGCGCGCGATCGCTCGATGGGCGCCCCGGGCGCTGGGACCCTTCCGTGCTGCCTTCCGCGCCCTTCTTCTTCTTGCGACGGCGACGCTTCTTCTTCGGCCGGTCCTCGTCGCCCTCGCCCTCGCCGTCGCCCGGTGGCGCCTCGCTCGCGGTGGCGCCGTCGTCACCGGGTGGAACCGACTCGGCGGATGCCGCGGTATCGGAGTCGGTGCCGTTCCCCGTCCCGTCGCCCTCGGGCTCGCTCGGCTGGGCTTCGCTGGTCGCGGCGGGTGCCGGAGCGGGAGCATCAGCGTTCGGCGCTGCTGCTTCTGGGGCTCCGCTCGCGTCCTCCACAGATGCGGCCGGTTCGCGCGCGGTCACCTCTGGGGTGGCGGGCGCTTCGGCTGCAGTGGGCTGCGGCTCAGCCGACTCCGCCTGAGCGGGTTGCGGCTCCGGAGCGGCAGTCACCGCTGGCGAAGCGTCCGCCGCGCTCGTCGCGGACTCGAGGTTCGGGGTGTCGGCCCCGGCGGGAGCAGCTTCAGCGTTGGCTTCCGCAGGGTCGGGATGGGTGTTGTCGTCAGTCGCCATGGCAGGCTCGTTGCTTCGGGACCTCGCGCATATATCGCGGCTCGTCCCGTGTGCCAATCGGCGCGGGGCCTTTCCGGATCCGTTGTTGATTCGAGGCCGCCGCCGCGTATCACCTCGTGATCGGGAGGTGGCGGTTCGTTCCGCCGCTCCGATCGATGGTTAGATCGCCGTCCTGACTGGCGTTTTCCGCTGTCACTCGCTGAATGAGGGCGTCCGCGACCGCCTGGAAAGCTCGGGCGCTCGGTGACTCGGGATCCGCCTCGACGACCGGTTTTCCCGCGTCGCCCCCCTCGCGAATCGCCATCTCGATGGGGATTTGACCGAGCACGGGCGCTTCGGCCATCTCGGCGACCTTCGCACCCCCGCCCTTGCCGAAGATCTCGTAGCGCGTGCCGTGCTCGCACTCGAAATAGCTCTGGTTCTCGACCACCCCGAGGGTCGGGATCCCGACTTTCTGGTTCATGCTGATCGCCTTGTACACGTCCTGGACGGCGACCTCTTGCGGTGTGGTGACGATGACGGCGCCCGTGGCGCGGACGTTCTGGGCCAGCGTCAGTGCCACGTCGCCCGTCCCAGGCGGTAGGTCGAGGACCAGGAAATCCAGATCGCCCCAGGCGACGTCGCCGAGAAACTGCAGCAGCGCGCCGTGCAGCATCGGACCGCGCCACACCACCGCGGAGCGCTCGTCCTCGAGCAAGAACCCGATGCTCATCAACCGGATCCCGTACTTCTCGAGGGGGAGGATCTTGTCACCGTCCCCCTGCGGGCGTTCGTTGATGCCGAACATGGTCGGGGTGCTGGGGCCGTAGATGTCCGCGTCCAGCAGGCCCACGGCGGCGCCCCTTGCGTGCAGCGCGAGCGCCAGGTTGGCGGCCACGGTGCTCTTGCCGACGCCACCCTTGCCGCTCATCACGAGCACGACGTTCTTCACTGCGGGGATCGGATCTCCCTCACCAATGACTCGACTCGAGATCTCGAAGCTATCGCTCATGCCGAGGGGGTTAGGACTCGGCGCCGGTCCTGTCAACGCGGCGTTGCTCTGCGCGCCATCGCGACCGCTCGGGGGCGGATTTCGACGGTACCCTACGGCGCCGATTCCCCTCCGGCGCCGATTCCGGCGTAGCTCCTTCGTCGGCGCGTCCGATCGATTCGCCGCTGGCCGCGTGCTCGGGGCGGCGCCCCTGCGCTCGTCTCGGTATCCCGCTTCGTCTTCTGACCCGAACGCGCGCCGCGGTCGCACAAAATGCGTGCGGCGCGCCCGGTGGGGCGCGCCGCTTCGTTGTTCGAGCGTCGCTCCGATCAGCCCGCGCTGGCTTCGCCACTCGCGTCTGCGCTCGCGCTCACCGAGACTTCGACGGAGGCGCTGGCGCTGACCATCGCTTCGAGTCGGGCCCCGATGGAGCCGGCAGCGGCGATCGCACACTGACCGCCACCATTGACCACTCCCTGGACGCTGGTCACGATGCTGGCGAAAGCGTCGACCAGAGCCTCGCCACGGACGACGGCGACTTCGTAGAGTACTGCCAGGTTGGTCTCGAGGGCGGCGAGCACCTCGGCGTCGGCGCTAGCGTCGGCCACGATGACGATGCCGGGCGGGGTGCACTCGGCCTGGGCGCTGGCGGAGGCTTCGCAGTCCGCGTTGCAGTCGGCGTCCAGCTCGCAGGAA
>JBNLDK010000047.1:0-18450 GCA_050304295.1 Polyangiaceae bacterium
CGCCAGTCGCGCCGAACGCGCCCTTCCCACCGCAACCACCACAGCCGCCCCCACCGCCACCGCTAGCGAAAGCATCCGACGCACCACCGCCGCCCCCCTGACCCGGTCCGCCGTCGGCTCCGCTCGTGCCAGCGGTCGGAGACCACCCCGTCGCGGTGAGCACACCCGGGGTGCCCGCGCCAACCCCGTCAATGCCGGGCGGGGCGGCCGCACCGTCCCGCCCACCCGCGGTGGTGCAGTCCGCCCCAGGGACGCCCGGCTCCCCTGCGCCCAAGTCAGGAAGTCCCAAGCCCCCACCCGCCGAAGGGGCAGCGCCACCGTTGCCTCCGCTGGTGTCCCCAGTTGGGCAGTGGCACGTCTTCCGTGCGCCGCCCGTCCCGTCGAGCGCGGCGTTGCCCCGCAGGTCCGCCAGCTCTGGATAGACGAAGTCTTCCCGCAGTGCGCGCCCACCGGGAGCACCATCGCCGGTTCGCAGCTCCACACCCTCGAGCCTGACCTCGGCGCCGTTGGTCACGAACAGCGCCACCGAGCTGTCTGACTCCACTATCGCGTCTGCCGCGCGGATGTCCAGGTCGTGAAGCTCGATCCCGGTCGCCCCATCGATCGTCCAAGGGTGGGGGTCGCTGGGCTCGAAACGGGCCCGCAAGGTCGCGTCGTAGCGCCAGCCATCCGTGCAATCGAACCCTCCGAATATCGCGACATCGGCCACGGTACTGTTGAGGGTCACAGTCTCGTCGTACGTCCCCGCGTTCGCGCACAGATAGACCCGCTTGCCGCTCGAGGTCGCCTCGACGAGGGCGCGAGTCAGCGTGGCATAGGGAAGCGCGGCGGTCCCACGTCCCCCCACGTCGTGACCGTCTGGCGACACGAACACCCCCACGTCGTCGGAGATGGAACACGCCTCGCTTGCCGGGCTCTGCGACAGATCCGCATCCGCACAAGGGTCGAGCGCCCCGCCCACACCACCCGCACCCCCAGCTCCGCCAGTAGCGGCGCCCCCGGCTCCACCCGTGGGAGTCCCCGGCCCACCCGCCGACGCCCCCCCGTCCCCGCCGGGAGCCCCACCGGTCGGCGACACGCCACCGTTGCCGCCCGTCGCGACGGCGCCGGCACTCCCCGCAGATCCCCCGACTGCCTCCACGCCGCGAGCGGCGCCCTCACCGCCCCCGCCACCACGAGCGGTCACACCTCCCGTCGTCTCCGACGGGCAGTTGTTGGCCTCATGACAGTCGTAGGAGGTGGGCAGGCAGGCGACAGTCGAGGCGGCGAGACCGAGCAGGACAAGGCGCATCAGCGGTTCCCTCGACAGTAGACTGGTACAGCAGTTCGCAAATTCGTTCCGGGTTGTCGTACTAGGTCGTCGCCACGAGCGGACCCACGCCTCGCAGGCCGCACGGGGAGTCGTCGGGGAACGGATTTCGGACCGGGGAGGACGAACAAGTCTCGAAGATTCATCGTGCGAGCAGTGCAATGGTGCCGCACCCGCGGGGAATGACCCCGTGGCAGGCGCGCCCGGAAGAATCCTCGGACCGGGTGAACTCGTCAACGACTTGGCGCTGGGAACCGAACGGCCGACGCGAACGTCATCACGGCCGGTGCATGGGCGGAGAAATGCCAGTGTCACTGGATCCGAGGCGAAGTTGCTCCACGACTATACCGTTCTGTCTGTGGCCTTCGGAGCAGACGGACTTCTCCGCGCACAGCAGTGAACAACGCGACGGCCAGGGAGACCATCTACGACTGCAACTTCCCGGCCAGTGACGGCGTCTGCACCGGCCTCGCCAACATCGCCCCCGTGGGGATCGCGGAGCTCGGCGCTGGTCGCTGGGGACACCTCGACCTGGTGGGCGGCATCATGCAGTGGCACCTCGACTTCCACGCGCCATCGTATGCCAACCCATGCGTCGACTGCGCGCACCTCACGGGCGGCTCGGGTCGCGTCATCCGAGACGGATACTTTGCCGGAGGACTTGCGACGCTTCTGGTGTCGTATCGCAACAGTCTGTACGCGACGAACCGATTCAACAGCTTCGGGGTCCGATGCGCTCGAACACCGTGATCGTCCCCGTGGCGGAATGGGCTCAATGTCGCGACGCGCTCACGCCCGCTTGGGTGCCATGGCGCTGGGCTGTCACGAGCGCACCAACATCCGACATCTGGATGCTCGAGTCCGTCAGACATACCTCCCGTTGCGTTACGTAATCACCTGGATTACTTGGCGAAAATGCGCGCGCGAACGTGACAAACCGCGGCGTCCCGCGACAAGTACCAACACTAGTCGCGGAGTATTCCGAGAACCCATAGCATTCCCCACGTTTGGTCGGACGTCGGGGCACCGGCAGAGCCACCACTCGCCGCTCCCCCTCGATTCTTTCGACCGGGCCCGGATTGCCCAACGTGATGCCGAACCGAGCACGAGCCCTGGAAATCAACATGCACGACGCAACCCATCCTTCGCGGAGCCTGACGTTACTGCTGGCCACCCTGATCGCCATGGGAGGCTGGCTCACGGGCTGCGGCGGGGATCCTGACAGCAAGGATTCGCCTACTGACCCATTCGGGAACACGGGCGGCGTAGGCTCGGGAGGGGGACTTCCCAGCGGGGGACTAGGCACCGGCGCGGTGAGCACCGGCGCGGTGGGCACGGGTGCCTGGGCCGGCACATCCGGCGGCGTGATCCCGGGTGGTGGCGGCATGGGTGGCACCGGCCTGGTCGGCGCGACCGGCGGTGTCAATCCCGGCGGCGGGATGGGCGGCACCGGCCTGACCGCCGGCACTGGTGGAGGCAGCGCAGGCCTCGGAGGCGGGCCCACTGGTGGCGGCCCGACCGGAGGCATGCCGCCGGGACCGACCTATCACTCACCCTTCGCGGTCGAGTACTCCGACGACTCGTCCGTGATCGCGGTGAGCGACCGGACCGCGCACGAGCTCGTGTTCGTCGATGCCTCGACTGGAACCCCAGGGTCCACAGTGGAGTTGACCGGTGAGCCGAAGGGTCTCGACTGGTCCGGACCGAATCAGGTGATGGTGGCCGAGTACGGGATGGGGACCGTCGCCGAGGTGGACGCGAGCAACGGCACGGTCCTCCGGCGACTGCCGGTGGGCCCCAAGCCGATCGACGTGGCACTGAACGAGGCACGGACGCAGGTCCTGGTCCCGGACTTCGGGCTCGGCGAGGTGCGCGTGCTGGATGCAGCGACGGGAACCACCCAGTCGACCATCCCCGTCGACCCGTACCCCTTCGCGGTGGATTTCGTCCCGGGCGCCAACCTTGGAGTGGTGACCCACCTGATCCCCACCGGCGATGCGACTCGACCCGACGCAGCCGCGTCGGTCACCGTGGTGGACACAGCGAGTGGAACCGTGGCGAGCAGCATCCGCCTCCCGTTCGGATCGTCGTCGGTCCGCGGCGTGGCTTGCTCCCCCGATGGTCGCTGGGCCTACGCAGTGCACGCCCTGGGCCGCACCACCGTCCCCACCACGCACCTGCTGCGCGGTTGGGTCAACACGAACGCCCTGTCGATCATCGATCTCTCGAGCCAGACTCTCTACGCCACGGTGCTACTGGACCGCATCAGTGAGGGCGCCGCCAACCCCTGGGGCGTCGCGGTGAGTCCAAACGGCGACGCTCTCTGGGTATCCGCCTCCGGCAAGCACCAGGTCCTGCGTGTCGATCTTTCCCTCTTGCACCAGCTCATGGCGGGGAACATCCCGTCGGAGCTCGTTGGCTCCGGCCGCACCCCCACGCTGCAGGACCGCTACAAGGACGGTTATCGGCGGCCGCTCTCGGACGTGTGGTTCGAGATCGCCGCGGATCCGAGCAAGCGGTCGTTGCTGATGGACGATCTCGGCGCACTCTACGGCGCCGGCGCGATCGAGGTGGTGAGCCTGGAGCCAGCACAGGGACCGCGCGGTATCGCGCTGTCGGGCGATGGCAGCCAGCTCGCGGTAGCGATCTACTTCGCGGGCCAGGTGGGGCTGGTGAACGCCAGCGCGCGACAGGTCGAGCGATACGTCGATGTCGGCGCCCAGCCTGATGAAACCTGGGCGCGTCAGGGCGAACGCATGTTCCACGATGCATCCGACACGCTGCAGGGATGGCTGTCGTGCGCCACCTGCCACCCAGGCACCCGCTCCGACGGACTGCTCTGGGACCTGCTCAACGACGGGGCGGGCAATCCCAAGAACCCCAAGTCCCTGCTCTACGCCCCGAACACGCCGCCGGCGATGGCCCACGGAGTCCGCGCCAACGCGGGGGTCGCGGTGTCCGCCGGGTTCAAGTTCATCAAGTTCGTGCAGCCACAGCCAGGCCAGGAGCTCGCGATTGCGACGTACCTGAACTCGCTGCGGGGGGAGCCGGACCCGTACCGCAACGGCGGGGAGTACTCGGAAGCCGCACTGCGGGGCGCCGAGGTCTTCGATCGGGCTCAGTGCGGCGACTGCCACTCCGGACCGTACTACACGGATGGCGGACTGTACGACACCGGCACCAAGGGCCCCGTCGACCTGCCAGGGAACAGCAGTGAGTTCGACACCCCGACGCTGGCCGACCTGTGGCGGACCGCGCCGTACCTGCACGACGGATCCGCGGCCACCCTCCACGAGGTCCTCACGACCAAGAACGCGGCACAGCTGCACGGCAGCACCGCCGCGCTGACGGCCGAAGAGATCGACGACCTGGTCCAGTACCTGCTCGAGCTCGAAGCGCCCTACCCCGAACAGGTGGAGCTGTTCCCGGGCGCCGAGAATCCGCCCCCCGCCCTCCCCTACCGCGGTACCAACCCCACTCCCTCCCCGGCGCAGGACAACCTCGACTTCGCGGATCCCAAGCTGGCCGCGCTCGACAACATCCTCTTCATCAAGCGCCACTACCTGCCCACCCAGGATCACTTCAGCGGCGGGCACATGTGCGACCAGTACCACGGCTTCAATGCCGTGCCAGGGGGTGGCCTGTACGTCCTCGAGAACGTGCTCTCGGGCAACCCAAGCGAGCGGAACGTGCTGGAGAACTCGGTCTGCGCGAATGGCCCTCACCAGGGCCAGCGCCTGGAGGGTGGCGGGTTCCTGTCACCCGACGTCAACTACGATGGCACCCAGATCGCCTTCGCCTACACCGACATCGGCGGTCAGCGCGGCGTCTGGAACGAGACGTCCACCTTCCACATCTTCAAGGTCAACGCCGACGGTTCGGGGCTGACCCAGCTGACCGAAGGCCCGCACAACGACTTCGATCCGGTCTGGCTGCCGGATGGTCGGATCCTCTTCATCTCAGACCGTCGCGGTGGTTTTGGCCGCTGCCACCAGCGCGCGGTACCGGTCTACACGCTGCACGTGATGAATGCAGACGGCACCGGGATCGAGGCCATCAGCCTGCACGAGACGAACGAGTGGCACCCGAGCGTCGACAACGACGGCCTCGTCCTCTACACGCGCTGGGACTACGTGGACCGCGGCTCGAACCAGGTGCACCACGCCTGGGTCACTACCCCGAACGGACTCGACGCGCGGGCCATCGGCACCAACTACGCGACACGCCCGAACACCACCCCACGCATGCTGATGAACATTCGGTCCATCCCCGGATCGAACAAGTTGGTCGGGACAGCAGCGGCTCACCACCAGCAGGCCTACGGCTCACTCGTCATCCTCGATCCGGACATCGAGGACGACGACGGCATGGCCCAGTACACCGTCCTTACCCGCGATGCGGGCTTCCCCGAAGCCACAGTGGAGCAGAACGCCGACCACAAGTACGCAACCGCATGGCCAATCGACGAGAAACGCTTCCTCGTCGTGCACGATCCGCAGGCCAACGAGCACGGCCTGACCAACAAGCGCTTCGACATCTATCTGATCGATGACGAGGGCAACAAGAAGCGCATCTACGGCGACCCCAACATCTCCTGCCTCGACCCGATCCCCCTCGCCCCGCGCGAGGTACCGCCGATCATTCCGTCGGATCGTCTGGTCGAACCGGAGGAGCCGGCAATCGTGACGCTGCTCAACGTTTACGACAGCCTGTTGCCCTTCCCCAGCGGAACGGAGATCACGGATCTCCGCGTGGTGCAAGTGTTCCCCAAGGCCACGCCCAACACCATCGAACCCCGACTGGGACACAGTGCGATCCTCTACAACGACCAGAACGGTCGCGGTTCACTGGGAACGGTGCCGGTCGAGGCCGACGGCAGCGCCAGCTTCCTGCTACCACCCAACAAGCCGGTATACTTCCAGGCGCTCGACGCGGACGGGCTCGTCGTGCAAACGATGCGCTCGGCCACCTACGCCATCCCGGGCTCGTGGCGCGTCACTTGCCAGGGCTGCCACGAAAGGCGCTATCGAGCCCCGCGACCGCGTGATCGCATGCCCATGGCGATGCTCCGCTCACCGTCGGTTCTCCAGCCTGAGGCCGACGGAAGCATGCCCATCTCCTACGCCCGGTTGATCCAGCCCATCCTGGACAGCCACTGCACGAGTTGCCACGAGGGGAACCCCCAAACGTTCTCCCTCAGCGCGGGCAACTACCAGGGCAACCCGGACATGTTCTACACGTCGTACATCAACCTGGAACAGTACCTCTCCTACCACGACTACCCCTACGACTTCGGGCCCGCACGAACGACGCCGGGACAGTACGGGGCGCGCACCTCCTTCCTCTATCCGATGCTGGCCGCCGGCCACCAGGGAGTGTCGCTGTCAAACGAGGAGCTCCGCACCATCGCCATGTGGCTGGACCTCAACGCGGACATGTACGCGGACGGGAGCCAGCGGGAGGCACAAGCACGGGGCGAGGTCATCGTTCCTGCCGTCGAATAGCCAGTCGAGGGCGGAGCATGAAGAACCTGCGCTCGAGGCGACTGACCGACCTCCTGCAGCACTCTTCCTTCTCGACGGACACCGGGTGCGAGGAGTGTTTCCTCACGATTCGCACCCGGGCGGGACAGACGCTCGCCTCAGCCCTCGACACCCTCGCCGCAGAGTACTCCACCGCGCTCGAGCGTCTTGGCCTGAGCGATCGGTCGATGATCTTCGGCCGGCTCTTCGTCAGTGACTACATGAACCAGCGAGAGTTGCTCGACACGTCCCCGATCGTGGCGCGACTGCGAGAGGCGGGAGTGCTCTCGGTCATCGAGGAGAAGCCCGTGGACGGCGGCCCCCTCGCCCTTCTCTCCTACCACGTCCCCGGCTTCGGCGCGGAGCGGTCGACCGCGTCAAGGAACGGTGGAAGCAGACGAGGGACCACTAGCCTCTTTCAGGGCAAGAACTACTCACTGCTCTTCACCGCGAACCATGCTGACGGCGAGGTCTTCGACGCCTACCGCCAGACAGACGCTGTCTTCACCGACCTCAACGCGGCCATCGAACACAGCGGGATGAACCTGCTCGAAAACACCATCCGCACCTGGATTTTCGTGCGGGACATCGACAACCACTATGACAGCATGGTGCGCGCCCGCCGCGAGTACTTCACCCTCCACGGGTTGACGGATCGCACCCGCTACCTCGCCAGCACCGGCATCGAGGGCGGCGGATGGCTGCCCCGGCAGCTCGTCACGGTGGACTCGCTCTCCATTGGTCCGCTGGCGGCCGGGCAGATCGTGCGCATGGAAACGCCCTCGCACATGTCACCCACCATCCTCTACGGGGTCACCTTCGAGCGTGGGCTCCGCGTGCGCTTCGGCGATCGCTCGCACCTGCACGTCTCCGGAACCGCGAGCATCGACGACAAGGGGGACGTCCTGCACCTCGGCGACGTGGTCGGACAGACCCGGCGGGCCATCGAGAATGTGCGCGCGCTGCTCGCAGAGCAGCAGGCCGCCGTCGCCGATCTGGCCTATCTGATCTGCTACGTTCGCAACTTCCACGAGTGGTCCCTGGTCCAGGACGTTCTGAACGCGGAACTCGGCACCGAGATCCCGCTCGTTCCAGTCGTGGCCAAGGTGTGTCGTCCCAGCTGGCTGTTCGAGATGGAGGGCGTCGCGCTGGTCGCGGACCGGACGGAGTACGCGCCGTTCGCGTAGAGAGGACGCAGGCCCGGCTCCGCTTCACTCGCCCGGCGCCACCCTCGTCTGGATCGGCGGAGGCGCCGCGGGGTTGCACCCTTCGGCGAAACCGTCCGCGGTGAAGGTCCCGAACTGTCCGCTGCCGCTCGCCTCCCCTTCCCCACTCTTCACGGCAATCCGCAGCTGCCGCGTGCCGGCGCGGGCTGGTGAGCAGTACGAGAGAAGGTAGTGCCGGTCGTAGTCGGCTTCCACCAGGTGCCCCACCTCCTCGAAGGCCATCGAAACCACCTCGGCACTGTGCCCGTCGACGAATCCATCCCGACCGTACCGCTTGAGCAACGGCGCCGAGTCCCCAATCCCGACGGTGAGGATGGTGTAGTCGGTCGCGTTGATGGCGGCGCGGACAGCGCTGTCCGATGCGCGCCCCGCCAAGTCCGGACCACCGGCAAAGACGACCAGAGTGCCAGCCCGCAGCGCACTCCCCGATCGCTCGTAGGCCTGATCGAGCTTGGCAATGCCCTCGATGAGGGCCCCGTTGAGATTGCGTGAGGTGTCCGCCGGGGAGAGCTTCTGGAAGAACCTCTGTTCGGGATTTGCCGACTCCGCCTGCTTGGGTAGGTCAGCCACCAGGCGGAGCTCTTCCCGGCCGTCAAAGGCGTAGACGAGCACGGGTTGCGTCTTCCTCACCCGCTCGACGAAAAAGGCGAGCGCCGAGGCCAGCTCCCCACGCAGCTCCTCGTCGGTCGCCGCGCTGTAGTCGACCAGCACGAGCGTGCGGTGGGCACCAGCAGCGTCCTTGTCCAGAAGCACCTGTCCGGAATGGTCCGCCGGCACCAGCGTCCCGTCTTCGTAGATCTCGAACTGCTCGGCGCTCAGGTCTGTGACGGGCTGACCCGCCTCGGTGACGGCCAGGTACGCCGTCACGTTGCTCGGCTTCTGTGCCACGAAGCCCTTCGACTCCACCGTCAACAGCGAGCTCGTACAACCGCCGAGGAAGAGCGACACGACCAGCGAGAAAGCGCACAGGACCGGAAGGCAAGATGACCGCGGCATTCTCCGCGTCTCATAGAGGTCTCGACGGAGAAGCACAAGTTGCTCGGTCGCGAGCCTCGAGTTGGCGTCCGCGGGGGTGCCGCGCGCGCGGCCAGCAAGTTCAACGGGATTGCCGCGGCCGCAAACAACGTCAGCCCATGCTCAGTGAGCCGGAAACATTCCGTCGCCATCGCCCGCCGCACGGAGCGGCCCAGCAGCGCCGCCCGCGTGAGTGATGGCGGGGCCTCCGGCCCTCGTCTCTGTCACGCGCTGCGCCCGCCACCCACTCGGCCCACGCCGCCCACGCACGGCTGGCTGCCAGGATGGTGAGCCATGCCGGCCCCCGTGCGGCAACTCCTCGGCATCGCCCGGGGAACGCTGCAACGCGCACACGTGACGGTCAATAGATGCCCGTTCCCGGACAGCCTTCGTCCGTCTCGCCATCGCAATCGTTGTCGACGCCGTCGCAGATCTCTGGTTCGGGAGTGCAGCTCGTGTCGCAGCCCTCATCGACGATGCCGTCACAATCGTCGTCCACGCCATTGCAGATCTCGACCCGCGGCACGCAGCCATCGGGAGGGCAACCCTCATCGACGGTACCATCGCAGTCGTTGTCCCGACCGTCGCAGACTTCGGTCGAGGGCGTGCAGCCCTCGTCGGGAGGGCAACCCTCGTCGACGGTGCCATCGCAGTCGTTGTCCTGACCATCACAGACCTCCGGCAGGCACTCAGCGCACCCTTCGTCGACCTGACCATCGCAGTCGTTGTCGAGGTAGTCGCAGAGCTCCTCCTCGGGTTGGCACGCGCAGGCAGCCCGGGCGCGAACCGAGACGGAATGAGTACCGCGACGCCCCTCAATCCACGCATTCGGCACCAAGAACGGTGGGCGGGTCACGACCCGTAGGTGGTCACCAGACATCCGCCGACGACCAGCGAGCAGCAGCCACCGGATCGCACAGCGTTGGGACTCGAAGAATCCCACCACCCCGAGAGAGCGCTCTACCCAAGTCCAACGACCTGGCGCCCGGCAGCGCCGCCCCGCAGCGTTGCCGCTCCTGGGCTGGCCGCTCTCACGCGGCCTCTTTCCAGGCGCCTCTGGTCCCTCCCGAGACGCCACCCCAACCAGCGGTCTCGAACCGGGTGTCTCGTCGCGTGCCACCGACTGGCCACTTTGCACTCATCGTCAACGCACTGCGGGTCGAGGCGACCGCATCCCATCCCCCACGACGCCTGCGCGGGAAGAATCCAGCCCCGGGGGGGCAGGAAATCTCCTCCCGTTCAGGAAATATCTCCAATGGAGGGGAGTTACGGCTCGTCTGTCAAACCCGCCCCGGAGGTGCCAACTTGCTGCTTGCTTCGATCGCTTCGTGGCTCCCTCGGGCCACGTCGCTCACAGCTGGACCCGGGAGCGGAAGCCGGTCGAAGCGCGGGGACGAAACATGGATCGAATCGACTGCACACACACGGACCAGCACCCGACGGGAGGAACAAGAGGACAGCCAGGGTCGCGCCGACGTGCGTGCGTCGTGCTCGGGTGGGTGACCTTCGAACCCGAGCTGCAGTCGCAACTCGTCGAGGCCGAAGCGCTCGTCCGCCGCTTGCCCCGCGAAGCGGAGGAAACGGCCATGCTGCGCCTGGCGTTTCTCGCACGCGACCGTGAGCTCCTCAGCCTGGCGCTCCGCGGGGCCCGCAAGGCAGACTGGAAACGTAGCGGCTGGCGCCGCCATCAGACCGTTCAGCGCTCGGCGTGAGGCTGGTGCTCACCGGCAGGTGCCGTCGCAGCGCGGCACCCGTTCCGGGGGAGCAGGAGCAACGCTATGGAGTCGGTCGGCCGAGGAACTCCATGAGCCAGCTCATCGCCGGGCGAGGTCGACCGTCACTCACGAGACCAGCGCTCTCGGTCCACGTCTGCCCGTTGACCCATCCCCAGATGGTGATGCCGGGAACGTAGCTCTTGCCATAGAACATCGGAAAGTACTGCTGGTAGAGCTCGAGCTGGCGCTGGTCATCTGCACTGCCAATGTCCATTTCGGTGATGTAGACGGGGAGTCCAGTGGCAGCGTGCAGCTCCTCGAGCCGGCGCTCTACCAGCTCGGGAGTGATCGCTGAGTGGGTGAGGCTGTGAGCCTGCGCCCCCACCGCGTCGATCGGGGCTCCGTTCGCCAACGCGGTGGTGACCAGGTCAACGAATCCCGCGTGGGTGTCCGACCACTCGATGTTGTCGTAGTCGTTGATGATCAGCACCGCTTCGGGGCAGTGCTGGCGTGCCCAGGTAAACGCCGTCGTGATCCACTGCCAGTCGCCGTTCGTTCCGCCTCCCATGACCTCCACATAGTAGGGAGTCGAGTGAGGAGGGGGCTCGGTGACCACATCGATGAGCGCTGTCCGGGGATACCGCTCACAGAAGGACCGGATCCAGTTGACGATGTCGTCTTCCGTGTCGATGCCCCCCGGCTGCGCGAGCCCCCAGATGAAGGAGCTCTCCTTGAAGGTGAGCTCGTTCGCCTGAGCGTAGTCGTAGATCGCATCCACCACGCCCCACTGGAAAGAGGTGTCGGGATCGCGCTGGATTGAGCTCCACTTGCCCGCGTTCTCCGGGGTGATCTGGTCCCAGTAGCTGGCAAACCTCAGACCGGATGCGTCAACCTCGCTGGCAGAGCCCGTGGTCGTGTTGCCGACGAACTTGGACCAGCCTCCTGGATTGCCCGCCGCGCCAGCAAAACCAGCCGTGCCCCCCGGCGGAGCGCCGCCGGCGCCATCCCCGGCAGTTCCCAGACCCACCCCGGCCGTGGCGCCAGCGCCCGGAATCGCTCCAGTGACCCCGAACGCAGCGCCGAAGCCACCGCTCGCTGGAGTCCCTCCCGGACCAGCCACGCCCCCACTACCGGACGTGCCACCCGTCGTCGCTCCCCCGCTGGCCACCATCCCCCCGGTCGGTGGAGCGCCTCCGGTGCCCGACAGGCCGCCGCTCGAAGCCGCGCCTGTGGCGGATCCCCCAGCTCCGCCTCCCAGGGATGCGCTCCCGCCGCCTCCCAGCCCTGCCCCTCCACTGTCGGTTCCCACCCGCGGTTCCTGACTGGACGACGATCCCACCGTCTCACCGCAAGCCATCGTGGTGGAAAGCAGTCCAAAGAGAAGGAGTCGCCGCGGCACTAGGCCTCGATCGCTCGCACGAATCGTCACCAAAGGCCAGAGGACTCTCACTACCCGAGAGTCGAGCCCGGACCGCTCAGCTATTGCGACGACGACGCCGCAACGCCACCAGGCCGAGGAGCGCGACCGCCGCACCCTGCCGCCCCGGGTGGTGGGGCACCGCGACCGTGCAGCCAGTTTCAGCGGCAGCAGACCCTGGCGACGGGTCTTCTGGGTCGGGGCCTTCGATTGGAAGGTCAGGCTCCAACTCGTCCTCGAGCGCGGTGTTGTCGATCTGCAGCAGGTAGCTGACCAGATCAGCACGCTGTGCCGCGGCCAGACCCTGGGTCGTGCCGTGGAGATCTGCTGGATTCTTCGCTTCGATCACGTCAAGCAGTGTCGGCGCGGAACCATCATGCAAGTAGGGCGCAGTCTCCCAGATCCCGCGCAGCGTGGGGGTGTCGATCCCCGGCAGGAGCTCACCCAGTCGCGACCCCGAGAGCTCGGTCATCGTGCCTACATCGTGCAGCGAACCTGCCGCGCTGTCGGTGAAGTCCGGTCCCCCGTGACACTCCGCGCAACCACTCTGGACAAACACCTCGAGCCCTCGCCATCCCGCAGCTGTGAGTGACCCATCGGGATCGCGGTGGGGGCTCGGGTTGACTTGGTCGAGGGATGCGACGTACTCCGCCATCGCGTCGAGCTCCGGGCTCA
Source organism: Polyangiaceae bacterium (assembly GCA_050304295.1). GTDB lineage: Bacteria > Myxococcota_A > Polyangia > Polyangiales > Polyangiaceae > JAFGBI01. Next base: position 12,879 of record JBNLDK010000047.1, read on the forward strand.
GCCCCGCCTTTGCATCCCCCAGCGTCTGGTTCCGAGTTCCCTCGTTGAAGAGGTCGTCGGGCAGGAATCCACTTCCCCCGAACGCGCCGCGGATGTCGTGCTCGAAATCCTGGACCTCGTCGAAATTGGCGCTCCAGTGCAGGCGTCCCTGCCCCGCACCGCGACGCCCCAGCAGCGAGGTCGTGTTGCGCAGCCCCTCCCCGCGGTCGGTGAAGTCCCACACGCGACCGTCTTCGAAGCCATCCAAGTGACAAACGGCACAGCTGATGTACCCGTCCTGAGCCATGCGGGGATCCGACGCATCGTAGAAGATCTGCTTGCCGAACAGCACATCTGGCGCCAGCCGTTCATCCACGGATACGACCACCTCCCCAAGGGGCTCGAGACGAAAGTCCTCCGATCTGAGGATGGGAGCCGCATCCAGAACAACGACGCTACGCGAGAGATAGGCGTTCACGTAGAGGCGCCCCTGGTCGTCGAGTACCAGTCCATCGGGCGCATTGCCCAACTCGAACTGCCCAGCAACGATACTGCGGTCGTATGCGTCGAAGACCTCCACCCCATTGTTGCCAAGGAGCGCCACGAAGGCATAGTCGCCCAGCGGCGAGAATGTCAGACTCAGGCCCAACGTGCGGTTGTTCAGGTCGACCCGCGCGTCCCGGAGCTCCTCGTTGGTGGTGAGGTCGATGAGCGACAGGATCGTGCGCACTGTCGTCTCGAAGGTGAGGCCCTCACCGTCGCGCACCTGACCCCGCAGGACATTGTCCTGCTTGGAGGGAACCCAGAGCAGCGCCCCGTCCGGACTCGGCACCACCGATCGAACGTAGTTGGGAACACCTCGAGAGGTAGCCTCCGTATCGGGTCCGGTCTCGTCCATGGCCAGCGCGTGGCGCCGCACCTCGGCGAACGATTCCGCGCTCAGCTCCACCAGCTCGCCGCGGTCCGCGGGGGAGATGAAGCGCGTGACAAAGACGCGATCGCCACCGCCATCCACCGCCACGCCGGTGGCCCAAGGGAGCGCCGCCGCCTGGCGGACCACTTCGCGGCTGGCAACGTCAATCTCGACGAGCTGCCCCAGCGCCTGGAGCGTGACGTAAGCGCTCCCCCGGCCCAGATTCATCGCGATCCCGAACGGCTTCGAGGCTCGCGGCAACGAGATCTCGTCCACCTGGCCCCCCGCGGCGTCGAGCACGGTGACGCTCGCATCGTCCTGGTTCACCACCCAGAGATTTCCATCCGGGGCCACCGCCAGAGTGCGAGGGTGGCGTCCGACGGGAACCTCGAACAGGAACTCGCTGGTGGCCGTCGAGAGACAGCTGACGGTGTGGTTGTCAGCGTTGACGTTGCAGACCCGATCCGCATCTCGGTGAAACACGATGGTGGACGACGAGGTGGGGGGCGTGGAGGAGATCGGGCGATGCACCGTCTGCAAGAAGCTGTCGCTGCGCACTCCTCCCGTCTCGTCACGAACCACAACGATGACAGGATAGTGTCCGGGTTCGGCGTAGACATGTGACGCGGTCCCCTCGGCGCTGGGTTCGCTGCTCTGACCGTCCCCGAAGTTCCAGGTGACCGTGAGCTCACCGTTACCCGCCGCCTCCGCCGCAAACTCAATCGTCTCCCCGACGGGGTGCGCGTCATTCACCCGCGCCACCACCTCGACGGCGGCCGCGTCAACCACACCGATCCCGACCGCGAGCGCCATCGCCGTGGCGACCAGCGCTCTCGTCATCTCCGTCCTCTCCGGCGCCGGAGCAACATTGAGAGTCCCAGGAGCACCGTGACTGGCAGCAGCCCCCCGCGCCGTCTAGGCGCGGCCAGGGAGCATCCACTGGAGGAAGAGCTCGGCTCGCCTCGCAGGGCGGTTGGCGGCGCCCCGGCCAAAGTAACCGGGCTCCCCCCTGTCATCGGCGACCCACCTGAGGCCAGGCTCTGTCCACCCGTCGCAAAGCCACTCCCACCACCAAGCGACCCACCCAGCGGCGCCCCCCCAGTGCCCTGGCTCTGTCCACCAGTCGCGAACCCGCCGCCGGTGCCGAGCGAGGTCCCACCCGTACTGGAGGTCCATCCACCACTACCAGGCGCCGCGCCACCACTGGCCGTCCCTCCCACTCCCGTCCACGCTCCGCCGGTCGCCATGCCCCCGCCACCCGTGCTTGGCCACCCTCCCGCGCCTCCCGCGCCGGGTGCCCCGCCAGTGCCTGGCTCGGGAACTGAGATCGAGGATCCGGTCGAGAACCTAAGAACCACGTCATCTTCGAGCGCATTACCCATGACGTCTGCCAGTCCCCCGGCTGGCACGACGATCTCGTAGGTGGTGTCGGGTTCGAAAGGCGCGTCGGGCCCGAACGAAAGCGTGTTGAACGTGTACGACAGGATGCCCGGCAACGAGTCCCCTCCCACTGGCCGCACCTGGAAGTTGTCGCCCTGGACCAACTCGGTATCGATGTAGTCCGAGAACAAGATCCCGATCCTCGCGTCCGTTGAGACCCAAGTGCTGCCATCCTTCGGATAGGTGGACTGAAGGGAGGGAGGCGTCGTGTCGGTCCCGTACTGGTGACAGAAGAACGCACTGCCCGTCCCATGGTCGTTGCCGATGTAGATCAGGTTCCCCATCGGAGTCACCTGGCCATGGTCGGGATGGTCTCGACCGAGGGTCCCCTCGCCCACGACGAGAGGATTCTGCTCGTCCGAGACGTCCAACTTGATGACGTTTTCCTGGCGCCCAAGGAAGACGAACTGGTCCTGAGCAGCAGCGTAGAGCTGGTCCTGACCAATGAAAGCGTCCTTGATGAGAACGATGTTCGTCGGATCGGAGAACGAATGTGTGAGGAAATTACCGTCGCGACCGGCCGTGTAGATGCGATCGTCACCGCCCACGACGATCGCGTACATGCGCGGCGCATTCCCCAGCTGTGACAGCAGCGCCGGCTGATCCGGGACGGTGATATCCAGCACCGCGTAGGCCCCGTTCTGATCCATGTTGCTGATCACCAGGTAGTCCCCCAGTGCGAACAGGGGTCCCACCCGGAAGCCGCCGGTGCGACCGGTCGACACCTGCTCGAGGAGGACGGGATTGCGCGGGTCTGCTGCGTCGACGATGTAGATACCCTGGTTGCCCCCGGAAACGTAGAGGTAGCGTCCCTGCCAGGTGGCCTGCCACGCGACGTTCTCGTAGTCGCCACCTTGCACACCCGGCAGATCGATCGAACCGATCCGGGAAGCACTCATGGGATCGGTAAAATCCCAGAACTGAATCCCCGCTATGGTCTGAATAGCCACGTACAGACGCCCATCGATCCACGCTACCGGCAAGGAGTGGGCCTCGCGAAACGCATCGGTGTCCCCTCCTTCGAAGTGACGAACCTCACGAGGCTGCCGTGGATCGGAAACGTCATACAGACCGATCTCGCCAGGCGGCAGTCCGCTGTCCGGAGCGAAGATGGTCATGAAGTAGCCGCGAATCATCAGTGACACGTTCGTGCCCATCGGCCCGCTGCCGTTCTCCACGAACGCGAAGGGCTGGAAGTACTCGGCGTCGCCGCAGTCGATGTTCCCGATCCCTGGTCCCACCTGCGCGGAAGAGGTCCGAGCGACGAGGAGAGCCAGGGCGGGTAGCGAAAACGCCAACGTCCGGAGCGGTGCGGTGATGGATCTCATGGGATGCGCCTGTCATCTGGAGGGAACCGTTCGCCGCGTGGAGCAACGCCAACCACCCGGCGCCCAGCGTGATATGGGGACGTCGGCGAGACACCGGCAGAGGTACGAATCCTCCCCACCACCTGGAGAATTCCGTTGATTTTCCACCCCGTTCGCCGCCGTCTCCGTCCAGCATTCGAGATTCGTCGACGGTGAATTCCCTTTGGAATCGAGCCTCTACGCGCGCGGGGGGGACGCTGCCGGGAACACGCTCGAAAGAGGATGACAATCGCCAGCTTGCCCGACAAGTACTCGGGGGGTGGTGTAGCCGCGTTCGGCCCGTCGGGGCTTCCGACTACCGGTCGCGACCACCCGCGAGGGCCGAACCCACCGGTCACCGCGATGACTTCCGGTACCCGCCGGAATGGAGCGAGGACGCCCGGTGGTGCTTTCTATCCGGACTGCAACGGGTCGACAGCAGCCGATTCCTTGTCGTGGACCGGCCCCTGGCAACCGAGTATGCCGCTGGCCAATCAACCCGGAGTCGTAGACACCGACTCCCAGCAACCATCCGACGCCCGGCCCCGCTACGCTCGCGTCACCCCTCGGTCACAAGTAGCCACCGAGCAGCACACCACCGAGCAACGAGCGCCACGGCAGAGGCGCCATGCGTCCCAAAATAGCGCGACGGCCGAGACAGATGCTCTGCCTCGACCGCCGTTCGTCTCACTCGCTCGAGAAGCCCTCCGCGGCGCTGTCCCACACGAAGTTCCGACGAGGGTACTGTGTCAGTACCCCGCGTCCTTGACGTTCTGCATGACGGCCTGCTCGACATCGTCTCCCGGGTAGCCGGCAACGATGGCGCCTTCGAAGAACGTGCCCCACGAGTTGTTGCTGTTGTCACCACCCACACCCAGCACGATCCCGCCTTCGTTGGCCATCTGCTTGGGCAACCCACCCTGGTAGGCGGTGGTCAGGCTGCTCGCGGCCAGATCGGCCATGCGCAGCGACCAGTCGGTCTGGTTGGTCTTGAGGAAGCCAATGGCAAACGGCACACGAAGCGATGGGTTGGCGGTGTTGGGGGGAGCGTTGACGGCATCGTTCAACCCACCCCAACCCGGATCGCCGGACCTCGTGCCCCCGGCCCAAACCCCCGCTTCGTAGTCCGCCATGAACCAGGGTCCTCCACCCTCGCCCCGGCCCCAGTAGGCCACGCCGAAGAAGAGGGTGTTCATGACGCCATATCGCTTCGGATCAGGCGAGACGTTGCCGAAGTCCCAGCAGCAGGCCGAGCCGTAGTGCGTCCCGTCCGCAAGCATGTAGATCCCCTGAGGCTCCTGGTGCAGCGGCATCCCGTCGGCCACCTCGTTGAGCGGACTTCGGTAGCCCTGACGGGCATCCATGTAGAGCGAGTAGACGTCGTGACCAGCCACCGTCAGCGGTCCCGCGTCAGCGATCGACTCGAAGTCGTCGGAGGAAGCCCATTGTCCGCCGTCGGTCCGACCCCCCGTCCCCGTCGGCAGGTCGTTGCCGCGTCCGGATTGATCGAACAGGAGCGAGATCGTGCAGAGGGTGCCAGCGCAGGCGGCGTCGTGCGCCGCCTTGTCGGCGAATCCATCCGCGGTCGCACCGATATCGTGGGTCTGACCGCCAGAGCCCGTGTTCTCGGGGTTGCTCCCGCTGCGGACCTGGTAAAGCGGCCCGGTGTAGGTGCTCGAGAGGACGCGAACCATGCTGTAAGCCGCGACGCAGGGCGTGCCCGCGTCTTCAAAGATGTCGCAAGGTCCATCGCCCAGGGTTGGCGGCTGTCCACCCGTGGCGACACCGCCACCACCCGTGTTGGCCCCACCACCCCCGGTGTTGGCGCCGCCCACGTCACCGCCAGTGCCAGCCATGCCGCCAGTCGGGTTCGCTCCGCCAGTCGGGTTCGCTC
>JBNLDK010000048.1:0-3007 GCA_050304295.1 Polyangiaceae bacterium
GTGAGCAACCGGGGAGATAGGTGACACTTCTATCCGGCAACATGGGTGACAGTTCGGGCGTGGAGCCGGGTTGTCATCATGTGCTGGGAAGGTTCTTGATCAGCTGGTGTTTTGACTTTGCTCCTTCCTTGAGTAGCCCCAGGTAGATGGGACCGAACCAGAGTTGCCAGTGTCCATTGTCGAGGGGTTCGAGGCCGACGACTTCGTGCGCTAGCACAGCACTGACGTTGAGCTTCCCATAGCGCCAGCGCATGGTGCCCTCCTTGTGGACTCGGCGGACCTCGAAGTCGTCTGGGTAGATGGGGTCTTCCGGTTCTGTCAAAGGCCACTGCGAGGGCTCGTAGCGACTCGCCGGGGTCTGCTGGCCAAGTGCCTCGTGAGGCCGCTCGTTGTTGTATTCCACTCGAAACGAGTCGAAGGCCGCTTGCTGCTCGGCCTTCGTTGGGTGCGCGGGCCGTGCAGTCTCCTGCTTCAGTGTGCGGTGCATGCGCTCGTGGCGGCCGTTCTGCTGCGGCTTTCCGGGCTCGATGCGTTCGGGAAGGATGCCAAGCTTGACCCACCACACCGAGAGGCGTGAGAGGCCGCCGGGCGCTTTCGACGCAAAGGGCGACCCGTTGTCGGTCCGGATACGCAGTGGCTTGCCGTACTCGCGAAATGCGCTTTCGAAGACCGCTCGCGTAGGCTCGTACTGCTCGCCGTCAAAGGCCTCGCAGCGAATCAGGTACCGACTGCAGGCGTCGGTAATCGTGAGCGGGTGACAGTACTTGCCACCGACTCGAAAGGCGCCCTTGAAGTCGGCGCACCAGACGTAGTTGGGGTCGGTTGCAGCTGCCAGAGGCTGCGTGGCGTAGGGCGTACGGCGGCGCTTGGGCCGAGGTTGGACGAGCCCCTCGCGCTTCAGCAGTGCCCCGATGGTGCTCTCTGAAGGCCAGTACTGCTCGGGCTCTCGTACCATCAGCCAGGCGCGTAGCTTCTTGGGACCCCAGGTGGGGAAACGCTTGCGCAACTCTACGAGGCGAGCCACCACGGGCGCGGGGGTTGCCTGCGGATGGAGGCGAGGAGCCCGTGAGCGGTCCACGAGAGCCGGCATACCGCCCTCGAGGAATCGGCTCCACCATTTGCAGCCGGTCTTTCGTGAGACGCCAGACTGACGACTGGCCTCCGCTACCGAAAAGCCTCGCGTAACGAGGCGAACGAATTCTTGTCTCTGGTCCACGGGTCGTAGCTCTTTCCAGGGCACCCGTGCCGGGTACCGGAAAGGCTCCACGCACCCACTGTTTCCTGTGGGCTGTCACCCATCTCGCCGGACAGCTGGTCGATGCCGGCAAACCCCGTCACCGAAGCAGCGGGGACCGTCACCTTTGTCGTCCTGTCCTGCGACCCAGCTGATGGGCTTGTCACCCATCCTGTTGGATAGTGTGACCAATGCCTCCAGTGTCACCCATGTCCCCGGATAGAAACGTCACCCACGTAGCCGGTTCGTACCCCTCGGCGGGGGTCGTTCTCCTGGCTTCGGAGCGGGGCCGCTCTGATTCAGCGATCCGCCGCGCCCCCGGAGCCACCCGCGTTGCCCGCCCCCGCGCTTCCCGCGCTGCCTGCCGTCCCCGCCAGGGGACCGCCGCTATCGAGCACTGGCTGTCCTCCGGTCGACGAGTAGTAGAGGGTTGGATCGCCGTGCCCTTCAGTGGTCCAGCGACCGCTCTGGCAGACGTAGAAGGGACCGCCGTCGATTCCTCCGTAGTAGCAGGAGTCATCCCGCAGATTGCACGACGTACCGAGGACGGGCGGGTCGGGCGGACATACGCCGGGTGTGGTCTCGTCCTCACAGCCTGTCGCCAGGAATACCGTTGCCAGGTAGACCGTTGCCAGCAGCATCCAGACCCGTCCCATGGGCGAATCCTAGCAGCTCCAGTGCGCCGGACATCCAGACGAGGGAGCGAACCGGGAGGCTGGTTGCGCGGTTCGGAGACCTGGCTTGCAGATCCAGAATCGAACGGTTGATCGCCCGCCAGAACCCGCTCCGTCGACCCTTGGAAAAGCGCCACGGATGGTGGTCGCTGATGACCACGGTTGTGGAACAGGGCGGTCGCTACTTCCCCGGAGTGAATTTCCAGTCGGGTGGGAGCAGCCCCTGCTGCTTCAGGTCATCGATCTCCTCATCCGTCGGGTGGTAGCCAGGCGGGGGCGTGTAGCCGGTGGAATCCCAGTAGTTGACGGCCCGGTAGTCGGAGTAGGCCTGTGTTCGTGGGTGCCACTCTCGCGTGCTCCTCTCGAACTGACTGATGGCTCCGTTCACAAGTTGCCCGAAGTGGGTAAGAGCACGCTCAGCAGTTGAAAGCTGCACCCAGCCCCAACCGCTGTCGGCGACGTGGGGCGGGCGGTAGGCACATCCCGTGTCGAGGCAACAGATGACGTTGATGGTGCGTGCCGCCTTCAACCACTCGGCCAGGGTTTCGCGCTGCTTCGGGCCGCCGAAGGCGAACACCGCCCAATGGATTCTTCCCCGGAGTTCCTTCGCCGTTGAAGGCAGCCCGTCCTCTGGCCCATCCGTGCGATGTTCCCCCACCGGACCACCCATTCCGGCAAGAAGCTGAACCTGGTCCAATGCGAGCCGTAGTTGGGCGGTCTCGGTCGCCGCGTCATCGGCCTCCTTGAACTTCGTGGCGTCGACGTCGAGCTTCACCTCGATGACCATCGCAACGGCTTCGATCGGGACGAGTCGCAGCCCGCTCTGAAGCGAAAAGCGGCGCGCAAACCTTGAGTTCTGGTGGACGATCGCGTCGTGCTGTCGACTGTCTCGTTCTCCGCCAGTCTGGAACGAGTCCAGGACTTCCCCGGCTGACACCGTGTACTCGGGCTCGATACGGTCACGCACCCACTGCATGGCAGCGTGTTCAACGTCGGCTCCCCGGTTGCCCTTGTGATCGAACACACGGGCACGGGACGCGGCTGCCCCGAGGAACCTGGCCTCAGCGTCCATGAACTCGCGAAACCTGCGCAGATGGTC
>JBNLDK010000049.1:0-62510 GCA_050304295.1 Polyangiaceae bacterium
AATTGCCGTCGGCAATTTCGTCGCTGCGTAAGGAGGCCCTTGGTGAAGGAGCTCGCCCGCTATCTTCTTTCGAACATGTACCTGGATTTCCAGGGCGACATCACGGTGGAGAAGGTCCGGGAATTCCTGCGCGAGGACGACAGCCGAGAAGCACGCTTGCTGCTGTCCAAGATCATCGAGGAAAAGGGCGTGGACGACCTGCTCATCACGCTCGCGGACTGCTTGAAGGAACACATCCGCACCGGTGTCAGCGAGGACCTGCTGCGCGAGCAGCTGAATCTCTACTCGGATTCCTGAGGCCGGGCAGGCACCCGGTCCACATCGGCTTCGGCTGGGCGCTGGCGTTGGCGGCGGCCAGTGCCGTTCTGATGGGCTGTGATCTTGGAACCCCAGATCAGCGTGCTGGGCAGGGCGCTCCTCTGAGGCTGGTGGCCACCTATCCCGAGGACGGTGCCGGTCTATCGTGCACCCCTGACTCGCCGGCCGACTGCGGAGTTCCGCTCTACGCGGACCTGGAGCTGCGCTTCGATCGCTTCCTGCTCCCCAGCACGGTGGTGCGCCAGTCGGTGGTCGTCTCGAGCGGCAACGCTGGCGTCTTCCTGCAACCCCGCTACGACGTCATCGAGCGAGTGGTTGTCCTCAGCCTGGGCGGCGGAGGAACTTGGCAACCTGGTACGCGCTACACGGTGAAGCTTCTGCGCGCGAACGAACACGCGGATGGCTGGGGGTTCGCAGCCTTCGACGGCGCTCCCCTCGACGCAGACGGGCCAGTTCCGCTCGAGTTCACCTTCCGCACGCGACGCACGTTCGAGCCGCGGCCCGCGCCGCCCCCGACACCAACCTGGCCGGAGATCCGCGACGTGCTCGACCGCGGTAGCTGTGCCAGCACCAACTGCCATCGAGGCCCCCAAGCCAGCATGGGGCTCGACCTGAGCCACCCCCCGGGTATCGAAGCCACCGCCATCAACGAGGTGGCCCATGAGACGGACAGTGAGCTCAGCGCCGCGGAGGCCTGGGAAGAGACGAGCCGGTTCGGTCTCCAGATGCCGGTGATCGATCGCGGTCGACCGAGCAATAGCTACCTGCTCTACAAGACCTTGATCGACCCGCGCGCCTATCGCAGCACCTGCGAGACGAGCTACCAGGTAGCGCTCCAGGGCTGCGTACGATTTCCGCGCGAAGCGGCCGACGAACTTCGTGCATGGTTCGTCCGCGGCGATCCGATGCCACTCGATCCCGGCCGCCCGCTGTCGCTGGACGACCTGCGGCTCCTGGACCGCTGGATTGCCAGCGGCGCCCCCCTTCCCTTGGAGTAGGGCGAGCCCCCGGGTCAAAGCTGCGGCCGGCGCGCACGGTAGGGCTTGCGGCGATCGTTGACGACGAGGATCTCGTCGATCGGTCCCCGCGCCGAAGCGCGACTGTTGATCGGCCGGCTGACGGGCACCTCATCAAAGCGGAACTCCCGATAGAGGTCGCGGGTGGCGGGGGTCGACGAGTTGGAGAGGACCGCTCGAATCCCCCCTTCCGCCATCCGGGCAAAGGTCGCCGCCAGGCGCTCGTGCTCTACCAGACCGAACGGATGGCGGTCATAGGCGGTGAAGTTCGAGGTCGGCGACACCGGCAGGTACGGCGGGTCGAGATAGACCGCGTCACCCGGCACGGCTCGCGCGCAAACCTCCTCGAAGTCGGCAACCTCCAGGGCCACGTTGCGGAGCGCCTCTGCAACGGCCCGCAGGTTCTCCTCGTCGAGGATCCGCGGGTTGGCGTAGCGGCCGCAAGGCACGTTGAACTTGCCGGAGCGATTCACACGGTACAGACCGTTGTATCCGGTCTTGTTGAGGTAGATGAGTCGGGCGGCGCGCTGCGCGAGCCCCCGCGGCTTGGCCTCGCGCACCCGGTAGTAGTAGTCGGAATCGTGAGCCCTGGCGTGCTGTGCGAGGCGATCGATCACGCCCTCGACGTTCTCTTGGACCGCCCGATACACCTCGATGAGCTCCGGATTGCGGTCGGCGAGCACCGCCCTGGCGAACCTCCCCTGCTGGGCGAGTCGGAAGAACACGGCGCCTCCCCCCACGAAGGGCTCGTAGTAGGTATCAATGCGTTCAGGCAGGCGCGAGGTGATCGCGTCGAGGAGCTGCGACTTGCCACCAGCCCACTTCAGGACTGGTCGCGGGAGATCCCGCGACCTCACGACGAGGCCTCCGCCCGAGCACGACCGGCGGGAGCAATCTCCAGTCGCTTCATCATCTTCTGCAGACCATAGCGCGACAATCCCAGCAGCTCCGCAGCGCGGGTCTGGTTGCCACCAGTTCGATCGAGCGCCTCACGAACCAGCTGGATCTCCAGCGCATCCACGCGCCGTCGCAGGTGGAGGCCGCAGCTCGCCAGTGCCTCTTCCCCGGCACCGCCCACCACGGTCGGAGAGAGGTGCTCGACGTCGATCGTCGCATCCGCGAGCACCAGGGCGCGACGGATCTCGTTCTGCAGCTGTCTAACGTTGCCAGGCCACGCAAAGCTGCGCAGCGCGGTCTGCGCCTGGGCCGTGACACGGACAGCGCGTCCTTCGCCGTAGATGCCGACGAAGTGACGCACCAGCACCTCGATATCCTCGGGGCGCTCGCGCAGACTGGGCACGCGAATCGCAATCACGTTGAGCCGATAGTACAGATCCTCACGGAACTTCCCCAGTTCCACGAGCTGCTCCAGGTTGCGATGAGTGGCCCCGATCACGCGAACGTCGACCCGTCGTCCTCGCTCCGAACCGACAGGCCGGACTTCACCGTCTTCCAGGGTGCGCAGCAGCTTGGTCTGCATGGCGAGGCTCATTTCCCCAATTTCGTCGAGAAAGAGCGTGCCCCCGTGAGCCACCTCGAACAGCCCAGCCCGCGGGCGGTTGGCACCCGTGAAAGCCCCTCGGACGTGGCCAAACAGCGCGCTTTCCAGTAGCGGTTCGGGGATAGCAGCGCAGTTCTCGGTGACGAAGGGCTGCCGGGATCGCGCCCCGTTGCGGTGAATCGCCCGCGCGACCAATTCCTTGCCACTTCCCGATTCGCCGATCACGAGTACGGGAATGTCCGCCAGAGTGACGCGATCGACCAAGCGCAACATCGCCCGCAGCGACTCGCTCTGCCCGACGATATCGTCGTATGGGAATCGTGTATCACGCGCGTCGCGCGTCCGCGCCAGCTCGCGTTCGGCCACGTCCAGCTCGGCTTCGCGCCGCGCCAGCTCCTGGGCCAGCCGCTGTTCGGCGCGCCGTGCGCGACGCGCCGCGCGGCGCAAAAGTAGTTGGTCCCGAGCGTCGGCGATGGCAACGGCCGCCAAGGTGGCGACCAGACGCACCCAGGACAGCTCGCGAGTGCCAAACGCCCCGCGGCGCACACGGTCATCGAGATAGACCACCCCCAGCACCTCGCCGCGAGAGACGAGAGGCACCGCTAGCACGCTGCGAAGCTGGAGCGCGTGAACACTCGCGTGCACCTCGGGCAGCTCGCCTGCCGCATCGACCGCAACCACAGGCGCCCGCTCCTCCACGGCGCGCTCCGCCAGGGAGTGACTCAGCGCCAGCTGCGCCCCGACCAGATCGCTGCGCGCCAGGTTGCGTCCCGCACGCGGTACGAGGCGCCCGCCAGGAGCGCGCAGCAACAGAAGCCCGCGCTCGACTCCGGTCCAGAGCACCAGGGCATCCAGTACTTGGTCGAGCAGTGGGCGGAGGCGATCGCGGCGCCCCAGCGCGCGGACCAGCGTCTCCACATCCGTGAGCTGCTCCGGCGTCAGAAGCGACTCGCGAGGGGACTGCAACCCGGCAACCCACGGCAATCCGGAAAGCCTGCCGCGCAGCTCCGCGGGCGTGCCCGCCAGCACCTCGCGAGCGGCCTGCGCGGCAGCGCTGGCGAAACGACGCGCCCCATCACCGTCTCCGATTGCTGCGGCCAGTTCTGCCCCGGACGCCAGGGCCGGCCCCCGGACGGCAGCGGGCGCGCGGTCGGTGGCTGCAGCCTGAAGCTGCGTCACCACGTCCACCGACCGCTCGCTCGGCGCCCTCGCCTCGTCCACCGCGCGCGCGTGCCACCACTCGAGGCGCGCATCGAGCGCCCGGTCCAGGCCACTGGCCACCTGGTCCCAGTGGGCACGGTCCACGAGCTCGCCGCGGCGCAACAGGCGCACGGCAACTCGAAGTTGGTCATCCGCGGTGGCATCAGCGACGAGCGCCTGGGCGCGCTGCGCGTGTTCGAGCCCATCCCGATCGGAGCTGGGCAAGACGTCCGCCAACGCAAGATGCGCATACGCCTGACAGACACGGTCCTGCGAGGCACGCGCTCTTGCGATGGCATCCAGCGCCGCTTCCCGCGCCTCGTTGACCGCGCCGACCTGCGCGAAGGTGGCCGCGCGAGTGAGCGTGGCGCGAGCCGCTTCGCGCCCCCGGCCCAGATGCTCGAAGAGCAGCGTCGAGCGGCGCGCCGCTGCCAAGGCCTCCCCGATCTCGCCGACCACGGCCGCCGCCGCCGCGACTCCAGTCAGGTAGGTGGCCTCCTCGAGCACCGCGCCAGCCCGGACGGCGTGGGCAGTCGCCTGCCGGAACGCCTGGAGTGCTCCGCCCATCTCCCCGCGGGCGTGGGCAAGTGCGGCAGCAACCCCCGCCAGACGGCTGTGCTCTTCATCATCGCGAGCCAGTCCGTGCGCGCGGTCCAGGGCGAGCTGTGCCGCGGCCCGATCGCCCAGCATCATGTGGGCCAGCGACTGCACCTCGAGCGACGCGGCGGTGACCGGGGCCGAATCGAGATCGCGAAGGGCGGCCCGAGGATCGCCCGCGTCGAGTCGAAGTCGCGCCGCGACCGCGTCACGCCGCGCCGCGACCGTCGCCGGGATGGCACCCGTCACGCTGTCCAGCCAACCGCGAGCCGCCTCGGGATCGCGCGCCCGGCGCGCCGTTTCGGCGGCCTCGACCGCCGCCTCCGCCGTCGCCACGCGACGGAGCACGGCCAACGCGCGGCCTAGCTCGCCGCGCCGACGCAAGGCCCGCCCGAGCGCAACCCCCAGCGCCGACACGGTGTCGCCATCTGACTGGAAGACGAGTCTCTCGGCCGCCTCGAGGTCGAGCGCCGACGCGGCTCCCGATCCCAACGCAAGGGCGAGCTCGATGGCCCCCCCGGGTGCAACCGTTGGCACGGACGCGCCAGCGAGCGCCGACGCGGTCACCGTTGCGAGGGGACCACACTGCGCTAGCTCGAGCAAACGATCGGCCAGTTCGCCGTCCGTCGCGAACTGCACGGACCAAGTTGCCGCCGAGGGACCCACGACCCGGACGATCCAGCGCGCACGACCCAGCTCATCCAGATCCCGAAGAACGACCCGGTCGGAGGATGGTGCCCCCCGGAGCCGGGCCACGGCTCGGGCCACCCGCACAGCGTCACGCATCCACTCGCCCGGTATGCCAGCCACCTCGATGGTGGACTGCGCGGCCCGCGCCGCAGCCAGCACCTCCCCTCGACGCAGCGCCAGATAGCTGCGACGAAGGAGCTCGGTGCGCGACTCCGGGTTCGAGGCTGCAGTGGCCTCCTCACCGAGCCCTTCGCGCGCCCGACGCTCGATCCACCCCGCCAGTGGACGAGCCCTCGGCTCGCGCGTCAACATCGCTTCGACCAGGCCGCGCAGCGGCTCCGGCAGCTGCACCCGGTCGAGCTGGGCCCAGGGTTCGGCGGCAGCCGCAAGGTCGGCGCTCGCGAGCTCGGCCACAGTGACACCCAGCGCCCAGATGTCGCGCGATCCCGCGTCTCCCTGGGCCCCCATTCGAAATACCTCGGGGGCAAGGTACCGAGGCGTCCCTCCGCGCGCCTGTGGCGCATCCACGTCGCCCCCCAGCCCCAAGTCGACCAGCACAGCGTGACCCGTTCCGCGATCGTGGATGACGTTGGCCGGCTTCACGTCTCCGTGCGCCGAGCCCGCCGTGTGCAGATCACCCAGCGCCGCCGCCACATCGCGGGCCACCTCCAGTGCCCGCTGCACGCGTTCAGTCGCAGGACAGAGCTTGGGGTCAACGACCTCTCCGGGGATCCACTCCAGAGCCACGAAAGGGGAGCCAGCCCGAAGGCACTCGTTGGGCGTGTGCAAAGCGGAAACCAGTCGTCCCGCGTCGACAATACCGGCGACGTGGGGAGAACCCACGAAGAGAAGGCGTTCCGCTTCGTCGGCCAGCACCGCCGCCCGTGTGGCGTCGCGAGCCACTTTCAACGCGACGGGACGCCCAGCCGCATCCTCGGCGCGCCATACATGACTGGTCGTACCCTCGCCCAGGCGGGCCAAAACCTTCCAGGGTCCGCCCCGATCAGTCAACTGAGTATGCTCTCCGGCGGTCCGCACCACCTTTTATTTCAGCTGACTTGGTCCTCACCGTCAACTCGGTTGCGAACACCGTCGCCGTTGACCCGGAAACCAATGCCCGACCGGACCACGCGCGCGGTGCAGCCATGCGCCAACGCTCCGGCCGCGTGTCCTGCTCCGGCCACCACCGGTCGTGGGACTGGTCCCAGCCCGAAGACCTGTCCAGACGTCTGGGTCCGGACAGCTCACGAGGAGGGAAGCACCTGGGCTCCCGACGCATCGCCATTGCTAGGCGCCCGGAGACAGGTGTCTTCCGCCGCGGGGCAAGCTGATTGGTGTTCTAGAAGCGAACGGCAGCGACCGCGTTCTGGCCCGGTTGTACCACCACGGAGACGGCTTTCCGCCCTCGCGACGGGTGAACGAAGATGACGGAGTGACGACCTGCAGACACGCTCACCCGCTTCGGCGTCTGTCCCACCGGTCGCCCGTCCACGAGCGCAGCTGACACAGGGATGGAGTTGATACTGATTGTTCCAGTGCCTGACGCGGGAGGCGTAACTCTCGGGGGTGGGGGTCGCCCCCCACCACTCGCCGCAACCCGAAGCTCGACCTTCACAACGAGTTCGGGCTCGTCCGCGCTGAACTCCACCTTCTCGTCAAACGGCAGATACCCAGAGCGCCGTGCCTTCACTTCGCACCGCTTGTCGACCTCGATCTCCACCTTCGTGGGTGGCTCGATGACACGGCGATCGCGACCGCATTCAAGCGTGATGTCGGCCCCGTCAGCGAAAGCACCAGCCTTCACCTCGAGCACACCCTTGAGGAGGACGGGGTCGGGCTCCAGCTCCTTGATCGTGCCTGCACCAAGGTCGACCGTTTCGACCCACGTCTTGTAGCGGTCGTTGCCAGCGATCTTGATCGAATGCTCGCCCGGCTGCAGATCATCGATCGTCAGCGGCGGTGCGCCGCGATCCTTGCCGTCAACGAAGACGTGCATCCCCTTGGGGAGCTTGCCGATCTGCACCCCAGTGCCGGTGCTCGGACCGCTGTCACGAGGCCGCTGGGCGGCGGCCCCACCAGCCGCGGGACGTAGCTCGAACTCGACGATCTGGGCGTCGCCACCGTTGATCTTCACGGCCTTGCCCGCCGGCTTCACATAGCCCGGCGCGGTCACGCTGATGGTGTAGGTGCCCTTTGCCAACTTTGGAATCGGGCACGGCGAGTAGCTACAGCGCTCTTCACCGTTGACCATGACCGAGAGCTGGTCGACCGCAATGCCACCCGGGCCGGCCACGTTGACGACCACCTCACCCGTGGACTTCGAGAAGAAGAGAAACACACCAACGGCAGCGACCAGGGCGGCCAAGCCCGCCACCACGATCCACATCGGGGTCGTTCGCTGCGCCGCGACTGGCGGGCGCAGCGACACCGGGGCGGGCGCCGGAGGAGGCGGAACAGGGCGACTGACAATGGGCTTCGGCCTGGGTGGCTCTGGGGGAGCGCTTTGAGCGGACAGGTCATCCATCGAGGGCCCGTGCTCTTCCTTGTTGAAGAGCGTGGTGACCTCGTCGTCGTCGTCCCAGTCGATATCGGAGGGATCGTTGCTGGGGGGAGGTGGAGGCGGCAGCCGTCCAGCGGTGGCCCGGGAAGGGGGCGGACCGAGGCCAGGAGCAGTCGGCAGCGCCCCTCCGCCACGCGGAACCTTCGATCCCGGAGGCGGGGGCGGAATGCTCGGCTTCGGTGGCGCCGGTGGAGCGCCCGGCTTGAGTGATGACCCGGGAGCGAACGGCGCCTTCGATGGCGTCGGCACCGGTAAGGCTGACCCCAGCCCTCCCGACGGAGACGTGCCGGGAGGAGGCGGCGGCGCCTTCAGCCCCGACGGCGTCCGCAGCGGCGGTGAGGAAGTGCCTGGAGGCGGGGGCGGCGGCGCCTTCAGCCCCGACGGCGTCCGCAACGGCGATGAGGTGCCCGGCGGCGGCGGGGGCAGCGACTTCGGTCCCGGCGGCGGAGGGGGCGGCTTGCTCGTCCCCGGTGGAGGCGGCGGCGGCGCCTTGCTCATCCCGGGGGGAGGTGGCGGCGCCTTGCTCATCCCGGGGGGAGGTGGCGGCGGCTTACTCATCCCGGGGGGAGGTGGCGGCGGCTTACTCATCCCGGGGGGAGGTGGCGGTGCCTTGCTCGTCCCCGAACCAGGCGGGGGAGGAGGCGGCAGGGGTCCGACTCCAAGAAGCGTGCGCGGGCGACCACCACCAGTCGGCAGCGGCTGGGGAGGAGGCGACTCGTCGTCGAAGCCGAGCCCCTCGACTACTTGGGTCTGGTCGTCATCATCGTCGTCGAACTCGTCATCGACTTCTTCGTCGTCGACGTCGTCGTCGGCCTCGTCGTTCTTTGCTCCGACGAGGTCGTCGAAGACGCTGAGATCCGCATCCTTGTCGCCCATACTGATACTCCACGGACGGCGACGGCCGGCCGAAGGGGGCTGTATTAAATCTCAATTATAGCGTCGCTGCAAACATGATGCCGCTTCCAATCTGCACGGAAATCGCCACCGCTTGACGCGATCTGAGACGGTGGCAGCTTGAGGCACCATGCGGGTCTCGTCGATGAGGGGAAATTCCATGCGACTCGACGCGGGAACGCTGTTTGGACACGTTCCGCGGACGCTCTATCGACGCTGGATCGAGGAAGATGCCTCGGGGCACGTCGGTCTCGCCAATCGCTCGCTGCTCGTCGAGGACGGCGCTCACCGAGTCCTCCTGGAAACCGGCGTGGGGGCCTTCTTCAGCCCCTCGCTCCGAGAACGCTACGGCGTCGAGAGCGGCCAGCACGAGCTGCTCGGCTCCCTCGCCGCACGCAATCTGGCCGACAGCGACATCGATTGGGTGGTGCTGAGCCACCTGCATTTCGACCACGCCGGCGGCTTGCTGGCGCCGCACGAAGACGATCGCGAGCCGCGACTCTTGTTCCCAAAAGCGCGATTCCTGGTGAGCCGAGCTGCGTGGGATCGGGCCCGCCGGCCGCACACGCGGGATCGAGCGTCCTTCATCGATGCGCTGCCGAAGCTTCTGGAGAAGTCGGGTCGCCTGGTGATCGTCGATGACCCCTCTGCGGCGACCCGGCTGCTCGGAGAGCGGTATCAGTTCCGCATCACCGAGGGGCACACCCCGGGCATGCTCCATGCCACCGTGATGGGTGCCAGGGCCCGGCTCTTCTTTGGTGCTGACCTCATTCCTGGGCGCGCGTGGGTCCATCTGCCGATCACGATGGGCTACGACCGTCACGCCGAGCAGGTCGTCGATGAGAAGGAGCAGCTGTACCTTGCCCACGATCGGGAAACGCTGGTCGTGTTCTTCACGCACGATCCGCTCTGCGCCGCAGCCACCGTGGAGCTCCGAGACGGAAGGTTCCAGAGCGGCCCACCGATCCTCGACTTCGACGGCTGGGAGCTCGATCAAACCGAACATCCGACATGAACCACGAAGCACGGCGAGTCCCCTCTCAACCCCCTCGACAACGCCCCAAGCAGTGCGCTGCCGCAACATTCTTGCCCCAGCGGGGTGACTTGCGCCTATCTCGCCTCGTGGTATCCGTGGGCGCCCATCGCGGGTCGGGATTTTAGCCGTGGCCAGAGCCAAGTCCTTGAAGCTCCAGGTTCCCCTCGCGGGAGCAGACCGTCCGCACTTGGGTCGGGTTGGACTGATCGCAGCAACGGGCTTTCTGCTAGGCATTGCGTGGCCATGGCTGGCCGGCGTGACTCTCGTGCCACGCCCCCCCCGGGATGAGCTGACACCGGTCGCCGAAAAGGCCGACGAGGGCGAGAAGCCGGCCCAGGCCCCCCCGGCGTCGAAGGCCAAGCCCGCGACTCCATCCGCCCAGAAGAGCAAGCCGGTCGAAAACCTGAAGCGCGTGAAGGTGGGCAAGCCGACCTTCACGAGCTGCCGCGACCAGGAGGGGCGAACCGTATCGGCCTGCGACCCCATCCCCATCGCCGAACTGGTCGTCCCACGGATCGAGGCCATCCAGGGCTGCCCCGCCGCCAGGGATGTCCAGGGCACGCTCTCGCTGGGCATAAAGGTAGATCTCGAAGCCGACCAGATCACGAGATTCTTGCGGGGCCAGAGCACGAGTGTGTCGGACGACGTGAGCAAGGCGCTGATCGAATGTGCCAAGAAGGAGCTCGCCGCCACCTCCTTCAAGAAGGTGCCGCACAATCACCGCGACTACACGGTGTTCTTCCTGGTCGAGATCGTGCCGCCCCACGAAGCAGTGTCGGACAGCGAGGCGCGCGACGCCACGGAGGACGACGATGTCACTCCGGCCAGCGGCATGGCGACTGTGGCCTGGGTCGCCGCTCGCGTTCGCTCCGGCCCCGCGAAAGACAGCGACGAGGTCGCGCGTCTCGCCTCGGGAGCACGAGTGAAGGTGCTCGGGAAGAAAGGCGACTGGTACAAGGTTCGATGGGATGCCAAGGGCAGCGAGGGTTGGGTCTTCAAGGCCGCGATCGGGATGTAGCGGATCGCATGCCGCCGGACACCGCCCGTGATAGGGTGGATGGGTGAAGGAACGACCATCGACGGCACCGAATGCGGACGGCTCCGCACCGGACGAAGCGATCACCGAGGGTTCGCCCGACGTGGTCTTCGTTCATGGCGTCGAGCCCAGCGGCCAGGGGCTGAAGGTACTGCGGTACCGGGACCGCCAGCTTGAGGTGGGCGCTGTCCGACCTCTGCGAGAGGGGCAGCCGATCCAGGGTGAGCTGGTGCGCCTGCACCCGCGCCGTGAGCTGCCGCTCGTCTGCGATGTGGAGGTGGAGCTGCCTGCCCCCCACGCCAGTCCGCGACCCGCAGCCGCGAGCGAGCAGACGAAGGGGCCCGCGCAGGTGGCCACCGACCGCTATCGCGACAACTGGGATCGGATCTGGCGCAAGAAGCGCTCGCTGCCGAACTGAATCACGCGGCCGCGGCAACACGATTCGCCGCCGGGGATCGCTGCCGAGCTGCCGATGGGTTGCGGAAGTCCGCACCTCCGCCCATTCCACCCAGCACCGCAGCCTTCTCCCGGTCGCGAGCCTGCGCGCTGCAGCTCCCACGAGACGAGGCCGCGCAGCGGCCCCCAGCCCTACTTGAGAAGCTTCTTGACCTGGTCGAAGTCCCGGTCTTCGACCGCACCCTGGACGATGCAACGCAGTTTGCCCTGCCGATCCAGAATGAGGTGCGCTGGCAGCGCGGGATCGGCGCCGACACCGATCTTCTCGAGCCACTTCTCGCGGTCGTCCGGGTCCTGCAGCCAGTGGGTGGAACGCAAACCATCCTCGGGCTGGGCGTCGAGGAACTGCTGCAGCTGCCGCCGGTCGTCATCCAGGGAGACGAACGTCAGCGCGAAGGGGATCTGGTCCTCGTTCAGCTTCCGCTCCCAGCCGACCAGTCGCGGGATCTCTTCCTTGCAGGGCACACACCATGCCGCCCAGAAATTGACCCAGGTCCACTTGCCAGGCACGGCAAGCTTCTCGCCAGGCGGCGAGGCGCCCGCCACGGTCGCGCGCTCCACCTCGGGATCCGGCAAGTCCTGCGGCGGCCCCAGCTGGCCTCGACACAGCACCCGCGGCTGACTCGCCGGACGAGGATCGGTCGCGACGGGTCGAGCGCTAGCCGAGGCTCGTGGACTGCCCACCACCGCCGCGATGCGCTCCCGCGGTGCAGGCGGAGCCTCCTTCTTGTCATTGCAGCTGATCAGCCCCGCGCCAGCTCCGAGACAGACGGCCACCGCCAGAGAACCGTTCAGAGACGGCAGTCGACCCAGGAGATGAACGCGGACTGGTTGATGGCTTGCTCCGAGCATTTCTGGTCCGGCTTCGAGTTCGTCCACTGGCAGTAGTCTTCGGAGAACTGAGCATATTCCTCACCGAGCCACAACATTCCGACCTTCTTGTCGAGGTCCGCATCGCCAGGGGATAGCTCCTTGAGATGGAACATGACGGAGTTCGCTCGTTCGTGGGAGAGCTGACGGTTCTTCGCCGAGGAGCCCACCTTGGAAGCGCGGGCGACGACGAAGAAGTAGCGCGCGCCCTGCCGATCGACCCAGCGCTCCGTAAGTAGCTTCTTTGCCCCCTCGTCGAGCTCATGCTTGCCGGTATCGAACCGGATCACCGCGCCGCGCTCCTTGAGTGGAGTGAAGAGCGCGTTGAAGTCAGCGTCCGTGATGTTCGCGAAGGTCTTGACGTCAGTCGGCTTGCATCCGCGCCGCCCGGTGGCATCGCTCAAACCACAGGAGTGCAGCACTCGTTGCAGCACCTGCTTGAACTGCGGCGTGCAGTACTCCACCTCCGAGTGGTCGGCAATCGCCACCTGCGGCTTCTCGGCAACGGCCTTCGGGTTCTTCAACCGCATCGTGGCGGCGGTGACCTTCGCGTAGACCAACGCCATCATGACGAGAAGCAGGACCGTCATCGCCATCGCCCCAACCAGCCCCGGGAGGACCGCGCTGGGCTTGCGTTCCTCTTCGTCGTATCGAGCGCCGTTCCGAGCCGGCACTTCCATGGGGACGGTGGGACCGGGCGGCTGGTGGTTCACGGCAACACCTCCGGCGCGATCTTGGAGAGGGTGAAACGCAACCCGAGGTCCGTATCCTCGTCACACAGTCGTCGGTCACCTAGGTAGATCTGTGGAGTGGACACAGGAACGCTGTGATCGACGGCGAACTGTAGATGCTGGTTCAGCCGGCGCTCGGTCGCGGGATCGTCGATGCAGGCCACCACGTCGGGACCCCAGCGTTCCTTGATGACCTCCTTCATCACGGGCTCGTCCTGACGACCGAGATCCAGGTCCTTCTTGCCCGCCCGCGTCAGGTAGTCCTGCTCCTCGTAGGCCCACTCGAGGACCTGTCGCGCCCGATCCCCGGCACAAAGCACGGCCTTCGACACGGTGCAGGCCCCGGGATGCATGGGCTGGTCCAGCATCCAATTGCAGCGATTGTCGAGCGGCATCATCACGAGCGTCACGTCAATGCGGTCGAGCACCCCGTCACTGGCCAGCCGCATGTGCACAGCCTTGCACGTCGAGCACAGAGGATCCTCGAAGAATACCGCCTGCCGCTTCGCCTTCCGGCCGCGGATCGACACCAGCACTCCGGCCGGCGGCCGGGCGTCGCCCAGCTGTCCACACTGCTCGAGGTAGGGGCTGTGATCCGGCGCCGTGGACGCATAGACGGCGGTCGGTAGCAACGTGAAGACGCCAAGCACCGCGAGCCATGCCAAGGACAGCAGCGCCGATCCTCGCGGCCGCTGCCTCAGTCCTAGCAGACCCAGCAGCCCCCCAATCCCCACCAGCGCCGACGAGAGGTAGATACCCACGCAGGTCTTGCAGACCGTGTTGAGCTGGGTCAGGGAAATGACGAGCATCGCGATCGAAACGAACAGGGGAGTGACGCTGACGGCAGCGAAGAACCACGCGGCAGCCTTGGAAGAGCGCGTCCCGGCAACGGCCAGGAACAATCCGAACCCGGCGAAGAAGCAGAAGGCCCCCTGCGCGAAGAGGCTGATTGGAAGCCCTCCCCAGAGCTGCTCCTTCAGGACCGCGGAGTAGGGACTGTAGAGCGCTGCTCGACAGCCCTCTGCTTCCTTCTCGGGCGGGGCCCCCGGGATCACGCTGCAGTGAACATCGTGCAGCTGCCGGTCCAGGTGGGCGGCGTAGTCGACCGTGGAGTAGCTGGCGAACAACAGCCCCAACAGGGCTCCGAAAACCGCAACGATGGCGGCAACCCTAGCGCCGTGTCCCATGTCGAGTCGATGCTGGGCAGACAAAGCGCTGGAGCGCAAGTCCCGGTGCTGAAAGCACGAGCGACCGGGAGGTTTCCCGCACTCCAGCGCCCCCTGACTCAAAGGCCGGCCGGACCATCACCACCTCAGAGGGAGTCGGTGATGGAATGGACCAGACTACGTGCCATCACGTAGGTAGCGTCCACCCCAGCCACCCGCGCGTAGTGGACGCTAGTGCCCTGCCAAGAGTCGCCGGCCCCGAAACGCAGCTCGTCGGGCCCCTCGTATCCGGCATCCCCGGCGACCGAAACGACCAGGACCGGATCGCCGAAGCCTTCCTCACCGCCGGCTGCCCCGACGTGCAGCGCCACCTCCGGATGCAGCTCGCCAAGCGCCGCAACGAGACGCGCCACCGTGCCGGCAGCGACTCGAGGCTCCCCGGAACGGTACTCGAAGCTGCCCCCCACTCGACCGAGTTCAACGTCGGCCCGCGCCGTCCGGAAGCGGAGCCGCGTCACGTGCTCGAGGTCGATTCGAAACACGGAGCGGTCGATGAGCAGCCGCTCGAAGATCGCTCGATCGCGGCGCCCGAGCACGAACACCCCGGGCTGCTCGGCGAGTGACGCAAAGAATCCCCCCGTCGTGGCGGCGCCGACGGCAAGGCGATGGGCGATCGACTCGCTCGCCTCCCCCTCCACCACCATTTCGATCTCGACCTCCGGCGCCTCGAGACCGAAGCTGCCATCGTCGACATCCGCCTCCCAGCGATTCGCCTCGAGCCGCGCGAGCGTCGCCAGCAGGTCCCGCGCCAGGGAAGCGTCGACAGAGAACCCGGGGGGACGGACGAGCCGCAAGCTGCCGTCGGCAGCCTGGACCAGCTCCTGGGTCGTGGAGCCCGACACCGTGATGCGGCGGAGCGACTTGACATCGTGGTCGAAGAGCGTTCGCGGGCGGATCAGCGTCGCGTCGGGAGTCAGCGCCCGCGCCACCGTTCGGTCGACCCGGAGCACCGCACCGTCCGTGCGCCTGAGCACGGCCACTGCCCCCTCCGCGTCGGGCTCCCCGACCACGATCCGTTCCTCGATCACCTCGCTCTCGTCCGCGCCGCTGGTCGTCAGGCGCACGGTGGTGCGCGCGGGCTCAAGCCCCAGCGCCACGCGGTCCGCCGAGTCCAGGAGTTCGCCACGGGCCTCGACGATCGTCGCCAGACGACGATTGCCCGTCTCCAGCTCGACCTCCGCCGCCTGCGGTTCACGCAACAGGAACCCCGACTCCCGCCGCACCAGTTCGAGGCGCCGCTCGGGTCCTTTGATCTGGAGCAACTCCACCTCGTCAGTGTCGATCGAGAACAGACGCCGGGCGAGCATCTGCTCCGGGGGAGTACCGAGCAGGCGCCAGAGGTCGCGTGGAGCGCAACCCGCGAGAGGATCGGGCTCACGACGCAACGCCACCACCTGCGTCGGGTCGCGCGGACACTGTCCACCCACCACGAGCACGGCCACAGGACGGTCATCGGAGGGGCGCAGGGTCAGCTGCACCCGATCCGACGCCGCGTCGAGCAGACGCCGCGCGGTCGGGGTGGCGATCGGCTGTTCCGCGCTCAGACCAACCAGCTGCACGAAGAGCGATGAGAGCAGCCGCCGATCGACCCGACGCTCGTGCAGCATGCCGGCGAACTGCCAGCGCGCGCCGACGCGGCGCAACTGACGTCGCCCCCCGAGTCCGTCCAGCTCGATGGTGCGCAGAGCGTCGGACAGGTAGGGAACGAGCTTGGCTTCCCGCAGGTCGTCGACACCGACGGCAATCTGCTCGACGGTCTCCTTCCGGACGACGACCACGCCCGGACGGCGCACCCCTTCCCCACTCACGTCAACATAAGCGGCGCCATCGGGAGTGACCGCGTCGGCGCCAATGACGAGTCGATAGTGAATCGGGCCCATCACCACGGTCACCACGGACCGCGGCTGATCGAGTCCCATGGCGTCGCGGTCGACCTGATCGGGGGCGATCCGACGCACCACTGTCGCCTGATCGAGTGCCGTGAGGAAGGCATCCACCTCGAACGGTCCCGCCGGTTCCCGGCGCGGTTCCACGATGTGCCAGAGTACCGGCTCGCTCGCCGCTGACTCGTCACCAGCACTGGCAGGCGAGGACGGCGGAGGCGACACTTCGCGTTCGAGGACGACGCGTTCCTTGCCCCGCTCGATCACGATCCGGGTCAACTCGTCTTCGCGGAACGCGGCGAGCACATGACGCTCGCGCGCCGCAGCCTCCCCGGTCGTGACGCTGCGCGAGGTCGCGATCACCAGCCCCACCAACAGCAAGGCCGCGGCGACCAACGCCACGTCGAACCCACGCCGCCAGAGCACGGCCCTCACGACTCGTCCTCCGCACGTTTCGCCGGTGCTCCGTCACCGTCCCGCCCCGCCACGCGCCGGCGCACCGGACGCCGTCCCCCGCGAGCCTCTGCCTCGTGAGGCAGCGGGGACTTCCCGCGACGGCTCGCGCGCTCCGTCGCCCGGCGTCGATACAGTACGAGCACTCCGATCAGCAGCGCGGTGATCGGCATGTACAGGATGACGTACCGCCAAACACTGGTGAGGCTCTCCTCGGTCAGGGTCAGATCGAGCTCCACGCGCGACTTCTCCGGCACGGTGACCAGCGCGGGAGCCGCCGCCAGCCAGGAGAACACGCTCTCGATGAACAGCCGGTTCCCCGTCAACCCGGGATCGCGGAACCCCTCGTTCCAGGCCAAGCTCGAGGTACCCAGGACGACAAGGCGCGGACCATGCGCCACCGCTGCGTCGGACTTCTGCTCCAGCTCACTCGCCATCGCCACCACGAAGGGTCCCCGCGGGTCGCGCTCCCGGGGAGTCACCGGCTCTCCGACGAGAAACGGGCGCACATCGCCCACGCTGAACGCCTTCTCGGTGGTGGTCAGCACCGGCGCGGGAGCGGCCCCCTCCGCCACGTCGAGGCTCTGCGTGACCGTAACCAGCACGCGAAACAGGGCGCGCCCCTCCGACCAGATCCCCCGGGTGAGCGCGTGTGGCGCCACCTGAGCAAGGAAACGCTCACCGACCCCGTCGGGCAGCTTCGCGCTCGGCTCGCGCTCGACGACCGTGTCCCCCATCAGTCGGATCCCGCCGACGCCGGCGATCGGCTCGAGTCCGCTCGCCAGGGGACGCATCTCCTCGTCGATGATCGGGTTTGCCGCTATGAGCACGTTGCCTCCGTCGCGGAGGTAGCGCGCGACCCGCTGCGCAGCGGCGGTCGCAAACGGAATCTCGGGGCCGACGATCGCCACCACCCGACAGGCGTCGAGCCGGTGCCCGGGGCGCGCGGAAGTCAGGTCGAAAGTGACCACCTCGAAGTTGTTCTTCTCGAGGCGGAACGCCAACTCCGCCAGCCCCGCGTCCCCCGCATCCTCGGTCTCGATCTCCTGGTGGCCGGCGGTGAAGCAGACGAGCGGACGCTCGCGATCGAGCACGTTCCGCAGCCCCTCGGTCAGCGACTGCTCGAGCATCGGGCGAGCGCTCCCGTCCGCAGGATCGATACGAACCAGCTCCTGGGGCGTGACGAACCAGCTGCGCTCCCCCCGCGCCAGCACGATCGCCGCGTCGGTGACCAGGCGACCGTCATCGGCGCGCCCCGCCTGGATCCGATACTGTTTCTGCAGGGCGAGAAACTCGGCGGGATCGCGATCGGGATCTGCGAAGCGGACTCGAAGCTGCCGCGTGTGGGCCGAATACGCGGTCAGCACGTGCCGCACACTCGTGGCCAGCGGATCTGCCCGCCCGAGAAACACGATTACCTCGACCGGCTCGTCGAGCCCCGCAAGGGTCTCCAGAGTCGGCGGCGAGAGCGTGTAGAGACCGTCTGAAGTCCAGTCCCAGCGAGTGTAGAAGCGACCCACGAGCACGTTGACGCACACCGCGACGACGGTCGCCGCCAGCACCCCTAGCGCGGCCAGCCAGCGCTCCGCCGGCACGCCCAGCAACCACTCGAGCACCGGTAGCGAGCGCCGCTTCACCCCCACCTCCAGGACTCGACGACCCGAGTCGCGACGAACAGCGGAACAACGACGAGGGTGGCGTCGAAGACCATGCGACGCAGGTCGATGATCCCCTTGGACAGCTCCTCCATCTGCGTGAAGACCGAAACGTGTGCGCAGGCATCCAGCAGCGGTCCGGGATCAAAGATGTACTCGCCAATCCCGAAGATGAAGAGCCCGAACTGGAGCATCGTGGTGAGGAGGAACGCCACGAGTTGGCTGCGCGTCAGGGTGCTCATCAGCACGCCCAGGGCCAGATAGCCTGCGCCCACTCCCACGACACCGAGATAGCTCGACGCGACCACACCCCAGTCGATGCTCCCCGTCCCCCGCAGGATGACGACGTAGAGCACGGTCGGCATCCACATCAGAACGTACGTCGTCAGCACCGCGAGGTACTTCCCGAGCACGACGTCAGCCGGCGTCACTGGCGCCGTCAGCAATGACTCCAGTGTCCCGCTCCGCTTCTCCTCAGCGAACACTCGCATCGTCAGCGCTGGACAGAGCAGGAGCAGGGAAACGATCAGGAAGATGGACTGGCCGAAGTACGCCTGAACGGGACCAGTATCGACGCCGATCTCCGGGGCGGTCGCGAGGTGGCGAACGACCAGGAAGTAGCTCCAGCCCTGCAGGACCAGAAACACCGTGAGCAGTACCCAGGCGAGCGGCGCGACCCACAGCGATAGCATCTCGCGGCGATAGATCGGTCCCAGGCCGTTCACCCTGCGTCCTCCGTGCTGGGCTCGGCCGCGGTGCCGCGAGCAGCACCATCCGCCGTCGTCAGCTGGGCAAACACCTCCTCCAGCGAGGCGAGCGTCGGCGTCGCCTGGCGGACTCCGATCTTGGCCTCCACCAGCGCCGCGACGCAGCGCTCGAGAGCGGCCGCCGGATCGGTCGCGGCGAAGCGCACGTCAACGCTCACCATCCCCTCCCCGAGCTCGGTGATCGTCTGCTCCGCGACGAGCGGCTCGAGGACGGCTCCCAGGCGGTCTCGAGTCGCGCGCAGCACCAACCGGGCACCGCGATTCGAACGCCGGTCACGCAGTTCGTCGATGGTTCCGGCCGCGACGAGGCGCCCCCGGTCGATGACGATTGCCCGGTCGCAGGTGCTCTCCACCTCGCTCAGGATATGCGTGGACAGGAGGACAGTATGTTCCTTGCCGAGCTGCCGAATGAGGGCGCGTACCTCACGGATCTGGTTGGGATCGAGGCCAGCGGTAGGTTCGTCGAGTACCAGCAGCGGGGGACTGGCCACGAGGGCGTCGGCGAGGCCCACGCGCTGCCGGTAGCCCCGCGAGAGGTGCGCGATCAGGGTCTCGCCCATATCCGCCACCCCAGCCTGTTCCATGGCCCGCGCCACGGCGGCGCGCCGCCGGCGCCGTGGAACCTGCTTGAGCGCCGCCCGAAACCCAAGGTACTCGCGGACCTTCAGCTCGGGGTAGAGTGGCGCGGCCTCCGGCAGATAGCCGAGCTGCCGCCGCGCCGCCAGGGAACGACGCAGCACATCGAGCCCAGCGACCCGTACGACGCCCGAAGTCGGCCCGAGAAAGCCCGCGATCACTCTCAGCGTCGTACTCTTCCCTGCCCCGTTCGGCCCCAGGAACCCGACGACCTCTCCCTGACCTACCTGAAAGGACAGCTCCTTCACCGCAACCACGGTGCCGTAGTCCTTGGTCAGTTGCTGGACTTCGATCATGGCGACGTCGACCCGGGGCATAGCACGCGACCGGGAGGCGGTGCGAATGGTTGGCATCACCATCCACGCGAGGCCCCGCAGGAGCGAGCGCCAGTCGTGGGCGCACCCCCCGAAGCGGCGTGGTCGCCTGGGGGTTTGGGCGCCTGGGACGAGGACTGGGGAGACAACCCGGAAGCTCGTTCCGGGTCGTCCGATCGCCTATGGCTTGATGACCTGCGTGCCCTTGGGCGGGATGAACTGGAACTCGCTGTCGGGAACCCGGGTGTTGACCTTGGGGTTCACGAAAGTGAAGCGATTGCGGTTGCCCTGAGCATCCAGCAGCAACACGCGGCGCACCTGATAGGTGCTGCCGTCGACGTAAAGCAGAAGCTTCTGATAGGCCGGAGTGGGCTTGTTCGGGACTGCCTCCAGAACGTAGCCGCCTTCGAACTTGAGCTGCTGGGCATTGAGCTTGCGCAGCTTGAACTCGCTCTTGAGCTTGCCACCACCCACCAGGAAGCTCAGTGCAGCAGGGTACTGGCTGTCCTTCAGGTGCTGCTCGTACATCTGATTGTTTTCCTTCTCGTACACCTTGACGACCTGTCCGTCGGACACGACGCGATTGCCGTTGTTGGTGTAGCGCCAGCTCATCTTGCCGCCCTTCTTGAAGATGACCTGCCCACGGCTGTGCTTGACCTTGTTGTAGGCATTCACCCAGTACCGCTGCTCGAATTCGGACTTGAAGACACTGGTCTTGTCGTAGAACGCCTGCACCCGGTCCACGATCTCCACCGCCCCCGGCTCGTTCGCCGTCTGCGCCGACGCGGGCGCGATGGGCACCAGGATCAGGACCAGACCGGCAACCAGGAACGCCAGGAGACGTCGACGCTTGATGTTCATCTCGCTCATTTCGTTCTCACCGCCAGAGGCGGCTCCCAACTCGATAACGCCGCTGCGCTCTGCAGCTAACAGTTTCGACTGCGGTTTGACAGACGGCTGAGCGGACCGGTTCATTCGCACGTCGGCCTAGCTTTTTCTTCTGGCTTATCGAAAGGTTGCTGACGAACCAAGCACATTAACGCGCCAGTGCTGGCTGGCATCCTCGGCTCTGGTTCGAGGGGACCGATTACAACCTTCCGGCCGGCCTAGGTCACCCCGAGCGACGACCTCGTTCGGCGATCAGGGCGCGCAGTCTAGCCTGGCCCCCTCCACGCGGAGGCTTCCCCTGTGGAACGCTCCCGTGCGCGGCACGCAGGTGCGTCAAGGCGAGCGCCAGAGCGTCGGCGGCGTCGCTGCGCGGCGTCACTTCCAAGGCCAGGAGCGCGGTAACCATCCGGGCGACCTGATTCTTCGTCGCCTGACCGCGCCCCGCAATGGTGCGTTTGACCTGAGCCGGGGCATATTCGGCTACCTCGACGCCATGTCGTGCCAGAGCCGCGAGAACCACGCCCCTCGCGTGGCCGAGCTTGGCGGCCGCGGAGGCATCCCGGAAGAAAAACAGCGTTTCCACCGACCCGACGTCGGGCCGGTACTCGGAAATGAGCGCCTCGAGGCGCTCATCGATCCCGTGAAGCCTCTGGGCTAGCGGCAGGGAGGCATCCAGGTCGATGACGCCGTGGGCCACGTGCTGCAGCCGCGAAGCGTGGCGACGAATGAACCCCCAGCCGAGATGGCGGGTTCCGGGATCGATACCCAAGGTGAGCACGCTTCGATAAGTAGCAGTCCCGCCCGGTCGAGGGAAAAGTTTGTACGATGGGCACGCGTGACCACGGACCCCGACGTCGTCGTCATCGGCTCGGGCCCCAATGGGCTGGTGGCCGCCTGCACCCTGGCACGCCAGGGCC
This sequence comes from Polyangiaceae bacterium, assembly GCA_050304295.1. Classification (GTDB taxonomy): domain Bacteria; phylum Myxococcota_A; class Polyangia; order Polyangiales; family Polyangiaceae; genus JAFGBI01. The sequence goes on from JBNLDK010000049.1 coordinate 21,645, forward strand.
TGCGGGTGCGGGTGCTGGAAGCACATCCGCGGCGTCCAGGTGGTGCGCTGGGCTCTGAAGAGCTGACGCTGCCCGGATTCGTTCACGATCTTGGCGCCGGGTTCTTCCCTCTGGTCGCGGTCAGCCCGGCCTTCGCCGAGCTCGAGCTCGAACGTTACGGGGTTGCCTGGGGCCACGCCCGCTTCGCCAGTTGCCACCCTGCCCGCGACGGCAGCTATGCCTGTATCACCCGTAATCCGGATGCGGCCACCCATCACTTCGGTTCGGCCCGCGACGCTGCCCGCTGGCAGACGCTCGCCCGCCACCACGGCCAGATCCAGGAAGCGGTGCTGGAAGCCCTTCTCCGTCCCTTCCCCAACCTGGCCGCGCTCACTGCACTGGGACCGATCGAAACGCTACGCCTCACGCGAACGCTGCTGAGCCGCGGTCGGCAGTTCAGTGCGCGCCATTTCGAGACGCCAGCGGCACGCCGAGTCCTGCCCGCGCTCACCCTCCACGCGGACGTCGGTCCCGACGACCGCTTCGGGGCGGGACTGGGATACCTGCTCGGGATGGTGGCGAGCAACGTCGGGTTTCCCGTCGCACTCGGTGGCGCTCAGTCGATCACCAACGCGCTGGTCACGCTGCTCGAACGCCACGGGGGGCGCGTCGATCTGGGCCAGCGCGTGACGCGGGTCGTGGTGAGCGGAGGCCGCGCGCGTGCGGTGCGCACGGCGAGCGGCGACGAGCTGACCGCCCGTCTCGCCGTCTTCGCGGATACCAGCGCCCCCATGCTGCTCCTTGACTTGCTGGAGCCGCGCGACGTCCCGGGGCGCCTGCTCCGACGGATGCGGCGCTTCCCTCGCTCGTGGGGCACCTTCAAGATGGACTGGGCGCTGTCCGCCAAGGTGCCCTGGTCGACCGCGGCAGCACGCGAAAGCGCGGTCGTCCACACCGGTGAGGACGTCGACGACCTGGCTCGGTTCACGATCGACGTGCGCAGCGGACGGCTCCCGGAATCCATCTACCTGGTGATTGGACAGCAGTCGCTCGCCGACCCCCGTCGCGGTCCGCAAGACCAGCACACCCTCCTTGCCTACACGCACGTCCCGGCCCGCCCCGGGCGCCCTTGGACCGAGCTTCGGGAAGCCTTCGCCGATCGAATCGAGGCGCGCATCGAGGAGCTCGCTCCCGGCTTCCGGCGAACCATCCTCGCACGCCGAGCCTGGACACCGGACGACCTCGAAGCCACCAACGCCAATTTGCTTGGCGGCAACCCCACGGGTGGCTCGGCAGGGTGGCGCCATCAGCTGATCTGGCGTCCCGCGTTCCCGTACTTCAGATATCGCATGCCCGTGCGAGGACTGTACCTTTGCTCGAGCTACGCGCACCCTGGCGGTGGAGTCCACGGGATGTGCGGCTTCAACGCAGCCCAGGTCGCGCTGCGCGATCTACGATAGAAGCCTCGAACCCCGCGCGGGTGGCGAGCCCGACAGCGCCGAGGGAACCGCTTCAGTACTTGCCGTCCCGCAAGCGGTAGTCCTGAACATGCGCCTCGTACGTGTAGCCACGGCGTACCCAGTAGCCCGCCACGGCCTGGTCGGTCAGCTCGATGCGCTGCACGTACTTCGGGTTCTTGTAGCCAAATAGGCGCGGCACGACGAGGCGCAGCGGAAAACCGTGAGCCACCGGCAAGGTATTGCCACCAATTCCATAGGCAAGCAGAGTGCGCGGCTCGACAGCGATGCTCCACGGCAGGGACTCGTCGTACGCGTCACCAAAACAGTGGAACGTCAGGTGGCTGGCCCCGGCGAGGGGGGTGACGAGTCGCAGTAGCTCGGTCAAGTGCACGCCATTCCACGGCACATCGAGCACGGACCACCCCTCCACACAGTGAAAGTCCGTGACCTGGTCCCGACGGGGCAGCGCCAAGAGCTCGGCCAGCGACAGCACGACCGGGCTCTCCACCATGCCATCCACGGTGAGCTTCCAGCTGGAAAGGATGCGGGTGAGGTCCTGGGGATCGACGGTTCGCTCCCGCCAGTCCCCCACCAGCGCGGTCGGTTCCGGGCCAGGCTCGAAGGCGATCGTCGATCCGGACGACGCCCCTCCTCGCCCAGCGCTACCCCCCAGGTCCACGCCCGCAGCAGCGCCGCGCCCGGCAGTGGGGAGCCCTCCCCCGCCACCCGCCCCTGCTTCTCCTCCAGGGGAGGTGGACGCGCCACCGAGGGCATAGCCCGGAGCGCCTCCCCCAGTCCTGCCTCCCGTCGGTCCCGCACCCACCCCACTCGCTTCCCAGCGCAGGGGCTCATCCTGGCCGCATGCCGTCAGTGAGAGCACCGCGGACGACCCCAGCCAGTCGAGCAGGGTGCGCCGGGTGAGAGACCGCGTCGTGCTCCCTCGCTGGCTCGCGCTGCCTCCTCCCATGGGGCAGGAGTATGAGGCCAAAACAGGCGAGCGGAACCTCTCCGCCAGCAGTTCGCAACGCGCCGCCGCGGATTGTGGACCACGGTACGGATCTCGCGCACTTCTCCGTCGTGACCCGGGAAGTTTCTACCGACATCCCGAGAAATCGGGGGTGCAGTTGCTCGCGCAGGCAAGGTTTCCCCCCGAGTAGCCCCAGTCGGCACAATCTCCCGCATTGTTGATGAAGACGGGACCGGTCGCGGTGTTCTCACAGTACTCGATCCCCACGTAGCCGTTGACGGTGACAACGCCATCGCCACACACACCGCAGTCCGGATCGCGTTCGAAACCGGCCAGCTCGCAGTTCGTGCGGTGGCCGGCCAAGCGATCCGTGCAGAACCCATCCGACGCCGCCGAAGCACCCGCCTCGCCCCCGTCGCCCCCAGCCCCCACTGTTCCGTCGAGCGGAGGTCCGCACACTCCTGGCTTGGCGCAGTCGGGGTCGACGGCCCCCCCATAGAGCTGACACTCGTCACAGTAGCCGTTGTCGTCGTAGCCACCCACCGTGCAGTAGTCCCCCCCTGGCCAACCCCGACACTCGTCGAACGCCCACGTGCAATCGTCCCGACAGCGGGCCGTGCCGGAGAGCGTGGTGAGCCCGACCGCAAACTGGAGCTGGGCGCAGTCCGCAGTCCCGCCATCGCACGCGTGCGCGCCGACGACACCATCCCCACAGAATGAGTCCCACGGGATCGCGTCACAGTCGAGGCATGCCCCACCAGCGCCTCCGGGACTGGCGCCACCCGCGCCCGCCGTTGCTCGCCAGGCCCGACCCCCAGCACCGCCAAAGGGGAGTTCTGCGCCCCCAGCCCCGGCGACGCCACCGGCCACGCCGCGCCCCCCGGGCCCCACGTCCCCACCAGCCCCAGCGAGCACACCGCCACCCGCCCCACCAGTCGTGTCCGGGCGCTTTCCTCCGGCGCCCCCCGGCAGGAGCGGGCTCTGCGCAGCGGCTCCACCGCCTGGTGCAGCCGCCGCACCGCCCCCCGCCAGCTGGCCCCCGGCCCCCCCGCGGGCAGGGACCCGGGGCTTCTCGGAATTGGAGGTGCAGGCCAGGGCGAGACTCAAGACGATCAACGGTCGGAAACCCATGGCCCACCCTAACCGCATGACTCACCGTCCGTCGAACCCAGGCGCCCAGCTTTGCTCCACCACGCGGGGCGCGAGTACGACACTGCCAGCCCCTCACCCCAGACGCCGGACCGGCAAAATCCCGGAAAGGACCTGCGAACAGCCGACCCAATCCCTGGAGCTCACTGGTGTGGAGCTCGCTACCTTGCGGGGGGTCACCCAGGGGTGAGAGCCGAACCGGGGGACTAGTTCGACACCGGAACGAACTTGCGAACTGCTGTACTAGGCAGACTGGGGCACGTCCTCGTCACCACGCTGGTGCCACTTGCCCATCGCCGGGGAATCGAGGCGGTCGGGACGCACGTCCCCCACAGAGAATCGCTCGAAGAGCTCGTCGAGGCAGGCGAAGAGCATCTCGTTGTCGTGGCGTGGGTAGGCGGCCAAGTTGTGCGCATACTCGTCGACCCGCGCCAGAAACCCCTCGAGCACCGGCACGTCGACGGCCGGAGCCCAGCCACCGTAGCCGAGGTGCGCGAGGTATCGCGCGTTCAGCTCCTGCTCGTACTGCTGCTCGATGGGCACGCTGAAGGTCGGGATGCGGAGCGACACGGCCTCGCTGAGCAGGGTGAACCCGCCACCAGCGATGACAGCGCGCGCCGTTCTGAGGTCGTCCACGAACCCCGTCTCCGAGAACGCGCACAGCTCGACGTTTCCCTCCACACCGACCCTGCCCATGCCGTACACCCGAAATTCGTGTGGCAGGCGCTTGAGCGTCGGGATCAGGTCATCGTTGCTGGGAGACGTCTGGTAGACGAGCACGTGGTCGCCAGGCTCGCGGCGCGCTTTCTCGATCGCGGGACGCAAGATTGGGGGAAGCAGAGTCGTGCGACGCTTCGCCACCGGCGGGAAGAAGAAGCTGGTGATGAGGAAGTGCGAGGTGCCCGGCACCTTGATCTGCACGGCCAGCCGGGTCAGTCGGTTGTTGAAGCTGTCGGGCGCGGTGACCGCGGGATCGTGACGACAGCGATCGATGATGTGCAGATTGTCGAGACAGATCACGGGGAGAAAGTGATTCAGCCCGTACAGCCCCGCCCACGACTCGAAGTCGCTGATCACGAGCTCGGGCTTGAAGCCATCTTCGGCGACCTTGCGGTAGACGCGGAGATTCTGGAGCAGATCCTCGGGTGCAGTGCGGAGCGCCTGGATGAAGCTATCGCTCTTGTTCAGCCGGTTGCCGAAGTAGCTCAGACGGAAGCCGTGGATCTCCTCGATCGCAACGTTGGAGTAGGGGCGGAGCTGGTCAACGAGAAAGCGGTGGGCGCGGCCAGACACCACGACCCGGACCTCGTGTCCCCGCTGGAGCAGGCGTTCGAGCACGACGCGACTCCGTGTCGCGTGCCCCATGCCCTCGCCAACAACACCGTAGAGGATGCGCATGCTCCGAAAGCCAAGGTGCAACAACCCGTACCGAGGGCGCAACTTGCTGTGTCGTTTCCGCCTGTGATGAGGGACCGCGCCTGGGCGGAAGGTGCAGGGACCAGGCAAACCGGTGCGCCGCTGGGCGCGACCGACCGACAGGCCCCGGGACCAAAACGGGTGGCCCCGCGCCGAGGAGCCGGGTTCCGCCGCCTCCGTCGGGCTCGGTCAACAGCTGCCGTGACCCGACGACGGGAAGATCTTGCCGGGATTGAGCAACCCCTGGGGATCGAACACCTGTTTCAGGTCGCGCTGCAGAGCGACGAGCTCCGCACTCTGCTCGAGGGAGAGATAGGGCGCCTTGAGCACCCCAACCCCATGCTCACCGGTGAGCGTCCCGCCGAGCGCGACGGTGTCACGGAACAGCTGCTCGATGGCGCGATCGACGGCTGGTAGCTCCTCGGGGTCGTCCCAGAGGAAGTTGACGTGGAAATTGCCGTCGCCAGCATGACCGTAGGCCAGCGTCCGCACCCCGAGGCGCTCCCCTGTCGCGCGCACCCGCTCGAGCAACTCCCCCTGCTGTTGCCGCGGAACCACCACATCCTCGCTCAGCTTGTTCTTCGCGAGCTTGCGGATCGCCGGGCTCATTTCCTTGCGGGCGGCCCACAGCTTCTCGCGCTGCTGAGCCTCCTGGGCGACCAGCACGTCGAGCGCGCCGGCCTCCTCGCATGCGTCCGCGACCCGGACAGCGTACCCTTCGAGGTCGGCGGCATCCCCGTCGACCTCGATCATCAACATCGCGTTCGCTGCCGCGGCGATCGGGTTGCCGGCATCGCGCACTGCTTGCAGCGTGCCGGCGTCGAAGAACTCGATGCACCGCGGCACCAGCCCCCGCCCGGTGATCTCCTCGACGGCTCGCGCGGCGGCCCGCTCCGTCTGGAACAGCGCCATCAGCGTCATCACCGCCTCGGGTCGGGGCACGAGGCGCAAGGTCAGGTCGCCGAACACTGCCAGGGTACCCTCGCTGCCCACCAGCAGCGACGTCACGTCGTAACCGGTGACCCCTTTCTTGGTCCGCCGCCCCGCGGCGATCCGCTGTCCGCCGATGAGCAGCGCCTCGATCCCGAGCACGTAGTCGCCCGTCACCCCGTACTTGAACCCGCGTGGTCCTCCGGAGTTGTTCGCCACGTTCCCGCCCAGGGCGCACCCGATGACCGAGTTGGGATCCGGCGGATAGAACAGTCCCTCGCGTTCCACCGCCGCGTGCAGGTCACTGAGGATGACCCCCGGCTCGACGACGCAGATCTGCTCGCGCCGATCGATCTCCTTGATCGAGTTCATCTTCGTCACCACGAGGACGATGCCACCTGCAACCGGAGTCGCGCCCCCCGCCCGCCCGGTCCCCCCCGCGCGCGGGGTGATCGGCACCTCGGTCTCGCGGGCCACGGCCAGCGCCGCGCTCACGTCCTCGGGTCCCGCGGCCAGCACCACCGCATCGGGGACCACCCCGATCGCCTCCGACTCGTCGCGTGCAAAGGGCTCGCAAGCGTCCCGCTCGGTCAGCACCTTGGAGGGACCGAGCGCGCGCTCGAGGCGAATCCGCGCCTGCTCGCGAGCGCGCATCGAGGGCTGGACCACGTCGGGCTTCAGGAGGAGCACAAGGAGAACGTAGCGCAACGCCGGGCACCGTTCAGCCTCGAGCCCGCGGGAAAGGCACCCCGCGAGCGCGCGGCGTGACCGAGACGTGGCCCGGAGGGCCCGCACACACGTCCGAAACCTGCAAACCGAAGCTCCAAGAGTGACGGGCGACAGGGGCGGGGCGCGTTCCGCACCCTCGTCTCTGCTACGCCCCACGTGCTGCAGCGCGGACCGATGCCCCCGCATGGCCCGCGGTCGGCCACGCAAACCCGACGCGACCCCAACCCACATCGTCCGGCGCCACGAGCCGACCCAGCGCGCGCCCTCACTGCATCCACCCTCGCCCCGGTGCCGATCGCCTGGGCTGACGTCGACAGCTCGGAAACAGTTCCGAGCTGTCGTGCCTGGCGGAGAGGGTGGGATTCGAACCCACGGTAGGTTTCACCCTACGCCCGCTTAGCAAGCGGGTACCATCGGCCTCTCGGTCACCTCTCCGGGCCCGATTGGGGGCAGAGACACTACCTTTCCCCCGAGCCCCGTCAAGGCTCAATCGCAGCTCCCCAGCGGTCCCCGCCCACGAACGACCTACGCACGGCAAGGGCCGAGGTCGGACAGCGGGCGCGAACCGCAACGACTGGGCGCAGAGCTATGCGCCGCCGGCACCGCCAGCGCCGCCCGCGGTGCCGGGGCCACCAGCAGTGACCGCTCCGCCGGTGCTCTCGACACCACCGAGGTTGATCTCGCCACCGACGTTGATCTCGCCACCCGCATTGCCGGCGCCACCGGCCTCGGCACCGCCAGTATCAGCGCCGCCCTGATCACCGCCACCAGCCTCGGCGCCACCAGCCTCGGCGCCGCCAGCCTCGGCGCCGCCAGCGTCGGCGCCACCAGCGTCCGCGCCACCAGCGTCAGCACCACCAGCCTCGGCTCCAGCGGTGCTCGGGGTCCCGCCCGTTTCCCTTCCGCCCGTTGGGGCGCCACCGGTCGCCGGCCCGTCACCGCCAGCGCCACCTCCATTGTAGCGCGGCACCGGATCTTCATTGTCCACGACGACGCAGCCCACGCCCAGCGAACCGGCCATCAAACCGATCGAAGCGATCCATGCAAGCCTCTGCAACATCCTCGTCTCCTTGACCCGCGCCGTATAGCGCACCGTGTCCAAGCAAAAAAGCAGGTCGCCGGGATGGACGGGCGGCACGAAGGATTATTCACGAGCGCGCGCCTCGGCCCGTGGACCAGCAGCGGACCCACTTACCGTCGCGACCTCATCCGCCCACTGGCACCGAATCGCCCATCCTGGATCTCCAGTTCCTGACGCCCGAGACAGCAAGGCGTCAAGCTGCTGCGGAAAGCCACGAGACCAGCGCCATGCGAGTCTCACGCCAGTCCTCGACCAGCAACGGAGGCGCGGATTCGAGCCAATTCGACGCCAGGATCTCGGTCACGAAGCGCTCACAGCACGTGAGCAGAGGCGAGAACTCCACCGGACGCAGGGTGCAACTGTGCGGTCCCGTCCGCTGACCAGCCACAACGCGCTTCCGGGTCAACGGCGCCACTTGCGCCTCGACACAGTGCCTGAGCGCGTCGAGCCGAGCCCGCAGCGGAGGCTCGAGCTGGAACCCATCCAGGTAGTGCTGCGCCAGCAGGTAGTCGTCACTTGGCGGCGTCACCGAGAAGAACTCGAGCAGGTGGCTGGCGTGCAATGCGGGCAGCTCGATCGGGGTGGCGCGCACGGCCAGGCTGAGAAGGTCCGGACTGAGGGCATCAGGGGGGAGACTCAGTCGCATGCGCCGCTGACGGGAGAGGCTCAGAGCCCCGATAAGGAGCCGCATCTCGTGCAGCACGTGCTCGAGCCCGTTTGCCAGATCCTCCCGCTCGATTCCCATCGCTCCCGAGGCGAACCATAGCACGGGCCGGGCATTCTGGTCCCGACAACCCGTCACCGCGTTCGACAATCGACCACGCTCGTCTACCGTGCTCCGCATGACCTCTGCCACCGACTTCGCCCCCCCAGCCCAGGCCCACCGCCTCGAGATCGAGGTGCGCGACGAACACATCGACGCCCTTCGCCACGTCAACAATGTCCAGTGGGTGCGGTGGGTCATCGATGTCGCGGTGGCCCATTCCGCCGCCGTAGGGCTCGACATCGCGGCGTACCTCGAACTGGGAGTCATCTGGGTCGTCCGGCGTCAGGAGATCGACTACCTGGCGCCTGCTCACGTGAAGGACTCGATCGTTGCTTCGACCTGGGTCGCGTCCTACGGCCGGCGCAGCTCGACGCGAAAGTCGCTCTTCGTCCGGGCCGACGATGGTCGACCGCTCCTGAGAGCGGTCACGACCTGGGTGATGGTCGATCTCCGGGGACGCGCCGTGGATGTTCCCGCGGCGGTGGCCGCGAAGCTGCCATGCCATGAGCCAGCCCCGACGTGAACCGCAGCGGCACCGCCCCTCAGCGAACCACCAGGCCAAACGGCAGCGCGGCGAGCGTGTGCTCCCCTTCGAGGAGCGGGTTGAGCGTGCCCACATGAGGGCGCAAGGGCTCAGGAACCAGATCCAAGAATCGCGCGTGACGTCGGTGGAGGCGAACGAGCGCGGCCTCCACTTCGGCGCGACTCGCACTCTCCCCGAGCATCAACATCTCGAGCAGGCTTTCCCCCGTGCCCTCGACCGTAACCGGAGCGTCCTCGGACAGCTTGCCCAGCTCCCGCGCCCGGGCGATCGCCAACTCGAGGCCACCCAGATGGTCGACGAGCCCGCGTTTCTTGCCCTGGACCCCGCTCCAGATCTTTCCCTGCGCGATCTCGTCGACCTGGGGGATCTCTAGGCCCCGCCCCAGCGCCACGCGCTGGAGGAAGAGATCGTACACGCTCTTCATCGACGCCCTCACCCGGCGTCGGGTCGCGTCGTCCCAGGGGACGAACGGGGACAGGTAGGCCGCTCGGGCTCCCGCGCCCGGCGCATCGCTGGCCGGGAAGGTGACCGCGTTGACGCCCACCTCGGCCAGCCCCTCGTCGAAGGTGAGCTTGCCGCCAAACACCCCGATCGAGCCGACGATGCTCGTCCTTTCCGCAACCACCTCGTTGGCTGCGCAGGCCATGTAGTAGCCACCGCTTGCAGCCATATCACCCACCGAAACGACCAGCGGCTTCTTCTCCCGCAGCAGCCGGAGTCGCTTCCACAGCAGATCACTGGCCAGCGCCGAGCCTCCGGGTGAGTCAATGCGCAGAACGACCGCTTTCACGCTATCGTCCTCGGTCAGTCGATCCAGCGTCTTGCCGAGAGCCTTCTCCGAGATGCCCCCGCTGTCGAACAGCCCTCCACCCGACGTCATACCGATGGCACCAACGGCGAGGACCAGCGCGAGTCGCGGGCGGCCACCACCAGCATCATCAGCGCCCGCCAGCACCCGGAGCAACTCCGTGAGATCTGGTTCGCCATCGCTCGCCCCGGGCCCGAACACGGTCTTGGCTTCCTGCGCCCCAGACCGTCCTCGGGCGTCTGCAAGCGCATCGGTCGCGTATCCAATCTCGTCGACGAGACCTCTTGCCTGGGCTTCCTTGGGACTCCAGGGCCCGGACTCCAGGCTCTTCTTCACGCGATCGCCCGAGCGGGCGGCGTGCACTCCATCGAGCCAGCTGCGCCGCATTGAGCCAAACGTCTTGGTGAGATCCTCGCGCGCCTGCTCGCTGGGCCCCTTGCGAAGGAAGGACTCGACAGCGCTCTTGTAGTCACCAATCGCAATGAAGTCGGCCCGGACCTTGAGTCGGTCGAGAGCCCCCCGAAAGTACAGCACTTGGCCCGCCATCCCGACGGAATCGACCCCCCCCGCCGGACTGAGCCAAATGCGATCGCACCCCGCCGCCGCCAGCCACACCATCGAATTGCCCAGCTGGTGAGCGTGGCAAACCACGGGCACCTTCCGCGAGCGCAGCCTCCCCAGAAGTCGCCCCAGCTCCTCGGCCCGCGAGAACCCGACATCGACCCCGCCCAGCTTGAGGAACACCCCCGAAAGCCCCTCGTCCTTCTCCGCCTTCTGGAGTGCGCGGATCAGACCGAAGTAGGTGCGCTCGGGCGGCAGTGGGAACAACCCGCCCTCCAGCGCCTCCGGCACACCGCCCGTCAAATCGATCTCGATGAGCTTTCCGGAGGAGGCAGGAAGTCCCCCCAGGAAACCACGATCACCATCGTCGGTGCCCGCCTTGCGAGGGCGACCCGTGCAGCTCACCACCAGCAACGCCAGCGAGAGCACCATCAACCAGCGCGCATTCTTCATTGGAAGTCGGGAAGGTCCGTCGTGTCGATGTGCGGTGAATCGGAGGGCTCGTCCGGCGGGGCTTCAGGCGGGGGCGCCGGTTCGGGCGCGGGCGCCGACGTTGACTCGGGAACAGGTCCGGGCGACACCGGGGGAGCCGGCGGAGAGGTCTGGGGCTGGTCACCACCGTTGCTGGTCTGAGCTAACCGCGTCTGAGCGCGGCGTCCATAGGTGGTGGTGGGTCCCGCTTGTGCGAGCACGCGCCGATACAGCGCCGCCGCACCGGAGCGATCCCCAGCATCCCACTTCTGATCGGCACGCGCCATCAGTGCTGGCAGGTAGGAAGGGTTCTTCTCCAGGACCCGATCGTACATCGCCGCAGCCCCGGGATCGTTGCGCTGACGCGCCACTTCGGCCATCCCCGCCAGCGCTTCGGTGTTCCCAGGCTGCTCCCCCGCGACTCGCCGAAAGAGCCGATCCGCCTGCTCAAGGTGGCCATGACGAAGCGCTGAGTTGGCCTGCGCCAGGCGCGCCCGAAAATCGTCTCCGACGGCTTCGTCCAGCTCGGCTGTCGGCGACGGTTCGACAGGGTCCACCGCCGCCAGTTCGTCCGCGTCGACCACCGCGTCCTGGCCCTCGTCGTCGACACGACGCAGGAAGGCTCGCAGATCGGGCAGCAGTGGATGCGCCTCGTGCTCGCCAGCCAGCGCCGCCAGCTCGGCTTGGGCGCGGTCGAGCTCGCCGGCGAGCGCCAGCGCGTAGACAAGCGCGGCGTGGGCGCGCCCCAGGCGGCCCTCTGCGGCCGCGGCCTTGCGAAGACGCTCGACAGCGCTCTTCGCGGCCGGCTCGGGCTCGGCAAGATCGAGCGCCGCCAGGACATACGCATTGGCGGCCTGACCGGAATCCTTGCTCAACGGAGCTACCAGCCGGCGAGCCGCTGCCAGCTCACCGCGGAGTCGCAGCAGGTCCACCTGGACGCGGGCCGTTCCGACCTCGTCACCCTTCACCGATGCCGCCGCTTCGGTCGCCTCCTGCGCACGCTTCAGCTTGGCAGCAAGCTGCCCACGCACAGCAGCGATGCGATCCGGGGCCTCACGACCCAGCAGGCGCAGTTGCAACCACAGTCGATCCGCCCTCACCAGCTCGAGCTCGGCAAGCGCCAGCCGTACGTCCGGCTGGGCCTCGGCCAGCACCGACGCCTTGGACAGCTCTTCAGCGGCCCCGTCGAGATCGCCCTCGTCGATCAGCCGACGTCCGCGAGCCACGAAGTCGGCGACACGCGGGTCGGTGGCCTCGGACGTCGCGGCCGGTGGCTGCGAATAGCGCCGAACGAAGCTCAGCCCCAAGGTGCCCGCAAGCAGCGCCAACGCGCCCAACATCACGACCCCGACAATCCAGCGGGCCTGCGCGCCACGCGGCCCGGCCTGCGGCACATACCGAGGATCGGGATCGGAAAGCGACCCACTGAAGCTGAGCTCACGCGGAGGGGGTGTGAAGAACTTTTCCTCCTCGTCCTGAATGCTCGGTTCCGTTCGAGCCGCGACCGCCTCGATGGCGTCGGTCGGTGCCGGCTCGACGGGCTCCACCCGCGGAACCACGCGGGCCGGCTCCTGCCCGGCAGTCGCCTGGGACGTGTCCGGAGAGGGAGCATCGGCGGTCGAGTGGGTGCCAGACTCGCCCGCGTGGGGAGCTGCTGGGTCGGCGAGTGGCGACTCCTGAAGGGCGAGGGTCCTGACGGCAGCTTCAGACGGCTGTTCGTTCAGTTCCCCCGGCGACGCCGGCACCAGGGCACCGTCTCCAGCCGGCGCCGCAGACGGCTCACCGGCCACCCCGTCCGGGTGGGGGGTCGCTGGAGCTTCCCCGTTGGGAACCGAAATGCGCAGCGTGCCGCCCAGATCCGGCTCAGAGACCGATCGCTGGGCCTGGTCGAGCGGCGAGCGGAGCCCCGCGCCCGGAAGCGTGTCCGCGAGCATGCCGGCCGTGTCGGCTCGGAGCCGGCCCGGAGCAGCCACACGCGCTGCGGGTTGCTGCGGCGCCTCCGCCCCAGCTCCCTGGGGCACCTGGAGGCGAGGATAGTCCGACGTGTAGGGCGGGGGCTCGCCACCACCCAGCGATTCCATGCGGCGCTGCGTCGGGGGCTCGGACCCCTGATGGCGGGCCGGCTCCATCATGGGCAAGCGCGGGGCCGTTCGCCCCCGCTCTCGCTCTCGCGCCGAATCGGAGGTCCCGGAGGCAACCTGGTGGGGGCCAGGATAGGGCTGGGAGGGAACCGAGCCATCTTCCCGCAGCGGAGGTGCCATGCCCGCCAGGGTCCTGCCACCCACCCCCGACCTCGGAACGGCAGTGCGAAAGAACGGCTCGAGCTCCGCGATCGAGCTGAGTGGACGCGGTGGCTGTCCCCCACGGGACAGCTGGTCGGCAGGTCCGACTCTCCCGGCTGCTATCCCTTTCTGGAGATCTCGGAGCGAAGTGAACGAAATGACGCCCCCACTCTGGATCTGAACGACCCACCGCTCGGGGCCGGCTCCGGACGGGCGCGCCGGGAACACCTTGAACTGATGCCCACAGTTCGTGCACTTGACGGTCGTTCCGCGCTCGGACACGAGCGCGTCGTCAAAGTCGTATTCGGTGCCGCACCGCTCGCAACGAACGTCCATCTTCGGTCCCGTAGACGCAAAAAACCTACCACGGCACGGTAGGGGTGCGGCCAGGTTTCGTTGACACACCCCATCCGTGAACCGAGTTTCACTAACCCGTGCCGGTTCCCGCACCAACTTCGATGTTCGCGCGCCTTGTCTGAGGCACGTCGCTTGCTAACCTCAACCGCGAGGACCACGCCCCGATTCCGCGGGGCGTCGCTTGCGGAGGCAGACATGAAGCGCGCCGTGCTTTTGGGAACCGCCATGCTCACCGGCTTGCTGCTCCAAGGGTGCCCCATCTTCCCCGAAGAGCCCTATGGCTGCGACAGCAGCGCAGAGTGCGGGGACGGATTTCGGTGCGACATCCTCACCGGGACGTGCGAGGCCATCCCGTACCCCATACCGGGCAGCGGCGGCTCTTCGGGCATCCGTTTCTGCAGCATGCCTAGCGACTGCGGATACTCCGAGACCTGCACGCGCGCCGGCGTGTGCTTGGTGGGAGACTGCACGGCAACCGGGTATGGCTGTGTCGAGGGCTACGTCTGCGACGCCGTAGCCGGACGTTGGGCGTGCGTGCCGACCACGTTGGGCAGCGGCGGCGGCACTGGTACCGGCGGCTCCCCACCCAGCGGAGGTGCGGGCGGCGACCCGACTCAAGGTGGCGCCAGTGGCGCGGTGAGCACCCATCCGGGCGGATACTCGACGGTCGGCGGTGCCGGCGGCGAAGAACCTAGAGGCGCCGCTGGGACGGTAAGCAGTGCGGGCGCCGGCGGCGCGGCGGGAATGACCGCCATCGCCGGAAGTCCCAGCACCGCAGGCGCTCCCACCGCAGGAGCTCCCACCGCGGGCGGTCCCAGCACCGCGGGCGCTCCCGGCACCGCGGGTGCTCCCAGCACCGCGGGTGCTCCTGCGTCCGCCGGAGCACCGATGACCAGTACCGCAGGCGTAGCTGGCACGCCCTAAAACAACAGACAGGTTGTTTGTGTTCCAAATCCACGACCTGGAACACCGACAAAGCGGCAGCGCTGGCGGGAACCGCTTCGGGCAAGCTGATCGGTGTCCTGAGGGGACCCGTCTCTACTTCACGATCCGGAGATAGGGCGGCAGCTTCCTTCCGGATGGACGCGGTTCTTCGTCCTCGTCCGCGTCATCGATGGTGGGCGGAGGTGGCTCGCTCTCGGCACCCGCGACGAGCGGTGCGTCGGGGACCGGTTCGGGGCGGGACGACTTTGCGGGGCTCGCCGCCGGTGGCACCGAATCGGCAGGCGCGGCCTCGTCAGCCTCGCGCGAAGCGTCCTCTCCAACCGCCCGCAAGTGACCGCGACGGGGAGGCACCTGGCGATCGCTCGGCTGCTGCTTCGCGGCGACCTTCTGCGCCTGCGCCGCCACCTCGGGTGGAATGTCATCGGGCCAGACCATTCCACGCCCGTCTTCGCCCACGAGCGCGAAAATGGCCGTCCACGGCACCCAGCAGAAGAACGGGGAACGATTGAAGCTCAGGGTGCACGACACACACTCGTCGTCGACGTTCAGATCGGGGATTGGCACCGCCATGTTCAGTCCCACTTGCAGCACGAGCTGGGGCTGCTTCTTGAACCACGGCGGTACGGCGACCTGGTCCTTGCGCGGATCGAGGTGAAGGTAAACGCTCGACTTCTCGAGGAGCGCGACACACACGTCCTTCTTCGGCGGGAGCTTCGACGCCATGGGCGTGGTGCTCTAGCGAATCACCTCGCGAAGTGCCACCCGGGACGCGCTCATTCCTGGATCGGCGCGGGATCGTGAACAGACGGCACTATCGAGTCCGGCGCACGCGCCAGCAGGCCTTCCGGCCGAACGTCGACACTGTTCGCACCGGCCGGACTGAACGCCAGCGGGAGCTGCGCCAGGAAGCGACAGTCGCTCAGTTACCGCGGGCAGCGCAAGAGTGGGTGGGTCGGTTCATGGCGACGGAAGTGGGAGCTCGATCTCCACCCCCGCGGATAGCGAAACGACAGGATTCCCGATCTGAGCAACGGCCTCCCGGCGAGCCTGCTGTACCGCGGAGCGGTTGGCCGGGTCCATCACCTCCAGGGGACGATGAACCGCATCGATCATGGCGTCACCCCTCACCCCGATGAAGCGGTGGGGGCGCCATGCCAGCGACAGCCCCATCCCAGCTCGCGGCGACCAGCGTGCCGCCGAGGTGTCGTCGAAGGCAGCCGCTTCCAGGGTGACGTCATAGGTCGAACGATGCGCCAGGAGCTCAGGTCCCACGCCGATCGCGACAGCCGAGCTCACCCAGCGGAGCTGCGCCCCCACCCCGAAAGCGCGGACGCGCACCTCGGCCTCGCCTCCCGAGACCACCAGCGAGGCACCCGAAACCGGGAACAGGGCGACGGCGCCTGCCTCCATCCACGGCACCGGTCGCCAGAGGGCGTGCACTCGAGCGCCCAGTGTCGGAGGAATCCCACCGGACACGAGAAACAGTGCCGGCCCACCCAGCAACCCCAACTCGCTGCCCGACACCGGAGCCCCCAGCGGAGCCGCCGAGCGACTCCCTGCTGCGGCGGGATCGGCCCCGTGAACGGGGACCGACCCACGCCCCGAGTCACCTCCCTCAGTCGGACTTGCCAGCTGACCGTGCAATAGCTCGGCCGCGCGCAGGGCCAGCACCCGATGGTCTTCCCCATCAACGGGATAGCCCGCTTCGGGGCGCTCACGCCGGGTGACGGGAGCTGGCCACAGCACCACCCCCCCCTCCCGCACCTCGACCACAGCAACTGCCTGGCGGTCCTCCGCTTCACGGGCCCACTGTCGTCGCGAACCAGAAACCACCTCGCCTCGGTATCCGAGCAGCGCGAGCTCGCTCATCAGACGCTCGACGACAGCGTCGTCCTTGGATCCAACGACGAGCACCAGATCCGAGGCTGCCCGCGCCACCTCACCCCAAAACAGCAATCCGAGGACCACTGTTGCGGGCAGGAGCAGGAACCAGCGGCCACGGCGACGCACGCGGGGATCGATACCGAGGAATCCAAGCCAAGCCAACCACTGGCGCGCCGCGTGCAAGCGACGGGCGGAGTTTTCCGGGCGAAGCGGCGCAACGCGCAGCTGGATGATTCTCGCAGTCGCGACTTCCGGAACTCACCAACGGATGGCGCCCGTCGAAGTCGCTGAGCGCTCGGTGGCGCCCGCCACCTGAGCGGAGCGGCCAGGATCGTCGCGACCGACGAGTGCTCCGCAGGTCGCATGGCGACCGAGGACTCCCACCCATGACAGCACCGGGCGCAGACTCGCCCCTCCGAGCGCAGCCCCCACCCTCATCCCCCCTGGGGTGGGGGCGAAGCGGCCAGGACCGACGCGACCGAAGAGTGCTAGGTGCCAGCGGACTCGAGCACCTCCAGCAAGGGGCAGTCGTCGAGCCGTACCCGCTCAACCTCGGCATTCAGCAACTCCGCTTGCTCAGCAGCATCCTTCACCTCCAGGA
Organism: Polyangiaceae bacterium; assembly: GCA_050304295.1. Lineage (GTDB taxonomy): Bacteria > Myxococcota_A > Polyangia > Polyangiales > Polyangiaceae > JAFGBI01. The sequence goes on from JBNLDK010000049.1 coordinate 38,575, forward strand.
TGGTGCGAAAGTAGACACCATCCGGATTTTTAACCTCCGCCTTGATGAAATCCCAGCGCGCGCCTTCCACGCCGATCGGGTCCGCATCCGGGTCGATGCCGGCCCGCTCGTCCACCCGGCAGATCAGCTCGAGCGCCTCGGCGTAAGTCTGCCCCGTGGACTGGGCCGGCGGCGGCGAAGTCCGGGCCGCGCAGGCCAGTGCGAAAGGGAGCAACGCCAACCACAAGTGTCTCAGTTCAGTCCGGTCCATGGGACTTGGACCCCGTTGTCACCCGGAGCTTGGCGACCTACCTCGATCGACCTCGACTCCGACAGGGGTTTTCACCGTCGCTCATGGGCGGTTGCGATGCCGCGTCAGGCCGCGTAGGAGATCGCATGACCATGCCGGATTCGGAGCGTCCGCTGCCTCCCCCGCCAAACCTACCGGGAAACTCGACGCCTCCCGCCTCGGGGACGCCCCCGCAGGCACTGGGAGGCGCCACCGCCGTGCCCAGTACCGTGGCTACCAGCTCCGGCCTGGCCCCAAGCCCGCGGCCCCCCGGTGGTCGACGATCCGGACCACTGACGATTCCGCCCCCACGGGAGGAAGTCGCCGACGACGAGTACGGGGTCCGCGCAGAAAACGACTTCAAACCGGAACAGGCCATCGAAGACCAGATCTCGGAGCTGGAAGCTTGGGCCCGCGCCATTGTCCGCCTCGATCGTCGTGAGCTTGCGCGCTTCTGGTTCCTCCGCGGACTGGGATTCCTCTCCGCCGCCGGAGCTGTCACGGGCGGAGCCCTCCGCCTCCCCGACCTGGCCATCCTAGCCGGGGCAGTCGCCGCTGCCGCGATCGCCATCGATGCCGCCTGGCCAGCGGCCACCGATCGTGGTTCCCGCCGGCGCGCGATTCGCGATCTGCGTGAGCTCCAGCACACACTCAAGCTCAAGTGGAACAAGGTTCGCCTGGCCTACCCCGCCGCGCAGTCCGCCCGGCGCATCGCGCACGCGCTGACGCTGCTCGACATGGCCCAAGCGAAGCGCGAGGAGATCGGCAAGTTCCTGGGAGATGCTGCCCCTGGCGTTCAACACGGGATCGGCAGCGAGCTCCCCGACGCCTGAACAGCCGGACCTCGCGGCACAGCGCTTGGACTCAGCTCATCGCCCGGCACGCCGGCGGCGCGCGAGGCCAACGGCCATGGCAAGGCCGAGCAGTGCCACTCCCCAGGCGCCGTGTCGCGCGTAGCGCCCCGGGTTGGTGGCGCGGCACCCGCGGTCGTCGCACTTCGAGTCACCGCACTGGGTCGAAAAGCCATTGTAGGGTGTGAAGTCGCACGCCCCCACCCGTCGGTCGGCAGGATAGATGGCGCACAGCCCTGCCACGTCGTCCTCCGCCAGCTCACTCATGCTGTTCATGCTGCTGTAGAACCGGTGCATGGTGGCTTCCCGCTCCGGCGAGTGGTCGAGTCCCAGCACGTGCCCGATCTCGTGGGTTGCGATGGCGATGAACTGGTTGCGGCGCGCACTGTCCGCGGTCGTGATCTCGTGCTGGGCGGTGTTGACCTCGACGTCCGCGTCGAAGATCTCGCCGTTGCGCGTGTCGAAGTGGACCCAGGTCTGGGCCAGCGTCAGACCACCATCGTCGTAGGGCCACTCCTCGTCGCGAAACACCCAGATGTTGGCGTTTTTGTCACACTCGTTGAACTCGACACGACTGCAAGCGACGCGCGCTCCCGGCGAAACCTCGATCGACGGGTACTGTCCGTCCGCACACCGCGCACCGGTCCAGGTCCGGTACGCCAGATCGAGCGCAACTTCCGCAGCGTCGGCGGTGATGAACCGCAGCGGAGACGCCTCCTCAGTCACCGAGAAGGAGATGCATGCCCGCGGCCAGAACAACGGCACCCCGCCAACGGGACACCCCTCTCCGTCATCGACGCAAGTGCCGTTCGCCTGGCAGGTATGCGTGCGGCAATAGGCCGCAGCCGGCTCCGACCAACATCCGATCGCAATGGCGACAACAACGCTCATCCACGGGGGGAGGGCGAACAATCGGTTTGGCCTCGGCACGGTCTAGCTAGACTAGCGGCAAAACTCCTGGCTTTCCAATCCGACATCGACCGCGGCAGCTCGGTTTTGACCGCAGTTGACCACCGCAGTCTATAACTAGCAGAGAACCTGGACTGGAACCGTGTGACTGGCCACTTGCACCTCCCAATCGACACGCTGCAGGACCGCTTTCTCTCCGCCCTGGCGCGTGGACCGGTCGTCGTCACCGCGCCCACCGGCTCGGGCAAGTCGACACAGATCCCACGATGGTGCCCCCCCCCGGTCGTGGTGGTTGAACCGCGCCGAGTCGCGTGCCGGGGTCTGGCACAGCGCGTGAGTGAGCTTTGCGGGACGGAGCTCGGCACGCAAGTCGGCTACCAGGTCCGCGAAGAGCGGCGCGCCACCGAGGACACTCAGATCCTCTTCGTGACCCCTGGCATCGCCCTGCAGCAGTTCGCGACCCTCGAGCGCTACCGGACCGTCATCATCGACGAATTCCACGAACGCCGCCTGGATACCGACCTACTGCTCGCCCTCTGGCGCGGAGCGAACCGGTCCCTCGTGGTGATGTCCGCAACTCTCGACGGACCCCGCGTCGCCCACTACCTCGGCGGCGAGCATCTGGCGGGCGAGGGACGTCAGTTCCCCGTCTGTGTTCAGCACCTGCCGGGTGCGCCCGACATCCCGGACCCGCGAGACCTGGGGTCACGGGTGGCGCTAGCTGTCCGCGCGGCGCAGGACGACCCCGGCGACATCTTGGTGTTTCTCCCCGGCAAGGGCGAGATCGCCGCCGCCGCCACCAGCCTTCAGCACGAATCCGAGCTGCAGGTGGTCGAGCTGCATGGAGGACTCACGCTGGTCGAGCAGTCTCGCGCGTTCGCCGCAGCGCAGCGCCGCAAGGTGATCCTGGCGACCAACGTCGCCGAGACCTCGGTCACCGTACCGGGGGTGGGAGTGGTCATCGACAGTGGGCTGGTCCGCCGCACCCGGTACCACCAGGGACGCGGGCACCTCACGCTCGTGCCCATCGCACTCGACAGCGCCGCCCAGCGCGCGGGACGCGCCGGGAGGACCCGCCCTGGCGTTTGCTACCGCATGTGGAGCGCCCGCGCGAGGCTCGAGCGCCACACGCCCCCCGAAGTACACCGCGAGTCCCTCGTACCGCTCGTGCTCGCCGCCGCCGCGTGCGGCACCAGCACAGAGGCTCTCGAACTGCTCGACCCTCCCAAGCCTCACGCCATCGAGCAGGCAACCACCGAGCTGAATCTTCTCGGCGTCCTCGACGAGAGCGGAAGGCTGACCAAACGCGGACGACAACTATTCGGCCTCCCGATCGATGCGTGGTTGGGGCGACTGCTGGTCGAAGCCCAGGAATCGCACCTGCTCGCCGACTGCATCGACCTGGTGGCAACGCTGGCCGTAGGACGGCCGCTCTTCACTCACCGCCCCCACGACGAGGAGGCGGACCTGCGTCGGTCGGGGTGCGATCTGACGGCGCGTGTGCGCGCAGTCCGGATCGGTCACGCACGCCGCCACGGTCTGGACGCTGCCGCCCTCGTCGAGTCTCGCGAAACCGCGCGCCGACTGCGCATCGCGATGAGCTCCAGGTCGGCGGGCGACGCCTGGCCCGACCGGGACGCACTGGTCGAAATAGCCATCCGCGCCGATCCGCGTTGTGTCTATGTGCCCCGCACCCGCCGAGGACGCACGACGTGGGCCAACGGTGGCACGGAGATCGAGCTGGCGCGAGAAAGCGCGGTGCACAGCGCCCGCCAGGTCGAGGCAATCGTGGTCCTCGACACCCGCGCCATCGGCACGGGTGCCCGATCGGGGCGCGTGATCGCAACCTGCGCGAGCCCCGTGAAGCTCGGCACCCTCGCGCGGCTGGGGGTCGGGAGGGACCGCGTAGCGCGAGCCCTGATCGAGGGAGACCACGTGGTGGCTCGCATCGAGCGCGTCTTCGCCAAGAAGACGCTTGCGGCACGGGAGGAAGTGCCGCAAGGCGCCCTGGCGCGCGATGCCATCCTCGACCTGTTCCTCGACGGTCGACTGTTTCCCGAGGCGCTCGCGACCAGTCGCACCCGCGTGGCGCAGGCCCAACTCGCAAGCCAACTCGCAGCGTCGGGGTTCCTCGACGTGCCCCTGGCGCCCGACCCCGCGAGCACGGAGTCGTGGGCGCGGGAACGTCTGCTCGAGCTGGGAGTCGAGAGCGGTCACGATCTGGCTCTACTCAGTCCCGAGGATCTCACCGCCCCGGAACTCCCCGACGCTCTGTGCCAGCGCCTGGAACGCGAGTTCCCCCTGCGCCTCAATATGGGCGACGCCACCTACGAAGTCGACTACGACCTGACGCGGCGACAGGTGCTCCTGAAGCAGGCCAAGGGTCAGCGCCGAACGCCCCCGCCTTCGAGCTATCTGCCTGGCTTCGGTGGGTTTCGCGTCTTTGCCGAAGCGGGCGGCACGATGCATCGGATCCGTTGAGGGACTGGCGGGCACCCGGGGCCCTTTCAGAGCACGCCGAGTCGCCGCGCCCAAACACCACCCGTCCGTGCTATCGCGAGGCGTGTCCCCCTCGTCCGGCGCCCCCCCTGGTCCGTTATCGCGGATCCTCACCATTCACAACGAGGTCGACGAGCGCGCGCGACCGTTGACGGTGCTCCACCGGGCTCGACTCCGTTGCCGGCGTGGCTGCTCGGCGTGCTGTCGCGACGACCTGACCGTGCTCGAGGTCGAGGCCCAGCGAATCCGCGCCGAGTACGCATGGCTGCTCCGGGAAACGCTCCCGCACCCGCCCGGCGCCTGCGCCTTCCTCGGTGGCGACGGCGAATGCCGCATTTACGCCGCGCGCCCATACGTGTGCCGCACCCAGGGCCTACCGCTACGCTGGTACGAGGAGGCAGAGAGCGGCGACATCGAGGAGTTCACGGTCATCTGTGAGTTGAATCTCGTCGGTCCGCCGCTGACCGGGCTGGAAATGGACCAGTGCTGGGTGATCGGGCCCACCGAGGAGGCGCTGGTCGACCTCCAGGAGGAGCTCGTGGGCCCGCTCCAGCGCGTGGCCCTGCGGGAGCTGTTCGCAAGGGTTTGACCCGCTCGCTGGCTCCGAGGATGCTTTCGCCGTGCTACGCCTCCCGTTGTGCGGGGCCGCCAGCTTGATCCTCTCGAGCTGCACGCCCACGCCTCCCCCGGTCCCACCGACACCACCCTCGGCGGCCAGTTCCGCACCGGACGCCAGGCCTCCCGCACCGCAGCCAGTCCCGTCTCCGGCGCCAGCGACCACTGAGGCGGTTCCCACGCTCGAGCCTCCGTCGCAGGGCAGGCCGCCGTTCCCGCCCGCACCCATTCCACCGCCGTTCCAGCGTTCAGCGCAGCCGCGCGATGGCGAGTGGCAAACGCTGGGCGACGCCGACCGCGGCGACCGGGCCGCGGCACCGCCAGCGACGATGGTCACCACGGTCCTCCACCCACACCCCGTCAGCCGCTTCAAGACGCTGACCCTCGTCGCGGTCGACCTATCGCATTTGCGCCTTCACTATGTCCCGGGGCGCGCAGACCTCTCCGAGGCCTCCGAGCAACCGGCTCCGTCCACGATCGCCCCCGGACTCGTCTCCCCCGAACACCTCGGTTCTCTTCAGGCGGTGTTCAACGGCGGCTTCAAGCCCCGGCATGGTCGCTGGGGCATGCGCGTCGCTGGCTCGACCCTGGTTCCACCCCGCACTGATGGCTGCACGGTCGCGATCTTCGCTGACGGCCGGGTAGCAGTCCGCTCGTGGCCTGCCCTCAGCAATCGCGACTCCGAGATCGTGAGCTTCCGCCAGACCCCGCCGTGCTTGGTGGAGGAGGGCATCCGTCATGCGCTGCTCGAGGAGCGCCAGGAGCGGCCGTGGGGCGGACACGATCCGAAGCGCAAGACCCGCCGTCGGTCCGCCGTGGGGATCGACGCCTCGGGACAGGTCCTCTACTACGGAGTGGGCGTGGAGCTGGAACCGAGCGAGCTCGCCCAAGGACTGCGGGATGCCGGAGTCCAGCACGCCGCCCAGCTGGACATCAATTGGTCCTGGACGCGCTTCCTCTTGGTGGGGGAGCCGGCCCCGGAGGCCCCGCTGCAGATCACCGGAACCCTGATTCCCGAGATGGTTCACGAGCGCCACGGGTACGTCCAGAAACCCGTCGATCGCGACTTCTTCTACCTGACGCGCCAGCAGAAATGAGAACGCTTGACCGAGATCGGAGACGATCTCGAGGGCGACTGTCGGCCACGCTCCCAGGTGGCCGGACCCGCCTGCGGTCCATCCAACCCGAGGTCCAAAGTCGGTCGCAGAGGAAGGACTCGACAATTCTGCTCACTCATCTATAGCGAGCGTCGTTCAGAATGGTCGCCAGGTTCAGCCACCCTCAGTTGAGGGCCCGAGCTCTACTCGGAAGCCAGGTGCTCGACCCAGCGGCAGCGAGGACGAAGAATCCAATCGACGCAAAGGGTTGACGCTGTAGTAAGGTCACGGCCGCGACCCCGACCGTTGCCCGGCCGGATAAGGAGACAACCGATGAACAACTCACTGAAAAGCTCGTTGATCGTCGTGGCAGCCGGGATGCTGTCGATGGCCTGTGGGAGCGGTGGCAGCGGCGCGGGCCCCGCCAAGACGGGCAAGCCGCTCGATCTGCCGCGCTGCGGTCCCGAGGCGATCGTCGACGACGGCGAGGACGGCAACAACCAGGTTATCCAGCAGGATGGACGTGCCGGCTACTGGTACACCGCCGCGGACCCGGACGGGACCACGATCGAACCCCAGGCAGGATCGCTGGGCGGCACGTTCACGATGCGTGAAGGCGGCTCGAACGGCTCGGGCTACGCCGCTTGCATGAAGGGTCATGTTCCGGATACGTCGGCCAAGCCTTCTGGGCTGATCGGCTTCAATTTCGTCGACCCGAAGGACGCCTACGACGCCAGCAAGTACGGTGGCCTCGCATTCTGGGCGAAGAAGACTCCCGACACCGGTGCCAAGGTGCGGATGAAGATCCCCGATGAGAACACCGATCCTCAGGGTGGCGTCTGCCAGGAGTGCTTCAACGACTTCGGCATGGATCTCGAGCTGACGGACAACTGGACCGAGTACGTCATCATGTGGCCCGACGCGAAGCAAATGCCGCACTGGGGCAATCCAACGCCACCGGCCATCCTCCCCGACAAACTCTACGGGGTGCAATGGCAGTTTGGTACCCGCGGAGCGGACTTCGATATGTGCTTCGACGACATCGCCTTCGTGGGCTGCGGCGGCTAGCCCGCCCCGGCGCGGACCGGGTCTCGTCCGGGGGGTAGCAGCGGCGCAGCGCGCTGAGTATGATGCGCCCTCGGATGGACCGATTGCGCTTGCTTTCCCTGGGGGTGTTCGCCGGTGCCCTGCTCAGCCCAATGGCGGCTGGGGCGCAGGAGGGTTTCGCCCTCAACCGCTACGAACCCGCCGAGCGAGGCAGCGATTGGTTCGCCAACGAGTCGCTCGATCTGCGCGGAGACTTGCGGCCGGCGCTGGGGGTGGTGTTCGACTACGCGCACGAGCCATTGATGGCCTATGACCGAGACGGCAATGAGGCTGCGCCGGTGGTGGGTACCCAGTTCTTCGCCCACGTGGGCGGGGCGCTCGTGCTGTGGGATCGCGCGCGACTTGGTCTGAACGTCCCCCTCCTGTTGCTCGGCACCGGCGAGCGCGTGATCACTCCCGAGGGTGACTTTGCAGTCCGCGAAGGATTCGGTCTTGGTGATCCGCGAGTGGGGGCGGACGTTCGGCTAGTGGGAATGTACGGCTCTCCCTTCTCACTGGCGGCCGGCGCGCAGGTGTTCGTCCCGGCGGGTGGTCAGGACGCCTACATCTCCGATGGTACCGTGCGCCTACGTCCCCGCGTGATGGCCGCCGGTGACGTGGGTCTGCTCACCTACGCTGGCCAGGTCGGGTACCACTACCGGCCCCACCAGGAGCGATTCGCAAATACGGACCTGGGGAGCGAGGTGACGTTCGCTGCCGCGGTCGGAGTCCGACTCCTGGATCGGGCTCTCGTCGTGGGCCCAGAGTTGATGGGCTCCAGCTTGATCACCGACCGAAGCACCCCTCTCGAGGTGCTCGTCGGGGGCAAGTACGCTTTCGGCACGCGCGCCGGGCACGAAGACTACCGGTTCGGGCTCGCCGCCGGTCCGGGCCTCGACCGCGGGCTGGGCGCTCCGGAGTACCGGATTCTCGCTTCGTTTGAATGGTTCCCCGCCATCGAAGAGGAGCGCGATCGTGACGGAGACGGAATCGGGGATCGCTCCGATCGGTGTCCCGGCCGCTCCGCCGGCAGTGTGGCCGATCCGAGCCGCCCCGGCTGCCCCGCCCTCGACACGGACGGAGATGGTTTCGCCGATCCAGTTGATGCGTGCCCCACCATCCCCGGAGTGGCGAACCCCGACACCGCCCACCAAGGTTGTCCACCCGAACCGCCCCCTCCGCCTCCCGACGCGGATGGCGACACCATCGCGGACGCCTCCGACGCCTGCCCAGATGAACCCGGCGTACACCAGCGGGATCCAGCGAAGAACGGGTGTCCCCGCGCGCGACTGGAGAAGGAAACCCAGCAGATCCGCATCATTCAGCGCATCGAGTTCGAGTACGACGAGGCCGCCCTCACCTCCAGCAGCCACGACGTGCTCGAGGATGTTCGCGCGATCCTCGCCGAGCATCCAGAAATCACCCTCATTGAAATCCAAGGTCACACGGACAACGTCGGCAGCGAGAGCTACAATGTGAAGCTGAGTGAGACTCGCGCGCAAACTGTCCTCCAATGGCTCGTCAAGCACGGTATCGATGCGAGCCGACTCCGCGCCGTCGGTTTCGGCAAGCAACGACCGCTGGACACCAACGACACCGAAGTGGGCCGCCAGCAGAACCGGCGCGTCGAGTTCCACATCTTGGACCAGGAGGATGCGGAGGGAACGGGGGAGCCCGCCGCGTCCGATTCCGCCGGCGAGGAGGGCGCGCCCGACTCCGATGTCGCTCCAAGAGCGACCTCGAGCGACACGGACGACGAAGCCGAATCCTCGACCGACGGAGAGTGAGCCGCGCCACTGGGCGGGGCGTGCTTGAACGGGCGAGGAGTGTCTAATGCGCAACAAATCTTGGCTTGGGGCAGGCGCGGCGATCATCGCGCTGGGAGTGGCGAGAACCGCAGGGGCGTTTCCCACCGAACCAACGGTGGAGGTGAACCAGCGGGGAGGCTTCCTGCTGGTTGGCAACACGCAGGGATACGACTGCTCACTGGACAATAGCCCCGTTGTAGCCAGCGACGTCGGGGATGTGGTCCCCCCCATTCCCTTCGTGGAGGGAACGGAACACTGCAACGTGCTCTTCGAGAGTGAGCTTGGCAGGAGAGAGAACGCGGCGGCGACTGACACCGCCGTCGACCTCTTCTGGAGCCAGGCAGGGGGCACCCTCACCGCCCAGCCGATCGAGCCCGAAGCTGCAATCAGCGGCGCCGTGCTAACGATTCCGGACGGTGCCACCGTCACCCATGCGTGGCTCTACTGGGCCGGGTACCTGGCAACCGAGGAGGCCAGCGATCCGGTCGCGGACCCGTCGATCGACGTCATCTTTCCCGAGAACGCCCTCAAGGTGATCGGCGCGGAGCGGACGTGGACCCAGGCCAACGAGGGCTTCTACTGGTATCAGGCGGCCGCGGACGTGACTGCCGCGGTGCAGACGCACGGCTCAGGGCTCCATCTCGTCTCCGGTGTGGAGAGCGTCGCGGAGAGCCACGAGGCAAACGACGACGTCGTCGCGGCCTGGTGGTTGGCGGTGGTCTACGAACATCCCGACGCCAACCTGGTCAACCTGCGCCTCTACGATGGTCTCGACGTGATCGGAGCCAACGAGGCGAGCGATGCTCCCCCCACCGTGAGCGTCCCCCTCAGTGGGCTGCCCACCCGCGGCAACGCGGCAGGACGGACCAAGCTGGGAGTAATCGGGTACGAGGGGGACGCGCAAATTGGCGGGGACTACGTCCGGGTGGGCCAGACGATGCTCGCGGACGGCCTCAATCCCGCCGAGAACTTCTTCAACGGAACGCGCAGCAACCTCGGCACCGCTGGAACCGATCCCGGAGACGTTCCGTATCTGACCGGAGAGCCCCGAAGCGTGGCCGGGATCGACGTCGACGTCGTCGACATCTCCGCGTCGATGGCTGGCAGCGGCGAGCTTCCCACGATCCACGCTGGCTCATCCTACGACCGCTATCTGCTCGCGGGCTTGGTCACCCAAGTTCCGGTCAGCCTCCCGCTCCTGGAAGCGACCATGAGCGTCGAACCGCGGGACGGCGCCTTCGAGCCTGGCACGGAAGTCCGCTACACCGTCGTCGTCGAGAACACCGGCAACGCACCCGCAACGGGAATGGTCTTCACTGACGTCCTGCCCGAACAACTTGCGCTGGTGGCTGACTCGGTGCAGAGCAGCGGCTCGAGTTCCTCACTGGATGGGTCCCAGGTCGCGTATGACGCTACGACTCGCACCCTGACGGTGCACCTTGGCGATGGAGCGGGAGCCAATGCCGGCGGCGCACTCGCCCCGGGCGCATCACTGGAGCTACGCTTCCAGGCAACGATCATCCAAACGTTGCCGGGATGCACGACCAACCCGTGCACGGTGTCCAACCAGGGCGTCATTCAGCTCGCCGGAAACACCGTGGGAACCACCACTGCCGTCAGAACCGACGGAGAACCAGCGACCCCGGCCCAGGACCCCACCACTTTCGAGGTCGTGATCGGCTGTCTCAGCGCGGACGACTGCTCCGCTGCCCTGCCGATCTGCGATCAGGGCGCCTGTGTCGAGTGCCTGACGAACAGCAACTGCTCCGGCGATACCCCCGTCTGCCTCGACGCCACCTGCGTCGGGTGCCAGGCGAACAGCGACTGCTCCGGCGACACTCCCGTCTGCCTCGACACCACCTGCGTCGGGTGCGCAGCGAACAGCGACTGCTCCGGCGACACCCCCGTCTGCCTCGACACCAGCTGCGTCGGGTGCGCGGACCGCAGCGACTGCTCCGGCGACACACCATACTGCGCCAATCTGACCTGCGTCGAGTGCCGCAGGGACACCGACTGCACCTCTCCGGCTGCGCCAAACTGCAACCCGGACACCAAGGTCTGCGAATGTGCCAGCGCCAACGGTTGCGCCATCGACGACACCGACGGTGACGGACTATCGGACGACAAGGAAGCCGAACTGGGCACCGACCCGAGCGACGCCGACACCGACGACGATGGGCTCCTGGACGGAGCAGAGCCGAATCCCGGCGACGACACCGACGGCGACGGGTTGATCAATGCGCTCGACATCGACAGCGACAACGACGGCCTGCTCGACGGCACCGAAGCCGGCACGGACTGCGGGCACGCCGACACCGATCCGAAGGCCAAACGCTGTGTTCCCGACGCAGACGGGGGAGAGACCACGACCGACCCGATCAAGGCCGACACCGATGGCGGGGGGCTTCAGGACGGAGCAGAGGACGTCAACCTCGACGGCGCCATCGACCGGGGAGAAACCGACCCCAACGACCCAAGCGACGACACGGACCTCGAGGACAGCGACGGCGATGGCCTGAGCGACGACCTCGAGACGACTCTGCGAAGCGACCCCAACGACGCTGACACCGATGACGACGGCGTACTCGACGGCGACGAACCCAACCCCGGGCGCGACGACGACGGAGACGGGCGCACCTCCCTGACCGACCCGGACAGCGACAATGACGGTCTCTTCGATGGCACAGAACTGGGTCTCGACTGCAGCCACCCGGACACCGACCGCTCCGCTGGGACCTGCGTGGCCGACGCGGACAACGGTGAGACGACCACCTCCCCCATCGATCCCGACACCGACGACGGCGGAATCCCCGACGGCTCGGAGGACTTCAACCTCAACGGACGCATCGACGACGGTGAAGGGGACCCGAACGACCCCAGCGACGACTCCAGCATCAGAGACAGCGATGGGGACGGCCTGAGCGACGGTCTGGAGGAGTTCCTCGGCAGCGATCCCAACGACGCCGACACCGACGATGACGGCGTGCTCGATGGTCAGGAAGCGAACCCAAGTCAGGATCTCGACGGTGATGGTCTCACGGCAGTCGTCGATCCGGACAGTGACGGAGACCTGCTCTGGGACGGGGTCGAGGTGGGGACCGATTGCTCCCACCCCGACAGCGACCCGGACATCTGCATCGTCGACTCCGACGCGGGACTGACCACCAGCTCACCGCTGTGGGTCGACACCGACGCTGACGGTGTCGCCGACGGCGTGGTGGACGCCAACTGGGACGGCGTCATTGACGAACGCGACGAGCTATTCCTGGATGGCGAGATCAAGGGTGGCGGCTGCGCCTGCTCGGCACCGGCCCACCGCCGAGAGCCATTCGCCGGGCTACTGTTGGGGCTCGCGGCGCTGTTGCTCACGGCAGCACGACGCCGTCGCTAGAGTGAGCGGGCGCGATCGTCGAGTGCTTCGATGATCGCCCCCTCCTCCCTCCGAGGGGTCAGTGTCGCTCAAAGGTCGGCGCCAAGCGCGTTGCCGAGCCGAGGGTGGTCGCGGCAGCGGCCACCCCGTCAGGGCTGACAGACCCCGATCTCGCCGACGCCGTTGACCCTCAGCATCTGGCAGATCTTGTCAGGAGCGTCGAGACACGGACTCTTGTCGGGCGGATCGCAGCGTGGAGAGCACTGGTGGGGACTGTTCGGAGCGCCGCTGGGCGGGGGGTAGCAGACGAAGCCGTGGGCACAGGAGGGCCGGCCGAGGGTGTTCTGACACTGGGCCCCTTGCTGGCCTCCGGACGTCGGCGCCGGAAGACACGCGAACCCGTCCGTTGTGGGCCAGCAGACCTCATTCTCCGCGCAAGCGTCGACATCCGCAGCGCATCCCGTCGAGAACTCCCCGCCTCCACAGCTGGAGGTCAGCAGCAGCGCCACTCCCACCACCAGGCCCGCACTCAAGGCGCGCGTCGCGTTGCGTCGTCTCCTCATGCCTCGCGAATCGTACAACAAAAGCCCCCCGAGCCCACCATCTCTCGGGTCGCCCCCCCGCGCCCGGTCCGGCCGCGGGGCACGCCAACGCCACCCACCCCCGCCGCAACCGCTGGCCGACCCATTCTCCAGGCCGTCGTCGCAATTCGCAGCTGGTAGCCAGACACCTGCCGCGACTCGGACCGCGGGGCGCGCCAGAGACGAAGCCGCTTTCGTCGCCCTCCACGACCCGGCCGAGAGCAACGGCACGAGCGGCAAGTCCGAGACGTGCCACCGAACCAGCAAGCCATTTTCGCGAGTCAAAGGCTGGTCCGCCTGCATGGAGGCGTTCCCGGGTCAGAAGCGAAGACGGAGCCCCTGGCGAGTATCCGCGCTTTCCCACCTCCCAAGTCTGAGGCAGACTTCCTTCATACTTAGCGAGGAAAATGCCACATGAATCCGACTTCAACAGCGCTCCGCAGAGCCGCCGCGCTGACGCAACTTATTCGGGATGGCGCGCCGGGCGTCGCATCCGCCACCAGCCCCCTTGTCGGAAACGGTTGACACGCCATGGTTGTACTGAAACGTGCCCGCGAGCTGGTCGCGGCCCTCGGGGTGGTCGGCGGCGCCGCCGCCCTGGCAACGACACCAAGCGGCTGTGCTGCCGGCAAGGGCGACGACCGGACGCCTCCTGGTGCCGAGGAAGGCACCGGAGGGAGCTATCTCGACGGCGAGTACATGCCGGGGCTCGTTCCCATCGAGCCGGACTGCGAGGGCGGATTCGAGATCAAGATCAAGTCCGCAGCGGATCGCTTTCTGCGGGCGGATGAAGATCCGCAACTGCCCGACGAGTGCTACGAGGAGCTGGACTGGACGGACCCCGACGTCCCGACGGCCCCCCGCGAGCCCCCACCGCCGGACCGCGAGACCTTCGAGTGCCCGACGGGATACACACGGGTCCACGTCCGCGACATGTGGTCGACCCAGGCGAGCCCCACGCTGAGCGAGTTCGACGGGCGCCCGATCTCCATCTTGCTCGTCGACAGCACCGGAATCGTGGCCAACGGCAGTAGCTTTGGGACCCGTCCCGAATCGGAGGGGTGCGACTGGTACTCGACCTGCGTCGTGCCAGAGTTCGTGCGCTTCGGTCTCGCCGGGGTCGGGACCGGGGAATGCGCGAACCCCGGTGAAGGGGTTTCCGGCAACATCGACATCAGCGCCCATGCCGGGGCCTCCGACGTGTGGATCTACTACGGTGGCTCCGACCCCAGCGGTGACTACGGCTACTACGGGAGCACTGCCAGTGGCTTCATCGTGACCAGCAACCGAGCAGACGTCGAGGCGCTGCTCTGCCCAGCTGGCGCGCCTCCGTCAGCCACGCCATCCGGGTTCACGAAGCTGCACATCCGGTGGCCGTGGGGTGATCCCACACGCACCGGCTATCCCGGCAGCGGCTGCGGGGAGGACCAACTGGGGATCAGCACCCCACCCTATCCGTCGTCGATGTCTGTCAAGCTAGCGGGCGGGCAGTGCTTGATCCCGGCCAATCTCGAGTTCGAGAACGGCGACTGCCCGTGGTACAGCGCCCTCATCCCGAATGACCGCTGGCCCGCCCAGACGACCACGAACGACACGATCTCACTGGTCGTGGGCGAGGACAACTTGGATGGTCTGACGACCCCCAACATCCAGATGCCCAACCGAACCCAGGACGAATTCTGGTTCGGGTATGTCGGGGCACCCGACAACGTGGGATTCCAGGGCACCCCCTGTAACAACTTCACGTTCCGCCAGGAGTCATACGGATTCTTCACGGAGAACCCTGGCCCCGGCTATGCGGGGTGCGGCGGCACCGGTGACGTCACCACCGATCCCTGCAGCCCACCTCTCCCGGACGGCTATCACTCGGTCCATGTCCGGTACCTCTGGGCCGGACAGAAGACCTTCACCTACTTCCCCAAGCCCGAGCTCATGCCGGAGTGGATGATGCTCGAGCTCGGCGACTACCAGTCGATCTGTTACCGAGAAGAGGACCGACCCTGGTTCAACTGTCCGGTTCCCGACGATCGGTTCTTCGCGGGACAGACCTGGCGCATGGTGGACAAGACCCACTCCCCGGAGTGGAACACGGTGATGCCACGCGACAACTTCCCCAGCGAGCCAGGCGAGTACTGGCTACGCTGGCACTACGGCAAGCCCGACATCCCGCTCACCAACACCGTGGACGATCTCTGCGAGGTGGGTGAGGATGGCGTCCCGCGCTGCGATGCGCGAGGAGATCTGATCAATCCGCCCCAGTTCAAGTTCTACGACTACTATCCCGATGGAATCGGGGGCGACTGGTCAGCAACCGGGGAATGGGGAGACGAGAACTGCGCGCCGAAGCCCCCACCCGTTCCGCCCACCGTCGGCTTTGGGGGCTGGTTTCCCTACGACGAGACCGGGTACGCCTACCCCTTTGGAGCCTCGCTGGCCCGGACCTTTCCGCGCTCGGACGAGGTGCAGTCCCTCCTCGATGCGCTCGTCCAGGAGCGCTACGTCATCTGGCGCGACAAGTACATCGAGTTTGGCACCGTCTGCGGGGACGACACGGCGCGGGTCCGCACCGATCCCCCAGAAACCGTTAGCGAGGGCCAGGGCTACGGGATCGCGATGGCGGCCGCGATTGGCGACAAGCCCACCTTCGACCAGCTGTGGCGCTTTGCGCGGCACTACCTCTCGCAAGCCAGCGACAAGTATTGCGGTGGTTTGTTGGGGTGGATGTGGGACGGAGAATGCCGCCCGCTCGACCAGCCCGCCGTTCCCGGCGAGAGCGGGGGCAACGACGACAGCGCGTTCGACGGCGACGTCGACATCGGCATCGGCCTCGTCTTTGCCGCTCGGCAGTGGCCCGAGTACACCCAGGCCGCGACAGCCTGGCTCCTCAAGATGGAGTGCGAGGTCAACACCAAGTATGACGCGAACTGGCACTTCCCCGCCCCCGGCGACACCTGGAACAAGAACTGCCAGAACTATCCAGGCGCCCCTTGCGACTACAGCCCCGGCCAGGATGGAGACGTCAACCTGAGCTACTATCCACCCGGCTACTTCCGCGTCTTTGGCGACTTCCTCGCTACTCATCTCAACCCCAGCTACTACACGGCAGAGCAGCGCGAGGAGCACCGGCGCTTCTGGTACAAGACCGCCGAGACCGTCTACGAGATGTACGAGCGGTGCTACGACTCGAGCATCCACCCGGCGTTGGCGGATGACTTCGGCAGCTACACGCAGCCCTGCGGGCGCCACACCGACAACTACAACTGGTCGCGAGCCCTCTGGCGCGTCGGGGTCGACGCCGCCTGGTTCGGCAATCGCACAGACCTCCCCGAGAACCAGCCTGGCAGCTCGACCCACTACCCCGACAAGTCCCGGATGCAGGCCAAGACCGAGCTGATTCAGGACTACTACACCGACTTTCACCTCGACAATCCACCGGAGCCGAACGCGAACCGTTTCAGCACGATCTGTCGGGAAGTGAACCCCAGCGGGGTCGTCTCCAACTGCGATCCCGCCTACGATCACAACTCGTACTTCGTCAACACGGCGATGACGAACTTCGTGGCGGTGTGGGACAACGCCGGCAAGACGACCACGGGCATTCGTCGCGAGGCCCTCGAGGAGTCCGTCAGCGCCAGCATCCAGAACGACCGGTACTACCAGGAAGCGATCGGCGTCTACACGCTACTCTTCCTGACCGGCAACTTCCCGAACCCGCTGGAGGTACCATGACGAGCGACTTCGCAGCCCTGGGACTCCTCGCGCTGACCGGTGCGGTCGTCGTGGCCTGCGGAGCATCGGACGATCCCGAAGCGCCCCCCGGCGGCCCAGGCAAGGGTGGTACGGGAGCCGCCGCCACCGGCAGCGACTCGACGGGCGCGGTGCCAGCCCGAGCCGGCGCCGGGACGATCAACGACGCGGGCCTCGTCGAGCCGCCGTCAACGCTGATCAACCCGGTCGAATTCACGAGCTCTTGCGAGCTGGAGGCCTGCACCGCAGACGAGCGATGCCTCGACTGCACTTTTGGCACTTGCTGCGGAAAGAGCTGCGGGCAGCAACTCCCCTGCCCCACCGGCGAAGTCACCTTCTGTGATCGCCAGGGCGGGGCTATCGCTTGCGCCGCTCCTTGAGTGGTCCCGCCGCAGCTTGCTGCGCTATCCCGATTCCCTCAGAGCTTCTTGCCTAGCCCTGGGCTGGGCAAGGAGCGACCGCGAGCCGCGCTCGCTCATCTAGACTGCGACTCGCCCCAGCGACCACGAAACACGGTCTCTGCCTGAGGCTTGCGCACCCGGGGCGCCCGCTCACGCTCGGCTTGCTCCAGAGGCAGCGACTCGTCGGGAGCCGGGTATCCGAGCGCCACCACGACCACCGGATCGTAGTCAGCCGGGATCCCCAGCACCGCAGCCGCTCGGTCGCGGTCGAATCCTCCCATCTGGTGCAGTACCAATCCACGAGCGGTCGCCTCCGCGCTCAGCCAGGCTACTGCCGCTCCAGTATCGTACAGCGAGTGTCGGTTGAGCTTGCCGTTGCGCGCGAATGCCCGACTCGCTGCCACCACCATCAGCACGCTGGCTTGCCCGGCCCACTTCTGGTTCCCCTCCGCCAGGGTGCCAAAGATTGCCTGGAACGCCTCTGGGTCTCGGCGCGTTGCGACCACGAAGCGCCACGGCTGCTCATTCATGCTGGACGGGGCCCACCGGGCCGCCTCGAACAACGAGGCCAGGTCCGAGTCACTGACGGACCGGGAGTCAAACGCTCTCGGGCTCCAGCGCTCACGCACGATTTCGTGGACAGGATGCTCAGTCAGGGCAGGTTTTCTCATCGGACACACTCGTCTTTCAGGGCAAATCGAAGACCAACACCTCTGCAGGGTGCGCGCCTCCCTCGAGCTCGACAGAGCCCACCTCGTCCAGCGCCAGTCCATCGCCAGCGTGGAGCGTTTCTTCACCCCACCTTAGCTCTCCACGAGCCACGTGCACCCAGCACCTGCGATCTGGCGCCAGCGGGTGTGAGACTCGTTCCCCCGACTCGAGCAACGCGCCGTAGAGACGCGCGTCTTGGTGAATCGTCACCGAACCGGCATCTCCGTCGGGCGATGCCAGAAGTAGCAACCTCCCGCGCTTCTCTTCGGCCAAGAACGTCTTCTGCTCGTAGCTTGGGGTCAACCCGACGCGGTCTGGGTGGATCCAGATCTGCAGAAAGTGGACGATCTCGTCCGACGAGTGGTTGTACTCGCTGTGAGTCACGCCGGTGCCCGCGCTCATCCGCTGCACGTCTCCACGACGAATCACCGATCCGTTGCCCATGCTGTCACGGTGTTCCAGCGCACCGTCCAGCACGTAGGTGATGATCTCCATGTCGCGATGGGGATGGGTGGGAAACCCCTTGCCAGGTTCCACTCGGTCCTCGTTGATCACCCGCAATCGGGAGAATCCTCGATGCCGAGGATCGAAGTAGTCACCAAACGAGAATGTATGGCGGGTGTCGAGCCAGCCGTAGTTGGCGCTACCTCGCTCTGCGCTCCGTCGAATCGAATGCATGTCGCCTTCCTTGAAGAGCAACCTGTGACTTGGGCCCCGTCCCCACCAGAGGGTAGAACCGCGACACGCGGTTGCGTCCACGCAACGCTGCGAGCCGACAGGACCGTCGGCCAGCGGTCACTGCGCCGCCCCTCCCGCCCAGGCAACTCCCGGGAAGCTCGGTGATCCGCCACCCGATGTGCGACACTTCCGGTTTGCGAGCCCAGGCCCTATACGCAGAGCGCGGGCGACCAGAAACGCTGCGCGCATCTCTGTGGAGCCAAGTTCGAGGCGACTGATGAAGACCATTGCCATACTCGGCCTGGGGGCCATGGGCAGCCGGATGACGCGACGTCTGCTCGCTGGGGGCCAGCAGGTGATCGCGTACAATCGGACGGAGGGGCCCGGAGCAGAGCTCGCGGCACTAGGAGCCCAGCGGGCCGTGACTCCACGAGCAGCCGCCGAGCGGGCCGACGTCGTGGTGAGTTGCGTCACCGATGACGAGGCGTCACGCAGTATCTGGCTGGACGCGGCCACTGGTGCACTGGCGGGGCTTTCCCCCCGCGCCGTCGCGATCGAGTCGAGCACCCTCACCCCCGACTGGGTCCGCGACCTGGACCAACGAATCCGCGCACACGGCGCCGCTTTCCTGGAAGCACCGGTCTCGGGCTCCCGCCCACAGGCCGACGCCGGAGAGCTGATCTATCTGGTTGGCGGCGAGGTTCAAACGCTCGAACGAGTCCGGGACACGCTAGCCCTGATGGGCAGCGCCATCCACCATGTCGGGCCCGTCGGTACCGGAACCACGATGAAGCTGGCCGTGAACGCCTTGCTCGGGATTGAGATTGCGGCACTTGCAGAAGTGCTCGATCTGGCCCGCCGGCACGGGATAGCCCCGGCCGAAGCACACGCCATCATCGCGCAGACGACGGTTGCGAGTCCGGTCATCAAGCTACTGGGAAAGCTGCTGGTCGAACAAGACTTTGCGCCACGCTTTCCCATCGATCTGGTACGCAAGGATCTTCGCTATGCCACGACGACCATGGAGCAGCGGGGCGGGAAGCCGTACACGATCGCCGCCGCACGTGACGCCTACGACCAGGCGAGCGCCGGAGGCCATGGCGCCGACAACATCACCGCCATCGCGAAGATCTATGCGCGGTAGCTTCCGTGGGCCTCTGCCCAGCGGTTTCGATGGGGATGCCACGGCAACGATGCCACTGTGTCGGACCGTGGCATCGACACCCACCGGGACCGCGACTGGTACAGCAGTTCGCAAGTTCGTTCCGGGTTTCCGGCGGCCCGACACTGGGGTGGATGGCCGGCGGAAACCCGGAGACGGCACCCGTCCGAACTGGGCACCCGATCACATTGGGTACGACAATCCGGAACGAACTTCCGGGTTGTCGTACTAACCTGCACCTACCGTGAAGCTGGCGGCCAAGTTCGGGGCGACGGTCCTCACTGCTTGTGCGGCGTGCCAGACGCCGCAACCCTCCACGCCGAGGCGACCGGCTTCGCCCACTAGCACCGCGATCCAGGACACCGACACTGACGCCGATGGGCTCGTCGACGAGCGAGACGCCTGCCCAGACGCGGCTGAGGACCGCGATGGGATCAACGACGCCGACGGCTGTCCCGAAACGGATGCTGATCGCGACCAGGTCCTCGATGAGGACGATGCCTGCCCCAACGAGCCGGGAGGGGGGCTCGCGCGGGAGTTCGGTTGCCCCTTCGTGCCTCCGTTGGCGGACGACTGCGTCACGACGATGGTGCCGTTCAGCGCCGCCTTCACCACCGGCAGCACCGAACTGGACGCCATCCAGACGGCCCGGCTCGCGATCATCGCCCGAGAGATGGAAACCCTGCCTCCTGCGTCCCGACTCGTCCTCATCGGGCGCCGGACAGCGAGCGAACCCATCAACATGGGTCTCCGTCGGGTGGTCGCGGTCGGGAGCGTGCTCACCGAACACGGCCTCGACCCGGACCGTCTCGGCTTGGTCAACCGCGCGGACCGCGATGAGGACATCACTGACGAATTCGGCCAGGCTGTTGCCTTCCGCCTGCAGACATCGTGCGCGACCTCCCCCGAGGCCACCTACGACTTCCAGCGCCCGCTGCCACCACGGTCCCTCCCCGCTTCGGCACCTGCCATGCGCTACGCCAATCTCGCCCCCGCCGCGTGCCGCGCAGAGCTGTCACGGCGAGAGCTTCCGTTACAGCGCGACGGCCGCCCGACCCCCGGCGTCGCGACGGGGGTCCGTTTCGTGGGCCCCCTCCACGGCGTCTCGATCGTCGCCCCCGGCAAGCCTACGACCTTCGGCGTCATGGACTGTCGTCTGGCACTGACTCTCGACGACATGACCGAACTACTCGCGGGCTTCGATGTCGTACGACTCCGCATTGACAACACGTACCGCCGTGGCGCCAAGCTACCGAACCGTCGCCGCCGGAATAGCCAGCACGCGCACGGCCTGGCCGCCGACATCACGGCACTCTATCTGTCAGATGGCAGTGAGTTGAACGTGGCAAGAAACTGGAATGGCCAGCGTGGCGCTCCCGTCTGCGGCCCCGAGGCGAAGCTCGAGATCCCGACGGAGGAGGCCATCCTGCTGCGCGACATCACCTGCGAGATTGCTCGTCGGGGGCTCTTTCACACGATGCTGACCCCCAACTACGACGCCGCCCACGAGAACCACTTTCACTTCGACATCAAGCGCGGCGGGCAGTACTGGAGCATTCACTAGGCCGGCCATCGCGAACTCGTTCAGTCATCGGTGGTGGGGATCCCCAGGCGATCGGGCCAACGGCAAGAACGAGTCGGGGGCGGCGTTGTGGGTCAACCCTCGATTCGCACCCGCGACACCCCCAGCACGCGTCGTGTCCGACCATGCTGCACGTACGCCAGTAGTGCTCCGGAATCGAGGTCCGATGGGATATCCGCGGTCCAGCTTCCCGCACCGGAACCCACCCGCGACCAGACCGCATCCCGTACCACGTTCACATGGCGCAGGATGCGCCCGGCATTCTCGCCCGCTTCGACGTGAGTACCCGCGCGGTCCTGGACCAGCGCCAACGTCAGAAAGTCGAGTCGTCGAGCCGGTTCAATCTCGTAGCTCACCTGGAGGACCCGATTCGCGCGCTCGACCTCGAGTCGAATGCCGACGGCCAGCTGATGGTCCAGCTGCTCGCTGATGGCCAGGAGCGCGTTGCGGCGATCGTTTCCGGAGACATCATGCATCCCCCCCACCACGAGCTGTGGCGTGTAGACCCGCGTCGTCCCCCAGCCCGCCGCGTACCAACGCTGCCGCTCGGTGAAGCGCGAGGCGCTGTAGCGATCCACGTGCCCCAGTTCATTCCAGTAGTCGACGTGGTAGGCCAAGATGAAGATACGCAGCCCCGATCGAGCGGCCTGCGCACTCAGCTCCTCAGCGAACTCCTCGGCACGCGGGCAGCTGATGCAGCCCTCGGAGGTGAACAACTCGACGACGGCGGCTGGGGCCAGCGACGCCGCCACCGCTTCGGGCTTCACGGCAGTGCTGCGTTCCTGCGGCGGGGACGCGAGCGGACCAGTCATGGGGTCGCCGCCCGGATGCCGACAAGCGGCCACCACTAGAAGGCACCCCAGCAACGCGGCCACGAGTCTCCCTCTTCGGCGGCAGCAACGCGAGGACACAGACCTTGTCTCGGAGGACTTGTCCCTCACCCATGCTGGGGCATGGACGAAGAAGTCAATCAACGCAACTACAGTGCCGACCACTTGCGGTGATTGAATTCTCCGTTCTTGCCCCCCAGGGGTGAGGGACAAGTCCTCCGAAGAAAACCACAGATCTCAAGTGGGCACTCCTCTACACTTGCGGTCAACGCAAGCGTTGCCCGCTGTTGTGGACGCTGTAGCAGAATGCGGCCGTCCGGGCGAGCCGAACGGAGGCTGCAGCCCGCTTGCAAAGCCGAGGCCCACGGCCGCACATGCGCCATTCTCGCGCTGAGCACCACCTCACGCCGGAGAGCTCGCCGATGAAACCCGCGGACCGAGCTTGACAGGCGAAAAGTGGCGTTTGATTCTCACAAACGTGGTGAATTCTGCGACCGACTACGCTCAGCAGATGGTGGGACGGACCCTGCGGGGCAAATGGACGGTGAATGCCCTGATCGGGGTTGGCGGGATGGCCAACGTCTACCAGGCAACCCACCGCAACGGGCGCAAAGTGGCGGTCAAGGTGCTCAACCGCCAGTATGCGGACAACCCCGAAGTCTGCCAGCGCTTCCTACGGGAAGGGTACGTCGCGAACAAGATAGATCACCCAGGTGTGGTCAACATACTAGACGACGACACTCTCGAGGACGGATCGGTGTTCCTCGTGATGGAGCTGCTCGAGGGCGAGTCCCTCGCCGAACGACTCGAGAAGTGGCACCAGGTGGCACCCGTGGAGGCGCTGTTCATTGCCGACCAGGTCCTAGACTCGCTGCAGGCCGCCCACGCCGAGGGAATCATCCACCGCGACATCAAGCCCGGCAACGTGTTCCTCCTCAGGGACGGCCGGGTCAAAGTGCTCGACTTTGGACTGGCACGCGTGCTCGAGGGTCGGGGTCAGGTGATGACCCGAGATGGCATCGTGCTCGGCACCCTCGCCTACATGTCGCCCGAGCAAGCCAAGGCCAAGCGCGACCAGATCGATGCGCGCAGTGATCTGTTCAGCGTGGGGGCGATGCTCTTCTACGCCTTGAGCGGACGATTCGTGCATGACGAGCCCAACCAGATGGACCGCCTGATGGCCGCCATGCGCAAACCGGCACGGTCCCTCGCCACGGTGACCGAGGGACTTCCACCAGGGCTCGTGGCACTGGTCGACAGGTCACTGGCGTTTGCCCCCGGCGATCGCTGGCAAACCGCCGGCGAGATGCGTGCTGCCGTTCAGCGTCTGTTCGAAGAACTCACCGGACGCCCAATACCGGCCACCAGCAAGATCAACCTTCGCGGGGCGGCAGGCTGGGCTCGCCCCGTATCGACGGCCCTCCAGCGCGGGGGCTCCACGGAGGTGAGTGCCAGCGTGCTCGATGTCACCGTGGTATTCGAGCCCGAAGCCGAGGCCAGCCTGAGCATTCCCATCGAAGTGGACAGCTCGGACGGCAGCATCGTCATCCCGGTTGACGTGGAGATCCCTGGCTCCAGCACCAACCAGGACTAGTACAGCAGTTCGCAAGTTCGTTCCGGGTTTCCGCCGGCCCGACACTGGGGTGGAGGGCCGGCGCAAACCCGGAGACGCACCCCTACGAACTGGGCACCCGATCACATTGGGTACGACAACCCCGAAAGAAATTCCGGGTTGTCGTAC
>JBNLDK010000050.1:0-50659 GCA_050304295.1 Polyangiaceae bacterium
CACCGCGACGCCGCTGAAGATGCCGAGCGTGGCGGTGACCCGCCGGAACTGCAGGTAGATGAGCAGGAAGATGAGCGCCAGCGCCAGCGGCACCAGCACGCTGAGGGTCCTGGCGCTGCGCACCTGGTTCTCGTAGCTGCCGGCAAACGAGTAGCTGACCCCGTGAGGCAGCTGGAGCTCCCCGGACTCCAGACGCTCGTCGAGGAACGCCCGCGCCGCCTCGACGACCCCCACCTCGTCGCGATCGGCGAGCTTGTCGAAGACGACGTACGCGGTGAGGAACGTGTCCTCGCTCTTGATCACCTGTGGACCGCGCACGTAGCGGATGCTGGCCAGCTGGGAGAGCGGGATGTGGTGGCCCAGGGGGCTGGGCACGAGCACATTCCGGAGATCATCGAGATCGGCGCGCTCCTCCCGCATGTAGCGGACCCGGACCGGGTAGCGCTCGCGCCCCTCCACGGTGCGGGTCATCGTCATCCCGCCAATCCCCATCTGGATGATCTCCTGGACCTTGGCGATGGAGATGCCGTGGCGAGCGATCTCCTGGCGGTCGATGACGATCTCGAGGTAGGGCTTGCCGACGATGCGGTCGGCGACCACCGTCTCCGGCCGGATCCCGGGCACCTGCTTGAGCAGCACCTCCATCTCGGCCGCCGCTCGCTCCAGGGTGTCGAGATCGGGGCCGCGGATCTTCATGCCCATCGGGGCGCGCATGCCGCTCTGCAGCATGACGATCCGGGCCGCGATGGGCATCAGCCGCGGCGCGCTGGTCAGCCCGGGCATCCCCGCGGCGTGCTGGATCTCGTTCCAGATGTCATCGGTGGTCCGGATGTGGTCGCGCCACTGCCGGAAGGGCCGTCCGCGCGGGTCGGGGATCAGCTGACCCTGGGGGTCCCGCTCGTACTGCCCGGTGCTGGCGTCGTAGGCGAAGGTCAGGCGCCGGCCCCGCTCGTCGAGCCGGTACTCGGACCGGTAGTTGACGATCGTCTCGTACATGGAGATCGGCGCCGGATCGAGGGGGCTCTCCACTCGCCCCAGCTTGCCCACGGCCTGCTCCACCTCGGGCACGGCCGCGATCGCCGCGTCCATCTTCGCCAGCTGGTCCAGGGCCTCCCCCATCGACGCGTGGGGCATCGTGGTGGGCATGTAGAGGTACGAGCCCTCGTCGAACGGAGGCATGAACTCGCGCCCCAACCCTGGGACCCGGTCCGCGAACTGGGAGACGACGGGTGAGGTGCGGAGCGGCGCCGGCAGCCAGCCGAAGACGGAGTCGAAGCCGAGCCAGACGGTGACACCGAAGACGACGAGCCCCACAGGCAGCGCGAGGAACGCCGCCTTGTGCGCCAGGGCCCACCTGAGGAGAGCCGGGTACGCGTAGATGAAGAGCTGGATGGCACCGAGCAGGAGCGTCAGCAGCACCGCCACGAAGAGCCGGTTCGTCCACCACCCGCGGCCCGCGCCGAGCGGCAGCCAGTCGTCCGCCAGCAGCACGGTGACCACGACCACCGCCATCGAGACACTGATCCACGTCGGCAGTCGGGACCAGGGTCGCGGCAGGACCGCGCCGGCGATGCCCGCCGCCGCGACGACGACGAGCAACAGGCCCAGCAGGGCGTTGACGGTGACGGCAAAGTAGAGTCCCGCCACTATCAGCGCCAGCTCGACGAGCCGGGCCGGGCGTGTCAGCGCACGAACCCAGGCGGACATCTCGGCAGGTAGACGCGCCGGGGGCGTCCGCGTGCGACGGAGGACGAGATGCCCGACCACCGGGAACACCGTCAGGGCGAGGAGCAGTGCGCCCAGCATCGCGAAGGTCTTGGTGTAGGCGAGCGGCGTGAAGAGCTTCCCCTCGGAGGCGGTGAGGGCAAAGATGGGCAAGAAGCCCACCACCGTGGTCAGCGTCGAGGTCACGATGGCCGGCGCCACCTCCGCCGCGGCCCGCCGGATCACCACCCGCCGGTCGGCGTCGGGGCCCGCCCCTTCCAGGTGCTCGACCATGTTCTCGGTGAGCACTATGCCAATGTCGAACATCGTGCCGATCGCGATCGCGATCCCGCTCAGCGCCATGATGTTGGCGTCGACGCCGAAGGCACGCATCAGCACGAAGGCGCCCAGCACCCCGAGAGGCAGCACGCTGGAGATGATGAGGGAGCTCTTCAGGTGCCGCAGCATCACCAGCACGACGATGATGGTGATCAGGATCTCCTGGAGCAGGGCGGTGGACAGGGTGCCGAGGGTCTCCTGGATCAGCGCTGTGCGGTCGTAGAAGGGAACGATGGTGACCTTGCTGCGCGTTCCGTCCTTCAGGGTGCGCGTGGGGAGCCCCGGGGAGATCTCGTCGATCTTGTCCTTCACGCGCTCGATGACCGCCATCGGGTTGGCGCCGAAGCGCGCCACGACCACGCCCCCGACGACCGACGCGCCTCCCTTGTCGAGGGCGCCGCGCCGCAGCGCCGGACCGAGGGTGACGTGGGCGACATCGCGGATCCGGATCGGGGTGTGCTCGACGTTGCGCACCACGACTTCCTCGAGATCCCCGACGTCCTCGATGAACCCGACACCGCGCACGACGTACTCCGCGCGGTTGAGCTCGAGAGTGCGCGCGCCCACGTCGAGGTTGGCCTGGCGCACCGCGTCGGCAATCTGATCGATGCTGACGCCGGCCGCGCGCATGGCGTTGCTGTCGACGTCGACCTGGTACTCTTTGACATAGCCGCCGACGCTCGCGACCTCGGAGACGCCCGGCACGGACTGCAGTGCGTAGCGCACGGTCCAGTCCTGGATCGTGCGCAGCTCGTGCTGATCCCAGCCGCCCGCGACATCACCCTTCGGGGTGCGCCCCTCGAGCGTGTACCAGAAGACCTGGCCGAGCGCCGTCGCGTCGGGTCCCAGCGCCGGCGAGACGCCCGCGGGGAGCGTGTTCGCGGGGAGCGACGCGAGCTTCTCCAGCACGCGAGACCGCGACCAGTAGAAGTCCACACCATCCTCGAAGATGATGTAGATGGTCGAGAACCCGAACATGCTGAAGCTGCGCACGGTGCGCACCCCGGGGATGCCCAGGAGCGAAGTCGTCAGCGGGTAGCTGATCTGGTCCTCGACGTCGCGCGGCGAGCGTCCGGGCCACTCGGTGAAGACGATCTGCTGGTTTTCGCCGATGTCCGGGATCGCATCGACGGGCACGGGGGAGCGCGGCAGCCTCGTTTCGAAGCGGAACGGGGCCGCCGAGATCCCGCCCAGCACGAGCAGCCCCAGCACCACCCCGACCACCAGCTTGTTGTCGATGAAGAAGCCGAGCAGGTGCTCCCAGAGCCCTTGCGGCGCCGCGGCGTCGCGAGGCGCCGAGCCCGAGGCGCGCGGGGTGGCGTCGGGTGCGCTCATCAGTGCTGGTGTCCTGTTGGGGCCGCCGCCGGCGCAGCGGACTCGGGCTGTGGCAGCCGCCCCTTCGGCTCGGCCGTGCTGCGGATCTCACCGCAGCTGAACATCTCCGCCCCGAAGTACGGGTTGTGCACCGAGTCCGGCTCCTGCAGCCACTCGGCGCCGCGGTTCTCGAGCGCCATCGGGCAGAAGGCGAGGCGCACGTCTTGCTCCAGCGGGTTGCCGTAGCGGCGCACGACCTCGATGATCGGCTGGCTGAGTCCCTCGAAGGCCTTGCGCGCGCCCCCGATGTCCTTCGCCTCGTGCAGCGCGCGGGCGTGTCGACCGAGCGCGGGCTGCAACTCCTTCCAGCGCGCCGCCGCCGGCGGCGGCGCCGCGATCTGGATCAGCCCCGCCTGTCGCTGCACGGCGCGGGCAGCCTGCTGGGCCTGGTCGAGCTGGTCCTTGGAGAGCGCGACCTGAACGTCGAGGTAGGCGGCCACGAGGGGAGCGAGCTGCTTCAGCGCGGCAGCGCTGATCGAGAACGGTCGGTACTTCTCCCGCTCGAGGTCGTCCGGCATCGTCATCATGCTCTTGCCACCGCGGATCTGCAGTTCGGCGTCGAGCACGAACGCCCCCTCCGCCACCACCTGCTCGCCCTCCTCGAGCCCCGAGACGACGGGGAACACGTTACCCGCGCGGGGCCCCACGCGCACCTCCCGTGCCTCGTAGGTGGGCCGCTCCTGGTCGGGCACGCTGACATAGACGACCGCGCGCTCCCCGGTGAGTAGCACCGCAGTTCGGGGCACCACCAGGGGCGCCTGGGTCTGGCGGTCACCATCGGGCGCATGGATGACGGCCTCCGCGAACATCCCCGGACGCAGCCGCCCCTTCTGGTTCGGTACCTCGATGCGGACCTTCGCCGTGCGCGAGGCCGGGTCGAGCACCGGATCGACGAAGGTGACCTTTCCCTCGAAGAGTTCGTCGGGATACGAGGCGACGGCGATGGTGACCACGTCGCCCAGCTCGATGCGCGCGAGATCGGTCTCGTAGGCGTCCAGCTGCACCCAGATCCGCCCCAGCGCGGCAACCCGGTACATGGGCGAGCCGGTGGACACGTACGCCCCCTGGTGCACCATCTGCTCGAGGATCGCGCCCCCGAAGGGCGAGCGGATGAGGACATGCTGACGGGGAGTGTCCTCCTTCTCCATCTTCGCGATCTCGTCGTCCTCGAGCCCGAGCAGCTTGAGTCGCTGCCGGGCGCTCTCCAGGGCGGACTCCGCCGCGGTGCGTGCGACCGGCAGCGAGTCCGCCATCCGTGCCACCTGCTTGCGCGCGAGGATCAGATCCTGGTGCGCCGCGTACACCTCGGGGCTGTACACCTTGGCGATGATCTGCCCCGGGCCGATCGAGGCTCCGAGGGTGCTGATGTAGAGCCGGTCAAGGCGCCCCGAGATCCAGGACGTCACGGTGCGCACCGCCGTCTCGTCGTACTCGAGCTGACCCAGCAGGCGCAGCTCGTCGGTGGTCTTCGCCCGGTACGCCCGGACCGTGCGGATCCCCGAGAGCTTGGCCGCGTTCTCGGAGATCGAGACGCGATGATCCGACTGCTCGCCGAGGGGGATCAGATCCATCCCACAGATCGGGCAGGACCCCGGCTCCGGCAGTTTGATCTGCGGGTGCATCGAGCAGGTCCACACGGTCTCGCCTGCCGAATCTGCACCGCTCTCGTGGGTGGCGTGATCGGCTGGGGGGGCTGGCGCCAGCCAGTAGCCGAGCAGGAAGGCGAGGCCGATCGCGAGCGCTGTCAGCCAGTACCGCAGCACACCCACTAGCCAGGACGACCCCCACTTCGGCTTCGGAGGCGGCGCGGGAGCGTCCGACGGCGCGTCGGGCGCCTCGGGGGGCGGGGCGAGCGCCACGTCCTCGGACGCGTCGCTCGTCGCGGTCGGGGTCTCCACGGGCGGCGGTACGGAGTCGCGCAAGTCAGTCATTTCACCTCGGCGGTGCGGATCGGACGACCCACGATGGATTCCAGCCTGGCCCAGGTCCGCGCGTGGTCGGCCCGGGAACGATCCAGGCCCAGCTGCAGCTCCAGGAGGTCCCGCTGGGCGTTGAGCATGGCAGTCACCGTCGACTCGCTCGCCTGGTATCCGCCCAGCACCGAGCCGTAGACGGCCTCGGCCTGGGGCACCAGCGTGGTCCGGTAGAGCTTCACACGACGGATACTGTCGTCGAGCTGGGACAGCGTCTGCTCGAGCTGGGCGGCGGCGGCGTCCTGGGCTGCCTCCTCGCGCGCACGGAACATCGCGCTGCGGGCGTTGGCCTCGTCCTGGGCCGCACCGTACACCCCGCCCCAGATCGGCACCTTCATGCCCAGCATCACCAGCACGGCGTCCTTGCCGCTGTCCTCGACGCCGTCCATGCGGGCCTCCTCCGTGACGATGTAGTCGGCCCCGAGGGTGAAGCCGGGGTACCGCTCCGCGGCCGCGGCGCGGCCTCGCTGCGTCTCCGCCTCGGCCAGGTGTGCCAACGCCTGGACGCGGGGGTGCTCGAGGGCGGCCTGCTGCAGCTCTTCACGAGATTCCACGGGACGGAGCAAGGGGGGCGGCTCGTCGCTGATCGGCGTCTCCGTGCCCGGCTCCGCACCCAGCGCCGCGATCAGCTCCGCGCGCGCCTGTCGCTCCGTCTCGTCGAGTCCCGCGATGGTGTCCGCAAGGCGCGAGAGCCCAAGGTGGATCTGCGACAGATCCGCGAGGCTCCCCTGCCCGATCTCGAGCCGCGCCTGCGCCGTCCCCGCAACCTGCTCGAGCAGCTTCAGCTGGTCGCGCTGCACGTCCCGCGCGCGCGCCACACGCCACAGCTCCCAGTACGCCTCGGCCACGCGCCGCATCAGCTCCAGCGCAGCCGCCTCGTAGCGCCGCTGCGCGCTCTGCGACGCGGCGCTGGCGGCGTCAGCCGCGCGCGCCAGCCGGGTGGGCCAGGGAAACGTCTGCGCGATCCCGATCCGGTGCCGTTGCGGACCCACGCGCGTCTCCACGGCGCGCACGAAGTAGCCGTAGGACACGGTGGGTTCCGGGAGCCGCCGCGCCTGCTTCATCTGGTACGTGGAGGCGCGCCACTCCTCGTACTGGGCGCGCAGGACGGGACTCTGCTCCAGCGCGCGGCGCGTGTAGGCGTCGAGAGAGCCGTCGAGGACCACGGGTGCCGGTCGCGCCGCCGCCGCGCTCGGTGACGCCGCGTCGCGGTAAGCCGGCGGCGGCGTTCCCGGAGGGGTCTCCGCGAGCTCCGACCGCGCGCTCTGCTCGAGCGTAGTCGCACAGGCGGTCGCCAGCGCGAGGGCGAGCAGCGCAACGCCGGCTCGCGCAACGCCGGCTCGCTCGGCGCCAGCTCGCGCGACGGTCAGTCGCGTGGTTGCGCACGGCGCCGCGGCGCGCCGCACGGCGGCGCACCGCGCGTACTCAACCCCAACGCCGCGTCGCCGCGACTGCATCATCTGGACAAATCCTCCTGTAGACGAGGCGCGATGACCCCCGCATCAATGGATCACGACAGCGCTCTTGTACATCCCCATTCCGCACTGGAACACGAGCTCCCGCGCCTCACCGGTCGGCACCTTCACATCGACCGCCTGGTTCAGAGGCAGCTTCTTCTCCATCTTCAGATCGGGAAACACCACCTCGGTGGCACAGGTTTTGTCGGACGTGCGAGTGAAACGGAGCGTCGCCTCTTGCCCCTTCTTGAGCTCGACGCGACTCGGCTGGAAGCCCTGGTCCCCCACGTCGATGGCGACAACCCCTTGGGAATCACCGGTGGTCGCTTGTTCGCCCGACGAGTCGGCGGCCTGATGGCTGGCGTGGTCTTGTCCCTGATGGGCGTCGGACTTGTTGCAGGCTGCCACTGCGAGCAGCGCGAGAACGGATACGAGGGTCATGGTGCGTGTCATGCCCTGGGCTGAAAGCACGTTGCGTGCCGACCCAGTTCTCCGCCATTTCTAAGCCCCGCCCCCGGGGCCGGAGAATATTCTCACATCCACCGGAGAGTATTGTGGAGATCCGCCACGCCCCACCCCGTCCGATCCGGACACCCGAACCCGTTACCGAGCCCATCCCCATCCCCATCCCCCCACGCCACCAGCACCGGTTGCCACCAACCCCACCAACCCCACCAGCAACGCGCCACCAGCAACGCACCACCAGCAACGCACCACCAGCAACGCACCACCAGCAACGCGCCACCAGCAACGCGCCACCAGCAACGCGCCACCAGCAACGCGCCACCAGCAACGCGCCACCAGCAACGCGCCACCAACAACGGTTGCCACGGAAGGCGCTTCACCGTACGCCAGGCCCCTCATGCCGATCACCTACGCGGTGCAGTTCGACTGCGAGATCCGTCGTCAAGCGGGCGACCACCAGCTCGCCCGCCACCTCGCCACAGCATCAGCCCGCCCCTTCACCGCCCCATGCCAGGGCTGCCCCGCCAACCCGCACGCGCGCCCCCTCGGTTGCTTTGGCACTGTCGGCCAGCCCCTCACCGCCGCCGACGAGCAGTGGCTACTCGACCGCCTCCCCCGCGATCTGAGCACGACCGCGGGCTACATGTTGCACAGCGCGCTCGACGACTTCGGCTGGGACGGCGGCTACGCCGCGCAGCTGCGCCAGGCCGACGCCGCGCGGATCGCTGCGGGCGCCACACCGCACCACTTCGCGAACCCCGTCGCCGCTCGCGTCGACGGCGCGCTCGACATCAACGCCAACCAGGTCTTCGATCTGCTCTTCGGCGAGGGCCACGTGCAGGCGGCACACCCCCTGCTGCTGTGCCTGTTCTTCGGGCTCGTCCCCCACGACACGCCCCCACCCCGTCTCGCCGCGCTGCGCAGCCAGCCCGCGACCTTGCGCTCGCTCCTCTCGCTTCCCACCGAAGAGCACGACCTGTCGCGCGTCCTCCACGCCATCGCCACCGCCGCCCAGCTCGGTCGCCAGCTCTTCACCACAGCCTAGCCGCCGCGACGGCGCGATGGCGCGCCATCCCCAGCGGCGCAGGGCCAATCGCCCCACCACCCACCGCACAGACAGGGCCTTCACCTCAACCCAGAGCGCCAACCGGGGCGCTGACGCGCCCTCGTCTCTGTTTCGCGCGACGATGGCGCGCGCTCGTTGATAAGGTAGCGCGCTCCGCTTCTTCGCTGCGCGCCGCAACGGCGCGGTGATGGCGCCGCAACCGCGCGTTCGGTTCGACGTCTAGCGAACGAAGTACGACGTCGCGCGCTTCTGACCCTTCTTCCGGATCTTACGCGCGCCAATGAGTTTGCGGATGGGCAGGGTCAGATCGCGACTGGGCACGTTCATCACCTCGGACAGCGCCTCGATGCGCAGTCCGGGATGGAGCGTGATCGTCTCGAGCAAGGAACCCTGCAGCTGCTCGAGTTCCGCGGCAGTGCGCTTCGATCCGGGACGGGTGCGGCCAGTAGCCAGCCCACTGCCGCCGAAGGTTTCCTCGATGGCGTCGAGGGCGGCCTGCCGCATCAACACGTCGAGGTCCATGACGAAGGATTCGATGCAGTGCCGGAGCTCTTTCTCGACGTCCATGGGCGGAAGCCTCATCGCTCCCGGCCGCCAAGTCAAGCACCCAAACCCACATCCTCTTACCTTGTCCCCACCCCATGCTGCGCCGCCTCAGAAGGCCTCCTACCTTCCGCGCTCAAGACTGCAATATCTCAATATTTAAGGGAAATTTTCCATCCATGCGCGCTTGACGCGCATCTTCCGCCACATGGCCCGCGAAGGCCCGCGGGGCGCGCGCGGCGCCGCGCGGGGCGCGCGCGGCTCGGGGGGGCACCCATGCCCCCGCAAATGCGCGCTTTACGCGCATCTTCCGCCACATGGCCCCGCCCCCAGCGACCCATGCCCCCGCAAATGCGCGCCTAACGCGCATCTTCCGCCACATGGCCCCGCCCGCATGCGCCTAGCGTGCGTCTTCCGCCACATGACCCCCGAGGGCGCCCGCGGCGCGCGCCCCCACGCGCTCAGCTACGAGCCGCCGGTCTCGAGCACGGGCTCCTTCCCCTTTGCGTCAGAGCCTCCTCCCATCTGTCGGCCGGCGTCTCGCGCGACTAGCACGACTCCCGCGAGGATTGCGGCCACCCCGACCCACTGCAGCGGACTCAGTCGCTCGTTCAGCATCAGGCCGGCCACGACGACAATGATCACGAAGCCCCCCGTGACCATGACCGGGTAGGCCATGCTGATCTGCAGCTTCTGCAGGGCGAAAGCGTAGAAGAACACGTTGAGCGCAAAGCAGGTGATCCCCGCCAGCACGATCCAGTGACGAAGGAGCAGCCTCACGAGCCCCCACACTCCACCGTCCAGCATGCCCGCCCCCGCAAGCTCGAGATCAATGGCCCGCATCCCGAAACGGATCATCAGGTTGGCCGCAGCGTTCAGTACGAGCGCAATGGCCAGTGCGGCGAGGTACTTGATCATGAGGTTTCTCCGGAGAAGGGGCGGACAATACTTGACGGATCTGGCCCCGTCCTTAATGGTAGCCGCGGATCATGTCTACCGGCCCAAGTCCACAACCTCCCAAGCCCGTCGGGGTGGGGGTCGTCGCGCGGTAAGCAGCTGACTCCCTTCACGGCGGGCCGACAACGCAGTTCGCCCCCGGAAAGTAGAGGGAGTCCCCATGGCAAGAGAGTCCATTCTCCAGCTCCTGGAGTCGCTGTTCGCGCGTCGTCGTGAAGCCGTCCACCTGCACGATACCTGGGCGCACAGTCTCCGTTCCCACCGCTGTCGCCGCACGGTGCGCGCAGTCGGCCTGATCCACGGAGTCCGGTCGCTGGAGCTGATGCGAACGGCGCAGCTGATCGGCGGGCGCCTGCCCGACCCCGCGACCTCACGCCGGCGCCGTGTGGGCCTCGGTCTGCAGACGACCCTCGCACGCGTCCGCGGGGACCGGGCGATCATGCGACGACTGGAAGCGAAGCAAGCGGCGCTGGTGCGCGCCTACTCCGACGCGGTCGCCCATCCGTCCAGCAGGCCCGTCGTGCGCGTGCTGGAGCGGCACCTGCTGGAGGAGCAGCGGCACCTCGCCTGGCTGGGGCACCGCCGCAACGAGCTCGACCGAGCCGTCTGACGCGACACCGTCACCGGAGCTTGCGGTGGGCCACCGTTCCACGGCAGCCCCGCGTTGGGGAGTGACACGACGGTGCCGCTCCCCCGAATGCGCCGCGGCACCCGCCCGCCAACCCCGCCGCGCCGCTTCCGTTTCCGGCCCGAGGGCGGTAAGAACGCGCGTCCCATGGGGAAAGCAGACGTCGCCGTCGTTGGCGCAGGCATCGTCGGACTGGCCACCGCCTACCAGCTGCAGCAGGCCGAGCCGTCGCTGCGCGTCACGGTGCTCGAGAAGGAGTCGGCCGTCGCGCAGCATCAGAGTGGGCGCAACTCTGGGGTGCTGCACTCGGGCATCTACTACCGGCCCGGGTCGCTGAAAGCGGAGAACTGCCGTGACGGCCGCGAGGCGATGGTGGCCTTCTGCGAGGCGGAGGGGATCCCCCACGAGATCTGCGGCAAGGTGATCGTCGCGGTCAGCGAGGACGAGTTGCCCCAGCTCGAGAAGGTGTTCGACCGGGGACAGGCCAACGACGTGCGGTGCGAGATGCTGGACGCGATGCAGCTGGCCGATCTCGAGCCCCACGCCGCCGGCGTCCGCGCCATCCACGTACCCGACGCGGGCATCGTCGATTTCACCCAGGTGTGCGCGAAGCTGGTCGAGAAGATCGAGGCCGCCGGCGGCCAGGTCGTGACCGGCGCGGAAGTCCACCGCCTGGCCGCGCGTCGCAACCGCCTGGTGGTGTCGACCACGGCGGGCGACTACGAGGTCCGGCAGGCCGTCAACTGCGCGGGGCTGCAATCGGACCGCGTCGCGCGCCTGACGGGGGAAGATCCCGGGGTGAAGATTGTCCCCTTCCGCGGCGAGTACTACGAGCTCACCGACCGCGCGAAGCACCTCTGCAAGAACCTCGTCTATCCGGTCCCGAACCCTGACTTTCCGTTCCTTGGCGTGCACTTCACGCGGCGCATCGACGGGACGGTCGAGTGCGGGCCCAACGCGGTGCTCGCCACCGGGCGCGAGTCGTACCGCAAGCTGGCGATCAACCCGGGCGATCTCGCGGAGTCTCTCAGCTACGGCGGATTCCTCCGCATGGCGACGCGCCACCTGAAGATGGGCGTGGGCGAGATGTGGCGCTCGCTCAACAAGAACGCGTTCGTCACCGCCCTGCAGCGACTCGTGCCGCAGGTACGCCCCGAGGACCTCGTCCCCGCACGGGCCGGCATCCGCGCGCAGGCCATCGAGCCCGATGGCTCACCCGTGGACGATTTTCTGATTCACGAGACCCGCCACGTGATCAACGTGCTGAACGCGCCCTCGCCCGCGGCCACCTCCGCGCTGACGATCGGGCGCAGCATCAGTGAATCCCTGCTCGACCGCCTGCAGACTGACTGACCGGCAACTGGGCACCATCGGGCGAGCACCGCGAGACGGCGCGTGCGGGGCGCGGCAAGACCCGCAAGAGGCGTCAGAGCGAGCCAGAGTCGTGGATGGACGCGGGCGTCGGCGGTGGCAAATCGGTTCCGCAGCGCCCAACAGCAGCGAGTGGCAGCGCCAACACTGCCCCAACGTTAGATTTTACACCGCCGTCGCGGCGACCTACCGACTTGAGCGAGTCCCGCCCTGCGGCTAGGCTTTCTGGCGTGAAAATGCGGTACTTGAGTCCCAGGTCTTGGCTTTGCTTCGCGGCTACTGCGCTGACCACAGCGGGCGGCTGCGCGACCGTGGACAACGACTTCGAATTGGGCTCGGGCGGCAACGCGCCCCTCGGCGGCGTCGCGGCCGTTGGGGCGTCACCAGCCACCGGCGGTGTGGGCGCCACTCCGGCCACCGGCGGCGAGGGCGCCACTCCGGCCACCGGCGGCGTGGGAGCCACTCCGGCCACCGGCGGGGCGGGTGCAACGCCGGCCACCGGCGGCGCGGGAGCCACCCCAACCACCGGCGGCGTGGGCGCGGCACCGACCACCGGCGGCGTGGGCGCAGCACCAGCCACCGGCGGCGTCGGCGCGGCACCAGCCACCGGCGGCGCCACTCCGGGCACCGGGGGCGGCTCCAGCGGCGCCTGGGACATCGGATCGGCCTGCGACAACACCCAGCAGCCCGCCTGCGGTGACACCGACATGTGGTGCGAGGCCAGCGCCTGCACCTGTGGCACCGGTAGCTACTGCGCCGAGACCGGCGCCTGCTACTGGGAAGGCAGCACCTGTCCGTAGAGCGATGGGCTCAGCCGTCCGTCGGCGGGCCCTGCTCGAGCTCCTCGGTCCGTGACTGGATCTTCTGCAAGAGCTCGTTCATGTTGTCCCGCATCCGCGCGCGACCGACCTCGGCCCCCTGCTCGATCAGGTCCGGCATCTTCTCGACGCTCTTCTTCCCCGTGGGCGTCTCGTAGAACGCCACCAGATCCTCGACCTCGCGCTGGGTGAAGCCCGCCACGTAGATCTTCACGAAGTCGTCCTCGAGGGCGTCCCAGCTCATGTGCTCCTGCAAGAACTCCCGCATCGTCTCGGCGTAGGGGACGAGGGTGGGGTTGGTGCGCAGCTGCGCTGCCAGCAGGGTATCCACCGTCGCTTCCATCAGGCGTGGCATCTGCATCAGCTCGAACAGTCGCCGCACCGCCGCCTCGTGGTTCTCGGGCGTCTCCGGGGGCGGAGTGACGACGGGAGGCGTCGGACACTGGGGAGGCGGAGCCGCCTGGCAAGCGGTCCCGAGCGCCGCGAGCAGCAGCACCGACGAAAGCTTTCGGGTCACGAGGACGATGCTCATGAGCGCGAGACTACCACGCGCCTCCAGCGCCATCGTTCCCGTCGCACTAAACCACCGCAAATCGAGGTGCCCGGTGACGGAACCGCTCGGGAAGATCCAGGAATGATGACGAACCGGGCATCCCGCCCACCGGCGCCCCGCTCGCGCACCCTCGAGTCAGCGGCGCCCACGTGACCGAGAGGGGCCCGTGTCGAGGGGCGTGACCAAGACGAGGCCCCGGCGGCGCCGGGGCCCGCAGCTCAGTAGCGATCCAGGAGCGTCTCCGCCTGGCGATCGGCCATCGCCATCGCGGGCAGCATCGGATTCGAACCGCTGGAGTGGGGGAAGAGGCTGGTGTCGCAGACGTAGAGGTTGTCCGCGTCCCAGACCTTGCCGTCGCTGTCGGTGGCGCTGCGCTCCCGATCGCCGCCCATCGGCATCGTGCCGAAGACGTGGTTGGACGCACCGGAGAAGTGGCCGACGGTGGCGTTCACGTCCCGGACCTTGCGGTACAGCTCATCGACGTTGCGGATCTTCGGCACGCCGGGACCGAAGCGTAGGAAGACCTCCTTCGCGCCGGCGGCGAGCAGGATCTCCGCCTGGGCAACGGTGCACTGCTGGAGGCGACGGACGTCGCCTTCGCCCAGATCGTAGGTCGCGTCGACGTAGCCCGGGTAGGCCTTGACGCGCCCCACGGAGTCCTCGCCGCCGACCCATCCGGCGATCATGCCCATGTTGCGCAGCTGCTCGAAGGAGCGGGCAAAGTCCTCGCCCAGCGAAGGCAGGCGCATCCCGAAGATGCCCGCGGTGGCCCACAGGTCCTCGATCTTGGTGCCCTGGTCGATGAACTCGAGGCACTGGTAGCCCTGCGTCGCGCCCTCCCAGGGCAGGATCTCCTCGTCGAACAGCCCCAGCATGTTGGTCGAGGGGTGCATGCGGAGGTTGCTGCCGATGACGCTGCGCGTGAGCCCGCTGCGCTGCGCGAGGGCCGGCGTGGCGAAGACCCCCGCCGCGAGGATCGTGCACTTGGCGAGGATGCGAACCGAGTGCGCCTTCTTGCCGCTGATCGGGTCGACAGTGTGCCCCTCGGCGCCGAGGACGCGCCCGTCGCGAATCGTCAGCTTGTCGATCTG
This sequence comes from Polyangiaceae bacterium, assembly GCA_050304295.1. Taxonomy (GTDB): domain Bacteria; phylum Myxococcota_A; class Polyangia; order Polyangiales; family Polyangiaceae; genus JAFGBI01. The sequence continues at coordinate 14,340 of JBNLDK010000050.1, forward strand.
GACCGAGGTGTAGATGCGTCCTCCAGCGCGCAGCACCTCGGGCGCGCCGCGGCGGTCGACGGAGGCCTTGCCGCCCGTACGACAGCCGGTGATGCACTCGCTGGAGCCGACACATCCGGGGGTCATCCGCGGCAGCGGCTCGACGTGCCAGCCGAGCTTCCGGGCGCCGTCGCGAACGATGGTGTTGCGCCGACCCATCATGTGCTCGCCCTGCTGCACGCCGAGGAACGCCTCGACCCGGTCGAGGTAGGGGCGCAGCTCGTCCTCGGACAGCCCCGTGACCCCGTGGTTCTCTGCCCAGCTCTCGAGCGCCCAGCGCGAGGGGCGCATGCAGATGGCGCTGTTGAACACGCTGCCCCCACCCAGCGCCTTGGCTCGCAGGCTGGCCATGAAGGTGTTGCCCCGCGTCGGCTTGACCCCCGCGTCCCAGAAGTAGCGGGCGGTGGTGTTCATCAGATCGTAGCCGAAGTCGTCGGCGGTCAGACGACGGCCCGCCTCCACGACCAGCACGTCGCGCCCCGCCTCGGCGAGCCGCTTGGCCGCGATGATGCCCGCCGGGCCACCCCCGATGACGAGGAAGTCACACTTCTCGACGATGCCGCCGCCGTAGTCCCCGAACTCCTTGAAGCCGTCCAGGGTGAACGCCTCCAGGTCGTGGGAGCTGGCCCCGTCGCCAGCGCGCCGCGGGGGCGCCTGGCCGCTACCGCCTTTTCCCTCCGTCACCGTCGGCAGGCTTGGCTTGGCGCCGTTCTTGCGATTGCCGCGCAGGACCTTCTTCACGGTCTCGTTGCCGAGCTTCTCACCAGCCTTCTCGGCGAGCGCCTTGGCCAGCGTCTTTCCCAGCCCCAGCGCCGGACCGGTGGCGCCGTAGTAGCGACCCAGCGTCTCGTCGAGCGCCTGGAGGAAGAAGAAGATGTCCTCCTCGGTGCTGCACGCGGGGGGCAGGAACTTGATGGCGTTCAGCCCGGGGCCGGGGATCTGCAACATGATGCGGTAGTCGCGATACATGTCGACGTGCACCGCGGCCGCGAAGGCGCTCGGGTCCGAGGCGTTGAGCAGCTGCTGCTCGGCCCCCAGCTTCGCCTGCTTGCTGTCCTTGAAATAGATGGCGCGGAACAGTCCCTTGCCGGCGACCCGCTCGATGCAATCGTAGCGCTCGGCGAGCTGGTTCACGCCCTCCTCGATCAGCTCCCCGAGGTGGGCAGCTCGCTCGTCCGCCTTCATCTCCGCCAGTGCCTCGAGCGTCGCGATCCCCGCAGCCATCGCCAGGTTGTTCTCGGCGAAGGTGGAGAAGTAGAACGGCCCGGCCTTGAAGCGGTCGAAGACCTTCTCGTACACGGGCTGCTGGATCAGCACGCAGGAGACGGGCACGAGACCACCGGAAAGGCTCTTCGACAGGGTGATCATCTGGGGCTGCACCCCCATCGCCAGCGAGTCGAACCAGGCGCCAGTGCGCCCCAGCCCGGTCTGCACCTCGTCGACGATGAGCAGCGCGCCGTGCTGGCGGCAGAGCGCGTCGGCCTCGCGCAGGTAGGCCGCCTCCATGACCTCGCACGTCATGCCCTGCACCGTCTCGACGATGACCCCGGCGACGTCGTTGTACTTGAGCTCCTTCTTCAGCTGCTGGATGTCGTTGATGCGGATCGGTGTGCAGGTCGGCATCAACGGTTCCATGCCCTCGCGCAGCTCCGGGAAGCCGCAACAGGAAATGCTGGCGTAGGTGCGTCCGTGGAACGCTCCCTCGAGATAGAGGAACCGCCGCTTCTTGGTGCAGTAGCGCGCGAAACGCAGCGCCAGATCCGTCGCCTCGGTTCCCGAGTTGCCGAACAGCACCTTGCCGTAGGCGCCGCCGGTCATCTCGATCAGCATCTGCGCCAGGCGTCCGCCGAGCACCGACGGATTGAGGATCGTCAGATTGGGCAAATCCATCTGCGCGACTTCCGCAACGGCCTGCTGGATGGCGGGGTGGTTGCGGCCGATGAACTGCACGCCACCGCTCGACAGGAAGTCCAGAAAGCGGTTCCCGTCGGCGTCGTACAGGTACTGGCCTTCGCCGCGGTGGAAGTAGGCCTTCATCCCCGCCAGGTCGAACATCGCGGAGAGCTTCGGGTGCACGAACTTGCGCCCCAGCTGGTCAGCCTGCTGGAGCTGCTGGGCGACGAGCGCCTTCATATCGGTCATAGCTCGACCTCCTGCGGGTAGCCGAATGCGTCGAATACCATCTGCCAGCGGCGCCACACCTGCTCCTGCTGGTCCTCCGTGATGTTGAGTCGGTTGCGTCGGTAGCCCTTGAGACCATCGACGTAGCGCTGCAGCACGGGCTCCGCCCGGCTCCAGCCGGGCAGCTCGAACTGCTCGTGCGCGCGGCGCACGAAATCCATCTCGTTGCCGACGAGATCCGTGTACGCCACCTCGATCAGGTTGCCCTCGGGGATCAGGGAGCGATCCTGGAGATAGCGATCGAAGACCCGCTCACCGGTGAGCAGGGTCTCGTTCTCCCGCTCGATGTCCCAGTCGCCCTCGGGCACCTGGAAGAAGTTCTCCCAGTCGGTGTGGCTGCGCATGTGCAGCGTGCTGGAGAACACCTGATAGGGGTTGCGGTGAATGAAGACGAACTTGGCGTCCGGGAACATCTCCAGCAGCAGGCGGATGCGTGCCGTGTGCAGGCACGACTTGACGATCACCCGCTTGTTGCCGGTCTGGTACATGATCTTCTTCACGAAGTAGCGGAAGCCTTCCTTCCACCGCTCGCGCTCCTCGCTGGAAGCCTCCATGAAGTCGATGTACCGCTCGTACTTGGCGCGGTTCTCCAGGAACATGAACGACAGGTAAGGGCTGAGCCCGGTCAGCTTGGCGAGGGCGATCTCGTCCTCCGCCGCCTCGTTCCAGCCGTTCTTCACCTGGTCGTAGGTGCGCGTGTCGCTGAGCAGCCGCGCGGTGAGCGGCGGGATGACCGAGGTGGTGGAGAGGAAGGAGGTCGGGAAGATGGCCTGATACACCGTCGAGTAGGTGTTGTCCGGCAAGCGCCCGAAGAGGTTGTGCAGGTGGGTGGTTCCACTGCGCCAGTGACCGAGGACGAACAGCGGGGTCGGGTCGATCTCCTGGGAGGCCAGTGCGCGACCGAAGCGGAGATCCTCCATCCGACCCAGCACGCTGGAGCCGAGGCTCCAGGCGGTGATCCACGCCGCCCGGTGCAGGTACTCCGGCGACACGTCGAAGCCATTCATCTTGAGCAGGCCGATCCACTGCGGCAGCTCGATCCCCGTGATCAGCTGATCGGTGGACCAGCGCTTCCTGATCTCGCGCTGGGTTCTCATGCTTCTCCTGCGGGCTGCTCGGCGGCAGCTTCGGGGGCGGCGTCGGCGCGGGAGCGGATGCCCAGAGCTTCCATCACCGCGTTCGACTCCGCGTACGCCACGAGCATCACGATGCGCACGCCGTCGTACGCCATGCGCGCGTTGCCGTTGGTCGCCTCGGCGCGGCGGATGTACTCCTGCTGCTCCTCGAAAGAAGCATCGATGAAGCGCTTGGTGGGCGTCTTCATCAGCACCGGGAAGCCAACGTCGAAGGCGACGAGCATGGCGCGCATCTGCGCCGCCTGCTCGAGGCCGAGCGAGCCGACGTACATCGTCAGCCGCTCGACCGTGCCCGCAGTGTCCGGGTCGGGCAGCGTCTCGGTGGGGGCGAACAGGACGTCCGCCAGAGCCTGGGCAATTCGGGTTTCGTACTGGGTCAGCGCCATCGCGTCCTCGCAGGCCCCGATTTACGGGGGAAATCCTACCGTGGCAAGAACTTGTTAAACCAGTTGAGAGCGGGTTCTAGCGCGCCCGGGCGCGCGTGCAACTCATGCCGCTTGCAGATTGGTCGGCCAGCCAGATCGCCGCCACTGCGTGAGGGGCGTTCCCGACGGCGGCCGACACCGGTCCCCCGCCATCAGCCCCGGTCGAACGGCGGGCGAAGGGCGCGGACGCGGACCCTGGCGCCAGGCAGGGAGGGTGGTGCTCCCCTGTGCGGTCCCCGGGGGGGAAGACGAGCAGCAACCACCCACACGAGCAATGGGAACCCGAGGACACGGAGGTGAAGAGCGCGGTGGTCCTGCACTCCACACGGCGAGCACTTCCCGTGGCGAGCGCGCGGGCAGCGACGCGCGGGAGCGAACGCCTCGGGGACCAGGCCGGGAGCTGCTGGATGACTGGTTGGTTGGGCCGGATCCCCCCGCCATTCCTTCCCGCTTCGCGGCGTACACCCTGCACGGGGGGATGGGATGGGTTACACCAGGCGCGCCCATGGCCTCGAGCGAGTACCGCGAGATCCCCTACAACTACACGTCGGCCAGCGACGAGCAGGTGGTGCGCTTCCTGTTCGGCGGCGACACCTGGCCCGTGCTCGAGCGGCTGCGCGCCCACCGGGTCACCGGGCGCTCGGCGCGGCTGCTGCTCCGCTTCATGGGCGACCTGTTCATGGTCCGGCGCAATCCCTTCCTGTTTCAGCAGCTGGTCGACTCGCGCCGGCGCCGCCGGGAGTTTCTCTCCCTCGCCCACCGCGACCTGGAGGTGGTCGATCGCAACGGCCGCGGGCAGCCACTCGTCGAGCAGCTGGTCGGCGCCTGTCGCGAAAAGCTGACCGAGCTCGTCAGCGAGATGAGCTCCGTCCAGCGCCGCCGCCGCCGGATCCAGCGCGGTCTCGGCGCGGTGATCGGCGATGCGAACGTCAGCTTCGAGCCGTTTGCGCTGGTCGCCCACGCCACCGACGCCACCGACTGGCGCTTGCACCTTCCCGTCTGCGTCGTGCGGCCCGCGAGTGAGTCCGAGGTCGCTCCCCTGCTCGCTGCCATCGCGCAGCTCGGCCTGCACGCCATCCCACGCGGGGCCGGGACCGGCTTGACGGGGGGAGCAGTACCACTGCGCGATGACTGTGTGATGGTCAACACCGAGCGCCTGGACACGATCCGCGGCATCGCGACCATCGCGACCGACGCCGGCCCCCGCGCGGTGATGGAAGTGGAAGCGGGGGTCGTCACCGAGGACGCGATGCTGGCAGCGCGGCGGGAGGGCCTGGTCTTCGCGACCGACCCGACCAGCGCCTGGGCTTGCACCGTCGGTGGCAACCTGGCGGAAAACGCGGGGGGCAAGAGCGCGGTGCTGTGGGGGACCGCGATCGACAACGTGCTGTCGTTCCGCATGGCGCTCCCCGGCGGCACCACCTGCGAGGTGACCCGAGAGCACCACCCGTGGCGCAAGATCCTGCCCGACGAGACCGTGGTCTTCACGGTCCGCTCGAGCGATGGAGCGCACGACTGCACGATCAGCCTGCGCGGGGACGAGATCCGCAAGCCCGGGCTGTGGAAGGACATCACCAACAAGGCCCTCGGCGGAGTGCCCGGGCTGCAGAAGGAGGGCACCGACGGAGTCATCACCTCCGCCCGCTTCGTCCTCCACCCGGCGTATCCCGAGCAGGCCACCGCCTGCCTCGAGTTCTTCGGCGAGAGCATGGACGAGGCGGCCCGGGTCATCCTCGACATCGCCGAGCAGTTCCCCAATCAGGGAGAGGAAGCGCTGCTGGCGCTGGAGCACTTCGACGAGGAGTACGTCAAGGCGATCGCCTACCGCACGAAGGCGCCGCGGGACGAGCGTCCCAAGGCCGTGCTCCTGATCGACATCGTCGGGCACACCCCCGAGCAGATCGCCCGGGGACGCGCGCGCCTGGCGACCCTACTCGAGCCATTCCCGGCGACCCACGTCTTCTTCGCGCGCGACGCGGCGGAGGCCGCCCGCTTCTGGCAGGACCGCAAGAAGCTCGGCGCCATCGCCAAGCGCACGAACGCGTTCAAGTTGAACGAGGACATCGTGCTGCCGCTGGCCGCCCTCGCCGAGTTCGCGCGCTTCGTCGACGAGCTGAACGTCGAGGAGGACCGCCACAACCGGGTGGCGGCGGCGGAGGCCGTGCGCGAGCTGTTGCCCACGCTGCGACCGATGGGCGACGCCGAGTGGCTGGAAGCGAAGATGCCCCGCGCCCTGGAGCGGTGCCACGCCGCCCTCGAGCGCCTGCGTGAGCCGGGCACCCCGGGCAGCCGCTCACGCGAGGCGCTAGCCGAGCTCCGGCGCGATCTGGGGCGTCTGTTCGCGGGCTACGAGAAGGTAAACGCCGAGATCGATGCGGCGCTGCAGCACGAGCACGAGCGACGGATCGTCATCGCCACGCACATGCACGCGGGGGACGGCAACGTGCACGTCAACATCCCCGTCTTCTCCAACGACCGCGACATGATGCGGCGGGCCACCGCCACGGCGGACACGGTGATGGCGAAGGCGGTCGCCCTGGGGGGCGTGGTCAGCGGCGAGCACGGCATCGGCATCACCAAGCTGAAGCACCTCGAGGATCGCTTGATCGCCGATCTGTCGAGCCATCGCGACCGCCTCGATCCGGGGCAGGTGATGAACCCAGACAAGCTCGCCAATCGGGGCGTGCTGGACATGGTCTACACGCCAAGCTTCAACCTCCTCGAGCTCGAGGCGCGCATCCTCCAGCACGACCAGCTGAAGACCCTGGCCGACAAGATCAGCAAGTGCGTCCGTTGCGGGAAGTGCAAGCCCAACTGCTGCGTCTACTACCCCGGACAGAGCCTCTTTTATCACCCGCGCAACAAGAACCTGGCCATCGGCTCCCTGATCGAGGCCCTGCTCTACGAATCGCAGCGGTTTCGGTCCGCGGACTTCGAGTCGCTCACCTACCTGGAGAACGTCGCCGACCACTGTACGATCTGCCACAAGTGTCTCGAGCCCTGTCCGGTCAAGATCGACAGTGGTGAGGTGTCGATCCTGGAGCGCGAGATCCTCGCCGGGCGCGGCAAGAAGCACACCACCTTGCCCACGCGACTCACGCTCAGCTACCTGAACAGCACCAACCGAACGTACAACGCGGTCTTCCGGTTCCTGGTCCTGCGCCTGGGCACGGCCTGCCAGCGCCTCGGGGCCCGACTCGCCGCGGCCCTGCCCAGCGCGTTGCTGGCGCGCGGTCCGCTCGCCCTGCTGCGCTCCCCCGTGCCCGCGCCGGCACCGCTCCCGATGCACCGCCAGCTCCCGGTGCACCAGCCCAATCAAGCGACGGTCATCGAGCCCGAAGGCGAGGCCACACGCACGGTCTTCTACTTCCCCGGGTGCGGATCGGAACGCCTCCACAGCGACGTCGGCCGGGCCGCCGTGTACGTCCTGCTCGCCGCCGGCTGCCGCGTGGTGCTGCCCCCGCCCCTGCTCTGCTGCGGCTTTCCCACGGGCGTCAACGCGAAGGTCAAGCTCCACGACCGCAAGGTGCTAGCGGACACGATCGTGTTCAGCCAGATCCGGGAGATGTTCGCCTACCTCGACTTCGACGCGGTGGCCGTCAGCTGCGGCACCTGTCGCGAAGCCTTGGAGCACATGGGAGCGAGCCAGATCTTCGGCTGCGCGCTCCGCGACGTGAGTGAGCTCGCCATTGCGGGCGGGGTGGTGCTCCCCAGCGATGGCGCATTTCTCTACCACCGCCCCTGCCACGATTCACTCGACGGACGCGCCGTGGAGCTGATCAGCGCGGCAGGTGCCACGGTCGAGGCAGTCCCCCACTGCTGCTCCGAGGCTGGCACCCTGTCGCTCAGCCGCCCCGACATCTCGCACCAGATGTTGACGCGCAAGACCGCCGCCCTCGCCGCCGCCGCCGAGCGTCACGCGGGTGCCGCCAACGGTGGCCCCCCGGTGCTCACCAACTGTCCCTCGTGCCTGCAAGGGCTGGGACGCCAGGCGAGCGTCGGGATCCACCCCGAGCACCTCGCGGTCACCCTCGCGCAGCACCACGGCGGCAGCGAATGGCGCGCCACCCTCGCCGCCCAGCTGGCGAAGGCGGAGGTCGTCAACTTCTGAGGTCTCGTCCCCGGGGTTTCTGCACGCCGGCGGGCGTCGCCACCATCCTCACGGACGACTGGCCGGGCCTGAGCGTGACTCGCTAGAGATCGTCGAAATCGCGGTCCATCACCGTCTTGCGGCCGTCACGCGCTGCGTTGCGGATGGCCTCGTTGCAGATGCGGCGCACGTAGTCGGAGAGCGCATTCATGACCCCGTCGGAGGTGTTCATGCCGCTCCGGGCCTTGATGTACTTCTTCAGCTTGGACGCCACGATCAGAATGTCGCGCGGCAGCTCCGGGTCCCCCTCGGCGTCGGAAGACGGCACCACTCGGCGCTGGCGCCGGGCCTCCTGGTAGGCGTCCCGCACCGTCTCCGTGATCCGACGCACCCCCGTGGTCTCGTCGATGTCGGTATCGCTGAACGACGGCGGGCGCCGACTCGGCTCACGCACGTCGTCCGCCTCGCTCTCTTCTTCCGCGCCCGCCTCCTGCTGCTGTTTCTCCCATTCGGCCTGGGTGGGCGCGGCGACCTGCTCCGCCCAGGCATCCCGATGCCGCATCATGGGTAGGTGCGCTTCCCAGCAGCCCAGAGAGCAGAAGTAGAGGGGGTTGCGTTTCCGGTTGCAGGTCGAGACGCTGCACACGAAGTAGCTGTCACCAAAGCCGATGTCGGTCTTGCAGATGCTGCAGTGACGCCAGACCGATGCCTCGTCGCTCATGGGCCCGAGTTGGCCCCAGAATTGCCAGCTCGCCAAGCCAGATTTTTTAGGATTCGCCCCGAGCGGAAGCGGTTCCGCTGAGACTGCGCGCTCGATCTCCCATTTGGTGGGGCAAACCCGGAACGAGCTTCCAGGCGGTCGTGCTAGCTCTCGATCTCGACCAACTCGGGAAGGTCGCGCCGGGCCAGAAACGCGATCATCACGTAGCCTTCCGCGGTGCGCTTCGGTCCCGGCAGTCCCGCCATCCTCCGCGCCACCGCCTGCAGGAAGCGGGCGCGGAAGAACTCGTAGACGAGCGTCACCGGGTCGTCGATCGGGGGGTTCGAGACCAGCATGGGGAAGCTCGACAGTCGCTCCCGCACCATGTGCTCGGCCATCGTCTCGAGTTCCTCCGCGGTCTTGCCAAAGAGAAACTCCCGGAACGCGGCCACCTCGTCATCGCCGGGATCCGGGCGCACGAAGAAGTCCACGAATTCGGGGTCACACCCCTCGCGGAAGAGCGCGAACATCTCCTGGATTCCGATCAGCGTACCACCCACCACCTGGATCCGACGTCGCGCCTCCCAGGTCGCCTCCAGCAGCGGAAAGAACTCCTTCGTCCGATAGGTCAGGCGACGGTCCCAGATCTGCGCCAGCGCGTAGCCCGACTTGAGGCGAATCGACTGCTCGACCGACGGGTCCGAGACGACGTCGGAGAGGACCTCTTCGGTCAGCTTGGTGTAGATGACATCGCGCAGCCGAGCCGCCGCCTGTTCCCGCAGGGACAGGGCATCCTCGAGCAGCACCTCGTTGCAGGCGTGCCGGAGCAGACGGTAGAAATTCGATTCGGCCATATCCAGCGCCCGCCCAACGATGGCTCGTGTCGGCGCGCGAAACTCGAAGTCGACGATCGAGCTGTGGCAGAGCCCCCGCGCCAGCGACGCGACGTTCTGCTCCCGCGTCCCGAGGCTGCGCCGCGTCAGCGGCGAGGGGAACTGCTCGAGCAGGTCGCCAAACGCCTCGAGACGCTCGAAGTGCGACTGGATGACCTCGAGCACCGACGGCGCGGCGGGCTGCTGCGACGCTTGCAACGCATCGACCACCGCGTCAATCGTTTCGCGTTCTGCACCCATGAACGGGCTGTTCGGACCGTACCGCGGGCGCCAACCCATGTGCGTAGCGTACCACGTTCGGAGCGCACCGGGGCGCCAGCCGCGAACAGCGCGATCGGCGTCTCGAATTGCTTCCAGGCGGTTTCTTCACCGCCCCGCGTCCGCCTCACGCGTGATCGACCGTTGCGTCCCGGCCGGTCCCTCTGATCGAGACCGCGGCCCCGGAGCGCCAGCCCTGACGGCCCGGGGTTTCTCAGCGCGCGCGGGGCTCGCTCCGGGCGTCCGCGCCGCGTCCCTGCTCATCGAGGAACGCGGCGAGCCAAGCGAGGGGAGCGTTCCAGTTGATGGCGACCTCGTTGGTGCTCCACGAGTCGTAGTGGTCGATGTAGCACTTGAGCAGGTGACAACCCGCGCGCAGGTTCTTCATCGTCGGATCCTGCATGTGCGAGTTCGGTCCCCCGGCGAGACAGCCCGGCGGCGGCTCCGGGCGCTTCATCGCCTTCTCGTGGGCCCAGAAGCGGTGATGCGGATTGAAGAAGTAGTGCTCGCCGTAGAACGAGACGTAGCTGATGTTCAGCGGGTTCTTGCCCATCAGGTAGTCGACCGCCGCGACCACGCCGTCGAGATACCGGGGCTGACCCGTGAGGTCGTGCGCGAGCGCCAGCACGATCGCGTTGTTCGCGACAAACGAGTTGCTGCCCCAGGGGTAGTGACCGTCCGTACCGCGGCGCATCGGGATCCGGTAACCCACCGACTCGATCAGCTGCAGGTACTCGTCCGCCGCCGCCACCAGCTGATCGCGCAACTGGGTTCGCTCCGCCTCCGGCAGCCCGTTGGGCACCGTGAGCAGCGAGATGGCGCCGAGCGCGGCGGTGCTCTGCCAGGTCATCGAGGTGTGCTGCTGGTCCCCCTCGTGTCCCACCATCGTGGCAAACCGTCCATGGTGGGGACTCGCGCGCATGAACTCGAGGATCGCCTCGTTGCCGAGCGTGGCGTACAGCTCGGCGGCGGCCCAGTAGAACTCGTCGGAGACGTCGCGATCGTCGTACGCCCCGCCGCCCTGATTGTCCATCGCCGAGGCGTAGACGTCCGGGTGCCGGTGGGCGGCGTTCCAAGCGCGCACCGCGGCGGCTCGACAGCGACCCGCCAGGTCGGGATCGAGCACCGCGTAGATCCGCGCACACTGAGCCGCCGTCGCGGCCAGGTTGAGCGTGGCCGCCGTGCTGGGCGGGTGCAAGAAACGGTACTTCGCCTCCTCCGGCGGCACGATCCCGAGCCACGACCAGGACGCATCGTGGACCTTGTGATGCGCCATTCCCGCCCGGTCGAGACCCTTCGGAATCTCCATCCGCAGGAGAAACTCCATCTCCCAGCGCACCTCGTCGAGCAGGTCGGGCTGCCCGTTGTCCCCCTCGGGAATGCTCAGCTGACCGTCGGCGAAGTCGCCGAGCGTCGTTCCGAACTGCTGGGTGCGCTCGTACAGATTGAAGAGGGTCCAGGTGGAGATCCCACCGTTGACGACGTACTTGCCGTGGTCGCCGGCGTCGTACCATCCGCCACTGACGTCCAGCGAGTAGGCACAGATCTGCGGGTTGGCGCAGGTCACCTTGCGGTCGCTGAGATGCCCGGCATGCCGCGTGTACTTCCTGGCGACGTAGGGCTCCTCGATCGGGATGCCCGCGCGGTTGTGATAGAAGTAGGCAAGCGCGTCGTACTTCAGCTGGCGATAGAGTCCCGGCCCGACCTCGAAGGGGAAGCTCTTCTCTCCGTCGACGACGAGCACGTAGTCGGCACCGGGCTGCCGGAGCTCACTGAAGTCCACCCAGTGAACGGGATCGCCCGATTCCGCGTCGTCTCCCCGAACCACCGTGTTACCCCTGGCCACCACGCCACCGCGCGCGTCGTGCACCTCCCACGCGAGCGGCGCGTCAGCCGCGCGCCGGACGATGCCCACCTTCGCAGTCTGCGGCAGGTACCCCGTCTGGTTGACTCGCACGGGCGAGCGCACTGCGGCGCGGGTGCAACCGCTGGCAGCCAGCGCCAGCACGACCGTGACGACTCCGAGCAGCTTGACCATGGCGCCTGGAATGCCCGACCCCGCCGGCAAACGCAACGCGGTGGGATGGATCGAGCAAAAACGAGATTCCGAGCCGAGGCGCGCAGCGCGAGCAGACCCCGTGCCGGTGAGAGACGACCCCATACCCTTGGTGAAGATCACGGCCCCTACCCCGCGAACGGTCAGGCCGAGAAGAGGGCGAGGCGCGCCCCCTCGACGTCCTCCTGGACCACGCCCAGCGCAGCGGCCAGCGACCCGGCGCCCCCCACTCGCTCGACGAAGGAGTAGAAGCGAGCCTTGCGCGATGCCAGCTCCCGGTAGCGCTCGAACGACGAGATCCCCGGGAGCGCGTAGCCGGCGACGGCGCAGGTGAAGGCACGTTCGTAGGCGGCAGGCGACAGCCGCAACGCCAGGTGATCGAGGATGTGGTGGGGGATGCCGACGCCGTGGGACCGGGTCAGCACGTGGTTGACCAGCGCCATTGCCACGCACTGGTTGGCGCAGCGAAACGGGTGCAGGTGGACAAAGCGATAGTGAAAGCGCGCCAGCTGTCGCACCACCTCGTGCGGCTTGTGGATGCGGGCCACCTGCAAGGCCGAGCGGAGCGGCTTGAAGAGGGCCTCGAGATGCGCCTCGGTCAACGGCCGCGGGGGACAGAACCAGTCAGCGGTCTTGCGGTCGTGATGGGCTCGCGCGCGGACGATGCGACCCCACGCGAGGCCATCCGCGTCGGTGAAGGAGCGAGGCTCGAGTGCGCCCGGATCGTCGAGCACGGAGTACAGGGCGCGGTGATAGAGCTCACCCCCGACGAACGACACGTTCGCACGGGGGCCATCGAGAAACAGAGTTCCCTGAACAGTCTCCAGGGTCCGGGCGATCCCGGTGAGGAAGGCCCCCGGGCGAACGCCCCGAGCACTGATCGGACTGGCCGGCTTGTAGAAGCTGTCAAGCTGGGGACCGAGGAGCGCGATCACGTGGAGACGGCGCAGAAACCGAGTCGCTGACTCCGTCGTGGTCAGTCCGACGGCCAGCTGGTCGAGGTCGCCCAGCGCATTTCGGACCGCGATCATGTTTCGCCAGTAAGGGCGCTCGATTTCGTAGGGCGCTCCGGGGAAGCGCGTGATCTCGATGCCGGAGAGCTGCTGCTCGAGGTCCTCCACCGCCCGGGGAGCGAACACGACGAGCCCGAACAGCGCGCGCAGCACGGTCAGCACCTCGGCGTGCTCGACGCCCGCGACCGCCGCGATCGCCGCCAGCGGACGACTGCCGTCGATGGCAGCGATGACTCGCTCGACGTTCCGGGCGTCGACCCCGGCCACGGAAAGCCGAGTCCCGTCGGACAAACTCACCAACGTGCCCTCGCTCGCGTGCGCGAACGACACGTCGTCCAGCACGGCCAGCACGTCGGCGTCATCCGGGATGAAGCGGGCCACGCGCCGACCGAAGAGGTAGTCGTCAGTGGGGCCACCCGCCTCCTGGGTCGCCTTCTCGACCCAGCGCTCGTACTCGCGCAGCTCCCACGGGAAATCGACGATCGCGTCGGCCCGATCGATCACCTCGTCACTCAGCACGGCTGTCTGTGCTAGCACACCTGGCGATGCGCGACCTGGTCGAGATGCGGGGTCACACCTTCCGCCCCCTGGGACCGGCACCGTTCGTCGTCGATCTTGGAGCCAACGACGGCAAGTTGGCTCAGGAAATCACCGATCAGTACCCGGACGCGACGCTGCTTCTCGTCGAGGCGGATCCCTACCTCGTGCAACAGCTCGGCCAGCGTTTTCGGGACCGGCCCGGGGTGCTGCTCTACCGGGGCCTGGTGGGCGCCGTGACGCAGGAGTCGGTCGCTTTTCACCTGTGTGAGGTGCCCGAGGGCAACTCGGTCTATCGGCAGCTCAGCGAGCACTGGGCCCCAGGCAAGAGTCGCACTGTCAGCGTGCCGATGACCACGGTCGCCGAGCTCCTGGCGCGAACGAGCCCCCCTCGCGTGGATCTCCTGAAGGTGGACATCGAGGGCTCCGAATGGGACGTCCTGCCGACCCTCACCGCCCGGGAGGCGGCCCTCATCGATCAGATCACCGTGGAGTTTCACGACTTCCTCGATCCGGCGCAGCGCCACCGCACGGAGTCGTGCATCGCCCATCTGGCTTCCCTCGGCTACTCCCACCGCGCGCGCGCCGCCGACCACGAGCACGGCTCCCCCTATTTCGACTGCTGGTTTTTCAAGCCCGAGCCGGGGTGAGTGCATCGCAGCGACCGCGGCGATATAGTCCGCTCCATGATGGACTTGTCGGGGTTCACGGGTTCCGAGCAGGGACTGAAGGCACTCCAGCAGCTGCAGGGTCACGGGTTCTCGGGACACCAGGCGCAGGCGATGCTGGGGACCGCGATACCCGCCGCTGCCGAGGCCATGCGCAGCATTTCCCGCGGCGACCAGACGCTGCCGAAGTTCAGCGACAGCAACTACGTGATGAACTTCACCGCAGGTGCAGTCTCGAGCCTGATCCGGGGGCAGGGGTTCATGGGGTCGGCCGTCGATGGTCTGCAAGGCATGGTGGGCGGCTACATCGCCCAGGTCATCGCCGCCCGCTTCGGTCTGCCGAAGCGCACGGCTGGGGTGATCGGTGCCGTCATCACTCCGCTCGCGATCGATTTCATCTGGGCGAAGCTCGCGGGCAGCGGCGAGCCAGCAGCGGCACAGCAGCAGCTGCCACCGGCCGCGTCGCCCCCACAACTGCCCGCCGCGCCGCATCCAGCCTACGCGGCACCCCGCGGCTACGGCTACGCCGCCCACTCCTACGCGGGCTCGGCATACGCGGCTCCGCGGTACATCCCGGGGCAGGGCTATGCCGCACCGCCCGCCGCCGTGCGCCAGGCCCCGCCCGGCTACGCGGCATCGACCACCGGCTATGGCCCAGGACGCGGCTACCGCCGCTGACCGTGCAGAGCGAGGAGGACCATGTCCCTGAGCGGAGCAATGACCCGAATCGAGCGACCCATGGGCGTCGCCCCCAGTCTTCTCTACCGCCACCCCGAGGACCGCATTCCGAGCGGGGCGCGTGTGATCGTCCAGCCCGACGAGTGTGCCGTCGTCAGCAGCCATGGGCGAGCGCTCGGTGTCCTGGGTCCGGGTCAGCACGCGCTCGATCCGAACCAGCACCGCTTTCTCGAGTCGACGGTCGACATCGTTAGTGGCGGCGACACCCTGGCGTGTGAGGTCTACCTGATCGCGGTGGGTACCTTCGCGGGGGTGAGGCTACAGGGCTCGCTGGGCAAGCTCAGGGACGATGCGGGCAAGGAGCTGCCGCTGTGGTTCACCGCGTCGCTCACCGTCCAGGCGAAGGATCCGGAAAGACTCGTCCAGGCGCTCGACTCGCGGCGCGACGATCCGATGGAGGCCGTCAAGTTCGTCGCCGTGCGCGCCTTGCGGTCGGTGATCGAGAAGCTATCGCGGCGCGGCGACATCGTGGCCCAGACCATCTCGCGCGAGGCGGGGAAGGTGAAGCGCGCGGCGGAGGAAGATGGCCTCGGCCTGAGCGAGGTGGGGGTCGAGCTGGTGGGCATCGACGAGCTCGATCTGCTGCGGGAGGCCCCGATGCACCCGGGTTCCGGTGGCAGAGCCCAGCCCGGATCTCCCCAGCCCGCTTTCCCGCAGCCCGGTTTCCCACAGCCCGGTTTCCCGCAGCCCGGTTTCCCACAACCCGGTTTCCCACAGCCCGCTCACCCCGGTGCGGCCGAGCTCGGTTGGGGGATCCCCGGGGTGCCCCACCTGGACCAGGCTTCGGGTCTCCAGTGCCAGATCAACTTCCACGGCTCGTTCGTCGGCACGCCGGTCCCCCCTCACCAGGTCCAGTGGGTGATCGACACGATCGGCGAGACCCTGTTCGCCCTGGCGCAAAGCTTCACTGGCAACGTCCTCGACGTGCCGCACCACACGCGGCAGCTGTCCGCCATGCTCAACGACCAGGTTCTGCCCCGTCTCCAGACCGCGGGTCTGCAAGGCCAGGTACTGATCGCGCAGGCCGAGCTGCCCCCGCACGATCCGGGGATCGCCGAGCTGATGCGCCGCGCCGGGATGCAGTAGACCTGCGCGCCCCAGCGCCCACGCGGCGACCGCACCCTCAGGCGCAGGGAACGTCGGCGACGCTCGGGGTCTCGCCGTCACGCAGCGAGCGGTGCGCCGCCCGACTTACCGCTCGATCGAGCGCGGCGACGAGCGCCGGTGCGTCCGCCGGCCAGGGCACCTGCTCGTGCGCCTGACCCAGCTCGGGTCCCTGACACGCGTCACTCGTGCGGTAGGCCACTCGCAGCGTCTGGGGGTGCTGGATCCGAGCATGGTGGAGCATCTCGGCGCCACAGCGCGCGCGCGGCTCGACCCCGCAAACCACGACGTCGAACGGGCGGCGTGCCAGCTCGCGGCGCACCGCGTCAACACCGACGGCGGCCACGACCAGCCAGCGCGGACGCGCCCACCCGATGATCTTCAGCATCGCCTCGACGAGGATCTGATCCTCGCAGGCCACCAGGACACGCGGAGCGTTCTCGGCAACGCTACGCGTGGAAAGCGGGTCCGTGCCCACGGAAAGCATGTCCCGATCCTTCAAGCAATCGGCATGCCTCAGCAATCTGGCTTCCTCTCGGCCACTTATGGGAACTTACGCAGACCAGCATTGCACAATTGAAACCCACCCCTGCCGATTCGAAAGCCACTGTCCTTCAGCAGTCGTCTTCGATCCAGCCGTTGAAATCGCCAATGCTTACCGACCAGCGGGGGCGCTGCGTCCCCCATCCGTAGTAGGACAGGTTGCCAATCAGGTTCCCCCTCGGGGCCCCTCGCCGGACCGCGTGCTCCCAAACCTGACGCGGAGAGCAGCGCGGTTTGGGGACGATGGTCTCGCTGCAGTCGAGAATGTCCACCGTGTAGCTCGAGACCCCTTCGGCGCCGACCGAGTAGTAGTAGAAGCACTCGGCCTGGTACTTCGCGTTCTGAGGGTAGTCGGCGGGCGGCCGCGATCGCGCGGGAGACCGCCAGCGGAACAGCACGCCGCTGGGAAACTGTCCCTGGATGTTCGTGTCGATCGTGCCGTCGGGCTTCATTCCCTGGATCTGGATCCGCACCAGCTGAGCGTCGGCGAAGCGTCGCCTGGCGAGGCGCTCCGCCACGGGGAAGTGCGCCATCGGGTCCACCCGCCGTGGATCGAACCCGGGAGGACGGCGGTGATGCACGTCGCGGGTCGCGTCGATGTTCCCTTCTCCCCCGACGACCACCGCACTGCCCTCGTCGTCGTCCGTCGCGGCGACACTTGTCGTGGAGGAACGCGAATCGGAATTGGACGAGCGTCCCGGATCCCCACCCGCCTGCGCCAGCACCGAGACAGCCAGGATCCCGCTGCCAACCAGAAACACCACGACGAGTCCTGCCAGCGCCAGCACCGTGAGCACGCCCAGGCCCAGCCACACCAGCATCGCCCGTCCCCGGGGCCCGGCACCAGTGGCCCTTCGCGACGCAACGGGTGAGGGAAGCGTGCCAGCGCCCGAGGTCGCGTATCCAGCCCCGCTCCCCGCCCCGGCCGTGACCGCCGGAGCCACCGCAGCGCCCGGCGTGGAGCCCCCCATCCCAGCTGGCGTACCACGCCCCGAGCCCACCGGAGCGCTCCGCCCCCCGAGAGAGGCGAAGCTATCCGGAGGGAGAAACGGCACGACGTGGCCGATGGCGACCGCCAGCTCCCCGGCGCTCTGGAAGCGCAGCGCGGGATCCTTCTCGAGTGCGCGGAGGATCACGGTCTCCAGCGCAGGGAGCAGGTCGGCGCGCAGCGCGCGCGGAGGAACCGGCGGTGTCTCGATGTGCTGCTTGAGCAGCTCGAACAGCACGTCCGCCTGAAAGGGGAGACGACCCGTGGCCCCCTCGTAGAGGATGACCCCCAGGGAGTAGAGATCGGAGCGGTGATCGACGGGGCGACCGAGCGCCTGCTCCGGCGACATGTAGTGCGGAGTGCCGAGCAGCGCTCCCGTGCGCGTCGAACCGTGAATTTCGTGCCCCCCGGGCCTGAGCTTCGCAATGCCGAAGTCGAGCACCTTCGCGTGGCCGCCCGGCGTGACGAAGATATTGTCGGGCTTCAGATCGCGGTGCACGATCCCCTTGTCGTGGGCCGCCCCCAGCGCGTCGAGCACTTCGGCAACCAGGTGGGTGAAGGCACCGAGGGGGAGCGCACCCCGCTGCCGGACAATCGCCCCGAGCGGCGCCCCGTCGAGATACTCCATGACGATGTAGGGGCGACCATCGGGCAGGTACGACAGGTCCAGAACGTTGACGATGTGCTCGTGCCGGATGAGATTGACCGCCCGCGCCTCGGCGAAGAAGCGCTCCACGATGCTGGCATCGCGGGAGCACTCGCTGTTGAGTACCTTGATGGCCACCCGGCTGCCGATGGACGGGTGAACTCCCTTGTACACCTGGCCCATGCCCCCCGCCCCGATCAGGCGTGCAACACGGTAGCTGCCCACGGGGCGACCTAGCAAAGGATCCGTCTGGGCGTCACCAAGCGCCGCGCCGTCGGCCTCGCAGTAGCCTCCCCGCGCATAGGCCCCGCCACACTCCGGACAGACGAACATCGCTCCCGGAGCTTTGCAGGTTCGAGCCAGCCCGTCTATCAGCGCGGAACTGTCAGCTCCTCGCAGCGCCTTTGCGGCGGTCAGCCATAGCGTCCTTCGATGTAGTCGGCTGTCTGCTGGTCCTTCGGGGTGACGAACAGCTCGTCCGTCGGCCCCGTCTCGATCAGGCGCCCCATCAACATGAAGACACAATCCTCACTCGCGCGCCGCGCCTGCGCCATGTTGTGGGTGACGATGATGATGGTGTACTCGCCGCGCAGCTTCCAGATCAGCTCCTCGACGGCCGCGGTGGCCGCCGGGTCGAGCGCCGAGCACGGCTCGTCCATCAGCAAGAGTCGTGGCTTGATCGGCAAGAGCCGCGCGATGCAGAGCTTCTGCTGGGCCTCGAGAGCAAGGCTGCCCGCTGGACTGTCCAGGCGATCCTTCACCTCGTCCCAGAGCAACACCTGGCGCAGCGCATCCTCCACGATCTCGTCGAGCCGGGCCCGCTTCGTTCGCCGGGCCTGCGGCTCGTGCAGACGGTAGCCGAACAGCACGTTGTCGCGGATCGAGAGGGGCAGCGGATTGGGGCGCTGGAACACCATGCCAATCTGCTTGCGCACCTGGACGACTTCGTTGCCCGGATCGTACACGTCCTTGCCGAAGACGTGGATCTTGCCTTCGATACGCACATAGCCCAGCCGCTCGATGATCCGGTTGCAGGCCCGCAAGAGCGTTGACTTCCCGCAGCCAGAGGGGCCGATGAGCGAGGTGATCCGGCCCTCCTTCACTGCCAGGTTCACGTCGAACAGTGCCTGGAAGTTGCCGTACCAGAGGTTCAGATCGCTGACCTCGACGGCCACGGGAACGGCTGCCGTTGGCTCCGACTCAACCAAATCGACCTCCCAGATAGTCGCGCGTCCGCTGATCTTCTACCTCGCCGGAGAACATCGCTTCGGTGTCCCCAATCTCGACGCACTCCCCGCTGAGGAAGAAGGCGGTCCGCCTGGCCAGGCGCTGTGCCTGCTGCACGAGATTGGTGACGAGCACGATCGTCAACTCCTCGCGGAGCTCCTTGAGCACATCCTCGATCCTCATCGTCGTGACTGGATCGACCGCGATCGAGAACTCGTCCAACAACAGCAGCTTCGGGTTCTGGGACAGCGCCCGCGCGATGGTGAGTCGCTGTTGCTGTCCTCCCGAGAGGAGACTACCGAGCGCGCGCAGACGGTCCTTCACCTCATCCCACAGGGCAGCACGGCGCAACGACCGCTCGACGATCACGTCGAGATCGGCGCGGTTCGTGATGCCGGCCAGGCGTGGTGCCAGAGCCACGTTGTCGTAGACGCTCAGCGGCAACCCGACCGGCAGCGGGAACACCACCCCGATCCGGCGACGCAGCGCGTAAAGGTTGCGCCAGGTGCGCACGTCCCGACCACCCACCGAGACCTCCCCGGTGTAGGACATCCCGGTGGTCAGCTCGTCCATTCGGTTGAGCACCCGCAGAAACGAGGTCTTGCCGCTGTTGGCGGGACCGATGATGGAGAAGATCTCGCGCTCCGGCACGTCGAGCGTGACCCCGGACAGCACGGTCTTCGACCCGTAGCGGATGGCGAGGTTCCGAACCGAAACCTCGACCCGCGCCGGCCCGTCCCGGCTCTCGGAGTCGGTGCTGGCTGCAGCTTCAGTCACCACTTCTTCTGTCCTCTGAGGTACATGCGCAGCGCGATCGACGCCGCGTTCATCGTCAGCACCATGCCGATCAGCACCAGCGCCACCGCGTAGGGCAGGCCCTCGGGAACCCCCGGAACCTGCGTCGAGATGACGAACAGGTGCAGGGACATCGCCATCGTCTGGTCGTACACGCTCTCGGGAAGGAAGGGCAGGAAGAAGGCAGCTCCCGTGAACATGATCGGGGCCGTCTCCCCCGCCGTGCGCGACACCTCCAGGATGACCCCGGTCAGGATGCCGCTGATCGAGTTGGGCAACACGACCCGCCGGATCGTTTGCCAACGCGTAGCGCCCATGTTCCAGCAAGCCTCGCGGAAGGCCTGTGGGACCGCCTGCAGCGATTCGCGAGTGGAGACGATGACCACCGGCAATGTCATCACCGCAAGCGTCAAGCTGGCCGCCAGGATACTGGTTCCAAACCCGAGGAAGAGCACGAACGCGCCCACCCCGAAGAGGGCGTGGACGATGGATGGCACGCCGGCCAAGTTGATGATGGCGAGGTTGATGAGGCGCGTGAGCCAGTTGTCCGGGGCGTACTCGCTCAGGTAGACCGCCGCCGCGACGCCCACCGGTACCGAGACGAGCAGCGCTACCCCCACCAGCCACACGGTCCCCACCAGCGCCGGGAAGATGCCCCCCTCGGTCATGCCGTTGGTGGGCGCAGTCGTCAGGAATTCGATCGAGAGCAGCGGCGCGCCCTTGACCACCAGGACCGAGAGGATGATGACGACAGGCACGATCAGGATCGCCGTCATCAGCAGCAGCAAGACCTTGGCGAGTCGCTCTGCCTGGCGATTCCGATGGTTGAGCTCGGTAGCCTCGAACACTACTTGGACCTCCCACGCCCCCGGCGAACGAGCACGTCCGCCATGAGGTTGATGGCGAATGTGACGATGAACAGGAAGATGCCGAGGGTGAACAGCGCCTGGTAGTGCTCGGACCCCACCGCCGTCTCCCCGAGCTCCGCGGCGATCGTTGCCGTCAGCGCCCGCACCGAGTCGAAGATGCTGGTCGGCAGGTTGATCGAGTGACCGCTGGCCATCAGGACCGCCATCGTCTCACCGAACCCGCGACCCACCCCGAGCAGCACTGCCGCGACCAGGCCATTGCGAGCCGCCGGCAGCACGACGCGAACCGCCACCTGCCAGCGGGTCGCCCCCATTGCCTCCGCCGCCTCCCGGTACCCGTCCGGAACCGCCTTGAGCGCATCCTCCGCGATGGTCGTCATGATCGGCGCCGCCATCAGCCCAAGAATCAGTCCCGAGTTGAGCACCCCAAGTCCTACCGGAACGTTGAACAGCTGGATGATCAGGGGGTTCATCACGGCGAGACCGATGAACCCCCAGACCACGGATGGGATCGCCGCTAGGAGCTCGACCAGCACCTTCAAGACTTCGCGCGTGCGACCCTTCGCGAACTCCGCGATGTAGATCGCGGCGCCCAACGAGAAGGGCACCGAGACAAGCATCGCGAGCCCGGTCACGGACGCCGTACCCACGATCAGCGCGAGCGCACCGTAGGTCGGATGGGAGTCGGATGTTGGGCGCCACGCGGACGACCCGAAGAACTCCGCCAGGCTGAGGCGCCCCACGACGAACCCGACGCCCTCCCGGGCGATGAAGACGAAGATCCCGATGATGAAGAGGATCGCGGAGATGCCGCCGACGAACATCAGGACAGCCATCGCCCGATCGATGTACCAGGCTGTATCGCGACGATCGGAAACCATCGGCACGGACTCTGCGGGGGGCTTCGACGACATGGACTGGAGGTGGTTACGATGCGTCTTCGCCACGCATCGTTGTCATCAGATCGTGGATCCGATTGCTCAGCTCGCGGCTCAGCTCGCGGAGTTTCTCCGGCAGGTCGGCGCCCGAGCTGGCGTCGGCCAATCGGGGAACCTCCCACTGCAGGAAGGCCGTGGAGTAGGGAACTGCGGGCAGCTCGCGCCGAACACCCGGCGTCAGTCCCACGATGACGTGGAACTGCTCCAGGTCCTGGAGCTGAGCCGGGAGTGGCTGGGGACCGGGCACCTCGAGCGCCAGCTCGTTCGCCAGGGAGAGCAGGGCAGGATCGAGAGCGTCGCCGGGCTGGTAACCGGCCGCGGTGTACTGCCCGCTCTCCGGAAACGTCTTGCGCCCGAGGGCGGCGGCCAGAGGCGCGGCAATGGTCGCCCGGGCATCGACGAAGAGCACCTGGTACTGCTTCGGTGGCTTTGCCTCGCCAGTCAGCTCGAACAGGGTGTCCTCGCAGAGATTCTTCGCCTGGTCTCCGACCCGCTCGAGGCGGTGGAACACGTTGAGCATGGCAAGCGCCTGGGGCAGGGGCAGGTCGGACCCCTGCTGGGTCAGCTCACGGTACGTCTGCGCGAACGTCCGCCCCACCGACTTCGCTTCGGGCTTCGTCATCCGCGCCAGGGAGGCGTCCTGGCCCTCGAACGCGTCGAGCGCGTGGCCGAGGACAGTGGTTGCCTGATCGGTCAGCTCCTGGAGCTCCTCGGCGAGCCGGCCGCGCGGCGCCGCGGGGAGCTGGACGCCCTCCCGCGCGATGGTCACCGCGTAGTCGCCGATCCGCTCGAGCGCCACGTTCATCTGCAGCACCGCAGAAACGAAGCGGAGATGACTCCCCGAGGGAAGGTGGCGCGCAATGAAGCGGTGGCACTGCCTATTGATCGCGCGCACCTCGCGATTGATGGGAAGATCGCCGAGGATGACACGGGCACAGGCCGCCTCGTCGTGCTCGAGGAGGGCGCGGACCGATTCGCGGACCGCCGCCGTGACCTGTCGGCCGACGGCCACCACACGTCGCTGGATTTCCTCGCGGTCCGTCGCGAGCCGTTGCTCGTAGAATGTCATCGTGGCGATCCCCGGAATACGGATGTTCGGTTACTTGCAGTCGACCTTCTTGGCGGGCGCATAACCCTTGTCGGCGATGATGCACTGGCCGGTGTCGCTCAGGATCCAGTCCAGGTACTTCTTCACCGCACCCTGCGGCGCACCGTTGGTGTACATGTAGAGGCCGCGCGCGATGGGGTAGGACTTGTCTACCGCGGTGGCAACGGTGGGTACAACGCAGTCGTCACCGTTGACGATGCAGGGCATGGAAACCTCGTGGGTGGCATAGGCGAGCCCGCTGTAGCCGATCGCACAGGGCGTCTTGGCCACCAGATCGACGACGTCCTTCGAGCCGTGCATGTCGCGGGAACCGAGCTTGTACTCGCGCTCGCCGCCCAGCACCGCCTTCTTGAAGTAGGCGTAGGTGCCGGAGTTGTTCTGCCGGCTGACGCGGACGATCTCGTCGCTGTCACAACCGGGCACCTGGACGCCAAGCTGGCTCCACTTGTTGGTCCCACCGCCCTCGCCATAGATGGCCGCAAGCTCCTCGATGGTAAACTTCTTCTTTGGGTTGTCCTTGTGGACGAAGATCGCCAGCGCGTCGAATCCGACCGTGTGCTCGACCGGCTCGATGCCCTTCTTCTGCGCGGCCTCGCGTTCCTTGTCCTTGATCTTGCGGCTGGCATTCGCCAGATCGACCGTCCCGTTGATCAGCGACGAAATACCCGTGCCGGAGCCGCCTCCGGTGACAGCAACGGCCACGTTCGGCTCGACCTTCTTGTAGGCCTCCGCCCAGGCCTGGGCGACGTTGACCAGAGTGTCGGACCCCTTGTTCTGGAGTACCTGGCGCCCCCCGGTCTGCTGAGCTTGAGATTCGCCCTGCTCACCACGGCTTTGCTTCGTGTTGCGCGAGCATCCCGTCCCCACCGCCAAGGTGGCAACCAGACAGAGACCCAGCGTCTTCCAGTTCAGCGTCTTCAATCTATCCTCCTGCGCCTGATGTCGGCGCGGCCCGCACCGAGCGGGCCCGTTGGCTTCGTGACGGCGCCGGCAACCTAGCCGCGCTTCGTGACATTCGCGCGACATGCCCGTGACATCCGCGAAGTCGGCTAGGAAGACTATCTCGCGGCGACGACGGGTCGGTCCGTCACCGGAATGCCACGATGATGACCATTCGGTAACAATCCGGTGTCGAAGCCGGTGGGCGGCGGGCCGGTGACTGGAGTAGGGTGTGGCCGTGGCACGCAAGGAAAAGCGGAAGAAACGCCCCCTGGTGGTCAGCCGGCACGGAACCCACCGGTTCCAGACCGGCATCGTCACCGCGTGGCTGCTCAACCGTGGGCTGACGATGGACCAGGCGACGCAGATCGCCCAGCTGGTGCGGGACGATATCGCTCACAAGAACGAGATCAGCTCCGAAAAGCTGGCGTCGCGCATCCTGGCGATCGCGACGGACAAGCTCGGGCCCGAAGCGTCAGCCGGGCTGCGCAGGGCCGAGCGAAACGAGGACGCCGTCCCACTGGTGCAGACTGCGCACGGGCGATTTCCGTTCTCGAAGGGGGTGGTCCTGCGGGATCTGGACACCTCCGGCATGGAGCTCGAGTCGGCGATGGAGCTGGTGCGAGAGCTCGAGCGCTGGGCGTACTACCAGTCGGAACCCGTGCTCCCCGAGGCGCGGCTGCACGACGCCCTCACGGACATGCTGGCGCTGCGTCACGGCTCGGACCTGGTGCGCCGCTATCGCCTGACGTCCTGGGTGCGGCGCGCCGAGAACCCGGTCATCATCTTGCTCGGCGGTGCGACCGGTACGGGCAAGTCCACGCTGGCCATGGAGCTAGCCTACCGACTGGGGGTCGCGTGGGTCACCAGCACCGACATGATCCGCGAGACGATGCGGACCGTGCTCTCGCCAGATCTGGTGCCCGGGCTCCACGATCATTCGTTCCGAGGCATCATGCTCGGCGGGCAAGTGCTGAGCGACCCGCGGGAGCGGGTGCTGGCGGGCTTCCGTCAGCAAGCGGGACAGGTGGCGGTCGGCGTGCGAGCCGTCATCCAGCGCGCCATCCGCGAGAACGCCCACATCATCATCGAGGGCACCCACATCGCGCCGCCCTTCTCGCAGTACCTGCCACCCGACACCGACGCCCACATGGCGGGGCTTGTCCTCGCCGTCCCCGACGAGATGGAGCACCGCAAGCGCTTTCCCCACCGGGCCAAGCGCCAGGGCAAGCGCCCTGCGGACACCTACCTCGACGCGTTCCAGTCCGTGCGCTGGATCCACGATGATCTGCTGCGCCTGGCAGAGGAGTCGGAGTCGGTGATCGTGGCCAACGTCAAGCTCCGACGCACACTCCTCGGAGCGGTGGACTTTCTCAGTCGGGCGCTCCCCGTCGTCGTGCCCGTTCCAAGCCGACCCAAGCCTCCTGCCCTGCTGCCGGCTCGGTTTGGCGTGCCCACCCTGTTCCTGATTCTGGACGGCCTGGGCGACGAACCCAATCCCGCCCTTGGGGGCAAGACCCCGCTGGCAGCGGCCCGGACGAAGTTCTTGCGGCGCCTCGCGGCGCTCGGAGGACAAGGGCAAGTGGTGACGAGCAACGACCCCGAGGTGCCGTCCACCAGCGGTGGCATCATGGGACTGATCGGCCCGCCGAACCCACCCAAGCTGGGGCGCGGAGCCTTCGAGGCACTGGGCCAGGGCGTGCCCATCCCCCAGGACGCCGTGATGTTTCGTGGCAACCTGGCCACCGTTGACACCGATGGGTCGATCGTCGACCGCCGCGCAGGCCGCATTCGCGCCGGCGTCAACGACCTCCTCAGCGAGCTCCGGGAGGTGCCACTGTCGGCAGGCATCGTTGGTCGGATCTACCCCGCCCACGAGCACCGGGTGGTCGTGCTGCTCGTGGGTCCGGGGCTCTCCGCGGCAGTCGCCGATACCGATCCCGGTGACGGAGCCAGCGTGCTGCGAGTGACCGACCCCACACCGCTCAAGGCCACCCCCGAGGCGGGACGCACCAGCGACGCGCTGCGCGAGCTCCTCGGAATCGTTCGCGAGCGGCTCGCGCGACACCCACTCAACCGGGCGCGCGCCGAGCACGGCCAGCTCCCCGCCAATGCCATCCTGACTCGAGGGGCGTCGCTGGCCCCACCGCGACGTCCGGAAGAAGCCTGGGCGGGAGCCATCGTCTCGGGGTGCAACACGGCCCTCGGAGTGGGTCGCTTCCTCGGCCTCAAGGGCGCAAGCTCGGTGCTGATGACGGGCAACCTCGATACCAACCTCGACGCCAAATTCGACACCGCCGCGGAGCTGCTCGAGGAGATGGACTTCGTGGCCATCCATATCAAGGGCTCGGACGTGGCCGCGCACGACTGCCGCCCCCTGGAGAAGCGTGACTTCATCGAGCAGATCGACGCCGCGCTGGGCCGGTTCCTGGTCCAGCGTCCCGAGCTCAGTGGCTCCCTGCGCATCGTCGTCTCGGCGGATCACTCGACATCCTCAGTCACCGGACAGCACCTGCCCGGTCCCGTGCCCCTGTTGCTCGGGACCTGGCGAGCGGACAGCGAGGACGAAGCAGACTTCAACGAGGAGAGCGCCGCCAGCGGGGCGCTCGGACTGCTGCGGTGCGGCGAGCTGATGTCGCTGCTCAGCGCCGAGCCCGAAGCCGCCTCGAATTCGCTGCGGCCCCCCCCAACCTGACGTGGACGCCCCACACGAACTCACAACCCTCGCGCTGGATCACGCCCCGCCGCGAGCGCACGCGCCCGCGCCAGCAGCGGGTGCGAGTCGTGCACCTGCGGGTCCAGCGCCTCGACCGCCCGGCGGCCCTCGGCAGCCGCACCCTGGGGATCTCCGGAGTCACTCAGCGTCTTGGCGAGGTCCAAGCGCGCTCGGGCGACTCGCCAGTGCGAGGGCGACAGGTCACGGCTGAGCGCCCCGATACCCTCCCGCAGCAGCAGGGCCGCCTCCTCCAGGCGTCCCTGTCGTCGTCTCAGCTCGCCCATCAGAGCCGTCTCGAGAGGCTTCAGCGATGCGTCGTCGCCGCGGCGCCGAACGAGGGTGGCACACCACCGCTCCGCGTCGTCCAGTCGATTCGCCGCCACGTAGCCACTCGCCAGGTTGTACGCGTCCACGGCGTCACCGCCCCGGGGTGGATCCCGATAGGGAAGACTCGACGCAAGCAGGGACCGACGTGCCTCGACCTGCTCGAAGCGCACGATCGCCTCGTCCACTTTTCCCGCGCACAAGGCCACGGTGCCCAGGCAGCGCTCCCCGTCGGAAACGTCCAGCGAGGCCTGCGCCGCGAGGTCCAGCGCCAGCTCGGCCGTCTGGCGCGCCGCGGACAGATCACCGAGTTGGAGCTGCGCACGACTCAGCGACAGGAGGTCCTCGCAGCGCTGCGCGTCGGTCCCGTGGCGCTCGCTGAGCCGAACCAAGCGCTCGCGAACCCCCACCGCGCCGCGGTATCGTCCCTGCGCCTCGTAGAGCTGGGCGAGGTTGAGCTCCGACCACCGACGATCCGGGGCGTCCAGGGGTAACGTGGAATCGGCTGCAGAGACGCAGCTCACCGCCACCTTCGTAGCAGCCTCCACGTCCCCGAGTGCGCCCAGCGAAGCGGAGAGCCCGAAGAGCGCCTGTACGTAGTCGAGCCCGATCCACCGCCCCCAATCCACCGCCAGCTGGAACACGTCGCGGGCAGCTTCCCACTTGCCGACCCCGAGCAGCCCGGCACCGCGGGCACAGAGCCGGCTGACACGCCAATCCACCCACCGGCGCGCAATCCAGGAGAACGGGGGAAGGAGCGTA
The DNA here is from genome assembly GCA_050304295.1 of Polyangiaceae bacterium. Classification (GTDB taxonomy): domain Bacteria; phylum Myxococcota_A; class Polyangia; order Polyangiales; family Polyangiaceae; genus JAFGBI01. The sequence continues at coordinate 42,033 of JBNLDK010000050.1, forward strand.
CCGAGCATGGGTGGTGTTCAGTCGTCGGGGAAGCGCGCCGACCGCGCCCGTGTGATACCTCAACCCAAGGCCAGGCGCAGCGCAACGTCACAGCACGAGCGCATCGAGCGTCACAATCAAGCCACGCGGCACAGAACGCCCCGCCTCGCTCAGCACCCGCTCCTCCCGAAGCATGGCCTCTATCATCACCTCGACGAAGCGATGCGCCTCGCTACCCCCGAGGAGAGGAAAGGCGAGCGTTTCGATCTCGTGCTGGCTCGCGAGCTGCAGAGCGCGGGTCGTGAGCTGTCGCACCAGTCCCTCGTCGTACTCGCTGCCCGGTTCCCAGAGGCACGCGAAGACGTAGTCCTTGGCACCGACGCGCTCGTACACGCACTCCCCCAGGGCCAGGGTGGGCAGCGCTATCCCCCGGGCCACGACGTCCTTGCTGATGCGCCCGTGGGCGCGTCCACCGCTCTCGATGGTGACCACCACGGCGGGGTACGAGAACAGGTCCCCGACCCGCGCACGAACCTTCGCTTCCGCGATCCAGCGCTCCATCCAAGCTCCCATACCACAACGTCCGCCGCCGCCGCGGGCTGGGGGTCGAGAGCATACGCCCCATCGCGCGCTCCAGCATAGCGTGGCCCGGAGCCCCGTGCACGATGCGCGCCCCCGGGATCGACGCGACGGAACGGTCGAGAATCACCGTCCGTGAGTCTTCGAAGACCCCGCGTTGACGAGACGAGCCCGCCGGCTGAGCCGGCGGGCCCTTCCCCTACCCGAACGAACCGGCTTCAGAAGGCCAGCTGCAGCTGCGACCGCACGATGCCGTCGACGGTCGGACCCGCCGAACCCTCCACGCCGACGACGCCCGCGTCGGTCTGCCACTTCAGGTGGTGTCCGTGGGGGTAGATGGACAGTCCACCGAGGATCTCCTCGCGCGCGTTGTCGGAGCCGGAGGGTTCGACGAACGCATAGCGCACGACGGGCTGCCAGTGCTCGGCGATCACGTAGCCCGCCTGCAGGTGATATCCGGCTGCGTCGTAGGCCCGATCGCCGAAGTCCTCGCCCGTCTGCCGCGAGCTGACGTAGAAGCCGCCCGTGGCGGAGAACCCCTGCACCTTGACGATGAAGTCGAGATTGCCGCGGAGCGCCGTCGCGTCGTCTTGATCGGCGTCGAAGTCGGCGAGGCCACCGAGGGCGACCCCGAAGCGCAGATCTCCCCCCTCGAGGTCGGCCTCGCTGTAGCCCTTCAGATCACCGTGGTTGTAGCCGACGCGACCGACCACCAGGGGATGATGCTGTGCTGGCACGTTGCTGAACTTCCCCGACGTGACTTCACCTTCGCCGGTGGTGGGGTCGACGACCGCGTCGCCGCTGAAGTGCGAGCTGTCGCCGGTCCCGTTGAAGATGCCCACCGCGTACTCGAACGTCGGCGACTTCTCGTACTGGTTGTGGAACATCAGACCGATGTCGCGTCCCGCGTGGAACGCCTTGTCGGTGATGGCGCGATCGACGAGCTCCTGCTTGCCGCTGGACGTGATCTGCTGGCGCGAGAAGGGCCGCTTGTACTGACCGACGCGGACATGGAGCACCTTGGGCAGGATGCCGTAGTCGACGTAGAAGTCCTTCAGGGCCACGCTCCCCTTGCCGAAGTCCGCCTGAAAGGCGTACGACAGGTCCGGGCTGAACGCCTTGCCCTTCAGCGCGATGCGTGCCCGCGGGATCGAGAACTGGGCCTCGTCGGGCTCACCGTCCAGCGCCTCGTAGGTGTACCGCGCCTGGACCCGCGCGTTGATCTTGAGCTCGAAGGGTTGCTCGGGCGCGCGGATGAAGAACCCGCCATCGTAGCCGGCCACTGGCTCGACCGCTGCGGCCTCGGTAGCTGTCTCGCTCGGGGCCTGCGCTGCCTCGGCGACTGCCGGCGGTGGCGCCGTCGCAGCGTCCGACGCGACCGCCGCCCCCGTCGCGTCGGTGGTGGTCGCGGGAGCGGTGGCGCTCTCGGGCGGTGCTTCGCCGGCAGTGGGCGCCGCAGCCGCGGGCGCCGGAGCGGCTGGCGGAGCCGGCGGAGGATTCTCGGGCGCCGGCTGGGCGACCGCCGCCGTGGCAACCAGCAGGGAACATGCAAGCCAGGAAACAGTGTGTGTCTGTCGCATCGGATTCCTCTCGTCGTGACGCGGCGGGAGTGTCAGTGGCCTCTGTGACGAACTGGTGACTGCTGGATGACCTTTGCGAAGATTGTGTCACCACGGCACCGTCCAGACGCAACAGCCCCGTCGCGCGGCAGTCCTCCTCTGCGGTCCCAGGCGCGGATTCCCCTGCGAGTTCGCGGGACTGGCGCCCTCCGGGGCGGCTTGCCACCGGATCTCCGCGCGTCTACTCTGCGGCGACGTGCCCGTCCTGGACAAGTCGAAGCAGCTGCAGAAGCGTCTCGGGCTGCTCAGTGTCTACGCCATCGCCACGGGCACCACGCTGAGCTCCGGACTCTTCCTCCTGCCGGGACTCGCAGCCAAGCAGGCCGGCCCGGCGGTGGTGGTTAGCTACGTGATCGCGTCGCTACCGTTGATCCCCGCCATGCTCAGCGTGGTCGAGCTGTCAACCGCGACGCCGCGGGCGGGGGGTGCCTACTACTTCCTCGATCGGGCCATGGGGCCCGCGGTGGGCACGGTCGGTGGGATCGGCACCTGGCTCGCCCTCGTGCTCAAGACGGCTTTCGCGCTCCTCGGGATGGGCGCCTACCTGTCGCTCTTCTTTGCCGAGCTCCCGGTGGTCTACCTCGCGATGGGACTGGCGCTGCTCTTCGGCGGACTGAACCTGCTGGGGGCCAAGGCAACGGGCAACCTCCAGTCAGTGCTGGTGGTTGGGGTGCTCGCCAGCCTGGGCTGGTTCATCGCCTTCGGAGCGCCGGCGGTCCGGATGGAGAACTTCGCGAACTTCTGGGACAAGGGAGCCGACGGGGTCCTGAAGACCGCAGCCATGGTGTACGTGAGCTACGTCGGCGTCACCAAGGTGGCGAGCGTCGCGGAGGAGGTAAAAAATCCCGAGCGTGTCCTTCCCCGGGGCGTCTTTCTCGCCGTCGCCACCACAATCGTGGTCTACGTCGCCGGCATCATCGTGATGGTCGGAGTGGTCCCCGCGGCGCGGCTGCACGGCAGCCTCACGCCGGTCGCTGACGCCGCGGACATCTTCTCGGGGCGAATCGGCGTGATGGTCGTCGCGGCCACCGCCATCCTGGCATTCTCCTCGGTCGCCAACGCGGGCATCCTCTCGGCTTCCCGCTATCCACTGGCCATGAGCCGCGACCACCTGATGCCGCGCTTCGTCGGTCGGCAGGGACGTGACGGCATCCCCCGCGTCGCAGTCCTGGTGACGGTCGGGATGGTGGTCGCGATCCTGTTCGCCTTCGATCCAACCCGGATCGCCAAGCTGGCAGGCGCCTTTCAGTTGCTGATGTTCGCCGGAGTCTGCGCGGCGGTGCTCGTGATGCGAGAGAGCGGTATCGAGTCCTACGACCCGAGCTTCCGCTCCCCCGCCTACCCCTACACGCAGATCGCCGGCATCCTGTCCTCGCTGTTCCTGCTCGCCCAGATGGGGTGGCAGTCGCAGATGTTCACGTTCGGGCTCGTTTCGCTCTGCCTGGTTTGGTACTACTGGTACGCGCGATCGCGCGTCGTCCGTCCCGGCGCGGTCAGCCATGTCTTCGCACGGCTCGGGCAGGCGCGCTCGCAGGAGCTCGATGTCGAGCTGAGGGGAATTCTCAAAGAGAAGGGCGTCCGTCCTCACGACCCCTTCGAGGAGATCGTGACGCGCGCCCGCGTGCTGGACCTGGAGGACACGGTGACCTTCGAGCTGGTCACCGACCAGGCGGCCACGGCGCTCGCCTCCCTGGTCCCCGAGAGTCACGACACGATCCGCAACCAGTTCCTCGAGGGCACGAAGATCGGCGCCACGCCCGTCGCTGGCGGGGTGGCGCTGCCCCACTGCCGACACGCCAAGCTCGACCACCCCGAGATGGTGATGGTTCGCGTCCGGGCGGGCGTGACGGTACCCGTCGGCGATCTCGGACTCGCGCTGCACGCGGCGGACGAGCGCATCTACGCCCTCATCTATCTCGCGAGCCCCGAGCACGATCCGGCCCAGCACCTGCGCATTCTCGCCCAGGTGGCACGCTGCGCGGAGGACCCGAGCTTCATGGACGCCTGGCGTACCGCGGAAACCGAGTTCGACCTGCGCGTCCTGCTGCTCCGGGAGGAGCGCATGCTCCAGGTCGAGGTGGAGGAGGACGGCGCACTGGCGAGCTGGCTCGGGCGACCCGTGCGCGAGGTCGGGTTGCCCGGCGGAGTTCTCGTCGCGCTCGTCCGTCGTGGCGAGGACGTCTTCGTTCCCGGCGCCGCGACCGTCTTCGAGGCCGGGGACTTCCTGACTCTGATCGGTGAACCCTCAGGTCTCGCCAGCCTGGCCGCGCTTCGTTCCTCACCGGTGGGTCCCTAGAACCCGGCCCGCCCGTGGCGCCCTGGCAGAACGCCCCTGCCAACGGGTCCTGCACCCGAGTTGGTGACACCGGGGGACGATGGCGATATCGAACAGAGCATGGGAACTGACCCACCGCCGCTCAAGGAGAGCCTGGACCGCCAGGCCGTCGAGCTCATCGCCCACAACCTGGAGCGCGCCTGGGACGACTTCGACTCGGCCGGGTTCGTGCGTGACGCCTCGGCGAAGCTCGCACAGCTCGAGTTGAAGCAGCGCGTCCATCACGTCATCGACGCGCTCGCGAAGCATCTGCCCGACGAGTTCCCCGTCGCACTGGACATCCTGCTGCGAGCCGCAGAAAAGTGGGAGGTGGAGGACCCCGACGATCCACGGCACGGGTTCGCGGCCTGGCCGATCATCGACTACGTGGCCGCGCACGGCCTCGAGCACTTCGACGAGTCGCTTGAAGCGCTCCGCAAGCTCACGCCACTCTTCTCGGCAGAGTTCGCGCTCCGCACCTTCCTGGAGCGTGATCCTGGACGCACGCTGGCCCGACTCCGGGAGTGGGCGGAAGATCCCGACGAGCACGTGCGGCGCCTGGTATCGGAGGGGACCCGACCGCGCCTGCCCTGGGGCAAGCGGTTGCCGGAGTTCCAGCGCGATCCAACGCCGATCCTCGAGCTATTGGAGCGGTTGCGCGACGACGCGAGTGAAACGGTCCGGCGGAGTGTCGCCAACAACCTCAACGACATCTCCAAGGACCACCCCGACCTCGTCATCCGGGTACTCCGCGCCTGGCTGCGCAGCGCGCCCCGAAGTCGAGCTTGGCTCGTTCGCCACGCGACCCGCACCCTCGTCAAGGCGGGGCACGACAAGGTGTGGAGCTTGCTCGGCATCGACGCCGCGGCCAGCGTGCGCTTGACGCACCTCGAGGTCACTCCGCGCAACGTCAAGCTCGGCGGCGACCTAACCATTCGCATCCGACTGCGCTCCCGCTCCGAGGTGGCCCAGAAGCTGGTCGTCGACTACGCCGTCTTCCACGTCAAGGCCAACGGCAAGACGCGCCCGAAGGTATTCAAGTGGCGCAAGCTGACGCTGGGCGCGGGAGAGGTCATCGAGTTGGAGAAGCGTCACGCGTTCCGCTGGCTCTCGACGCGGCGCTACTACGGCGGGCGCCACACGATCGAGATCCGGGTGAACGGCAACAGCCTCGGCAAGAAGAGCTTCGAGCTGAGCGTCCCGGAGCGTTGAGCAGCGCTCGGGGAGTCAGGTGGCGAGATCCGCCAATCCGTGAGTCAGTCGCCAAAGTCGATGCAGAACTCGTCCGTCACCGGAAGGGGCGGAGCTGGCTGGCAGCGTGGACAGGCCACGTGCCGGGGTCGCTCACCCGATGCCAGCTCGCGCTCGACGGTGTGTCCGCAGGCTAGCAGGCAGGCCCAACGGGTGGTCCGATCGGCCTCCGGTCGATGGAAGGGGTAGGCAGTGCGAACGCGAACCAGCGCCTCCATGCCTCCAAAGTACCTCTCACCGGCTTTCCTGGGCGAGTTTTGCGCGACCCTGGCTGCCGGCGAAAATGGTCCCCTGAACAACCCAGAAGGGCTGCCGTTTCTAGAATCAGTGCCCTCGCAGCCCACGCCGACTGCCAGCCCCGGTTCAGTTCCTCCTGGCAAGGATTCCGAGTCACGTCTTGGCCTCAGTCCCTCCGGGGAGTACCGGGCCGAACGCCGAGCAGAGGCGCGAGCGCAGCTCGAGGTGGACGTGAGCCTGCACACCGACTCGAGATACTTCGCCGGGTTCACGGAGAACCTCTGTTCTACGGGGGCCTTCGTCGCGACCCACCTGGTGGAGAAGGTCGGCACCTTGGTCCGGGTCACGCTGCACCTGGGCGAGGGAACGGTAGGCGCTGTAGGCGAAGTCAGGTGGACGCGGAGCGCCTCGGAGTCGGGAAACCAGCCTCCGGGGATGGGGCTCCGTTTCGTGGCCATCGAACCAGGTGGCGACCTGCTCCTGCGCGCGCTCCTGGCACGCCACGGCTGAACGGGTCGTCCGCTCCGGGTCACGGTGACCGGCTCGGGGTGATGTGACCCGGGTGCGGACCTCTCGACCGAGCACTCGAACCAGGGATCTCCGGCACGTTTCGACACCGAGCAAGCTGTCGGTCGATTGGCACGTGACATGCAAAACCTCTCTGCAGACGCCAGCGCCGGAGCTCCACAGGCGAGCCGGCTGGCGTCGTAGGCGTCGCGCGGTGGGTCGGCTTCCCCCCTCCATCCCCTCCGACCCACCGCGCCCCCTCCGCTAGCGGCTTGGACCTTCCCCGGGTCCAGGCCGCGCCTATTTTGTCCTCTTGGCCCTGCACCCCGAGGAACTTGGCCGGGCGGCCCGATACCCGCCACTATCCCGGCCCGTGATGCGTACCGCTCTCGTGATACTCGAAAACGGCTCCCGGTGGCCTGCCTGGCTCGATCAGCAGGAGCTGGACAGCTGTGAGCTGATCGCCCAGCGACCGGGCGAGACCCCCCAGCAGCTCGCGCGCCGGGTGGTGGAGCGTCTGTCGGAATCCGGGCTCCCACCCCAGACCGCCACGCTGGCGTGCAGCCCACTGGGTGGTCACGACCGGAACCAGGCCCGCGCTGCACTCCTGCGCGCTCTGCTGGGTGCTGCGATCACCGCGCGCGCGGGCGACGTCGTGCTCGTGGCCGACGGCTCCCCCGAGCTTCGGCGAGAGCTCGCGCGGCTGGCGGCCCTACTGAATCGTGAGATCCATGACGAGCCCACGGTATCGCTGCGGTTCCGCGCCCAGTCGCGCGCTGCGGCTGCGCCCTATCAGCGTCGCGTTGCGTGACGTTACTTTGGAGTGCCGCGTGCTCACAGCGCTCCAGTTGTGAGACGGACTTGCTGTTCCGATCATACGACAATCACCCACTCCGCCTTGCACCTGGATCGCGAAGAGATAAGCTGATCTCAGGAGGAGGCATGAAGCACCTCACCATCATCGCGATACTGCTGACCGGCGCTCTCGCCTGCACTAGCCAGGCTCCCGAACCGAACTCGGCGACAGATGTCGACGAGTCCGAGGCAGTGGAAACCGGAGCCCCCCGTGCGTCCGTGCCCGAGGGTCCCCCCGCTGCCTGCGTCGACGAGAACGACGAACCCGTCCAATGTGAAGAGAACTCGGAATGCTGCGAGGGTTTCGAGTGCGGCTACGACCCCGAGGGAAGTACTCGCCTCAAGACCTGCATCTGGGCGGGCGGCTAGGAACGGCGCTCCGCGCCCAAGCTGGGATGGCTACGCGGCTGGCTAGAAGGGACCCACCGCAGCGCGCTCCCTGACCAAAATTCGCTCCGCGCGAGTCGTGGGTGGAGGTGTGTCCTTGGACCACCTGCAATCGCGCCAGCGCGCTGCGACCGGTCTCACCTCGCGGGTCCGGCCTGAGCTTCCACCTGCGCCAGCGCTTCCCGCAGGGACTGCACGTGCGCGCGGTCCGCACCCATCATCGCCTTGAACAGCTTCTGATGCGCACTGCGGTCGAAGCGAACGAGCTGGTCCATGTGCAGCTTCTCCATCGCCTCCTCCATGCCGATCGTCAGCCGCAACGCCTCGGCGACTCCCGGCGGATGGGACTGCAGGCGACGCGCCATGTACTCGACGCTGTGAAGCATCTGCTGTGCCTGGTCGAGATCGATCGCAACGCTCGCGACCGACGCAGCGTAGTTCGAGGCCAGCCTGAACTGGGCAGCGTGTCCTTCCTCCTCGTCGGCTGTCTTCCGCCATAGCGCCGCGATCTTGGGATCCGCAGCGTGCGCCTGGGAAAGCGTCCGGTAGAGCCGAGCGTGCGCCATCTCGATTCGCTGGCAGACATCGAACAGCCGACTGAGCTCGGACGACTGCAGTTCGGGCATGTCGCCAGGCATAGCACCGGGGCGTGGCGGTGGGGACGAGCCGAGAAAAATCACGCGGAGGACACCCGCTAGAACAACAAACAGGCTGTTTGTTGTCCCAAACCAACGACCTAGAACACCGACAGGGCAGCCGCGCCAGCGGGAAGCACCTGTCTCCGGGTGCCTCGCCCCTACTACAGCGGGCAACGCTTGCGTTGACCGCAAGTGTAGAGGAGTGCCCACTTGAGATCTGTGGTTTTCTTCGGAGTTTTTGCCCCTCACCCCTGGGGGGCA
>JBNLDK010000051.1:0-6763 GCA_050304295.1 Polyangiaceae bacterium
GCGTGCTGGCGTCGGCGAGTCGGCTCCGCTCGCGCATCGTGCCGCCGCGTGCGACGCAGAACACGGCCGTCGACACTGAAGACGCGGCTCCCGCACGAGGTGGCTCGCGCTGCGGTTGGCGCCCCTGGGCTGAGCTGATGAAGCGAGTTTTCCAGGTGGACCTCCAGAAGTGCTCGCTGTGCGGTTCGCCGATGAAGCTGCGCGCGGTGCTCACGGAGCCAGGGAACGTCTCCCGCTACCTGCGTCACCTGGACGTGGCGACAGAGCTGCCGCCGCTGGTGGAGGCTCGGTGAGGGGGGCGCTTGAACGACCTACGCGCCACGTGGCGGTAGGAAAGTCGATCCTGCTGAGCGCGGACGAGCAACTGCTCGAAGCCCCGCTTCAAGGCGGCAAGCCGAGCGTTCTGCTGGACAACGTTGATCTGGTCTGCAGCGTTGCCACCGGGCCCGGGTACATCGTAGCCGGAACCGCCGAAATCGGCCTGGTGCGAATCGACCGACCGTAGCGACCTCCAGGGTGTCACCGCGCGAGCTCGCTGGGATCGCGCGTGTCACGCAATGGATGCGCAACAACCGTGCACTGGTCCTCCAGCGGACCAGCTCATCGGTCAATGCGTGTCGGCGCATCACGACCCGCTTTGATCATGCTGGGCTGGGTCGCCTCAGGTTTCTGCGGACGATTGCGCAGCCGATTCCTCCAGAACCGACACCTCACGCGGCCTCTCGGTGGTAGAAACTGAGCAGTCCGCCGAGTCGCGATCGGCATCGGACGTCGCTACCCATCGCGTTGTCGTTGCTCGCCGTCGCCGGCGGCCTGACGAGCTGACCGTCCAACGCTTGATGGAACCTCTCGGCATTGTTAGTGGGTGACAAATTCGCGGAGCAGGTGGCGGAGGTGGCGCTCGCCGAGTGATGGCTTCCTTCGCGACGCCACTCAAGTTTCCATGCAAGGTCGTTACGCAGGTTGTTTGGCGTGACGGCGGGATACTCTAAGGATCGCCGAGGCTCGGCCGCCAGAAAGCAGGATCGTTGGGTCGTTGCCAGCCTCCAGCGCTTGTGACGAGGGGACGCTGCAATGCGCGGGTGCAGCACGCGCAGGGTAACGTCTCGGAAGTGCGCTTGCGTTGAGCGCGTCGAGAGGTCAAGCATTGGGAGGGTTCTCCAATGCCGAGCCTCTTTGTTCACCTCGCAGCACGTGTTCCGCGTGCCGTGATTCTCCGTCGCGGCCCAAGTGCGTGGTACCACGCCATCCTCTGGCACACCGACAAGGACATGTTCGAGCATGGGGCGTGGTTTCGCGGCCGCCTCTACGAGGATCGCTGTGACCTCGCACCGGATGGCGAGCTGTTCGCCTATTTCGCGCTGCAAGGCTCGCGCTATGGCACCACGTACCGAGGCACGTGGACCGCAGTCAGTCGGCCCCCTTGGCTTGACGCGCTCGCGCTGTGGCCTCAAGGGGACACTTGGGGCGGAGGTGCGCGGTTCATCGCAGATCGGACGATTGTTCTCGCGAGCTCGAGCTGCGAGTGCCATACCGACCATCGAGAGGTCGAGCTCCAGGTGAGCCTTGGGCCCGTACCGCCCAAGCCGCGCTGCACGAGCGAATCGGATGCGGACTGGTCGGGGTATGACCACAATGGCCGTGTGATCTTCACTCGTGGTGGCAGGTTGTTCCGCGTTGCTGGGCAGCAACCGGTTGAGGTGGCCGACTTCACCAACCTCGTGCCCGATCCGCGAGCCGCACCGGCAGCAGCCGACACGGCGCGACGCAGGAAGCGAACATGAACAACATGCGAGCCGACCAGTGGGCGGAAGATCTTGGGAGCCGCAGGAGACGCGATCCCTGGGCGGGCCAGCTCGGTCGAGCGGTTCAACGGTTCCGACGCTCACAGGGCGAAGTTCACATACAGGTGGTTCATCCGTGTTGCCGCCGCGCTCGCGAGCGCGACTGGAACTGACGCCACGTCCGTCTCCGGGTTGTCGGCGACTGGCACGACGAGGAGCAGCGCCATCGGCTCTACATCACCAACGCGAGCCGTACCCAGCTCGCCTCCCGACACGTTGCCGAGATCTACGCGCTACGCTGGGACTCCACGCAGCTCTCGCCGAGCACTACCCATCCGTCTGGTCGAATCACACGCCCGCCGCTGCAAAGAACGCGCCCATCCGGTCGAAGCGCAACCGAGATCCTTCGATCACCACGAGCCTTGTCTCTTCCCTCGAACCAGGCTTGTCTGACCGGGTGAAGATCAAGCCCGTCATCGGCTTCTGCCTGCTGCTGAGTCTCCCCTCGGTCGTGGGCATGTTGGCCTGTTCGGCCACTTCTGCCGCGTCTGTCACTTCACCGCAGCTCGAGCCAGAGGTTCACACGGAGCGGGACAGTGCCACCGAGCCCCCACCGAGCCCCGACATCCAACGACCTGAGCACGTGAGCTGCAAGCCAGATGCGTCGAGGCAACTCCGAGACATGTGGGAAGCGGCGCAAACGCCCCTTCCCCCTGACACGATCAGGCGAGCGTCCACGCGAAGCGTCGTGATGCACGACGATGGGCTGCTGCTACTCGACTACGCAGGTCGACTGCACCAGGTCCCATTGGAAGGCACTCGACGCACTCGAGTCGAGTGCCCCGATCTGCCGCGGGACCTAGCCAGCAACGTCAACGGACCGCTGCTGCTCACCGTATCGGTCTCGAACGCGAACGGTCCTCTGCGCGTGTGGCGACGAAGCCAGGACCAATGGATCCTCGAGGGGGAAGTGGACGTCTCGATCTGCGCCGTCGAACGGTTGGTGGGAGTGGGTGCGGGGTGGGCCGTGTTCTCGCGGAATGGCGTCTACTTCACGACGCCTGACGGACGCGTGGAACATGGCCACTTCTATCGAACGCTGGGTTGGAACGACAAGATCACCTGTTCCAACGATGGTTGGTGTGTGGCTGGGTCCGGTATCGGCCTCCCACACGAGGCAGGAACTTTCCTCATGGTGGACCTATCCGAGAGACGATTGGGCACCTACGACAAGGAGATGAGCGGCCTCTGCGACTCGAGGTTGAACGACGCCAAACCCGACCACGATCGACGAGACTGTGTGCTTCTGGGTCTCGGGCGCCGCACCTCACCGTATTCCGAGATCGGATGTGCTCAGCGCAGCTGTCGGTCGCAGGTCCCCGAGATGATCTTCCAAGGCCCTGCAGACACCATTTCCACAGCCGTACGCTCGATTGCCCAGCGACCTGGCGGTACGGTGTATCGGACCACGACGGCATACTATGAAGTATCCGCCAATGGGACGCAGCAGCTCGCGACGCCCGTGCCCCGACACATCCAAGACGTATCGTTGAGCACCGACCTTTCGGGGATCGTGGTGGTCGACGTCAATCCGCCGGGGTCATCGTTCGGACCTGAATGGCGCTTGCTGGAGCGCCGATCGGACGGAATCCCCTCGCGCCACGGAGCGTTTCGACGGTAATGGTGCGCCACGCCGTGGGTTCTTGGACGCACGCCTGCCTGCTGGTGGTCGCCATCGGCTGTAGCCGACCGCGCGATGGCTTGCCCGACGCAGCCGCTCCCGAGACACCGCCCCCACCCGCCACTTCCGCACCAGCCAAGGTCACCGCCCCACCTGCTCCCAAGGCGCGAACGCCATCTGCAGCGGACTGGGAGGGAGTGCCGGAGATGCCGCTGCGCCAAGTCTGGGCAGCAGAGGACACGATTGGCGCTCCAGCGAATGGCCCTCCGAGAGCTCAGCTGGTGCCCGACGTCGATGGCGACGGCGTGCCCGAGCTCGTGCTCGGCTCCGGCTCCCTGGTGCGGCCTCCCCGCGTCGCCATGTTCTCGGTGGGTACGGGGCGACGGCTGGCCTGCATCGAGGACTACTTGCCCAGTCACATGAGCGGGGTTGGTCACGTCTTCGACGTCGGACCCGACGCTGACGGAGATGGGGATCCGGATCTCGTCGTGGGGGCTGCACCGCGCCGCAGCGTGATGCTCCTGGCAGGACGGACAGGGCGCGTGGTGCGCGAATGGTCCGTCGACCTCGACGGTTTCGGCAGCACGGTGCGATTGGTTCCCGACGTGGACGGAGACGATCTGGCAGACGTCCTGGTCGGCGCGCCTGGCGCTCGGCAGGTGCACCTCTACTCGGGAAAGACGGGCCGCGAGGTGAGACGCTGGCAAAGCGAGGAGGCCGAGTTCGGACACGTCATTTCACGCACCGATGAGCGGGGCGGCAAGCACCTGGTCGCGATCGACTCCGCCAAGTCGGTCAGCATCTTGTCACTCGACGCAGAGGCACCAGTTGCCACCATCGCCCACACGGGAGCCGGACCCAGCGAGCTGTGGCTCGACTTCGACCTGACGGGCGATGGCACCCGCGACGTCGCGTTCGACTACGGCAACTTCACCGTCGCCCACTCGGGCCGCGACTGGAGACAGCTGGGCCTGCTCGACGCCCGCATCGTGCCCGACGCGGACCATCCGGGCCGCCCGTCATGGGAAGGACGAGAGGGGCTCGCCAGGCGTGACGGCACGTGGTCCCATCCCACCCTGACGCCCCAGTGGCGCTACCCCGAAACGCTCCAGAACACCTCTCCCGGCGCGGTAGCGTTCGACGAGACTGGGCGTTGGCTGGTCGTCACGGACGCGACCGGTTCCAGCGGCTGGACGACGACCGTCTACGAGCGAAGCTCACGACCGGCACCCAACACCAGAACGCCGGCCAGACTACCGACACCGAGCTGCCCCCTGGTTGGGGGTGACGTCCAAGCCCTGATTCCCGCCGAAAGTGCCCAACTCGAACCCCTGCTGCGTCGCCTGACGCGGGGGCTCGAGCAGTTCGCGAAGCAACCGTCGGCCACCACGGCAGGGGAGCTGACCGCATTGGGCGACGAAGAAGCGGGACTCTGGTGGTGTCCCGGGTGCTGCTCGGCGCCGATGCTCCATTTCTCCGCGCATGCGGGGCCGCACCCGGTTGACCTTCTCGACCAGACGGGGGCGAGCGACGCCCGCCGCCTCGGCCTTGGCGACACGGCGAAGTTGCTCGACGAGATGCTGAAGCAGCCGCGCTGGCGCGACCATCTTCGCCACTCCAAATCGATTCGTCATTCGCTCCTCTGGAGCGTCATGGATTTCGGCACGGACTCGCTCACGGCCGAATCGGTCGCGGCGCTGCCCCTGGAGCTCCAGATTGGTCACGGTCTCACGAACTGTGATCCCAACGACGGCTGCCCCGGTGTGTCCGTCTACCTGACGCGACGCCAAGGCAAGCTCCGCATTGCCCACGTGATCTACGACGACGGCTCAGCGTAGGAGCGCTGTGCCGGCTACATAGCGCGTCCGCGGCAGGATCGTTGAGGATTTCGCGCGCCGCAAGACTTGTACTGCCGACCCGATTCGGCGAAATCGAGCTCGGCGTTCGCCGTCCTCGTTGCTCGCGTCCGAAGCGCCCTGACGCAGGCCGTGACAACGGCGCGCACTGCCGTGCGCGAGGCACTGCGACCAGCCCCGATGGTGACAGGGTTTGTCGCGGACGTCTTTCGCAGCCGGGACGAGTTGCTGGCCGAGAACGCGATGCTGCGCCAGCAGCTCATTGTGGCGAAGCGGAGGGTGAAGCAGCCGGCATTCCGGCCACTTGAACGCTGCTTGATCGTTGCATTGTCGAGCGTCGTGAAGAGGTGGCAGAGCGCCATCCTGCTGGTGAAGCCGGACACCGTTCTGCGCTGGCACCGCGAGGGCTTCCGGCTGCTGTGGAAGCGGAAGTCGAAGCCCACCAAGCAGCGCCAGCCTCGCATCAGCGCCGAGACCATCGAACTCATCCGCGACATGGCGGTTCGCAACAAGACCTGGGGTGCGGAACGCATCCGCGGCGAACTTCTCAAGCTCGGCATTCGCGTCGCGAAGCGGACGATCCAGCGTCACATCCTGGCGGTGCGACCACCGGGCGACGGCCAGAGTTGGCGCACGTTCCTCCGCAACCATGTGGTCTGGGCGTGCGACTTCGTGCAGGTCTACGACGTGTGGTTTCGCCCCGTGTTCGCGTTCTTCGTGATCGACGTGAACGCGAAGGAAGTGATCCACGTTGGCGTCACGCGGGCGCCGAACGCGGCGTGGACGGCGCAGCAGCTTCGGCAACTGACGCCGTTCGGGGAGGGGCCGGAGTTCATCATCCGGGACAACTCCGCGGGGGGAGGTCTGCATCAGACCCAAGTTGGTTGGTCAGCGCCCGTGAAAATCCGGGGCCCCGCGCGGGAGCGTGGGGCGGGTCTTCGAGGACCGACGGAACGAGTCTTCGAGTGGAGTCGACCCGCAGCAGCCCGGAGGCGGGAGGGGGGCCTCCCACGCGCTACCCACCCGGCCATGGCCGGGCGGGGCCCGGCGCGCGGGAACCCTGCCATTCACTTGGCTGGGGGGAGGGTCTGCATCAGACCCTCCAATCAACGCTGCGGAGAGGGTGGGATTCGAACCCACGGTGGAGTTACCCCCACACATGATTTCCAGTCATGCACCTTCGGCCGCTCGGTCACCTCTCCTGGCCGACTCCGGGAACCCGCCGGTAGTTGGGTTCTCGGTGGCTATGTCCGGACCCTCGTTTCCTTGGGTCCGCCGCGGAGAGTGTGGGATTCGAACCCACGGTGGAGTCACCCCCACACCTGATTTCGAATCAGGCACCTTCGACCACTCGGTCAACTCTCCGCGGCGGAACATGGCAAACAGGTCGGGGCCTGTCAACGAACGACGACGCCAACCCCCCGGATCAACGCCGTTTTCGC
>JBNLDK010000052.1:0-21962 GCA_050304295.1 Polyangiaceae bacterium
GTGCCCCGGAGCGACTGTCCAGCACCCGAGCGATGCACCGCGCCAGGTGCCGGTAGTCCTCGATGAGCGGTCCAACCAGTTTGGGGTTCTTCTCGCGGGCTTGCACGAGCCCCTTGGCGAGGTCTTCCGCTCGCCGGTCAAGGTCGGTGTCCGCGATCCCCCAGTTCGCGTGGGAGCGCCACCGGCGCAGGGCCACACGAGCAACCTTCTCCTCGGGCCCGGCGACGGGGCACCCGTCGTCCCAGGCTGCGGCCATGGCGTCGATGGTGGCCTGGAGGTTCAGCCATCGGGTGCTGGCTCGGAGGACCTCCATCGGGTCGTCGGGTGGTTCGACGACGGGATGAGCTGGAGTGTAGTTCCCCTCCACGGCGTCGAGAGTACCACGCATCGGGCCGGCGTCGGTCGTTCCCTCGGTTAGATCCCGTCAGGGAGGTCGCAGCGACAGTTGCGCTTTCCAGCGACGATCAGCTTGCACGTCACGTCCCCGTCCAGCCCGGTCCCACCTGGCCTACCATCCCGACCGAAAGACACCACGACGGGGGCTCCCTCTTGCATCTCGCAACGGAATGGCCGCCCGTATCCGTTCGCTGGAAATACGAGCCGGTCTGGAACGAATGAGCCGCAGTCCGTCGCGCCCACATCGAGCCCCATCTCGCAGGCGGATGCTGTTCGCGAGATGGTCATCCTATAGACTTCGCCGGGGTAGTGCCACGCGAGCCAGACCGTCACTATGGTGGCGTAGAGGGCGAGACTGCCCCCGAGAGCCCAAAGCCACCAGCAGGTTGGTTTGCGACCGCGGGTCCGGAAACCTGGTTCCTCCTTGTCGGTCATCAGCCCACTCAGAGTACCACGCGCCGGGCCGGCGTCGGTCGCACGCCTTGCCTTGCGTGCAGACCCCCGGATCTCAGCAGGGCACGCGGCACACCCACCGTGCAACGTGCGGGGCCGGGCGTTAGTCGGCCCGTCCCCCACCTTGAGAGCCGTCGCGACGACGGGTGGCGTGCGGTGTTGCATGGACGCCGCGCTTCCGCCATGCTCTCAACGACAAAGGGGCTGCGATGGGGCGAACGGGAACGTGCCCGAGCTGTAGCAGGGCTGTTGGCTGGGTCCGAATAATGCAGGCTACCCTGCCGAACCGTGTGTTCTGTGCGGGATGTGGCGCTCGTCTCGCTCCCGAGAAGCTAGGCACAATCTTCCCGATCTACCTGGGTGCCTTGGCGACGGGGGTGGCGGTTGCGGTAGGGATCGGGTTCGCGCTCGGGGTGTCGTCCTGGGGAGCACGTCTCGCTATCCCACTGATGGCTCTGGTGCTAGTCGAGGCCCTCGCTTCCGTTTGGATCGCGCGCAACTTCGCTTTCCGCGTAGTGGCGCCACCGGCCAAGTAGGCTGAGCAGCTCACCGAACCTTCACACACAACGACAGGCGACGTGCCGCGTGGGCGGTGGGGGCCGGCGTCGGTCGCACGCCGTTTGCCCTGCGCAGACATCGAGCCTGGCAGGGGCGGTTCCGTCAGCGTGTTTCCCGATACTCAGACGTAGACGGTGGGCTGGCCATCGATGTGAATCGAAAACGCCTCGTGCTGCGGCGTGTCGTCAAAAACCGTCAGCCGGAAGCCCGACTCGAAGACGAGTGTGAACGACCGGGGTGGGTCGATCTCGAAGCGCACGACCGGCACGTCGATGACACGGTGAATGCGGTAGCAGTCGCGGTCTGCGTGCTCCCGGTCACGATCCACGAGGGCACCGTCAGGGTCGCGAAGCTCCCATGCTCCTTCGACGAAGATGCTTCCCGTTCCGCTGAAGTGGAGCTGAACCTGGAATTGGCCAAGCGCAATCTGGTTGAGTTCCTGCCCGACGAAGTGATCGAGGGGGAGGTCTACCCCGACACCGTACATGACGCCGATGATGCCAGGCTTCTGGCGATGGCGTCCACGTGCGCGTGGCGGGGCCGGGCGGCGGGCGCCCCTGTGACCGACGCTGGTGCCCGTGCGCCGAACCCAAGGGTCCCGTCGAACCCAAGGGTCGCGTCGAATGCCAGGGTCCCTCGCCCGAACCCGAGGCGGCGATCCCAAGGGTCGCGGCGATCCCAAGGGTCGCGGCCGATCACAAGGGTCGTGGCGATCACAAGGGTCGGACCGCCGACGACGGCGACGTGCTGCGTGGTGAGGCCGACGTTGGTCGTCCCCGTTGCCCGCCGCGTCCGATCCCAAAGGTCGGAGCTACCACCACCGCGCCGGGCCTGCGTCGCTATCGGGGCGATCCAAGTGGGATGGTTCCAAGCATCACTGCCGGGGCATGGTGGCGTCGGTGAACCCAAACACCGCATTTCTAGGACGTCATGCGCTGTGGCTCGCACGACGTCGGTTTCTTGGTACGCTTGCACCATGGCAGATCCGGCGGAGAAGACCGAACCCGGCGGTGGAATGCCGTCGCTCCAACGCATGGCCCGTCGAGGCTCGTTGACGATGCAGTTGCTCTCCTTCGCGCGGCACTTGTTCGATGCGGAAGAGAGGCCGCCCACGCCAGAGGAATGGCGGTTGGCCGCGCGTCATCTCGTCAAGGAAGCGAGTTGGGAATTCGACGACGAGAGCCTGGAGAAGTGCAGTGAGAAGGCGAGCGCAGTGTTCGACGCTGAGATCGAGTCCAGCTACCGCAACCTCCACCACGTCGTTGACGTTGCTCATGAAATGGAGGCCATAGGCAAGGGCTCCAAAGAGATCCGAGCCAGCCTTGAGCGTCTTGGTCGTAGCCTACGGGGAGAACGTGATGGCATGGGGTGACGCAGCCAAGATCGCCCAGGAGGCGTTGACCAAAGTGATGGAGGCGTACCGCGAGATGGTAGCCACGAAGGCCGTGGTCGATCGTATCTCCACCGACGTCGATCGCTACGAGGCGCGACTCAACGCGAAGGTTGATGCTGCTGAGGAACGCCTCTCAAAGCGAATCGACAGACTGGAGGAACGAATCGACGCCATCCACCGCCTCGCCACCGAAGCAAACGCCCGAAACCATGAGCTGATCACGAAGGCGATTGCCCAAGCCATAGGCGCTCGTTTGGAGCTTCCCGCTGGGGACGGCGAGAATGGGGGCAAGAAGCTCCCTGGAGCTGTCGGAAAGTAGCCCAACCAGTTCGCTCGCCGCAGTTCTCTTGCGGCGGCGACAGGGCGGTGGTGGGGGCGGTCGTGCTGCTCGCTGCCCTGTTCCGAACTTGGCGGCGACAGGGGCGCGCGTCGGCGGTGGTGGCGGTCTTCGTGACGCTGCTCGCGACAACGGTGGCGGCCAGAACCGGGCGCTAGCGGGGGCGGTCGGCATCGGCGGTTGCTCGCGAGGCCAGGTGCATTCCGTGCAGGAAAGCTGCCGGAACGCGTAAACGTGTACGATTATTGAGTAAATGTGTACCCTTTGGATTCAATGGGGAGGCCGAAGCTAGAGGATCGCGATGCCGTTCCCGCCGCCAGGCACGTAGTGTCGGAACCAAAGGTCGTCGTTGTCGTCGTAGCGGCAGTGGAAGCCGACCACCTTCGGTGGTCTCGACGTTCGTATGAGCGGCTTCTTCAACAGCTTGCAGTCAACCCACGGCACGGGGGCGTCCAGCATGGCCGAGACCGCCCACAGCCCCGGCTTCGATCGGAGCCACTCTCCTGCGTATCGAGGATCGCCTTCTTTGGACGAGGCGCAGTAGCCGTAGTCAGGGAAGGTCTTGTCTTCCTGGCAGGTGATCCTCCCCAGCACGGGATGCTCGTCCGTCGGAACCGGACCCTTCTCGATCTCGGGGCCAGCCGTTTCCGCCCGGCTTGGGTGTGGGTGCCTGCCGCTTTGGTGGACTAGCCTTCGGCGGTGTTCGCGCCGCCGAGTCTGGCGGAGGGGACTTCTCGCCCGTCCCCTTGCACGCCGGGGCTCCAGCAACTCCCAACACAAGCAGTGCAACGCTGATGCCTCGGAGCAGGTTTCGTCTCTCTGTAGCTCTCGTCATGCCTCGTTCCCCCACACCTGCGGTGAACCCCGAAGTCGCCAGTCTACACGAACCGGCCAACCTGGACCTGCCGACCAGCAGCCTTGCTGAGAACCGAGCCAATTGGACCGGCGCTACTCGTCCTCATCACCGTCAGGCTGCCCGCGCCCCCGCCGGCCGCACCAGCGCCAGGCCCTCGCTCGTCACGGTCACTCGGAGGCGGATCTCGTCGAGCCCCTTGCCGGTGCCCAACGTGTAGACACCGGGTGGCAACCTGACCTCCTGCTGGAATCGCCTGTCGCCCCTGACTCGCGCCCGCAGCGAGTGGAACGCCCCCGAGCTGTGACGCAGCCACCAGTGCGCGGCTCCAGCGCGTCGGCCGCCCGCGCGGCGGTAGGCTGCGGGGCTGAGGTGGGTATCGCCAGTATCGATCGTGACGAGGATCGGGGTGCTCATGCCGGTGAAGGTACGCGCTCGTGGTGCCGGGCTCCACTTTCATCGGTCGGTCATCAGGAAGATCAATGTCCTAGCGGCGCGAGCGTTCCAGTTTGAAACGGCCCGCGTTGAAACGCCGATTCCTGCGCGCATAAGGCCCCTCTGACGCGTGTTCGCTTCGGGCAGCCATCGGTGCCCGCGCGACGCAGAAACGCGTACACGCGTCAGGGAGACGCGTTGGCGGTGGTGTGGAGCGAGGGCGTTGGGACACGAAGCGCGATGGCACAGGCGAGATCGGCGGTAGGCCGTCCGAACGGGGACTGAGTTGGTCCCCACCTCGCTGCTACTCGCGGCAGGTGCTCCGCGCGCCATGGGTCCCCCCCAACGCGACAAGCAGGGTCGTCAGCGCTCTTCCGACGTTCGTAGGGGAAAGCCGACCCCGATCCAGTGGGTGGACGTTCTGGGGGCGTCCACGTCGATGACGAACTGGTAGTCCAGCGAGAAGGGTTCCAGCTTGAGGTGCGCGAGAAGCAGCGGCTCGAACTCAGCGGTCGAGGTGCGGTGTGACTCCGGCTGCCCCGCGTTGACGTCGATGCTGCGGACGCGGCGCTCCTCGGCGACGTAGACGGCTCCCGCACCGACCCAGAACATAGTGACACTCCGTTGAACGTTCATCCCGACGCCAGTGAGCGTGCCCTGTTCCGACGTGGTAGCGCTGTGGCGCCCAACCAACCACGCTACCCGGGTTTCGGCTCGAAACATCCAGGGACCGGACTGTATTCCCCCACTGACGGAAGGCCCCACGCGGGTCCCTTCCGTGCTCGTGCCCGCGACTGCCGCGATGTGCGCACTGGGGCGAAAGAGTGGGCGCCTTCGGAACACCGGGTCATCTCCCGCCGTGGTCCAAAGCGCAATGAGCCGAGCGACGGACGGCGCGGTGCTCAGCTGCTGCGTGTGGCCTGTCGCCACGCCGACGACTTCTCCTGCGCAGTTCACGAGCGGCCCACCGGAGTTGCCAGGGCGAATCAGCACGTCCGACACTACTTTGTCGGGTTCGACGGCACTGACGACACCAGTCGTGACCTCCCACGACTCGGGAGCCGGATCTGATGGGCGCACCATCATCACAGGAGCCCCCCGCTCGGCCGGGGTGGTCGAGGGACGGAGCGGACGCAGCCCGACGGGAGCGGCGACAACCCGCAATACGGCCAAGTCGTGGTCACGGTCCATCGCGACCACGTCGAACGTCGTGACAGTACCGTCGACGAACCGCGCGCGCAGACTTGCCACGCGTCCCGAAACGACGTGGAGTGCGGTAGCGAGGTGGGTCGATGAGCCAAACACGAATGCAGTACCGACCAGATCGCCGTTGCGACGCTCGACCCGGACAACCGACGGCGCGACCTCCGCGGTTGCAGCTTGCGCCCAGTCCGCAGCGCAGGTCGTCGTCGGCGGAACTGCGGCGCTCTCTGGGGATTGGCCCCACGCAGGTCCGGCTGAGTGGAGCACCACGGCGCCCGCCGCCCACCGGAGAGCCCCTCGAATCGCCCCCATCCTCGACATGATCAGGATAAAGCCACTCGCCAGTTTGTTTTGCAAGCTCGCACCGGGGCCTGGAGAAAGCGTCCGCGCGTCAGGGAGACGCGTTCGTGGCCACAGCAGCGATTGAGCCGCCGACGTGGGGGGCGTACCGTGTGTGGGTCCGTGCTCGGTTCGGAGGACAGCAGTGATTCAACGACCCACAAGCGTGCCAGATGCTGCGGCTCTGCTGTCGCTTGCGAGCATGGAGCAAGGGGCTGCAACCTACGACCAGAAGCTGGCTGACCTCGGCTGGAGGCTAGACAGTGACTTTGAGCGTGGAGAGCCCGCCAAGCGGTACGTTGACGCCTCGGGCCAGCTTCGGCTCACGGTCACGACGCGCTTCAACGTGCATCTGTTCGCCTACGTCGCCTTCGCGTACTGGGAGGACTGGGACCCTGAGTTTACGGACTCTGATACGCTCGCGGCTGGACGGCGAGAGTTTGACGCTGCCTTCCATGAGGCAGTTCATGCAGCGAAAGCGCAGATCGGTGATCCAGCCAAGGCCGGGCAGGACACCGACCGGGAAGCGTTTCGCTGGGTGATCTGGAGGACGGATCGCGCGCTCCTAGTGATGCAGCAGGCCCGGTTCGACTTGGAGTTCGGTGCTGAGGTCAACTGCTGGATCGAACCATACGAGCAGGAGGACTTGAGCCCCGAAACGCCTCTGATCGATTGGCTGAACGCTCGTCTCCAAGGTCGGATGGAAGCGGCGGCTCGCGAGTGGATCGAATCGGGGATGAGCGACTGACGGTGAGCCGATCGGGATAAGTCTGGCGAGCTACTCCTTCCGTCGGAGCCGAGGACTGCCCCCACCGTGCAGCTCGCTGTTCGGGTAGTCCATGACCCAGACATCGCCAGTTGCATCATCAACGTAGTCGATGGTCCAGCCATTCGCGTCGGACTTCACCTTGGTCAGGCGTTCGGTGGCGTACTTGACTGCTTCGGTTCCGTGCAGCTCCCGGGCGGTGGTCGCCTCGACCACGCTGGTTTCGACAGTGACGGAGCCCGTCTCTGCACCGCCTGTCTTCCGTCGCCGCCAGATCCACACCCCGACGATCGCCGCCACTGGGATGAGCAGCAGGAAGACGAAGGCTGCACAGTTCATCGCTGCGGAAATGCCCTCGGCAAGGATCCTGGCCTTCTGACTTGGGTTGAGGGACTCGCCGCCATCGGCGGTCAGAGCCGTGTAGAGACCGACCACGATGCCGAACCCGGTCGAGAGGATCGTGACGGCGGCGAAGAGGCCGGCAGCAACGGCGCAACCCTTGAGCAACATCCTCAGGGGGCCCTGCTGCCGCTCGGTCTTCGGCCCCGTATCAGTCATCGCCACCGTCGTCGTTGCCGAAACCGAGGTGTGCGAGGAACGTTCCCCGTGAGGTCAGGAAGTCCCGGTACAGGTTGTAGACGAAACTGTCCTCGTAGCTGACGGGCTCAATGCCGTTCTGGCCCAACTCGTAGATCCGAGCGCCGGGGTACGCGAGCAGGATCGGGGAGTGCGTGGCGATGACAAACTGGGCTTCCCCGGTGGCGACACGCTCGCGGATCAGGGACAGGAACGCCAACTGCCGTGATGGGGACAAGGCAGACTCGGGTTCGTCGAGCAGGAAGAGCCCCCTGCCGAACCGATTTGACGCGACGGCCAGAAACGACTCCCCGTGGGACTGCTCGTGAAGGGACACCCCGCCGTAGGAGTCGATGATCGGTGGACCAGACAGCGGATCAGAGTCGAGCCGCTCGATTTCGGTTGCCAGGTTGAACAGGCTTTCGGCTCGCAGGAAGAAGATGTCCCTGATCGGTCCGGTCCGAGCGGCTCGCAGGCTCTGGTGCAGAGAGGAATGCGACGCCCGAGTTGTGAACCGGAAATTCTTCGTGCCACCCTCGGGATTCACTCCCAGGGCAATGGCGATGGCCTCCAGCAACGTTGACTTGCCACTGCCGTTCTCTCCGATCAAAAAGGTCACCCTGGGGTCGATTGCCAGCCGACCGAGGTTGCTCACTGCGGGGATCGAGAACGGGTACGTCGAGAAGTCCTCGACTCCTTCCTTCAACTCGACGTGGGCGAGCTTGCCCGAGAAAGTGCGCTTGGCCATTTCTAGAACGCAGCCACGTCCCACAACTCGGGATCCATCTCCCGCAGGAACCCCAGCGGTTGCTCGGTGCGTGCCCCTAAAAACACGGACCATCCGTCCTCGCCGACCCCGGCAGTGTTCTCCATGACGACTCCGATGGCCCCCTGCCCCGCACAGAACTGCGTCGGCACTGGAATACGCCAACCAGCGACCGGGAGAGGCTTCACGTGACTGAGGATCGTCTCCACGTCCTCCTCGTCAACCCACGCGCCCGCGGCACAATACGGCGCCACTCCGACAGCTTCGTGGATGAAGGCTTGGATCAGCGCGGTGGAAAGCGAAACATCCTCGGCTTTCCAGGGACATCCGGGTTCGTTCATCCTCGACCACACGGGCGGATCCTCGCCGGAATCCAGGGTGGCCATCACCCACACGCCCTGGTTCTCAAGGTAGAACGTGAGCTTCCCTTCTTCGGGAGGTTTCAGACTGAACGGTTCGTCGAATCCGAGGATGTAGTTCTGAGCGAAGATGTCCCGCCTGCGACCCGCAGTCCGATACCACCACGCGAGAGGCAGCGGAATGGCGACCTTCCCGATCTCCCCCTCGGAGAACCCGTCGTTGGGGTCCAACGGACCGTGCCAATACTCGATCATGTCTCGGAGCAGCGTCAGTCGCGCTGGAGGGCTGAGATGATCCAGGCGATGGAGACGCGATTCGAGTTCTGCCGGTTCGGCAATTTCTGACGGTAGGGCACCAATGGTGGCCAGCACATCGGACGGCACCGCAGCTCGAAGCTCGAATGTCGCAAAGGTCAGATCGGTGGCGTACCCGTAGCTGGGATCCATCTCTCCAACGTAGACGTAGGTTTCCCGATCAGGTGCCGCTGCAAAAGCGAAGAGTCGGCGACCAGCGTGCTCTCCTGCGCCTACCTCAGGCGGTGCAGGATACCGAGTCCCACCCCTGTCGTTCGCCACCCACTCAAGGGTCTTCGCGTTGTTGAGCCAGCTCGATGACGGCCGCGGTCCGGTTGGCTGTTCGATCGTGGTCAGGCAGACGATGATGTCGTCGTTCAGCCACCAATCGGCATCCGCTCCTTTACCTCGCGGGTAGGGGCGGACACCCGGGAAGTATCGAAGCGCGTCCTGGCGAGAGAAACGCTGGTAGAGGTCGGGAAGGCGCATCGGCGGATACGGCTGTGATGGCTGGAACTCGGCAGGAACGAAAACAGTGTAGACCACCTGAAGTTTGGTCAGCAGCACCGGGCGGTTCTGGGGGTGTCGGACCCGCCTATACCGTCCGACCCGACGGGCCGAATCTGTCCGCACGTCGTAAAAGCGTGGTCAGCACGGGATCCGCGGAGACCGGGTCGAGCTTCCATCGCCAGCCGAATGGACGACATACTGCTGGAACCGTGGACAAGACCGCCCTGACTGCGACCGATGTGGATCTGAGCAACGGCCTCGAAGCCAAGCTCAAGTCGCGAGCCGACGGGGAGCAGCTACGGGGTGGTCGAGACGCTGGCTGCGGAGGTGCCGCACCGGAGTGATGGCCTGGATCGGAGTCGTCATCGCCGTGGACGGAGGCATCCCCCACGTGGAATCCGTGGAGTTCCTTTCCCCGGAAACGGAAGCGGCCATGGCGAACGTCAGCCCGTGGATCTGCCTCAGTAACCTTGTCGGCGAGCCGATGCCGGTCACGGTGCTGAGGCAGTGGGTGCGCCACTTCAATCGAGATGACACACTGCTCAAGCTGGCAACGCTCGCATCCCAGTTCATGCAGGAGGGCGAGTCCGTGCCGGACGCTCAACGCTGGCTGGTCGAGGCGCTGGAGAGAGCGGGCGAGAACGGTGGCCCGCTCGAAAGGGCTGTGTCCGCCGCGCTGAGCGACCTGCCGACAGGGAGTCCCGTCATCGCGCACGCCGCGACCTTGTTCGCAGCGCAACAACTCGTGCTCGACGAAGCCGACGGCACTTCGGACATGAACGACGCTCAGATCGCCTTTCTGCTGTTGTGCCTCAACGATCACATCCAGCCGCTCGTGGCGGACGACACGTTGACAAGGGAGGAGAATACGCTCTGCAACTTCGTCTTCCACTCGCTATTCAACCACACATCCGACGGGGTCCATCACTTCCTCGTTCGCACGCACCAGGTCTTCAGCCAAGAACTCGTCGGGCCGTTCAGTAGCGAGGAGTGGCAACAGGTTCAGCAACTCGCGTTCGGGTGCTCGTTCGACACCTACTTCCACCTGTGGCTCGTCCCGTTGGCGGCGGCGTCGCTGAACCCCGCGGCGAGCCATCCGCCCACTGTCGACCGGGCGAGTTTCGAGACAGGTCAGGCGGCGGAGCTGTATCGGAGGTGGTTCGGTGCGGCGTCGGTTCCCATCGACCAAGCACGCGGCGCGCTGGTGAAGGACGAACTGGTCAGCGGCGTCCCTGGGTTGAGTCGCGAGTTCTTCGAGACGCCGTACCTCGACAACGACGGCACGCTCCTGGCGCTCTCGCCGTGGCACATCTACGACCATATCAAGCTAGCGACATGGGGGAAGCTGAACAAGGCGACCCAGCAACTCTCCGGAGACTCCGGAGACACGAGATTCATGGAGACGTTCGGATACCTGTTCGAGCACTGGTGCGCCGACGTTGTCGACGAGTTGGCCAAATCGCCGGGCTTCCGTGGCAGGGTCATCCGCCCGGAACGCAGTGGGGTCCGGGAGATAGAGGACATCGTGATCGTCGAGGGCGACATGGTGGCGCTATTCTCCGTCAAGGCATCGCTCATCCCTGCCCCGAGCTTGAAGGCAGCTCGATCCACCACGCCGGTTCTCAAGTGGTTGTACCGGTTCTTCTTCGCCACGGCCGAGGTCAGGGGCGGACGAAAGTATCGGAAGGGGGCGATCCGACTTCTAGACGACAAGGTTCAGGCCATCCGGGCCAGAAAGCACGAGAACGAGGGTCTCCCGGCCAACGCCACCATCCTGCCGGTACTCGTGACTTTCGACGCACTCGCCGACAACGCTGCCATGTACAGGTGGATCTCACTCAAGGCGCATGAATACGGGCTGCTCGACTCTCGGCCTGGAGTTCGACCCGTCACCATTCTAAATCCCATCGACCTGGAGATGCTGGTCACGCTCGGCGTGGCTGGTCGCTCTGTCTGCGAAACGCTGCGAGAGAAGACGGAACCAAGGCTGCAATACCAGGCGGCCGACTGGTTTCTTGCCAACCGCGTGATCGCGGAAGAACCATCACGGCTTCGATCTGTGGACGAGAATTGGGAGAGGATTGTCGCGAAGACCCAGTCGATGCTTGACGAGGTGGGGCTGGGGACAACGAGCCAAGCCGACAGCTCGCATGCAAGCGAGGAGCCATGAACGACGACTGCCTGCACAAGGACGTCTTCGCCCACTTCGGCCGCGCCTACTACTACGCGGAGGTTGTCCACCGGGGTCTCGTGAATCTCGCAGCGTTCGTCGGGGCTGACGAGTTCTCGACACAGGGGCGCTTCGACGAACGGCTGGCTGAGCACTCCAGGATGACGATGGGTGAACTCGTTCCGCTCGCGAAGGACCTTTTCCCCGTCGCCGTCCACGCGAGCCTCGACTGGGCGCTCACCACTCGGAACCACCTGGCGCACGGCTTCTGGTACGAGCGCGTTCATGGCTTCCTCTCCGACGCGGGAATGGAATCGATGATCGAGGACCTGGAGCTGATGGCCGAACAGTTCGGTTCGCTGAACGAGATCCTGGATCGAGCAGTCCTGGAGCACGCAAGGAAACAGGGGGTGCCAGAGGAGCGAATCACCGAGGCGATGGCGAACCCGCCCCCCGCCGAACCCATCGTCGGGCGCAGGACTCCCCGACCAGGCGAGTACATCGAGGTCGTGAGGGCGTGGGAATCACCTGGCGGTGGATTCGTCCTGGAGGACGACATTGGGGAGCTATGGCAAGCCTGCGAGGTTGGTCTCGCGTGGCTCATGTACGACCAGGTCCCGTCGGAATGGCCTCGGCTAGAACGAATCGACCGCTATCTACCCTCGGGGATCGTGGCGCGGCCGAAAGGGGTCAAGCCGTGGAACTACAAGCTGCACGTCAGGAGCGGAGCCCTCATCGTCGTCAGAAGGGAGCCTGGAGCGGAAGCATTCGGGTGGAGAATCGAGCCCGTTCCGGAGCCTGACCGATCGTGACGACGGACGCTAGCCAAACGCCTCCCGCTCAACGGCCCGCAGCCCCGCGTCGAGCCCACCCACCGCAGCCGAAACCAACCGCTCCGACCGCCATGGAGGCAGGGCGTCCCGAACCCGATTGACCCACGTAGCCAGCTCCAGGTGTGCGGTTCTGGGCGAGGATTGGGCAAGAAGGCACCACCGCTGCCGGGTGTGGGCGAGGTCGAGATCGAGCACGGGCGGTCGATCGGTGGCGTCGATGTGGATCGGCAAAGTGGTCATCGCGACCCCTCCATATCCGCCTTGATAACATCGACGATTTGGGCGGGCTCCTCCAACATCATCGCGAGTCCAACCCTGAGCGCGGCCCGCACCACACGGTGCCGGCTGGCCAGGGGCGCGCTCAACAGCACTTCCTCGACCTCGCTCTCGTCCTGGTCGGACAACTGGATCGTGATCTTCGACATCTCCACTCCGTGGTGACCGTGGCCGACGCGACGTGCGCGGCCTCCACGAAGAGCGCGGGCACAAGTGAAATGTCGAAGGGCTCCGAACGATCTGAGGCTCGGCGGCGTAGATGGGGTCGTGGCCCCTTCCCCACTCGACCCCGCTACCGTCACCGACAACGCCCAGCTTGCGGGAGCCATCGGCCGGCTGCTCATCGAAGACGCCGACTGGCACCGCCATTCCACCCGGGTCAGAGAGGCCCAAGATCGGCTCCGACCCCTCTGCCCCCCGGAGGCATGGCAGGCGTACCTCGCCGTCGAGCAGGTCACCAACGAGCGGCTGGCGGCGGCCCTGGAGGTGGTGGCGCGGTGGGCGTGGAACGAGGGGCGGGAGGGGACGTGAGCAGGTCAGAGGTCGCGAACGGTTCCACGCACTCGCACCCGACGCTCATCTCTAGGTCCAGGGCCGAGGCGGGCGCAGAACCACCAGCGTGAGCAACTGCGCCACCCGACGAAGCATCTCGTAGTCCAGGGTGTCGGGGGTGTCGGATGGGCGGTGGTAGTTGGCGTTGCGGAACTCCGCCGTGTCCGTCCACATGACGGCTGCGATCCCGGCTTTCCAGAACGGAGAGTGATCGCTCCTATGCAAGACCGGGAGCCAACGCTCAATCCCCATGAAGACCTTCAGCGCGACGACGCGAAGTGCGGGAACGGCGAGTTCGGCCGTCTTCAGTGTCTCGTTGATTGTCTGGGAGGCGGCGCCATTACCGACGAGCCCGATGAAGTCGCCAACGGTCGGCCCCTTGATGGGGAGTCCATCAGGCATCCGCTGGGACCCGTCTTCCCGGCCGAAGTAGCCAACCGATTCAAGAACGTGCGCGCACGTCACTTCGCCGCCCCCGATGGTGCGGGTGAAGTCGCTGCTGCCCAGCAGTCCCTCTTCCTCCCCGTTGAATGCGACGAAGCAGACGGGCGGGGCGTCAGCCTGGGCGATGGCGCGGGCAGTGGCCAGCAGCACAGCGACACCGCTCGCGTTGTCGTCCGCACCTGGGCTGATCTCTACGCTGTCGTAGTGAGCGCCCACCAGGGTCCACGGCCCCTTTGCACCCGGGGGGACGGCAACGACGTTCCCGAACTCGCCCTGGAGCGCCACGTCGTAGCCGTCCTTTTCGAGTCGCCCCGCTACGAGATCGCGAGCGCGTCTGTTCTGGCGGGGCTGGGCCTGCCGGTGGCGTGGCACGGCAATAGTCTTGACCAGGTAGCGGAGATCCTGCTCACTGATCGACGCCGCCGCGTCGATGGGATCGCCTCCGCCGAGCGGGGTCGTTCGGAGTTCCATTGGAGGATGTTCGCCGAATCAGTGGTCCCCGACAAGCGAGCGGCGGCGCCGGTTCCGGTGCCGACCCCGTCGACCTTCAGCGGTGAATGTGCGCATGAAGGCGTTCGTCCACTTTAGCCCTTCTTCGGACGCCACCTGAGGAACAATTCTGCGTGGGCTAGACTCCAGCGATCCCGTCGAGCAGCTGGTGGAGATAGTGACCATTCACGCTGGAGAGAAACCGGGCTAGAAAAATTCCGGTGCGCCCTTCCTTGCTGAGTGGTCGATCCCCCACCCGGGGGGGTCGATTTCGCTGCCCATCGTGCCGTACGACCGCGCCGAGTGGATGTGGCCCGTACCCGGCCAAGGTCAACCCCCGCAGACATTATCGAGCGGTATTGCGGCGGCGACTACTCAGGCGCGACCAACGGGACCTGCCGACGCACGACTTCCACGCGGTCGGTGTCACCGGCACCGGCCGTCGCGATCATGATCGCGCACTGGCCGGGCTGGACCCTAGACAGCACGCCGAGCGATTCCGGGCAACTGCGCAGGTAGAGCCCGGTCAGCGCCAAGCTCCAGACTGCCACGAGCACCTCGTTGTCGGTGTGGATGATGGCCCACGGCATCACGACCAGCACCTGGGCCGTACCGGACTCCATCGACGCAACCACCACCACGACCTCGTGCGCGCGGCCCTGCTCGGCGAGCTTCCGGACGAGCGAGGAGACGACGGGCAGGGCGTGGCGCTGGAGGGCGAGCGTGGCCTGGGCGGCGGTGGTGGTCACTCTCCCTCGTCGTCCGGGGGGATCGTCGGGCTCGTCGAAGAGACGGGTCCGATACAACTCCAGCCAGGGATCGTCCGGTCCGTCGATGATGTAGGCGTCGTCCTGGTCGTCGCCAGTGTCGAAGTCGTCGCACACGACCCGCGCAAGGTTGTCATCCAATACAAGCACCACGGGCACCACCCCGGGTGGGGCCTCGCGAACCTCATCGACGACCCTTGGAAACTCGACCCCCAGCAGACGCAGGGCCGCATCACGATGCACCACGGCCAGGTGCGGTACTGCCTTCCCTTGCCCGTCGATCAACGGGTCGGTTCCATCATGGATCGCGAGGCTCAATGCGAGCCCGAACTCGGTGCCCGGCCTCGCGACTATCGCGACGAGATCGTGGGGCGAGCACTCCAGCGTCTCGGCCGTCGTGACGATTGCCTCGCGTCTGGCGGCGCGAGACATCACATCCAGCGTGGCGAACGCCTCGTCGGCGTGTTGGGGATCGATGGGGTCGACCATGTAGGCGTCTACGCCGTTGGTCACCCTTGCGTTCGGACCATGTGGCGTTTTCCATTTCGACCGAACGATCAGGAACGGGGGCGCGTAGAGGGGAGCATGGAGACCGGTTCTAGGAAGACCTGTGCCCTGTACTTGAGGGTATCAACTCAGACCCAATCGAATGACCCGCAGAGGTTGCAAGCCTCGCAGCTTGCCCACGCACGCGGGTACGAAATCGTTGAGGTGTACGAGGAGAAGATCAGCGGCAAGTCACTCGACAGGCCGGAGTGGAAGCGACTGAAGCTCGACGCTCACAAGGGTCGTTTCCAGGTCTGCGTCGTAGCCGCGCTGGACAGAATCGGGCGCGGGTCGATGATCGACACGGCCAATGAAGTCCTAGCGATCGAGCAGCTGAACGTATCCGTCGAGAGCGTTCGTGAGCCGTGGTTGTCTCAGCAAGGAGCTGCAAAAAGCCTGATTCTGGCTGTCTTGGCCTGGATTTCCGCCGAAGAGGTCCGGGCACGCTCCTGTCGAGTGAAGGCGGCCCTACAAAAAGCGAAGGCGGATGGAAAACGTCTAGGGCGCAGGCCGGTCTGCGTCGATCGGCGCTTGGCGTACCGCCTGGTCCACGTCGAGGGGTTGTCCTACCGGCAGGCAGCGAAGAAGCTCGGCATCGGCGCGTCAACGCTGCACCGGGTATTGGCCGACGAGGAGCGCATGCAGGCGGCGCTCGGCGGCGTTCCTTTGAGCGAAGCAGGGTCGGGCGAAAGTGACCCTCAAGATGGTTGAGGTTCAGGCCCCGGAAATCCCCGTGCCTTGAACGATTGTCAGGGGAACACCCACCAAGTCATCGTCTACCGGCCCGACTCCCCGTCCCGAGCCGCTGCCTCCGTTGTGCCGACCCCCCGCGCTTTTGCCATCTCCAGCACCTTGCGCGCCGTTCCGACCGCGAAGAGGTGGAGCGTCAACCAGATGCCCGCCAGATCCGTAGTGTTGAACCGGACCTGATCCCCGACCGCGTACCGTCGTTCGATCAACTGGAACTGCACGAGAAGCTGGCTGCCACCTGGCACGACCTCCGGAATCTGGACTGCCCTCTGCTCACCGTCCTTCGGCTTGACGTGAACTTCCGGCGACTGCCACCGCAATACAAGGTGGTCACCCTCGTTGCGATCTCGGTCGCCAACAAGCCCCAGCCGATGCACGAGGCAATTCCGAGCGGCGTTCAACGTGAGGATATAGGCGACTCGATCGTCGAGCACGTCGCCGTATGTCTGTCGAAGGTAGTCTACCTTGTCGGGAAACCCCCGCCGGTCGAAGCGAAGTCGGTCCGCCTCCACGGCCTGGGCAAGGTCACTGACCACGATCCGGTCTCTACCCCGCACAACCTCCAGCGCCGCACAGAGGCGGCGGGTCTCTTCCAGGAATCCGCCCACCTCTTCCAGGCAGTCGCGAAGGGCACAACCGACAAGCCAGACACTCGTTTCGGGTCGAACCTCGTCGATTGGGCGGGTAGGCAGCTGGGGCGGTATTGTCGCCCCCTGCACACCTGGCACGAGACCGACGGGATCAGTCGCCGAGTCGACGCGACTCACGGCCAGTATCGCGCGCTCCAAGACCAGCGTAATCCGACCAGAGAGCCTCGCGTGAAGGGCGTCGAAGTTGAAGTCCAGGGTCAGCACGGGAACGAGTCTACTGCCGCGCGGGGCTGAGGGATATTCCAGGGAAGCCGCATTAGGCCGTGCTCGAACGCCTTGCTGCTCGGCGAGCCCCAGAAGTACCCTTGCCAGGCAAGGGGCGACGACCGATGAAGCTATTCAAGGACCTCACCGTCAAGGGCGCACCCGACGCTCTCGACACTCTCGCGGATCGACTTGGCGCGGTCCCGGACGGGCCGGAGTGGAAGGTCAGGCCAGATCTCGCGCAGAAGCTCCAGGACCTCAACCCTGACGACCGTCGCGCCGTCGTGTTCGACTTTGTGGGGAAGAGCGAGCCATCTGCGTCGGTGTTCCTGCTATTCGACGAAGACGCAGCTCGCGTCACGAACGTGGTGCCGGTGGACAAGTCAGAACTCAGCTACGCCGAGTACAACGCCATCGTCGACCGGTTCAACGAATTGCTAATCAGCACAGGCGCCGACATCGGCCTCCAGGTGGACGTCGGGGCCGAGAGTCTCGACATCTCCGATGTGCTAAGTCCTGACGCGGCTCGCGCCCTTCGCGACTTCTCGGCCGGCGCCAACCGCTCGACAGGCGCGGCACATCCCATGGACGCGGAACGGTGGCGCGAGTTCCTAGTTCTTGCGCACATGAACAACGACAAGCTCGGGCCGTCGCAGCTCGCCCAGTGGCTCGTTGAGGACGAAAGGTGGGGCGACGAGCAAGCGATGGATCTCTCGATCCAGTACGAATCAGGGCGCGCACTGCTCCAAGCCTACGACGCAATGAGGCGTGGCTAGGCGTGCCTCCCGTTACGTCATCCGCGGCTGCTGGTCACCTCCAGCAGGCGCAGAAGGTCCTCTGGCTAGACACCTGTGCGCTGCTGGACATCGTTCGACTTCCGATGCGCGAGACCAATGACCCCACGCGAACACTCGATGCAGTCCGCCATGTTCAAGCCGCAGGGGTTCAGTGCTGCGTCCCCGAGATCGTGCTCACCGAATGGAATGAGAACCGAGTGCCGGTTCAGGACGAAGTGGACGATCACCTCCGAGCAACGACAAACAGAGTCGTTCGCGTACTCAGCACCATTGCCGGCCTTGGCTCACCGACAGATCCATCACCATCGCTTGGGCACAGCACGCTCCCAGTGCGCCTGGGTGATGTGGGACAAGCGGTGCTCGACTCGTGCATCGTGGTGACCGGCTCGGACGAGATCAAGCTACGCGCCTACAAGCGCGACGTGGCCAGCATCCCTCCCGGAAAGAAGGGCAAGGCTTGCCTCAAAGACTGCACCGTCACGGAAACCATGCTCGACGTGTGCAGGCATCTCGGGCCGTTTCACTGCCCGTGCGTCTTCCTCTCGTCAAACAAGACGGACTTCTGGGACGGTAGCGACTGGCATCCCGCTCTCGCCCAAGAGTTCCAGCCCCTCAACGTCTCGATTGCCCGGAACTGGGACTGGGCCGCGCACTCCCTCGGAGTCTAGCCTCGGGCGCTCTGATCCACCCCCGCCTCCCTCCTCCACCGACCCATCGCCGTGCCGAACCTCGACAGCAGCGCCTCGCGCTCGGGCTCGGGCAGGACCTCGGCGGCCTGCTGGACTAGCGCGGACCAGAGCTTGCTGACCGCGAGGAGTTGGTCGCCGGGGATGGTCTGGCCGTTCACTTCGAGCGCGTGCCGCTGAAGCACCAACCTCGACAGTCCAGCGAGCGCCCTCACCCGCCGGGCTCGAACCCGCTCTGCATCACGCCCCCCAAGTCGCGCGGCGTCGGCCTCGAACCCGAGCGCGGCAGCCTCCCTCGCCGTGGCGGAGATCACCTGGTCGAGCGTCGTGGCGCCGGTCTGCGTGGCGCACACGATGGGGTCGGCCTCGACGTGCGCGGTGCGCGCCGCACGACGGCCGGCGTCCCACCGACGCTCGTCGGCGCTCGGGGCGGGTCGGATTTGACGCGGGCGTCCCGGCAATCGCGCCACGTGATGGCTGGTGAGCGGATTGTTGGCAACGGCGTGAACGGGAAGGTCTGAGTCGGTCGGGCGTTGGGTCACAGCATGGACTCCGTTCAACAACAAGAAGCTCAACGACCAAGAGGTTGTCGACAGGTTCGGCCGATTTCACGGTGGCCCATCGTGGCCGCTGAGAGGCTTGCCTGGCGGGGTTTGCTCATCCCCTAACTCAGAGAGCGCCAATCGCTGAAGAAGCTTCACAGAGCCGCTCAGCGTCCACCACCACCGTATCAGAGAGGCCGTCGTCATCGAAGCATGGAACTCGTCCAGGAACGTCGTACGCCGTCTGACGTCCGTCACCAAGAGGTGCTTGCGCCTTCCCGATCGAACGAAACAACCCGTATTCGAGAGAGTGAAACCACACGGTGTGCGTACGGGTTGTTTCATGATTCTGAAGCAACCCGTATTGTGAAATCACCCGTAGGGGTGACACTCAACACTACCTCTTGACCCATCCCTCCATGGTCGAAGTTCATGTGCGTCGACCCCAGGGCGGAGGGCTTCCGGTTCCATGGACGTGTCGATGTGGCCCTTCGGGCCACCGACATCAGCCGATCCCTCCATGACCATCACCCCTACGGGTTGTTGCACCCCTACGGGTTGTTGCACCCTTATTACTATGTCCATCTATGTGTTTCACTCTCTCTCCAACCCGTACGGGTGATTTCGAGATCTAAGAACTAGAGCTTCTCCGCGCGCGCGTAAGAGCACGGAGCGTTCCATTTCTCGGTGCGAAGGTGCGAAGGTGCCGGGCCTTCGATCGGAACGACCCTCACTGGCCTTCGCTCTCTCGTT
This sequence comes from Polyangiaceae bacterium, assembly GCA_050304295.1. Lineage (GTDB taxonomy): Bacteria > Myxococcota_A > Polyangia > Polyangiales > Polyangiaceae > JAFGBI01. The sequence goes on from JBNLDK010000052.1 coordinate 19,698, forward strand.
GGCGTTGCCGGCAGGCCCGGACGGCCTCGCGCCGACGCTCCTGCCACTGGGGATCATTCGCGCGTCGTCGAGCGTCGTACTCGCGGTAGTAGTCCCCTCTGTCACGGGGCCGTGCATCGTTCAACACGGCGTAGACCCAGACGGCATCCCGCAGTGGATCGGCAAGGACGATCCGGATGCGGCACCGCGACATGGGCAACCCGGTCTCTTCGTGAAGCGCCCGTGCCTGGGGTTCAGCCTCCCGGCGGACGTCCCAGAGGAATGCTTTGCGGCCACCCGGGAGGACTCCCCGCGCCGCGAGATAGGCTTGACGTACCCGAGGCCACCACACCCCCCAACGCACTTCTCGGGTCGTCCTCGGCAGCTCCCGGCGAAACGCCCTGGCGACGTCAACCAGCTCGGCGGAGGGGTCGGCCGCGTGTTCGAGAGCGTCGAGTTCCTCGTCGGTGAAAAGCTCGTCGCCGCCAGCCATCACCCACCCCCTTTCTGCGCGGCACGCTTGCGTGCCCGACACTGCCGGACGGCCTCATTGCGACGCGCCGCGTAGTCAGGATCCTTGGCCCGCCTGCGTGCCTCGTAGGCTCGTCGTTGAGCGCGCTGTTGCTCCACCTGGATTGGTCGCTTCATTTCCCGGGCGCACGAGTACACCCAGAGAGCGTCGCCGATCGGGGTCGAGAATCGCACCTGGAGCGGGCCCTCCGCACCCGCGGCCCGCACCCGTTTTCGACCCGCAACCTCGACCCCCGCGAGCACTTCCTTCGCCTTGACCCCCCCATTCAAATCGCTGATCTCCTCTCGGGCCGCGTGGTAGCGGCGGTGAAGCTCGCGCCACATCCGCCAGAGCCGCTCGTCGTCCAGCCGATTGGCGCGGTGGGCGTCGCGAAACCGACTTGTCACGGCGACGAAGCGGTCGACAGGGGTGTCGTGGACGCCGATCAACTCCTCAAGCGGCGGCAATCCGTTGTCCTCGGGGTCCCAGAGTGGCGGCAGTCCCCGGCACGCGTCCTGACGAGCTTCGTGCTCGCGCACGTATCGCGCGGGATCCGTCCGCATCTGCTCGTGGCGCGTGAGGTCCTCCCATCGCTCCCAGTCGGCGATGGGGCGGAGTTTTGCTGGGCCAGTCGACGGTATGTATGGGTGTGCGTACCTCGCTTCCACCTCGCGGAGGCGTTCGCGCTGCTCACGGCGTTCGCGCTCTGCGGCTGGCTCCCCCGACCTGGCACCGGAGTCGTCGCGGGTGGCCATCATGACTCCCGCTCGTCGACACGGACCCTTGACGGAGCTGCCGCCAAGCAACGCCGAAGCATTGCGGGATCGCGCAGGCGCCGAAGGGTCGCGTCCAGGCCGCCTTCGCCCAAGGGCCCGAGGTGGGCGAGCGCCGCGTGGTAGGCGCGGAGCAGCTGTTCGTGCAACCGCTGGCGGGGAGGGAGAGCGGCCAGGCAGAGGAAGTCGACAACGCAGTCGCAGCTTGAAGATTCTTCGCCACCGGCGGCACGCGCCGGTGTATTGCTATAGGTGGTAGTCATGTTGACAGCGGAGGGCACGATCTCTTGGCGGGGTTCGTGTCCAACCGCGCTCCTTGGGGGTTAGGGGTCAGGTGTTGCCCACTGAGCGCAGGGGATGCCCGTCTTCGATTCGACTGCGGCGGCGTTGGCCACACTCGGGCGTCCTCGCCCGCTCAACCAGTTGCCGACGGAGGTCGGATCGACCCCCAACTCGTTTGCCAGCTGGAGTCGGGTGGTACTCGTGGATTGGAGCCAGGTCGCTAGGTGGTGCGCGCCTGCGCTTCGTCGGTGATGAGAGTCTTCCATGGTGACTCTTACACCGGCCATAAGGAGATCCTCGATCTTCGATGCGGCACCCGGTCTGTGCGTGCAGTTGCCCTGCCCGACACAGCCCGTCGGCACCTCGGGCGCTCGAACGCCTACCCGCTGTCGTCCTCGTCCTCGTCCGAGGACAAGTGCTCCCACACGCTCGGCCCCTTCTCCGGCTCAACTGCGGGCTGACGTTCGGGGCTCGGCCTGTCGACTGTCTCGCTCTCCACCAGCAGCCGAACGACTTCCGCATTGATGGCCGCGTGCTCTTCGGCAACCATTGCGGCATCCAATTCCGCGTCCTCGGCCTGGTCGAGAACCGCAGCCACGCCCCGCAGTGCCCCCCACGCCTCCCTGACGGTCTGGTATTGCGCTCTGCGAGTCACCAGGACCACCTCGCCATCTCCAGCGGCGCGCACGATCACCAGTTCCTCGCCGACCTCGACCTGCC
>JBNLDK010000053.1:0-19323 GCA_050304295.1 Polyangiaceae bacterium
GTTCAAGGTAGGGCAGACGCAGTCCTCGCCGTCGGTGCAAGGGACAACCTCGGCACCGCCGGCCGCCACCGCGTCGGGTATCAACAGATCGGGGACCCCGGCGTCCGGCACCGAGCCCCGACCGCCACTGGTGGAGGTGGAGCCCGACGCTGGGCTGGGACCCGCGCCCGCATCGCCGCCAGTGGCAGAACAGGCAGCGGCAACGAAGACCAGGGAGGCGACGGCGGTGAGGGTGCCCTTGCGGCTGGGGGCTTTCATGTTCATGACCTCCATTCCGAAATCCCTCGGCGTTGGGGATGTGCTCCCCTGGTCTAGCATGGGCTTGCCAGCAAGTGCCTCCAGCATGTCAGCTGGCCAAAACAACCCTCAACACAGAGACTCCCGACGTGGTCCGCCCGCATGACGCTGGGCACAGCGCTACCCCCGCGCACGTCCCAACACTGCGTAGAATCATCCGAACCTCCAGAAATCGACCTTCCAGAAACCACGCCGGAGTTGGTGTCCACATCTGCTGCCGAGACGTCCTGCCTCGATGGCCAGGTTGCCATCGGGCGCAAGTTCACGCTGCGATCCGCACCTCCGCTGGCACTGAAACCGCCGTACACACCGACGGAATCGCCCCCGCGCTACGAATGGTCAAGGCCGGTAGCTAGCCGCTTCCGGCCTTCTTTGCATTTGGCAGAATTTCTTTGTTTCTTGGTCCGCCTCCGGCGGACTCCCCGGCTCCGCCGGGGCCAATTCCCGTTCGCCACGCGCGGTTCGAGCAGCTGGGCGTGAGAGGCGGGAAGACGGGCTCGGTGACGGTGCTGCAGCGCGCGAATTCCGACTTGCGACTCAACCCGCAGTACCAGCAGATCGCGTTGGACGGGGTGTACACGGAGCCGTTGGACGAGGAGGCTGCCCCCGAGTTTCACCCACTTGAGCCCGTACTCCCCCGACGTCCGGTGGTGGAGTAGACTCGAGCATGCTTTGTGGATGGGGCTGGAAGTCGCCAATCTTCGGCGCAGCATTCGCCTTCGTGGTCCCGGCGACGGTCGTGACGTGTGGGGGACGGATGATCGATGAAGGCGAGGTCCGTGGCACGAGTGCCACGAACACGGAAGACGCGGGCGTCGCGGTGGACCCGAGAGGTGTCGATGGAGGCGCCGGCTCCGCTCCCACGTCGACGGCAACGACGACATCGACGTCGACCCCGACCGGGCTCCCGACGTTCCCTACTGCCACGGCAACGTCCACGGAGTCCGGATTCGGCGACTTCCGACCGCTCACGTTCTTGAACCAGTACGAGGAGCCCGATTGGCTCGCCTTGGGGCTGGGTGTTCCTTCACCGTCCACGACGGTCACCGTGCCCTCACCGTGCGAGGACCGAACGGAGATGTGCGACGGACAAGTCTCGCGTGAAGCGTGGATGCGACAGCTGCTGGCAGCCTGCGAATCGGAGTTCGAGCATTGTGGCGACGCGATCCTGGGCTTCGCGCCTGGGGAATCGTGTGCCACCCACACGATCGTCTGGGGCATGGCGACCGACGCGTTCGCGCGCTGCGTCGCCACGCTCGCGTACCACACGAGCTGCGCCGCAGATCCGCCGACTACCGACGAGGACGTGATCACCGACGTCGAGTGTCCCCATTGATCGGCGAATCATTCCGAAGAAGCCAAGTCATCCGGCCAGGACTCCGAGCTCACAGCGGCGTCCCACTTGTCGCTGGCCCGCTCCTCCGAGAGCCAGGACAGACCCAGGAGCCCGAGAACGACGAGATAGTGCCGCATGGCGCGAATAGCGTGTCATGTGCCCGGGGTGGCGACAAGGCAACGTCAATCGCTCGCTTCTCGACACGCCTTCTCGGTCCAGTAGAGCGCATACCGATGGGACGGCTCGCGGGGGACCGAGAGGATCCCCTGCCCCGCCACGTCCACGAGACGATCGAGCTCGGGCGTCGAGAGGGGGCTGTATGGACATTCGTTCGGGCAGGCCGAACCGGTGAGCGGCGAACGGCCTATCTGCATGACGCGGACGCCGCAGGTGTTGATCGTGCAACCGGGAGCCAATTCTGGCTGTAGGTCGCAAAGCTTGCAGATTCGGGAGCCTGCTCCGCTTCTGCAGGGGGCGACCTCCTGGCGCGTGCTGCATCGAGTCTCGATTCGCACCTCGCGTCCATGGAAGAAGGCGCCCACCTCGTCCACTCGGGTCAGAACGCCGGAAGACACGTCCGAGTCCCCCCCCGCTGATTCGGCGACCATGCCCACGTCGCCGGGCCCCCAGCATTCGGAGGCATCGTGACCACCAAACACCAGGAAGCCGCTGACCGTTGCCGAGAGCCTGGAGCGACACCATCGGCCTGTCCGGTCGACTCGTACTGGGGAGTAGATCTGGACCTGCAGCGGTGGCTCCGCGTCATCCGCAGGAAGTGAGCGCTCCAGCTCTGCACGCCAGCAGTCGTGCCCGGGTCCGCGGAAGTACGCGGTTACAGTGGTCCCCGCAGCAACCTTGTCGAGCAGCTCTGGGTAGGCCGTGCCGAAAGTCACGTCTGCGAGCAGGTCGGGAAAGTCGCGGCGCACCGCTCCCCAGCGGACAGCGCGCTCCAGCTGATGACGACGAACACCAGATGCCGATTCGTCCGAAACGACAGCCGACGATCCCGCGATGTCGATCTCGACGCTCGACGCCGGTGCGGGTCGGGACGGGGCGCAGGCCCCCAGGGGCAACAGAAGCAGTACCCACCGTGGCACGTGAGGAGAGCCTACCGACTCCCAGGCGAGGCGCAACGCTGGAGCCAGGGCCACTGCGCGCCGGCACCGCGCGTCAGGGGTGCTCCCCCCGCGGTCCACGACCGCGCCCCCCAGCACCGCGACCGCCCCCCTCAGCTCCGCGAGCGCACCCCCTCAGCCCCGCGAGCGCACCCCGTAGCCCCGCGACCGCACTCCGTGGCCCCGCGACCGCCCCCCTCGACTCCCCTTGGCGACCCCGGGCTCCGAGGGTCGAACCCCGGCGGCTGGCGCGCTCGCGGACCGCGGGGTGGTGACTCCGGGAGCCCGGGTGGTGACTCCGGGAGCCCGGGTGGTGACTCGCGGAGCCGGGGTGGTGACTCACGGAGCCGGGGTGGTGACTCCGGGAGCCGGGGTGGTGACCCGCGGAGCCGGGGTGGTGACTCCGGGAGCCGGGGTGGTGACCCGCGGAGCGCGGGGTCGCAGTCACGCAGCGGGGGGTCGTGCTCTACGTCCCGCCGTCGGCCGGTCCCGCCGGAAAAACGGTGCCCCAGGTCCGTGCCTGCTGTGTAGTCCGCTGACCGACACCGGGGGTGTCGGTCTCGTCGGTGTCGCCGAGGGCGCGCCGCCAAATCACTTCCGCATCTCGAGCGAGTTGCGCTCTTCGACCCACTGCTGCGGCCACTCGCCATCCCGGCGTCTGCCTGCCCTCCTCACTAAGGGCTCGCGCCCCCCGGGGCCATATTCAATTCCTCGGACCTACTGGCCGCAAAGACGAATCCTCCTATCCCAGAAGTCGGTGAGCCCAGCGTGCTCCGTAGTCTGGACCGTCGCCACACCCCTTGCGGGCGAATAGGTTTCTTGGTTGAGCCGCACGACGTAGGAGTTTGCCCGGGCGCGCCCGCTCCATGGTCAATTCTTCACGTCGAACTCCGCGTCGGGTCCACGACTCCTTGCCCCGCACGCGCGATCGCGCGTCGACGCCGTGGCGCGTAGCTTGGATGGCAGGGAGGAGAGAAATCGATGACCTGAAGCCCATCGACAAAGCCATCTTCGGGATGGTGAGCGAGTCACCGGGCCGTCACGCAAGTGAACCCATAGGTGGCCCCGAGAACTTTCATCCAGAGACCGAGCCCCTCCGTTGGCGGGCGAAGGCAGCATGGATTCGCCGACGATCTGGTGGTCCTTGTGGACCATCACCCACGGCATCAGTGGCTTCAGGAGGCGGTGCTGAAGCGACTCCGAGAGGAGTTTGGCCACCTCGGCGTAGCAGTGAACGAGGAGAAGAGTCGGGTCGTTGACCTGGCGAAGGGAGAGAGCTTCGGCTTTCTCGGGTTCGACATCAAGCTGGGCCGCACTCGTGCGGGAAAGCCAATGCCGCTGTGCATGCCGCAACTCAAGAAGCGGACTGCGCTGGTGCGAGAGCTGAAGAAGGTCTTCCGAGGTCTTCGATCTCAGCCGGTGGGACGGGTGATCGAAGCGATCAACCCCGTCCTGCGGGGATGGGTGAATTACTTCGCCATGGGCAACGCGAGCCGATGCTTTCGATACGTGAGCCACTGGGTCGAACAACGAATACGAAGACACCTGAGCCGAGCGCGCCAGCGCAAAAGGCTTCGTCTGGAAGCGGTGGAGTAGCCGGTGGCTCTACGACAGTCTGGGACTCTTCCGTGAGTACCGGGTGTCGCATGGCCACGGCGAAAGCGGCCCCAGTACGATAGGTCCCATTGCCCTTGTCGCGAAGTGAGCAGGAGCGTGCAGTGCGGGAAATCCGCACGCTGCGTGCGATCGGGCGGGGGCTGGAAACGGAGCCATGGCGCGGACTGAGGCACCGGCACACGGCGAAAGCCGCCGGCAACAGCTACTCCCCGATGCCTCTCGCCACCGCTCCAGCCCTCGACCCTACCAGCCTCATCGACAGCGCTCGCAGGGAGTCTTGGATCGCGTCCAAAGACGTCCCCCCCGTGCAGGCGCGCGCACCGCAGGCCAGAGATTTCTTCCGGACAGAAACCCAACACTTCTGCTTTGCTCCCGCCGCAGCAGATCGCTTACCCTCGAGGCGTGTCGAGTCCCCGGATCAGACCGGAACAGGGTTGGGCTCTTCTGCTGCCCGCCACGACGCTCGGGTCCGTGGCGGGAATGTCGTACTGACGAACCGATCGGGCCGCAGACACGCTACCTCGCTCTTGCAATCAACACGCCAGCAATGTCCCACGCCGCATCTCAAGCACTGTTGTACGTCGCCGTCGCCACGCCGATCGGAGCGCTGATCATCCTCGGCGTGTACGCGAGGTTTCGAAATGGCCTGGCGACCCGGATGTACGGGATCGTCATATCGCTCTGCTATGTCGTGTGCGGTCTCGCCTACACTGCCGGTGCTGACAGCAGACCAACCACCCTCGCGGTCTCCGCCTTGGTGGCCGGCGTAGTATTCACGACTTTCCTCTACGTTCTCTATCGGTCAGTGGTCACCCGCGCCGAGACGATCATCAGCCGCTCGCTGGCCAGCACCGAGCAAGTATCGCAAGCGGCGATGGAGCTAGCGGCAACGGCCGCCGAGCAGGCGGCTACCGTCTCGGAGGTGTCGGCGTCGATCGAGCAAATGACTCAGTCCGCGGCTGCCGCCGCTGCGTTTGCCGTCGAGGTCTCCCGGTCCAGCGCCGCCGCCACCGCCGAGGGGCTGCAGGGAGTGCACGCGGTCGAGGAAACCGCGCAGGTGTTGGACCTTATCGGGCAGGTGACCGAGGTCGTTGAATCGGTGCGCGATTTTGCCGAGCAATCGAACATGCTGGCCGTCAACGCCAGAATCGAAGCCGCGAAGGCGGGGGAACACGGACGTGGTTTTGCAGTCGTCGCCACCGAAATCCGCAGCCTCGCAGAGCAGAGCAAGACCTCGGCTCAGCGTATCCGCGTCGCCGTTCAGCGCACCGAGCACGGCAGCAAGACCGTTGACGCTGCGCGGAGTGCCATCAAGTCCCTCGCCAATATCCTCGCCGACAACAACGAGAAGGCCACACAGATAGCGACGTCGACGTCCGACCAGTCAGTGGGCATCCGCCAGGTCTCCGAGGCGATGGTGAACGTCGCAGAGGGAGGACGCAACACCGAGGCAGCTGCCAAGCAACTGGAGGAGGCGGCGCGCAACCTGAGTCACATGGCGGCGGACTTGAAGCGCTTCGTCAGCGGAGGATAACGCGGCACGGGTAAGACGGTCTGGTTGAGGCCGTGGCGCGAAGGGAGTTGGTTCATGCCACGAGATAGCGAAGCGGCGGAACTCGCTGCACTCACCAGCGAGATTCGAGACTGGACCCGGGGCCTGGCGCTGAGCGGACGGATGCGTGCCGCCGTGGATGTCGGCGCGCGGTGGGTCTGCCAGTGCGCGCCGTCGTCGCAGCTCGATCATCGGTTGCTAGCCTCGCTGGATCTGAGCCTGTTTCTCTTCTACCCCGACGACAACCTCGATGACGTCATCTTGGATGGCTACGAGCAGGTCCTCTCGGGACTCCGGGGGGGGACTCTGGACCCCCGCTCCCCCTCGGCAATCGTGCTGCGACTCGTCGAGGAATTCGAACGACGTGGCCTGTGGTCCCCCCGACACGTCCAGGGTCGCGTCGAGCTGCTGACGGCGCTTCGTCGAAGAAACGAATGGCGAGAGAGCAAGTATCGCCCGAGCTTTGACGAGTACCTGGAGCTCCGGAAGACGACGATCTACATTCGACAGTGGGTAGAGCTCTGGGCGTCGGTGCTGGGGCTTCCAGAATGCGTCGAGGCTCCCGAACACCTCCAACGCGCCTCGATGCGGCTGCTCGATGAGGCCCTCTGCTTCGAGGTCTTTCAGAACGAAGTCGTGTCGTTGTCTCGCGACGTTCTTGCGAACACCCCCAACCTGGTGCTGCTGCTGGCGCGCGACGAACAGATCGAGCTCGCCGACGCCGCGCGGCACCTCAGGGGCGCCCGCGACGAGCGGCATCGGAGCTTCCACCAGACGATGATTGAGCTTCAACGCGAGGCCGGTGGTTGGCCCGGCATCGTCGGACGCGCGGCGATCCTGGAGGCCGTGGTCAGGGAGACGAGTCGCTACTACACAGAACGCCAGGACGCGGCTCGGTACGACCCATGGGAAGGATGAAATAGCCGCCCATGCCCCAGTTCGGCTGTGTTGAACCGTACCGGGGCAATAGATGTTGGTCCCGCGCACAGATTGAGCCGGGAAAGGAGCCTCGCGCGGCTCTCGCCCTGGGTGAGCCTCGCGAGGCGACGAGCTCCACACATGTGAGCCTTGGGCTAGTACGCCAGTTCACAGGTTCGTTCCGGACTTCCGCCTGCCCGACACCGGGGGTGGAGGGATAGTGGCGCACGACTGGCCACCCGGCGCCCTCTTGCGCGTAGTCGACGCTACGCGCAAGAGGGCCGCACGTCGTCCGTGTTCGCACCAGCGGGACGCCTGGGATCGCTTGGCGCGACCATCGAGGTTCCTCCCGACACCAAGAGCTGGATCGCCTCCTCCACCCGCTTCAGCAGTGGCTTGCCGTGCCGGTCGCCTTGCAGCTCGGCCCGAGCGCGCTCGAGCGCAGCGACGGCGATGGCAATCTGTTGCCGCGACTTCTCGTGAGCATCGAGTCGTGGCCGCCCACGGCGCTCACCCGCGTTGCGACGCAGCTCGACGACCTCCTGGCGCAGCTGACGCACGCTCCATTTCTGGCCTTCGGCGCGCTGCAAGAGCGTTACCTGGTGGGCAAACTCCACCGGGAGGACGGCGGCGACGTGCGACGGGCCAATGTGTTCGCACTCCCGAATCCACGGCAGATCTTCCTGCAGCAGGTAGACTCCAATCGCCTCAGCCAACCTCGACTTGCGAAATGGGCACTCGGGATGCTCAGCGATCCGGCGAATGGAGAGAGCTCGGCGCTTCGGTTGTCGACACGCCTCGCGGTCCCCTCCGTAGACCCGCTTGACGATGATCTCCCCGATGAGGTTCACGCGACGCCAGCCCGCGCGGCGGTCTACCTTGCGCAAGTCGGCGACGACGGCTTCTATGGTTACAGGCCTCAGCACTTCTCGACCCGATCGTCTCCTCACCCGATGATTGGCAGCGTTGAGCGCTGATGTCCACTCGGTGGCGCTGCCACTACAGTGCCGATCACTTGCGTTGATTGGATTCTCCCAATTTGCCCATCCATTGGTGAGGAGCAAGGCCTCCGAAAATCGCCACTTCCATCAAGTGGCGCTGATCTGCATTGCCGATCAACACAATCATCGTTCGCCGAAAGTCGCGTCCGGACGTGGGACAACGGTTCTCCAGGAATTCGAACGAACGTTCCGTCTGGCGTATTTCGTCAGGCTGTGTGGCGAGGTCAAAGGACAGAATGGACTTTGGCGAGAGCCCCCGCGGTCCAAGCACCGAACGGTGCGGACGAAGTCGAGCCCAGGTTATATAATCCAGCTGTCATGGAGCGTTGGTGGTCACGAGCGGTTGGAGGAGCACGGTGGCACGCATCATCCTGATTGACGACGACCCCCTGTTTGCCGGGCTGGTGCGCAAACGCCTCGAGGCGGACGGGCACTCCGTAGAGTACAACGAGGGCGCGTTTGGCGCGCTCACGGCCGTGCGGCATGGCCGACACGACCTCATTCTGGTCGATGTGCAGATGCCACAGATAGAAGGTCCGCAGCTGGTGAAGGTTCTTCGCGACCGCGGCGTTCAGTCCGCGAGAATCCTGTTGATGAGCAGTATCGAAGAGTCGGATCTGCAGCGCAAATCGCAGGATTATGGCGCCCACGGATACATCTGCAAGGGTTGGGGGCTCGAGGAGATCGCGTCGTGTGTCGGGCGGGAAACGCGCAGGGCTGGGGCGTATTGAAGCGCTCCTGTTCGTCGAAGCGAATTCGAACTCTCGCCCACGCCTTGCTGCACCGAAGGCAATGTCATGGCCGCAGGCGAGCGCTGACGCGGACGTCTTCCTCAGCGCTCCGTAGACGATCATCGGGAGAGCTCCCGGGACGCCGGGTACCGGCAATGTAGCGCTGAAGGTTCTTGGCGCCGATACGGAGGGATATCGCGGCCTCCTCGACTTGGCGGGTTGCGGAAGCAGAGGCCTGGCCGCCCGCCGCCAGGTTCGCCATGGCGTCGGAGATCTGCTCGATACCCACAGACTGTTGTCCAACCGTCGCGGCAATGCGGCGCGCGCTGTCCGCGCTGTCATTGAGCGCGGTCAGAAGCTCTCGCATCCGAGACGAAGCGTCCACCAGCGCGCGATGTCCTTCCTCTGCTCTGGCCACGGCTCTCCAAATGCGCTGGGCAGAGTCGCGGCTTCGCTCGGCCAGATTCCGGATCTCCGAAGCTACGACCGCGAAACCGCGCCCGTGCTCTCCGGCCTTGGCGGCTTCGACCCGCGCGTTCACCGCGAGCAGGTTCGACTGCCCCGCAAAGTCGCGGATGGACTCGACGATTTCGGCAACCTGACTGATCAGTTCGAGAACGTCCCGCGCCCGGTCGACAGCGTCCATCCCCTGCTCCCCCTTGTTGAGAACATCCGTACTGGCATCGACGACCTGTTTCGCGAAGGCAGCGGTGGCGGAACTCGTTTCTGACAGTTCTGCCACGGTCGAGCTCACTTGGTTCACGGTGGCGGCCTGCTCCACGGCGGTGGACGCCGTTTGTTGAGCCGTCGAGGAGAGTTCCGCGCTGCGGGCCAAGATGCCAGCGGTGTGGGCTCCGATCCGGGTGACCACAATACCGTTCAACCAGGCCACCGAAGCGAAAGCGACGACAGCTCCCACCAAGAACATCGCCACCAGCAAGAGCGTGTTTCCAGACTCGGTTCCCAGGACGAACCCGCAGGTGCCGGCGAATGCGAGAAGGAAGACGACGATACCGCAGAGCTTGGTCCCGATGCCATCGCGGAACCACAGGTAGGCAACACCGAAGACCGCCAGAGAAGAGAGAACGACTACCGATAGGAAGAGCAGGTACTGGTTCACGTCCTAGTCCTGTCGCAAGGGGGAACTGGCGCTCACCGAACTGTCGAGCCGCACGTCGGCTGCAATGTGGCCGATCTCGAGGACGGGGAGGGATCGATGCGCATCGTGGATGATGGCCATCAGGTAGGGCGCAAAGGCAACGCCCGGGGCGGGGTGTTGGAGATCCGAGGAGGGATGGGTCGTGATATCGAGGACGTCATCCACGAGAAGTCCGACGCGGTGGTGTCGATCCGAATACACGACGATGAACTCGGTCGGCTCGATGAAATGCGCTTCGCCGAGCAGGCGGCGGCCCATGTCGAGAACCACAATGCTGTCGCCGCGGAGGTTCAGCGTTCCCAATATCCAGGGCTGGGCGTCCGGTAGAGTGACGGGAGTCGCCACCGGTAAGATCTCGACAACATCGTCGAAGAGAAGACCAAAGCGGGTATTGCGAACGACACACTCCATGATCGCAACGACTTCTCCATGTGCTTCTCGGCGCACCAGCGAAGATGCCAGTTGCTGGCGCAACGCCACGAGCTCGCCTTCAAGAGAATCGATGCGTTGCAGGATGTGGGTGACCTCGTCGTCGTCCATGGTGCTACCCTGGGAAGAGGTGCCGCTCTACGGCCCGCAGCAGCTTGTCGTGGTCGAACTGGCCCTTGACCAGGTACTCGTCGGCCCCTGCCGCGGCACCAAGCTCGACATCGGACTGCCGGCCGCGGCTCGTGACCAGCACGACGGGGAGGCGGTTCAGCTGGGTGTGACCACGAACGTGGCGCGTGAGCTCGAGGCCATCCATGTTGGGCATCTCGACGTCCGACACCAAGAGATCGAAGCTGCGTTGCTGCAGCTGCTGCCACGCGTCCTTGCCGTCCACAGCGACCGCGACCTCGTATCCTGCTGCGGCCAGGATATTCCGTGCAAGCGTTCGACTGGTCAGTGAGTCGTCGACGACGAGAATGGTCGTCGGACGCTTTCCCGGCAGGGCGGGCTCACCCCCAGCAAGAGCCTGAGCGTTGCCGCGCCCCACGTCGCCCAGAAGGTGTTGGACATCGAGGGCCATCGCCACGGACCCGTCGGGCATCATCACCACTCCGCTCACGCCAGGAACACGATGCAGGTTCCATGGCAACCGTCGGGTCACGCACTCCTGCTCGTCGAGCACCTTGTCGACGACCAGTCCGGCCCGGTCCACCCCGAACGTGAGCACGACAACGTCGAAACGTTCGTCCTTGCGCAGGCGCGCGTTGGCGCGCCCGTCGAGCCAGGTGAGCGGAAGCGGACTGGAGCCGGGCCGAAGCAAGGCCGGGGTACCGTCAACGCTACAGATATCCGAACTCCGGATGCGGAGTGCCTGCTCGACGGTATCGATGGGCAGCATGTAGACGACGCCGTCGACGCGAACGAAGAGTCCGCGACTTGCCAGCACGCTGATCGGGACCTGGAGGCTGAACGTCGTGCCTCGCCCATAGCCCTCCGAGGTCACCGAGTAGCGGCCCCCGAGCCGCGCCACGCTCTCGCGAACGGCGGCCAGTCCCACACCTCTCCCGCTCAGCGTGGTCACTCCTTCCGCAGTGGAGAAGCCGTCTCGAAAGAGCAGGTCCAGCTTTTCGGCGGCGCTCAGGTGCTCGACCTGCTCAGCCGCCAGCAAGCCGCGCTTCGCGGCGCTCGTCGCCACCTCGTCGGGCTCCAGGCCCCGGCCGTCGTCTGAAATCTCGATGCGCACGCTGGCACCCGCGAGGCGAGCCACCAGCGCGATGGTTCCAGTGTTCGACTTGCCCAGCAAGTGACGTTCGGCGCGCTCCTCGATACCGTGACCGACTGCGTTGCGCAGGAGGTGGACGATGGCGTCACGTAGTTGGTCGAGCACGTGCTTGTCCAGTTCGGTGTCTCCGACGTCGACCTTCAGCTCCACGGACTTGGCCAATGATTGGGCGGCATCGCGAACCACTCGGCGCCACTGATGGGCAACGGTTTCCAGTGGCACCGTGCGGACCTTCTGAAGCGTGTCCACCAGGTCGGACGTCAACCGTGACAGCGCCACGTGGCCTCGCCGCTGGGTCTCACTCAACCGCCTCAGTGCCGACGGGTCGATTGCCTCCCGCTCCTCGTCAGCGAGCCTCACCATGTCTACCAGCTTCTGGTGCTGCGCTCTGAGCTGTTCGTGAACGGAGAGAAGCTCATCGAGGTGGCCCGCGAGGACGTCGAGTCGTTGGGTCGGGACCTTGATGTAGGCAGTCGTCGTATCTCGAGGGGCAAACGGTGGCGGGGGCCGCCGGCTACGAACACCCGCAGCTGGCGGGACTTGGGAGCCGTGCGGCGACACAGTGCTGCCCACCTCACGCGAGGGCGTGGAGAGCTCTCTCGAGCCGAGGTCCTGCGCCGTCTCGAGGTCAGCGGAGATGCGTTCGACTTCGGCAAGTAGCTCGGGGGCATCGGTGCGCTCCACGAGCTGCTGTGCCAGCACGACGGCTGACTGCAGCAGCGCCACCGTCGCGGGCTCGGGAGCGGCCCCGGTTCGGGAGAGCGGCACCAGGGCATCCTCGACTCGATGGGCGAGGTGGGACAACATGTCCAGGCCGACGGCCCCGCTCGATCCTTTCAGATTGTGTGCCAGTCGGAGCGCTGCTTGCGCCGCGCGGCGCACGGCGCCGACGTCGTCACTCGAGAGCTCGCCCACGGAGTGTGCCAGCTCATCAAAGAGCTCCGCCGCCTCCACGCGGAACGTTTCGAGTAACTGGATGAAGATCTCGTTGTTCGACACACCCCGCCCCGCTCGAACTAGCTCCTGTACCCTCAGGTCCCGGGCGACGCAGTCCGCCCCACGACCAGATCAGGATCATTCATGAACCGTTCGACGTCCAACACAGCGACCAGGTCGTTGGTGACCAGACGGATAGGACGCTGTTCTCGTCGCGCCTGGCGGGTCAGGGAATCGCTGACGTCACTGGCGTAGACGTCACGGGTGTCTAGTACGTCGTCGATCACGATACCGACAGTCCCCTGCTTCCCCGCCACCACCGCCACCATGCCCCGCGCGATGGACGCGGACTGCTGAAGCCAATGTGAGGGGTGCACGATGGTCATCAGTTCCCCCCGCACCTGGGCCACGCCAGCGAACCAAGGTGGAAGCCCCAGTACTGGAGTGACCGACACGTTCTCGTGTACGCCCTGAGTGTCTTCGGCTGGGAGGCCCACCTGATCTGTGCCAATCCGTACCAATACCACCGTGGTCAATAGCTCCCGGTCGTCGTCCACCGTAGCGGCGCAGGCCAGCTCCTTCGCGCGCTTGGCCAACGTCGCTTCGGCATCGGGGTGCGGGCGACTCCGCTCCATGGTCGCGCTTACGATACCATCTGCCAGCGCCTCGCGACCAACAGACGCACCCGTCGCGCATTTCAGGGATGGGTGGTTTTCGAACGGGGAAAACGCGACGCGAGTGCTACCCCCCGGTCCGCGCCGCCGAGGGAAAACGCGGCGCGTCCCTTCAACGGGGAGCCGGCGGTCCGATCTCTGGTTGTGCCCGAGATGCGGACCGAGGAGCTGGAGCGAACGATAGCTCGACGGTTCGGCCTTCGACCACGGGATCGCTGGCGGCGGGATCTGCCGAGCGCGTTCGAAACGCTGGCTCGCCGCCGGGGCCTCACTGAGCCCCAGCTGCTCCAGCTCGTCCACGCAGACTCGTCGGTTCTACGCGAGCTAGCGGGACTCTTGACCATCGAGGAGACCTTCTTCTTCAGGTTTCCCGACCAAGTCGCGCTGGCCGTGCAGCACGTTGGCCGGCGATGGCGGGACACCCCGGAGGCTGAGTTCGTGATCTGGTCGGCTGGATGCTCGACGGGCGAGGAACCCTACAGTCTCGCCATCGGCCTTCGAGATACGTTCGGTCCACTAGCGTCCCGCTGTCGCGTCGTTGCCTGTGATCTCAACGCCGACGCGATTGCCCGTGCCCGTGAGGCAATCTATGGCGGCTGGTCCTTCCGGGGCGTGGCCGCCGAGCTCCGTGACCGGTGCTTCACCTCGAGCGGGAGCGACCGGTATCGGTTGGCAGAGCGCTACCGAGAAGCAGTGCGTTTCGAGCATCTCTCGATCCAGGAGATGGCGTCCTCATTCGCGGAACAGTCAGTCGAGGTCATCTTCTTTCGGAACGTTGGCCTCTACCTCGACGACTCGGCGCGAGCACAGTGCTACGAGGCGTTTGCCCGGGTGCTCACCCGCGAAGGGCTGCTCGTCCAGGCGGCAACGGATCCTACCCCTCCCCAGGATCGCTTCGTTCGGCGAGCGGGGCTTCTGGTGGGGGCCTATCGGCCTCTGCGCGCAGGGCTCGAGGGGCCCCCGCGAGCGCCGGTGGAGGTTCCCGAGCCACCACCGCTGTTGGCACGCTCTTTGAGTCTGCACCCAGCACCGCACGAAGAAGCCATGGCACTCGCTGATCGCGGACAGCTGGAACGGGCGCTACGAGCGGCGCAGCACGCAGTGGACGAGAGCCCAATGGACCCGGCACGTTTCGTCTTGCGCGGGCAGATCCTCCTGGCTGCCAATCGGGCGGACGAGGCCGCCGAGGATTTTCGCCGCGCCCTGTTTCTCGCTCCCGAGAGCTCACTGACAAGGTACTGGTACATCCTCGCCTTGCAGAGCACTCCGCGGCCCGAGCGCGCCGAGAGTCACGTGCGAGCGTTGACCCGTGAACTCTTGGAACGCCCCGAGGCCGAGCTCTTGGAGGACGGCGTGACCAGGGTGGGCGAACTGCTGAAGGCCGCAGTTTCCCTGGAAGCCTTCTGCAGTGCCGATCACTTGCGTTGATTGGATTCTCCGACAGTGCCCCTCCTTCGGTGTGGGGCACTGTCTCCGAAAATCGCCACTTCTATCAAGTGGCGCTGGTCTACTTTGGCGAACAACGCAAGCGTTGCTCGCTGTATGATTCAGCAGCCAGCGTGAGAATGGGGGCTCGCCGATGAACGCGAAAGATCAGGTGAGGGTGCTCATCGTCGACGATTCGGCGACCGCGCGCCACGCCCTCCGGCTGGGGCTGGAAGCCGACGACCGCATCACGATCGTCGGAGAGGTCGCGCGTGGCGACAAGGTGTTGGAGACCGTGCGTCATCTGCGACCCGACATCGTCACAATGGACGTGTTCCTCGCTGGTTGCAACGGCCTCGACGTCGCTGCCGAGCTCATGACGGAGGCCGCCCTTCCGATCGTGGTGGTCACTGCCGCCAACCCCACGGAGCCCGGCCTCGTCTACCGCGCCATGGCGGCGGGAGTGCTGGAGGTTCGTGCCAAGCTTCCGCCTCCCACCTCGTCAAGCTACGAGCAGCGCCGCCGTGAGCTCGCGCGAGTGGTTCGCGCGCTGGCATCGGTGCCGGTGGTCACGCGACGGGTCTCCACGCGGCCAAGTGCGCCTGCACCGCGAGCTCGGAGCAGTCACCCCGCGTGCGTGGCCGCGAAACCATCGGAGTCGCCGAGCCAACGGAGGCGGATGCTCGTGCTCGGGGCATCGACCGGGGGTCCGAAGCTCCTGTGCGACATCCTCTGCGCTCTGCCGCGGCGCCTCGAGGTGGCGACGGTGATCGCCCAGCATATCACCCGGGGGTTCGGGGCTGGTCTGGCGGACTGGTTCTCGAGCGAGAGTGGACGGGAAGTCGTACAGGTGAAGCGACCGATCCGCGCAGAGCCCGGCACGGTCTACCTACCCGCGGAGGGCCGTCACCTGGAAGTTCGCGGCGACGGCATTCTCGTTCCCTCCGACCATTCCGCTCGAACCTACGTTCCGTGCATTGACGTTCTCTTCGAGTCCGCAGCGCGGCACGTAGGCGAGCGGGCCATTGGGGTACTCCTCACCGGCATGGGCAGGGATGGGGCGCAGGGGCTGCTGGCCTTGCACCGAGCCGGGGCCCTGACCGTCGCGCAGCAGCCACGGACATGCACGGTCGACAGCATGCCCGCCGCCGCCATCGAGTGCGGCGCTGCTCAGTTCGTCCTCGCCCCCCCTCGGATCATCGAGGTGCTCTCCGCCCACTGCGTCGTTCGCGCCGCTTGATCAAGACGCGACGCATTCCTGCTGATTTCGGCAGAGCTGTGCCCCTCCCGATTTCACTCAGCTCAACGTGCGACTGCCCGAGATGTGTGCGGGGCGCTGTCCACATTCGGAGAGCGCTGCGTGTCAATGCAACGCGCTCTAGCCGGCTCCGGCGGCGACCCAGGACCGACTCGCGCGAAGCTTCGGGCCGGCGACGAGCGCGCGCAGGGCGAAGGCAGTCGTCACTGCCTCGCTGCCGAAATAGCGCACGGAACGACCGTACTTGAAGAAGGCGCCTGGGGGCCAGGACCCGTCGGGCTGCTGTAGCGCGACCAGCTCAGCGAGATCGTCAGCGTCGAACAGTCCAACGTTGTCGGCTGCTGAGACGCGCATCGCTCGGTCCAGCGTGGACGCGGGCTCGCCGAACCGCTCCAGCAAGCGGGCGTGGAGCGGCTGCAGGAACCGACGATGAGTTCGCTCGAAGTCCCGGAGCAGTCGCGAGAGAAAGTAGAGAAAGATGTCGCCGGATGGGTAGTAGCGGGTTCCCCGCTCGAAGGCTCCGCTGGTCAGAAACTCGTGAACCAGATCGATGGACGGTTCCGCCAACGCCTCCCGGCCTGCCCAGTACACGAGGTAGAGTGCGTTCACCAGGGCGCAGGGGTCGATTCGGCCCGCGTGCTCCCCGGCGGGTTGCTCGTAGACCTCGATGATCCCGTCCTTCGTCACGTTGCGGAGGAGGCGTTCCGCAATCGACGGCAGGTCGTCGTGGGGTTCGCGCAGGGCGACCAGCAGAGCGTGTCCAACACCCGTGCAGTCGATGTCTGCCGGAAGCAGTGCGTGGTCCTTGAAGAAGTGAACGAACCCCCGCGCGTTGCAGGAGGCCAGAACGAAGTCGCGGACCCGATCGTTGACGAGCGACCTCTGACCAGCATCGACGATGAGTTGGGTCACGACCATCGTCGAGAAGTACTCAGTGGGAGCGCGCTTCCGCGTGTCAAAGGTTTGGGAATCGGTCGTCCAGCTGGCGAACCCTTCCTCGTGTGAGAATCCTCTTTCCAGGTACTCACGAGCGCGCTCGACGCGACTGATCCTATCGGGCACGACCGCGGGTGCCAGATCGGAGATCAGTCGCGGGGGCAAGGCGCTACTGCTCATCTTTGGACCCACTCTCACCAAAGCGGTAGGTCGCGCTGAGCGCAACCAGGATGGCGTCGAAGCGGTAGTCACCGTCCGCACTGCCAGGTGGTTCCGCATTCGGTTCGGCCCGCTTCCCGCCGAACATGTAGTAGCCGCCGAGATCGAGAGCCAGGGCGTGAACCTCGACGCCGACTCCAGCGTGGACGGCATGGTGAAGGCCCGGGGGAGGCATGACAGGCTGAGCCGTTTCTTCGGGGGTGGCACTGCTCACCACCGAGTATCCGGCGCGGATCCCGGGTCCAGCGGGTTCGATGCGGTACTCGGCGCCCAGATAGGCGCCGATCGAGTTCTTCCAGTCGAGCTCTAGGGGCTGCTCCACCGTGCCGGCGCCAGGCACATCGGTGGCGACGACGAGCTCCTCGTTAGCGTCCTTGAAGAGCGCATACTTGAGGTCAGCGGCGAGCGTCAGACGGTCGTCGAGCAGACCCTGAGCCACCCCCACCTTGAGGATGTGCGGCACGGTGAACTCCATCGAGGTGTCCATCTCCTGCCCCGCCATCTCGGTCGTGCCGTCCAGGTCGGCGCTGATCTTGCTGCGGTAGGAAAGGCCAAGCCGGGTGCTGGGGGTCGCGCGGAAGTGGAGTCCCACGTGAAGGCCGGTAAAATTCCATCCGTTGAGGTTCGACTCCGCCTGGAGGAGCGTGCCGGCGGGGGCAGGGGGAGGCGCGGCGGCAGGCGTCTCGGCACCGTAGGAGAAGTGACTGGCCCGATACGCCACGCCGATCGCCAACGCGTCGGTGATGGCAAACGCCGCTCCGGGGGCGATCTCCAGCACCGCAAGACGTGCCGAGAGATTGAGTCCGCCGAGGGCCTGCACGTCCTCGAACGTGGCACCGAACCCCATCGTGGGGAAGACCGCGGCGCCAACGGTGACGCGGTCGTGCACTCGGTATCCGCCACCGACGAGGAACAGGGGGCCCACGGCGCGCTGGCTGTCCACCTCGCTGTCCGGCCCCTCGAGCGGGGCCGTGACCTGGGGAGCGAGAGGCGCGATGACGCCCGTCACCGCGCCCTTCGCCATGCCGTTCAGCGCCGCGGGGTTGTGATAGAGCGACGCACCGTTCTCGACGTGAGCCACACCTGTGCTTCCCATGCCCACCGATCGAGCGTCGTACGCGGGGGGGGGCTCGGTGTTGGCCCATGCAGAACTTGCCGCGCCGGCGATGGCACCAGCGACCCATACACCACGAAACTTTCCCATCTCAATCCTCCCTATCGTCTTCAGTGCTCGACAGCTGGGCCCGCAGTACTGCGACACGCCGCCCGAGCTGCGCTGTCGTGGTTCGTTCGTCCTCAACCAGCTCCTCATCGCCTCTTGTGCCGAGCTGGTCCTCGATCTCGTCGAGCTGTGCCCGGGCTCTCTCGGACTCGCCGGCTGCGCGCAGGACAACGGCAAACCAGTAGCGCGCGAGCAGGCACGCCGGCGCCAGAAAGAGGAGCCGCCTGAGGTCGTCGAGCGCAACCTCGATACTCCCCCCGGCGAGGTGCAGCTGGGCTCGAAGGAGGTACGCCGGCGCGACGTTGGGATCGAGACGCATGGAAGCTCCGACGAGCTCAATCGCCTCGTCGAGCGCACCCGCGCGACTGAGGCGTTCTGCCGCCTCGAGGGTGACCCGAATCTGCGCACTGCGAGGAGGGGGAGGCAGCGTGCTCGCCGTCCCCGCGGGAGGAACGCTCAGGGGGCGGTCTCGCGACGGAAGCGCCGGTGCGTCGTCAGCAGCGTTCGGGGGTTTCTCGAAGTACCCATCGCCGGCGAGGTTCGCGGGTCGGAGTGACTCGTCGGCTGGGGGCGAAACGCCTGGGGGCAAGGCGAGCAGTCCGCCCGGCCTCAGCCTCCTCGCGAAGTGGGGAAGCCAGTGCGCGCGGGTCGTGGCGTCCAGCGTGTCGAGAACGACGACGGCGGCGTAGCTCTCCGGTAACTCCTCCCCGACGGCGTTCAGCGACAGCTCGCGGATACGCACCCGTTCCCGGTGATGCTCCGCGACGACCAAGTTGTCGCCCTCCGGTGTCGAGTCGAAATGATGGTGGACGAAGGGTTGTAGCGGTGCGTGGACGCTGCTGCGTGGGTAGGTGGCATGTCGAGCAACGCCCAACGCGGAGAGACAGGTATCAAACCCCACCAGACTGATCCGATCCGAGAACGGGCCGAGTTCGTCAGTGGCAACGATCGCGAGACCGTACAACTCCTCTCCCGTCGAACAGCCGAGGATGGCGACCGTCGCCAGCTGATCGGGGTACAACATGACGCTGCCTCGGAGATGGTCCGCGATGAGCCTGGATCGCTCGAGGTTTCGGAACAGCTCTCTGCCAGCACTGGTCGGCGGCACGCCGACTTCGTCGCGATCAGAAGCCACGTCTTCCCACCCGCTCTGATTTCCCTGAGACGACGCCGTTGACCTGTTCATGTCACCCCTCCGTGGTGGGGGGGGGGGGGG
>JBNLDK010000054.1:0-21894 GCA_050304295.1 Polyangiaceae bacterium
GGGAGTGGGAGCGGGAGCGGGAGCGGGAGCGGGCTCGGGTCAGGGGGCGGGAGCGGGCTCGGGTCAGGGCGCGGGAGCGGGAGCGGGCTCGGGTCAGGGGGCGGGAGCGGGAGCGGGCTCGGGAGCGGGCTCGGAAGCGGGCTCGGGCTCGGGGCGCGAGGGGGGAGGCCGTGGACAGGACTCGACCGCGAGGTATATCCTCGATGCCCCCCGTGGTGGAGCCGACGAAACTCGTGGCTGGCGAGCGCTACGAGCTCGAGGAGCTCGTAGGACGGGGAGGGTACGGCAGCGTCTATCGAGCGTTCGACCGCACCAGCGGCATGCCCGTCGCCGTCAAGGTTCTCACCGCGGGCACGGCGACTGATCCGCACGCCGTCGAACGCATGGTCCGCGAGCAGCAGGCGCTCGTTGCGCTGGCGGGGACGGGCGCCGTGGCCGTCCTCGATCTTTGCTACCTACCGAGCGGCGCGCTCTGTCTGGTGATGGAGTGGCTGGACGGCGTAGACCTCGAGCGGCACCTGACCGACCTGGAAGGCAGGCGGCAGAGACTTCCCGTGGCCAGCGTGCTCGCCATGCTGGAGCCGGTTGCATCGACGCTGGGCCGAGCGCACGAAGCTGGCATCGTGCACCGTGACGTCAAGCCGGCCAATATCTTCCTGGCAGCACCGCATGGGCACATCAGACTCCTCGACTTCGGCCTCTCCCGAATGCGGTCGCAGGCGCCGCTCACCGCCGTGGGCATGGTCATGGGCTCGCCCAGCTACATCGCCCCCGAAGCGTGGAGTGGGGACTCGCAACGCATCGACCACCGTGCCGATCTGTACTCGTTGAGCGTCGTCGCATTTCGGATGCTCGCTGGACACCTGCCCTTCGAGGGCTCCTCGCTGCTCGATCAGCACCAGCAGGTCACCACCGGCAAGCGACCCAGCCTGCACGCGCAGTGCCCCGAACTCCCGCGCGGTGTCGACGACTGGGTCGAGCAGGCGTTCGCCATCCATCCCGAACACCGATTCAACAGCGCGGGCGCCTGGTACAACGCCCTGGTGCAGGCCGTCTCCGAGGAGCCGACCCCCGCACCACGCAGTGTCACTGACTCCCCGGAAGCGTCCCCGGCGGAGCTCCGAAGCGCCATCTCCAGGGCACTCGACTCTGCCGCCGCGTTGCTCGACCGGCTCGCGCAGCAGTGGCAGTCGACGTTCGGAGCAGCAAGCGACTCCCCGGCCACCTCCACCGCGCCGGCGACGACCCCCGCCCAGACAGCCACCTCGAGCAGAACCACGACGCCCTTTGCTTCCCTCCCCGGAATGGAGGGAACCGTCACGACCCCGGCCTGGCCCACCGACGCCGAGCGTGGCCCGCGTGAGGACCCGCAAAGGTCGTTCGTCTCCGACTGGCTACGCGGCTCGGAGCTCGACCAGCAAGCTCTCGCGCGAACCGCAGACGCCAACATCGCCGAGTGGTTTCGAGGCTCGGGCCAAACAACAGCCCCGCACCGAACCCAGACCGTCCCGAACATTCGCGAGCTTGGCGAGCGGCTTGCCGCGAGCATCGCCGCCCCCGCCGCCGAGATTGCGTCGAGCCAACCCGCAGCGGCCGCCACTCCCACTCATCCGGCAGACCCGCCAGCGACAGACCGGACTCCCAACGCGAAACCACCAGACGCGTCCCAGGCGCCCCCGATCGTGACGCAGTCCGCCGTCGAGCAGCCCACGTCCAAAGCCCCACCGCCCCCACCCGAGTCCACGACCGAGCCACTCGCGGCGGGCGATGCCGCCACCACATCGGATATGGCGGGCGCCGCTCCCACACCGAAAGCCGCAGAGCCGTCCGACGCAACACTGGAGGCCGCAGAGCCGTCCGACGCAACACCGGAAGCCGCGGAGGCATCCGAGGCGGTGAAGGGCCCCTCACCGCAAGCGACACGCGCCAAGCGAGGCGCCCAGCGCCCGTCCAAGCCCAAACCGAAGCAGAGCAAGAAGGCATCCAGCAAGACCGCCCAGGCGACCAGCAAGAAGAAGCCCGCGACCAGCAAGAAGAAGCCCGCGACCAGCAAGAAGAAGCCCGCGACCAGCAAGAAGGCACCCAAGCGACCAACCCAGCGCGCCAAGCAAACCCAGGCGACCCGAAAGAAGAAGAGCTCCGACACCTGACCGGCGCTCGAAGATGGATCCGGAGCTCGCGGACGATTCTCCGCAGCCGCTGGTGAGCGGGGAGCCGGGTCTTTCGCCCCGGTCGCCCCCCTCCGCATGGTTCCGACCACTTCGCGCCCGGTCGCGCCCCCCCTCCGCATGGTTCCGGCCACTTCGCGCCCGGTCGCGACCCCCCTCCGCATGGTCGCAACCACTTCGCGCCCGGTCGCGAGCCGCCCTCCGCGTGGTGGCATCCACCTCGCGGCCGGTCGCGACCCCCCTCCGCGTGGCGGCATCCACTTCGCGGCCGGTCGCGGCCCCCCTCCGCATGGTTCCGACCACTTCGCGCCCGGTCGCGACCCGCCTCCGCGTGGTGGCATCCACCTCGCGGCCGGTCGCGGCCTCTGGCACGTTGGTGGGGCTGGCTTGCGGCGGCTCGTGTCCTCCGCCGAAGCCGTGCAACCCCGCAGGTGCGGTGGGCGCCTGCCTCGCGCCGGCGGTGCGTCACAGGTCGTGGACGTTGGAGGTGCCGGTGGTGCACGTCGCGGCAACGTCAGACAATCGCGCCGATGGGTGTCGGCGATCGCCGTCGTCGGTTTTTCGGACGACTCACCCCCAGGGGTGTTGACGCACTCGCGTGGATCGGTAGGTTTCGCCGAGTCGAGCGGGGGCTCGATGGCGATGGCGCATCGAATCGATGGCACGCGCTTGGCGTCCGACGCAAGGCGCCGGCGGTCGAACCGACCGAGTCGTTCATGGCTGCGGCCTCGCTCGCAGCAGTGCCCAGCGCTGGCTCTGGGCGTCGCACTTCCCACTCACTCGGAGACGACACGATGGCACTCAAGAACCTCACCCTGAATGAAATGGTCCAGATCAGCGATACGATGACGAACCCGGAGTCGTCAGTCCGCGCGCGGCTGCACGCCAATCCCTTCCTGGCGCCGCTGGTGTCGCTCCTCACGGAGGCACACCTGAACGCGCTGAAGGTGACGCCCGCGGCCACCGACCCCCGCCTCAAGGCGCTCAGCGCTCAGGCCGCAGCGCTCGACGTGGTGCACGACGCGCTGGTCAGCTCGACCTACGAGCTGCTCACCGCCACGGCCACTCTGGCCGATGACGGAGCTCGCTACCTCGAGCTGCGCGACCAGCTGCTCCCCGACGGCGTCAGCGGCGCCACCCAGATCACCTACGAGGGGCAGGCCGGCTACGTGAAACGACTGCGCGCGACGCTGACCGACGAGCAGCGCCGCGCGCTCGCCACCATCGAGGTCGCCGGCCGCAACCTGGAGGACGTCGTCAACGAGTGGCTCGACGCCGGAGAGCGCATCGGGGAGCTCGACCAGCATCGGCAGCAACTGGCGTCGGTCGCCGGATCGCCGACCACGGGGAGCGTGCTGGAGGCCCGCCACGGCTGGATCCGCGCCATCAAGGCCATTCAAGCGGTCGCGCTCGCCGCCAAGCTGACCGACGAAGACCGAGCCGCCCTCTTTGGTGCGCTGGACGAGATCGAAGCCG
This sequence comes from Polyangiaceae bacterium, assembly GCA_050304295.1. GTDB lineage: Bacteria > Myxococcota_A > Polyangia > Polyangiales > Polyangiaceae > JAFGBI01. The sequence continues at coordinate 3,645 of JBNLDK010000054.1, forward strand.
CTGCCGATCAGCGCTCCGCCCGCCGCCGCGCCAGCAGGGTCGAGCAGGACGTGGCTGCGGACATCGACTCGGCTCGCGCCGAAGCCACACTGCCGACGGCGTAGCCGCACCCGACCCACGGGCAACCGCCCACCCTCGGATCCCCGGGGTCCGAGATCAGAACGGATACCCCGGCAGGTTCATGGCCAGGCTGTAGACCGTCTTGCCCGCGGTGATGTAGAGCGTGGTGCGATCCGAGCCGCCGAACGCCAGATTGGTCACGCTCGGCGCCACGTCGATCGTGCCGAGCAGCGTGCCCGAGGGGGAGAGAACGTGAACGGCACCCGCGTTGTGTGCCGCCACGTAGAGGTTCCCCGCGCAGTCCACCCCCATGCCGTCCGCCCCCGGCACGTTGGCCAGCGTCTGCCGGTCGCCGGTGGAGCCGTCGGAACTGACCGGATACCGGGAGATGGTGCCGTCCTCTTCGCCAACGTAGAGCGTGGTCTGGTCGGGCGACAGGGCCACCCCGTTGGGGTTGCCTCGCGATCCGTCCACGAGACTCACCGCGCCCGCCGGCGTGACGCGGTAGACTCCGGTCATCCCCGTCTCCGAGGGTCGTGACCCGCGCTGCCAGTCGGGATCCGAGAAGTACACGGTCCCGTCCGCGCGCACGGCGATGTCGTTCGGGGAGTTGAACGCTTGCCCCTCGTAGCTGTCGACCCACGTGGTCCTGGTGCCGCTCGGCCAGTAGATGCGGACCAGGCCCTGCACGTCGTGCGCGCACCCCAGCACCGTACCGTCGGGGGCGAGCCCGAGCCCGTTGGTGCCGGAGTTCGCCAGGAACGTGTCGACGGAATCCGGCGGCGTGAGCGTGAGGATCGAGGACGGAGGCACGTCCGCGGTGAAGCTCATGTCCGAGAAGAGCAGGACACCACGATCGAGCCACAGTGCGCCCTCGAAGAGTCCGCTCCCGGACCCGGAGTAGACGGCGGTGGGGCGCCCCGACAGATCGGGCGCCGGGTAGCTCGCGGCGGGATCACAGATCCCACCAGAACCGCTCCCGGCACCCCCGCTGGCGGAGCCCGCGCCCGAGCCGCCAGCGCCGGTGGCTCCGCTGCCCCCCGTGCCTTTCGACGACTGTTCACCGCCACCGCCACAGCCGACGCTGGCGGCAACGACGACAGCGAGCGCGGCGATCGCACTCGCCCCACCAGGGGGGGACCGACGGGCACCGATGAGGCTCCACTGAATCACGCGCGACTCCTTGCTTCCAAGCACCGCGTCCGCGCGAGACCGGGTGGGCCCGCCGAGACGCACGGTGCACCGACAGTGCGCCCTAGCCTACCGGAGGCGGGCACCGCACGAAAGGGACCCCCGCGCTCCACCGGGATCATCCACCCGAAGTCGCGCCCTCCGTCAGTACGGCAGCAACTACGCGAAAAGCGGTGCGCAGGCACGCGCGCGGGCGCCGATGGTGTCGGCGAGCTGCTGCAAGATGGGATGCTCGATCCCGTCCGACTGCACCCGCGAAAGGACGACGCTGACGGCATCTTCCACGCGGGTGGCGAGATCGTGGAGTCGCGCCCGGAGCGCCACCACGTCCAGCTCTAGCTCGCCAGCCAGCTTCGCCCACTGGTGCGCTCCCACGTCTGACAGTCGGTACTTGCCACCGATCTTCATCGCGAGCTTTGCTTTCCCGAGGTCGATGGTCGGGTAGGGCAGCGCGCTGGCCAGATCGTAGAGCGGTGCGAGGCGTGCCTTGCCGCCTGCGCCAATCAGGATCGAGTAGTTCTTCGCGTGGGCATCGGTTCCGGCGATGAGCCAGTTGAAGGCGAGGGCGGCGACGAACGTCCAGACGTCTTCATCGGCGCGCTGGGAGTGGTCGCGCAGCAGTTGGACGATCGCCAGTGGGCTCGGACCGCCTTCGTTCTGGTACTTCCTTGTCGGATGGACGCCCAAGGCCTGGCAGGCGTCCTCCTGGTGCACCCGCTGGATGCGGCCATCTCGAACCACGCGGTCGTATCGTTCGATGACGATGGCCTTCTCGTTCTCGAAGCGTTCCACGGTGCTGAATGCGGCCGGGAGCTCGAGTTCGCGAGCGAGGGAGAGGCAGAAGTGCTCGTTCTCCAAGTGCCCGTCGAGGTCCGGCATCGGAGGCTTGAGCAGGTGGGTCGTCGGTGTGCGCCCCGAGGGAAGACCCCACCCCTTGGCCGTAGAGCACCGCGACGAGCTCGCTCATCGGGCACCCCTTGCCCGGGTCACGACCGCATCGATGTCCGGCACGTCCAGGTCGGATTCATGCTGGGGCTCGCCGACGTTGAGAGTCAGCCCCAGCGCCTCGAGCGCGGCGAGCACGAGACCCACATGGGCACGGGGCTTTCCTCGCTCCACCTGGACGACCCACAGGCGACCGACTCCGACCTTGTCTGCCAGCTTCTGCTGGTCCCAGCCCAGACCGAGGCGCCTCTCACGTATCAAGGCACCGATATCACTTACATTTCTTACTATCATGGCGATGTATGTGATCGAATACACCCAGCGGGATGTATGCGATCGAATACACCAAGCGGAATGTATGCGATCGAATACACCGGGGAATCATGTATTCGATCGCATACGTTTGCAAACGTAACGCACGCGGTGCCCGGTCCCGGGGTCGACCGCCGCACCATCGAGCGCGGGCCGGTTGCGGTGCGATGTCGGGAATGAAGGAGGCGATGGCGGGGAGCGCCCCACCCCGCGTTCAGAACGCCTTCACCTCGTAAGCCTGTCCCGGGGTGTTCCCGATCGCCAGGAGCGTGATGCCGCTCTCACCCGTGACGAACTGGCGCCTGCGATTCGGCGCCACTCGCACCAGCGTGCCGCGCTCGACTGAGCCCAGGGGCTCACCATCGACCACGAGCTCCGCAGCGCCATCGAGAACCACGTACACCTCCTCTTGCCCGTCCGCGACATGGTCGTGCTCGGGGTAGCCCGAGCAATGGGGGTCGATCTCGATCACGTTGATCCCGAAGGCCGTCACGCCCAGCTCCCGGCGCGCGTGTCGGAAGCGGACCCCGGGGATCTCGTGGGGGCCCTGGTACGCCTCGATCTGTTCAATGGTTCGTCGTGCAATCCCTTCCATCGCGGTTCCTCCTCCAGCATTTGTAGTGCCAGCGCAGGGAATGGCACCACCGCGGCAGCACGGCTTGTATATTTGCGACACCGTCAGCGACCCCGATGCCCGAAGCCAAGACCTCCTCCCGCTCCCTCCCCGAACGGGCCCGCGGCCTGGTGTCGAGCCCCGCGAGCGGTCGGCGCATCGACGCCCATCGCCAGCCGGCACCCGACGATCTCGACGACATGGTCGAGTGCCTCTGGGTCGGGCGCTGGGACCTGCCGCCCGACGCCCCCCACGAAACGGAGCTGCTCTCCGACCCCTGTGTGCACGTCGCGTTCGAGCGCGGGGGACCGCACGCGGGGGCGCGCGTGGTCGGCGTGTGGTCGCGCCGGTGGCACCGCCGGCTCGAGGGGCGCGGCCTGGTTCGCGCGGCAAAGTTGCGAGCAGGCGCGGTGCGCGCCTGGTTCGACGTGCCCGCCCACACGCTCGAGAACCGCATCGTGCCCCTCGCTGGGTTCTTTGCAGAGACGACCGAGCCTTGGCTCGGAAAAATCCTCGATCCGCCGGACGACGCCACCGGCCTCGACGCCCTCGCCCGGTGGCTCCGCGCGATGCGCCGCCAGGAGCCAGCACCTCAGGTCCGCGACGCCGTCGCGCTGGCCGCGCGCATCGCCACCGACCCACGGCTGACGTCGGTCGAAGCGCTCGCCAGCGCCGTCGGCCGCCACCCGCGTGCCCTGCAGCGACTGTTTCGCGACTTCGTCGGCGTCTCCCCCAAGTTCGTCATTCGCCGCCATCGCCTGCAGGAGGTCGCGCGACGACTCGAGCGCGGCGACGACCCCAGAGCCACCCTCGCCGATCTCGCTGCCGACCTCGGCTACACCGACCAGGCCCACCTCGCGCGTGACTTCCGCGCCGCCGTCGGCAAGAGTCCCAGTGCGTTCGCTGCCTTCGTGCGTCGCTCTTAGCCCAACGCCTGCACAGCAGCGCAACCGGTGCACCATCATCGGCAAGGCGGTCTGGCTATCCGGCGGCTCCGCGCCGCCTCGCACGCCGCCTCGGGCTCAGCGAGGACGTCGTTCCGAAACGCGGAGAGACACTGCAGCGCTTGCGGAGGTCACCGTCCTCTCGAGGTCCCCTACCAGGGCGCCGGGCGGCTGGTTCTCGGCGGGCGCTACGAGTAGGAGCTCGTGCGAAACGAGCCGCCACGGCCACCCGACAGGAGCTCGATGGACATCGTGACTCACGTTGAAGTAGGTTCACCGTGACCATGCGACTTCGTGTTCCGTTCTTCCTGGTTGTCCTGAGCGTGTTCGCTTCCTGTGTGAGTACAAGTCCTCGGATCACTGCCGCAGGATTTGCACACGAGCGCTACCCCTACTCGGTTCCCATCGCACCAACCGAACGGGTCCTGCCCGAGGGCTGGGTGCTCGACAACTACTACGTGACGTCGACGGGAGAGGTGAAGCCAAAGTGGGGAGAGGGGTACACCGCGTACTACGCGATCGACGCGAATGGCGACGGGCGAATGGATCTGAACACTGAGGAGCCGGCCTATGATCTCAGATACGTTCACGAGCGACACGCGGGCGTCATCTGGCTTCGCACGACCCCGACATCCCCCCGATTCGGACAGATGGAGCTACCCGTCCTGGGCCAAGCATACGCCGACGAAATCGCCGGGGCAGGCTACGAGATTGTCTTGCTGCAAGGTGCCGCCGTGGCGGTGGAATCTCGAAGGTACGCGGCCAAGATCGTGTCGCAAGTACCCATGCAGGTCGCGGGCATGCCGGCGCATGCGGTGACGCTCGATGTGGCGAATGTCGATCAACTCCAGTTGACACCCGGAGGCGTCTATCGACGCGTCCGGGTCGTGTTGATTCGACCCGGCTTCACCTACGTGCGCAGTCGCGCCGGTCGTGAACTGGCGTTTCCTGTCCTGATGGTGGCGGGGTACGCGAACCAGCCGGAGCGCTTCGCAGAAGGAGAAGCCGACTTCGAGCAATTGCTCGCCCGCATCACCATCAACGGGCAGCGCGGGGTCCTGTCCGACGCGCAGCCACCCGCCACCCAACCGGCTACGGACGATGAACAGCCGGCGCCCGAGACATCGGAGGACGACTCCGACCCCCCCGCGCCTATGCCACCCGATCTGCCCGACTCGACAGACGGGGACGCGGAGGACCCGACTCCCGAAACACCTGCCGGTGTCGATGCGACGCCATCGCCACCACAGGAGGATGCGTCGCCGGCGGAGTGAGCCGTACGGCTGCAGGTGCAGGGTTGCCGGTCGGCGCGGCAGGCGAGGGTGCAGGGTGGCGGCGGGCGTGCCCGTCGGTTGGGAGTCGCTGTTGAGAACCCACCGCCCGCCCCCAGCCGGCGTAGTCCCTCAAGAACCACGACGAGCGGCTCGTCACAGCTGGTCGAGCGGGGCCGGGCATTCGCGACGCAGCTGGCACCCGGCGCACTCGGCGCCACGCCAGATCGCCGCGAACCGATCCTGGGCAGCGTCGATGAACACGTCGTCGTCCGTAACGACCCCGAGCTCGAAATTGCGGCGGCCCTCCCCCTTGGCGCCGAGGCCTGCCCCCGTGAAGTTCGCGCTGCCCAGGTAGAGCTCGGCGCCATCGATGCAGACCAGCTTCAAGTGGACGCGCGGACACTGACGCAGCGCGACCCCATCGGTTGCCCGGGAATCGAAGGAGCGCCGGAACGCCCGGGAGGGGACGCCCGCATGGAGTACCCGGACCTCCACGCCTCGCTGCGCCAGTTCGCCGAGCTCGGTGACGAGCGAGACGTAGCGCCCCGCGGCGCGCGCGCGCGTCCCGACGGGCGCCTCGACCCGAAGATCCTTTAGGTTGGCGGTGGCGATCCACACCGACAGCGTCGCTCTGCGGATCCGGGTCACGAGGTCCGTGTAGTGGGCGCCGTCCGCGACGAGACGGGCGCGCAGGGTCCGCATCGCCTCGTGGGGCGGACGCCCGTCACGATGCGTCATCCGGCCACCTCCGCGCGGCAGCATCGCCGCTTGCCACGATCTCTCTTCGACTCTGGCACCGCGCTCGATTGTGCCACGGTTTGCTCGCGCCGCGCGCGGTCCCCAGGGAAGCCAGATGGGCCCCTGAGGTTTTTCAACCTCCGCCAAGCTCGCTGGTAGCGCTGCTGCTCAGCGTCCAACTGCGCGGCCCGCAGCTCCGCAGCACCGTCGCCTCGCTCTCGACAATCTGCTGCCGATAGCTGCCCGGCACGATCCCGAGCGCAGCATGTCGAGCAGTGCACCACGGACAGCGCCGGGTGCCACTACCCGGGATTCCAGCCGGCGATTCGGGCAAACGCCCACCATGCAGCCTGCCCCTTCAACACGCAGTTCAGCGTGGCTTCGGGCGGAAAATCCGAATGGGCGCAGGCGGTGGTGGCACCGGTCAGGGCGACCAGCGTGGGATCGGCACTTTCGCTCGCGAGATACTCGACAGCCCAGTTGCCCCCATCCCAGTCGAGGTTGTCCGCGATTCCCGATTCGGAAAAGTCGTTGCCCGAAGGATCGTGGGCTTCGATGTCGAAGTAGTCAATCAGCCACCGGTCGTGTTGTGCGCAGTGGGCGCGGATCTGATCGGCCGACTCGTGCGGCGCGGGGTTTCTCCCCTCGCTGTGTCCGGTCATGAAGACGAACTCCACTGGCGTGGTCGCGGCGCGCTCGTTGGTTCCTCCAGCACCGAACTCCCCGATCAGTGTCACCGCCCTGAGCCCGGTCGACCCAGGGGAGCGCCCCCTCTGCCGACGAAGGCACCGCGGCTCGGCGGGCTTCGACCATCGTCCCAGCGAGGGGCCGAACCGCCGCGCCCTCCGTCAGTACGGCAGACGCAGCGGCTCGCCCGTCACCTCGAGCTGCAGCTCGACGGGTCGGCGGCCCATCAGGGCGACGCTCCGCGCGTCGGGCTGGCTGCCACCCACGGAGATCCGGAAGCTGCCCGGCTCGAGCACCCGCTGACCCGCCTCGTCGATCAGCGACAGATCGCGCGGCGTGAGCACGAACGTCACGGTCTCGCTTGCCCCCGGCGCCAGGTGCACGCGACGGATCCCCCGCAACTCGCGGTGCGGCACGCGCACCGAAGCCGCGACATCGTGAACGTAGAGCTGCACGACCTCGTCGCCCGCACACGCGCCCGTGTTCTGAAGCTGCACGCTCACGGTCACGGACTCGCCAGCGGGCAGAGGATCTCGCGACAGGCTCGCCTCGCGGTACTCGAAGGAGGTGTAGGAGAGCCCAAAGCCGAAGGGATACAGCGGCTCCTTCTCCAGATAGCGGTAGGTGCGCCCCCGCATCGCGTAGCTCGTCATCGGCGGCACGTCGGCGATGCTGGCCGGGAAGGTGACCGGCAGTCGCCCCGCCGGACTCACCTGGCCAAACAGCACCTCGGCGATCGCGGTTCCCCCTTCCCCCCCGGGGTACCAGGCATCGACGATCGCACCGACTCGCTCCTCGGCCCAGCTGACGTCGATCGCGCTGCCCGCGATCAGCACGAGCACCGTCGGCTTGCCCACCGCGACCACCGCCTCCAGAAGCCGCTGCTGCAGCCCCGTCAGGCTCAGATCGGCCTTGTCCCCGGCCCCATCGGAGTTGCTAGCGTCCCCCTCCTCCCCCTCGATCTCCGCGGACAGCCCCAGACAGAGCACCACCGCGTCGGCCCGCTCCGCCAGGATCACTGCCTCGGTGAGGTTGCCATCGGCACCGAGACCTTCCGCCTGCGTGCCCGTCAACCGGCACCCCGGCGTGTACCAGATCCGGGTCTGCGGCGAGACCGCGGCGCGGATCGCCTCCAGGGGCGTCACCGATCGGGACGGAGTGCCGCAGTAGTTCGCCAGCAGCACGTCGTCGTTGTTGGCGTTAGGACCAATGACGGCCAGGTTCGCGAGGTTCGGATCCAGGGGGAGCAATCCATCCCGGTTCTTCAGGAGCACGATCGACTGCCGCGCGGCCTCCCGGGCCAGCGCTCGGTGTGCGTCCGAGTCGTTCTTCTCGTACGGGATGGCGGCGTAGGGGACCGTTTCCGGCGGATCGAACATCCCGAGCCTCATCCGGGCCCCGAACAGTCGCCGCAGAGCAACGTCCAGATCCGCCTCCGCGATCAGGCCTTGCGCAACCGCCCGGGGGATCACCGCGAAGGTGCACCCGCAGTTGAGGTCGCAGCCGTTCCGGATCGCGAGCGCCACCGACTCCTCGGGCGTCGCCGTCACCTGGTGGTGCTCGTGGAAGTCGCGCACGGCCCAGCAGTCGCTGACAACGTATCCCGCGAAGCCCCACTCCTCGCGGAGGATCTTGACGAGCAGGGTGGGGCTCCCACAGCACACCTCGCCGTTGGTGCGGTTGTACGCCCCCATGATGCTGTGCGCCCCGGCCTCGGTGATACAGGCGTGGAACGCGGGCAGGTAGGTCTCCCGCAGGTCCTTCTCGCTGACGACGGCGTCGAACGTGTGCCGCAGCCCCTCGGGACCACTGTGCACCGCGAAGTGCTTCGGTGTCGCCACCAGCTTGAGGTACCTCGCGTCGTCACCCTGCAGTCCGCGACAGAAGGCCACCCCGAGGCGCCCGGTCAGGTAGGGGCACTCACCGTAGGTCTCGTGCCCGCGACCCCAGCGCGGATCGCGGAAGATGTTGATGTTCGGGCTCCAGTACGTCAGCCCCTTGTAGATGTCGTGGTCACCATGCCGCAGGTACTCGTGGTGCTTGGCGCGGCCCTCTTCGGAGATCACCCGCGCCACCTCGAGCAGCAGCTCGTCGTTGAAGGTGGCAGCGAGACCGATGGCCTGCGGGAAAACCGTTGCGACCCCCGCCCGTGCCACGCCGTGCAGTCCCTCGTTCCACCAGTTGTAGGCCGGGATCCCGAGCCGCGGGATGGCGTGCGCGCTGTGCAGCATCTGCCCGGCCTTCTCCTCGAGCGTCAGTCGCGCGATCAGGTCGTCGACCCGCTCGTCGATGCTCAGCTCGGGGTTCTGGAACTTGTGCATCTAGCCCGTGGACCACAGACCACGGGATCCCGTCAATGCCCGAGATGGGCTCGAGCCGGGGAAGTGGCGGCTCGCGGCAACCGAGGCTGGAGTCGACGGCTGACTCCGCCGACTCCGGCCCGGGCTCGGGCTCGCCGTCCCTTCGAAGACAATCCCACAATCAGTAGAACGTCACGTTGTCGATCGTGAGATCCGGGGTGCAGTCGCCTTCGGGGCCGCAGTTTAGCTGCCACTGAATCCCCAGCAACTCCGCTGGATTCAGCGTGGCTTCAGGTAGCCCTCCGGTGAACTCGGCGAAGGGCAGCGCGACGACTCCCGTTTGTCCGTTCAGGATGACGCGGTTGTTCGTGCAGACGTCCCACTTGGTGGCCTCGTCGGTAAACGGGCACGCGCCCTTCTCGCCCTCGATGGGGTAGTTGGCCCGGTGCTGGAGCTGGACCTGGATCTCGACGTTGCCCACGGTTCCGCTCAGCTCGAACGAGATCCCCGTGTACAGGCTGGCGTCACTGCAGGACGGGGTCAGGTCCGGAAACCACAAGCCAAAGCCCGCGTAGTCGCCCGCCGCGATGGTGGCTGCCAGCTCGAGGGCACCTTCCGGAGTGATGGTCGCCAGGAGCGCCGAGGTTGCCGTTCCCTGATAGTGGAAGGTACCACCAGTCACCCCAAGGCCGCCCCAGCTGCGCACCTCGCCATCCGTCCAGACGTCGCCGGGTGTCAGCTCGGCGAAGTCGGTCAATAGTGGCGAGCTGACCACGGGACAGGGACCGTCGGCGACAGCACCGCCCGCCCCGATCCCACCGGTGCCGCTCCCACCGGCTCCCGTGCCGCCTGTCATGCCGTCGACGCCCCCGGTCGACGGCGTCCCCCCGGTCTCTCCCCCACCCTCGGGATCGCTACTGTCGGGACCGCACCCGGCGACCAACCAGACAGCCAGCAGTGCTCCCATCGTCGCCTGGCCCAAGTGACTCACGTACTTCATCGAAAGACCTCCGAGTTCGAACTCCGTGTTTCTGTCCCCGCCATCGGTACGTCGAGGCGGCAAGAGTGAGCGACGCGCGCTGGGCCCGCAGGTGGGACAAGCGTTCCTGCTCGCCCCGGACCTCGCCCCGCTGGCCGTCGTGGCTCGCACTGTGGCCGCGTACTCCCCTCACGAAACCCCATGCCTTCACACGCCGGGGATCCCGTGGGGCCGCTGATGTTGGTGCTCCACTCGGCGCCATCTTAGCGCACGCCAGCGCCACACCAAGGGGATATTGAGAAAACGTTTCCAGTTCTCAGTCTTGGGGTGATGGGGAAAGATGCGGCATTTGTCGGTCAAGTCACCGGCACATCCGGGAGCTGGGGCCAGAACCATGTGGAATCGTTTCGCGTCAGCAACCGCCGTCCCCCGTGGGCGGGGGGCGAGCCCCAGCGAGCGCCCGTCCCGCCACCCGGAACACACGACGCCGCAGAACGAGAAGACCGACGGGACCGGTCGTCTCGTTCTGCGCTGGGATACTCCTGTCACCCGGCGCCAAGTCCACGAAACCACTTAATCCTGGCACCGTTCCGCCGCCTAGTACGGTAGCGGACAGGCCATCGAGGCACGTCCCGCCCCGAGCCTTGACCCCCCCTTTCAACCCCGCGCTGGCCCTCTCGATCTTCGCGATCGCCACCGAGCTGACCACGGCATCCATCCTCTGGGCGCTGGGGGCCGGCCGGCGCTACCAGCAGCTGCGCTGGTTCGTCCTGTTCACGGGCGCAGCGTGTTTGTTCAGTGTGTCGAATCTGGCCTTCCCCTCGCCCGGCGCGAGCGAGGAAGTGATCGTCGCGGCCGGGCGCGGAGGTGGACTCATCGGTTCGATCGCCGCGGTGATGTGGCTAGCCTACGTGCGTGTGCGCGCAGGTCGGACACCGTTCTCCGGGTGGAGCGCGGGGGTGTCGACCCTCGCCATCGGCTTCGGTCTGGCCTGCCTGGTCCCGGATCTGGTCTATCGCGACACCATCGTTTCCAGTCCCGTGCCCTGGCTTGGCGTCACGTATCGACTGCCAGAGCCGACGGGGCTGGCAGTCGCAGCGTACACCAGCTTCCTGGCACCACTGGTGGTCGGGGTCTATTTCGCCATGCGGGGCGGCAACCTCTGTGGACGCTGGATGCATCTGGGGGCGGCGATCATGCTGGTGGGCACTGCAATCAACGACGCGCTGATGAGCTACGCGCTGCTGGCCAGTCCCTACGTTCTCGAGCTCACGTTCGTCGCGATGGCGACGGCCGTAGCCTTCGAGATCAGTCAAGGGCTCGCCCGCGACGCGGGACGCCTCGAGCAGCTGTCGTCGGAGCTGAGCCTGGTGGTGGATGAGCGCACCCAGCAATTGATTGCCGCCCAGTCCTCGCTCACCGAGGCGGAGCAGCTCGCAGCAGTGGGTCGCCTGGCAGCCGGGGTCGGCCACGAGATCAACAACCCCCTCACCTACGTCAAGACCAACCTGGAATGCGCGCTCGGCGAAACAGCAGCGCCGGATGAGCAGCGCGAAGCGCTGAGCGAGGCGCTGTGCGGAGTCGAGCGGATCGCGAACATCGTGTCGGATCTGCGGGTGCTCGCGCAGCCAGCGAGCACCCGGGAGCAGTCTGCGGATCTCCGCGCCGTCGTCGACGAGGCGGCGCGGATCGCGCAGGCCTCCTCGACTTGCGCCCCACTGTTCATCGACCTGCCAGAACGCATCCCCGTCATTGGAGCGTCCACCCGGCTCGTCCAGGTGTTCACGAATCTCTTGACCAATGCGTTCCAGGCCGTCCAGCCACGAGGCGATGCCGCACGGGTCGATATCGCCGTACTGCACGCTGGCCGCAACGAGATCCAGGTAGCCGTCCGCGACAACGGGATGGGCATGTCGCCGGGAGATCTCAAGCGCGCGTTTCAACCCTTCTTCACGACCCGCCGCGAGCGAGGGACCGGACTGGGACTGCCGATCAGTCGCGCGCTGGTGGAGGGCGCTGGCGGACGTCTGGTGGCCCGCAGCGCGCAGGGCGAAGGCAGCGTGTTCACGGTCACGCTGCTCCGCTCCGCCCATGCGGAGTCTCGCCAGCGACGTCGCACCCCCCCACGCAGTCCCGCTGCTGTGCGACCAGCCGCGCGCATCCTGGTCATCGACGACGATCGCCTGGTCGCGCGCGCGATCGCCCGCATCCTGCGCGGCGAGGACCTGACCATCGCGGGCGACGGCGCCGCCGCCCGCGAAATGATCGAGACCCACGACGCCCAGTTCGACGCCATCGTCTGCGACGTCGTGCTCCCCGACTGCACGGGCGTCGATCTCTACGAAGACGTCGCCCACCTGTGGCCTCGCCTCGCCGAGCGCTTCGTCTTCATCACCGGCGGCGCCGTCGACGAGCGAGCTCGCAATCTTCTCGAGGGGGGCACGGTCCCCTGGTTGGGCAAGCCGCTCGACGCAACCCGGCTCCGCAGCTCGGTGAGCGAAATCCTCAGTCTGGCGAGCGATCCTTCCTGGCACCCGTCCGTTCCGGCGTCTTGATCCCCCGGTCCTGGGCGAAACCACCTGGAAACCGGGCGCGCATGGGCTGGCAATCGATCCGAACGCACGCTCGGGGAGTCCCCAGTGCTAGATACACCTTGAGGAGAGCTGGAGTGTCCGATCGACTCAGCCGCGGGGAATGTCACCGGCGCGATCGCGCCATACGTCTCCCGTTGGCTCTGGTGCTCGCCGCCGGGCTGGGACTCGCCGTCTCGTCCCTCGGGTGCGCAAAGCCGTCCCCCACCGCGACCGAACCGGAGGTCCTCGTCTTCGCAGCGGCGAGCCTGCGTGACGCCCTCACCGCGGTGACCCGCGACTTTCAACGAGAGAACCCCGACGCACGAGTCCGTTTCAGCTTTGCAGGCTCCAATGCTCTGGCCCAGCAGCTGATGGCGGCCCCACGCGCCGATCTCTACTTCTCGGCGAGCGAGACGTGGATGGATCGCGTCGCGGACGCGGGCGCCATCGAACCCGGGTCCCGTCGGGCGCTGCTGGGCAACCAGCTCGTCGTCGTCGTGAACCGGGACGTCGAGCTCCAGCTGACCGGGATCTGCGAGCTCCTCGACACCGATCTGGAGCGCCTGGTCCTGGGTGACCCCAACGCCGTCCCCGCCGGGATCTACGCCCGCCAGTACCTGGAAGCGACCACCTGTCCGGGAGGAGCCTCCGCCTGGTCCGCGCTCCGCTCTCGGGTAGTGCCGACATCGGACGTCCGCGCCGCGCTGGCCCACTCGGAGGCGAGTCAGCACGTGGCAGCGATCGTGTACCAGACCGACGCGGCCACCTCGGACCGGGTGAGAGTCGCGCTCACGATCGCAGACGATCGCGCCCCACCGATCGTGTACCCGGTTGCGCTCGTCCGCGGGCACACGGGGCCGGCACCGCAGCGGCTCCTCGCCTACCTCGGCAGCGCAGCGGCCCGCAGAGTCTTCGAACAGCATGGCTTCCGGACCCTCGAGGCGAACGCACGGCGGCCGCAAGCAGCGATGCCCGCACCGCCCCCCTGAGCCCAATGCGCCACGAATCCCTGCCTACTGGCCCGCCGCCACGGTGACGACGGCTCTGCCCGGGATGCGCAGGACTCCTTCTTGGGGGAGCGGGCCGAGGTCGGCGGATCGTTCCAGACCGTCGAATACCGTGCGCACCACTCGAGCGCGATCCAGTGCCCTTCCCAGATCGAGTTGCACATCCAGATCGACCAGGTCGGAGTTGACGAGGACCACCGTCATCGCTTCGCCCGCTGGTGCCTTCCAGGCCGACACCAGCAAGCTCTCGGCGTTGCTCTCCACGCCCACGCGAACCCAGCCCGGAGCGGTGTACCGCGCGAAGTGCCGCAGCGAGTGGTACGGCCCCTCCAGCGTGAAGTCCGTGGGGGTCATCGCGATGAGCATGCCCGGGCTGACGTTCGTGAGCGAAGCGGGGCCGACGAGCACTCCCTGCAAGTAAGCGGCAGCGCCTTCGTCGACCAGCACGTGGTGCGCGAGCACCGCAGTTCCCGGACCATCAGCCCACATTTCGGTCTGGAGCAACGGGAGGTCGAGGTTCGCGCCCAGCTCGCCCACCGCCGCCAAGTCCTCCCGGCTCACACTGGTCGGGCCGATGTCGTACAGGTGGTGAGCGATCGCGGCGATGCGCGAGGTGTCCAGCGCCTGCGTGTACTCGGCAACACTATGGATACCAGCCGTCTCGGGAGCGAGAATCCGTGGTGGCGAGGGGCTGCCCTCCAGTTCGGTCGCGATGGCTTCCAGGGCCTCCGCGAAGCCCGGATACTCCACCTCGGCGGCCACCCCACCGATCAGCTGAGTCACCGACCCCTCCGCAGGCAGGAAGCGGCACCCCTCGCCCGGCGCCGCCGCCTCCGGGATGAAATCCGGGTTGTTCTGGATCCCGATATAGTCGGGGTTCACCCCCACCGCCGCGTAGGCATCGAGCGACGCACCCCAGTGAGCGGCGAGTCCTGCGTAGTCGAAGCCGCCGCTGCCGTCCCGCGCGAGAGTGCAGGTCGTCACGTCCCCCTGGCACGTCCGCACTCCGCTGGCCTTGAGCGCGGCCGGGGGGGTCCACGACGTCAACAGGAGTGTCGGCGGCTCACCGAGGCTCCGAGCCGCCGCGTCCACGATGAAGCCAGCCGTCGCCAGATCGTCGTCACCGACGTACCCGAACCGGTTGCGCAGCCGCAGCACGTCGAGCCCCAACTCGGCGAACATCGCTTCCAGCAGCTCGTCGCGTCGAGGATGGGTCACGACCTGGGCCTCGATGTAGGCGAGCGTCGCCCCAAAACCGATCAGAGTTTGGTGCTCCTCCGCCGGATCGACGGTCACGAGGAAGGGCCGCTCCGAGAGAGGCTGGCACGCACCGGCCACGCACACCAAGCCTTCGGCACACGGCTCCTCCGCACAGGTAGACAGACAGAGGCCGACCGCCGGCGCGGCCCGTCCTCCGCACACGGCAACGACCCCCGAATCCGTGACACAGCTGGCGTCCCCGCGTTCGCCGCAGCCGCGCTGATCCGCACAGCTCCGCGTGCACATCCCACACAGGCACGACAGCTCCCCGCAATCCACGTCGGACTCGCACAGGCGATACCAGTTGGTCTGGCTGTCCGTGCGAGGTCCGCGCTCGGCGCCGCACGCCACCAGCAAAGCAGACGCCAGGGCGAAAAGCCCCCTTCTGCTTCGCATCAGGAGCCTCGAACTCACGAAACCTCGTCCTCCTCCACGAGATATTGACCGCAGTAGAATGTCACCTTGTAGGTCTTGTCGGGTCGATTTTCCCGATTGTACGCCGACACTCGCTCCCAGAGGGGCAAGACTTGACCCCGGGCCGCGGAAAGCAGCCGCCGCACCTCACCCTCGTCGGGGTGCCCGGGCCAGAGGTCGAAGGAGAGGGTCGTCCCGCCGACCTCGTCCGCCGCTGCCGACACGTGGCGTCCGCTCACCACCTTCGCCGCGAGAGCGTTGAGGACTGCCCGATGGTGGTCGACGATGGCGGCTTCCCACCCCGCCGCTTCCCCCACCGGGATGAGACAGCGCTCCGTCGCGCAGTAGACCCCATCCGACCTCGTCTCGAGCCAAATCCGCTCGTCGGCAACGAGGCGTTCGATGGCCGCATCGAGCGCCTCGGCAGGGAGCGGGACGAGGTCAGCCAGCTCATCCCGACGAAGCGGACTGGCGCGATAAACGTGAACCCAGACCAGCGCGGCGTTGGTGTCCTCCGAGTCCGCAGTAGCCCCCGCGCCCAGGTCCTCGAGCTCCTCGGGGCTCGCGACGCGATAGCGAGTGTCCTTCCCGCGCCCACTGCGAAACACGAGTCCCGTCTCGACCAAGTCATTGAGGATGCTGCGTACCTTCTGCTCCTCGTCATCCCTGAAGTGGTCCAGCACCTCGGTCCGCGTGGCGATGGGCACCTCGGACAAGTAGGTGTGCACGGCACCCCAGAGCGTCACGCCCCGCTTGGTCGCCGACTCACTCAGGCGCTGCACCTTCTGCTGGTAGGAGCGCAGCGCCAGGCCGAACATGTCGGCAATGACCTTCTTCCCCAGTCCCTGCCGTTCCAGCTCACGCACCAGGCCGATGAACACCTCGTCGGCCACATGCGACAGTGGGGACCGCACACCGTCAGCCGTCGACAGCTGAGCGATGAGGATCATCGTCTGCTTCACGATCGCGTCAATCAGCAGCTGGGAATTCATCTGGCTCGCATCAGAAGAGCACCACGACCCAAGGCTCGCCAGGTGAAATCGTCTGAATCGGGTTGCCCTGCGGCGAGTCCGGGATGCGAATTTTCGCATCGGTGGTGTGCAAAGGTGTACGAGTCCGCACCGCGAAGCAGCTGACAGAAAGCTCTGGTTGCGATGTTCGCTGGAGTGCGCTCCGCCCCATTCTCACGGGCGGGTTTGGCGACTGGCTGGGACTTGCAACGACAACCGCTCGCCCCGTGAACCCAGGCGGTGGAACCGCACCAGCCATCGCCGCTGGCGACCGCACCAACCATCGCCGCTGGCGACCGCGCGGAGCGCTCGCCGCGAAGACTGCCCCCCCGCGACCCAGCCCCACGGCCCGATCCCGCCTGGCGGTCCGTCGCGACTCGCAACGCCCGCCACAACGCGACACGAGCTCGCCGAGCAGCGGCGAACCGGCGACGTACGGCCCCCGCACTCGCCAATTTGTGCGGCGAAAGCGCGGGTCGCGGCGGCCTCGTCAGAGCCCGGCGCGACCCTTCCGTACAGCAACCGCCAACGGAGCACAGTGCAGGTGCGCCACACACCCGTGATCACGATTCCATAGGATGGACGGCGACCCCTGCCCGCACTGGTGCGCTAGGATTGTCGTGGGGGCTTGGCACCAAAGCCACGGTCCCTCGCTGGCAACCATGCCTCGCTTTCGTCGCTCACGTGACCTGCCGTTCCAATTCGAGCGCGCACGACCTCCGAAGTCGGGCGGCACGCCAGGGCACCCGCACGCGAGGCGCCAGGCACCGCGCTCGCCCCGTCTCCCCCTGGGGCGAGCGCTGCTTGGACTCGCTGTCCTGGGTGGCGTCATGGGTGTCCACGCCTGCAACGTCTACACGGAGGAAATGCTGAACGGAGTGCCTCCCGATGGCACCGGCGGTGTCGAGACCGGGGGAGAGCCCAACACCGGCGACACCGGTGGGCGCAGCGCAACGGGGGGCCGCAGTGGCGGCGACACGGGCGGCACGAGCCAGGGCAGTGGCGGTGACGCGGGCGCCTCCGCCGGCGGCACCGGAACCGGCACCGGAGGCGCGACCACGGGAGGTCGCGCCTCGGGCGGCGCGGACGCCGGCGGCGCGCCGTCCGGCGGAAGCGTCAGCACGGGCGGGCTGGCCACGGGCGGCGCCAATCCGGGAGGCGCGCCCACGGGGGGCGTCTCCACCGGTGGAGCATCGCCGGGAGGAGCACCCGCTGGCGGCGCCACCGCCACCGGAGGAACGGCCACGGGCGGCGCCGCCACCGGAGGGGCGCCAACTGGAGGCACCTTGCCCACCGGGTTCACCGAGGTGGACCTGCTCAACGAGGTCAACAACACCATCGAGCTCGCCGATGGGGAGGGCTTCTGGTACTCCTTCCACGACGACGTCGCGACGGGACAGATCGACCCGGACACGCAGGGAACGGGGCTGGAGCTCGAGCCCGTCGCCCTGCCAGCAGAGCGCGACGGCAGCTTGCTCGGGGTTCACGTCACGGCGAACAACGGCTTCACCGAATGGGGTGCCGGAGTCGGCTTCGATTTCAACTCAACCGACGCGAACACGAAGGACGTCTACGACCTCACCCCCTACTCGGGGGTCGCCTTCTGGGCTCGCTCGGCCTCGGGATCGGTCGACATGCGCGTGCGCGTCGTCACCGCCGACATCGTCCCAACCACCGAACCCGGGGGAGCGTGCACGGCGAACTGCAACGACGCTTTCGGCTACGGTATCACGCTGACAAACCAGTGGCAGGAGGTGCTCGTCGACTTCTCCAGTCCCCCGCTCGCTCAGGAAGGCTGGGGCAACGATCTGCCCGCCTTCGACCCGACCCAAGCTATCGGGATCCAGATCCAGGCCGCCGCCGGTGTGGCGTTCGACATCTGGATCGACGAGGTCCGATTCTACGACTAAATGAGCGAGCGCAATTGTCGATCACTTCTCACC
>JBNLDK010000055.1:0-9707 GCA_050304295.1 Polyangiaceae bacterium
GGGCAAGTCGCGGCCGAGCAAGTCGCAGCCGGGCAAGTCGCAGCCGGGCAAGTCGCAGCCGGGCAAGTCGCAGCCGGGCAAGTCGCAGCCGGGCAAGTCGCAGCCGGGCAAGTCGCAGCCGGGCAAGTCGCAGCCGGGCAAGTCGCGGCCGAGCCGCGCGCCCCCGCGGTCGAGCGCGAGCCGCGGCCGGTCGGCGAGCCCCCCGCATCGCTGCTTCCCCCCGGGGACAAGAGCCTGCCCGTCGGGTGGCTCTCGGTCGCCATCTTCGCCGTCATCGTCGCGGCGATGCTCGTGCTCGACTACACCTCGACCCCGTCACAGATCGGGCTGCCCCAATCCCGGCAGCCCCCGGCGGCCGTCTCCCCCGAGCCAGCGGCGGCCGACTCCCCGCAGCCGCGGCCGCCCCTCGGCGAAGGCGTCGACGCACCGAACCATGCCGCCGAAGGCTGCGCCGACGGCGACGGCAGCTGCGACCCAGAGTGCTCCGGCGAAAATTGCCACTCCCCGGCCGTCTCCGAGCCTCCCGGCACGGGCGGCCCCCGGGGCCGGCGCAACCCGGTCGCCTCCTTCGAAAAAGCGTGTCGAGCCAAGCGCGCCGACGCCTGCCTCGCCCTCGGCATGATGTACCTGCGCGGCCGGGGCGTCTCGCGCAGCGAGCAACGCGCCTCCGAGCTGTTCGAGGCGGCCTGCGCTGCGGGCAGCGACGAAGGCTGCGTACAGCTCGGACGCCTCCTGCGCCCGCGCTGAGCGCCTCGACGCCGGCGCCGGGTGAGCTCGCTCCCTTGTGTTCCTCGAGGGGCGAAGAGGACGAGCCCTCGACTCGACGCCGAGAGCCGACGAAACGCAACCGTCTCGCGCACCGACCAAGACTTGCAGGACGGGCTCGGCACATCCCGTCCGGTCCGCCCCGAGGCTGGGTCGCGCACTGGGCGCCCGGCGGTCGAGAAAGCGAGCCTTGCGGGTGTTCGGTCGACGGCCGGCAGCCGACCCACGGGCGACGATCGCGCCAACCGCTTCGCGCACCCCCCGAGCCGAGATGGGACGGCCAGCGACCACAATCGGCACTTGACCGGTTGTATTCCGTAACTTGGCAACACCAGAGCCTGCGCGGCTCGCGTGGCTTTGCATCATGAAAGGGTGCGAGTGAAGTTTCGCGGCAAGTGGAACGTGGAGGTCGAAATACCCGCGAGGTGGCTGCTCGCGGCGGGCACGGTTGCCGTCGGCCTCAGCGATGCCGATCGGGCGGCCCCCCCGCGCACGGGGGCAACGACCGTCGAGCACGTGCGATCGTGGGACGAGGCTTCGCCCGATGAGGATCCCCAAGGGGCGCCGCTCATCGAGCGAGGTGAATCGCCGCCCCTGCCCCGCACGGCGCCAGAAGCGTCGGCGGAGGGAGCTTCCCAGTCCCGCCCCGAGCACGGCCGACCGAACCCGTCTGACCCCGCGCAACCCACTGGAGTCGGTGATGCCACGGGGCGGGCGCGGCACCCGCCGCCCGAGATGTCTCTGGAACAAAGCACGCCGTCGGTAGAGAGCGTGCGGCGCCACCCCATCGAACCCCAGAGCTCGAGCGACCTGCTCAGCTCGGGACTTCTCCGGTGTGGCGTGCCGACAATGCTCCGTGCTGTACGAGAGCGCCTGCCTGATCTCTTGCTCCCACGAGGTGTGCCTCGAGCGCTGATGCGCGTCGGGTGGTCGCGCGCCGGGGCGCTGCAGATTCGCGATCGAGTCGGCTGGGCGCAATCCGCGCCCCGAGAGACACGCCGACGAACGACGAGCAACCGGGCTCTCGGCCAGTACGAGCGTCCTCGACAACGCGCCGCCCGGCAGCGGCTACCGAGCAGGAGTTGGAGCCGAAGAGCCAATCTCGATAGCAGCCGCTGATTCTTCTCGCGGCCTTCGACTCCCACAGGCTCCCCGCCCCCGTGCGAACCCCGCCGCAACTCCGATCATCCAACGCCGGCCGTTCCGCCAGAGCACGGCTCCGAACGAGGCGGATGCCGCCCGATCGGGTGGGACTGCCCTCAGAGGCCGATGTGCCGGCACTGCCTTCGTCTCGACTCCTTTGGGGCTCCCGGCGAGCACCGAGGCATCATCCGCACCGGCTCCCCCGACTCCGGCCCCTCCCCCGAGCGAAGGGTGTTACCTTCGGCGAATGAAGCGCACGATGCGGCCCAGTCCAGCGATCGATCTCGGTCATGCCAGCAGGCGAGTGCTCGCCCGCCTCGCAGTGTCCCCCGCAGCCATGCTTTCCGCGGCCATGCTTTCCGCAGCCTGCGGCGGGGAAGATGCCGACAGCTCGGCCGCCAACGCTGTCAGGGCCGAAGCCGAAGCCGGTGATGGGCTCGGTCCGGATGGCTCCCAAGCGGAGAGCGGCTCCGAGCCGGTGGTGGAGGTGGTGGAGGTGGTGGAGGTGGTGGAGGTGGAGCTCCTCACCGGCACCCACGACATCTCGCTGCAGACCTCCCTCGGCACCATCACGCTCGAAATCGACGCGGACGCGGCACCCCTTGCGGCGACCAACTTCGTGCTCCACACGAGGAGCGGCTACTACGACGGCGTCACCTTTCATCGCGTGATCCCTGGGTTCATGATCCAGGGTGGAGATCCGCTCGGCACTGGGGCGGGAGGAGAGAGCGTCTTCGGCGGCAAGTTCGCGGACGAGTTCGACAACGGCTTCACGATGGATCGCGGCGTGATTGCCATGGCCAACCGCGGCCCCGACACGAACGGCAGCCAGTTCTTCATCGTTCAGGCGCAAGCGGGTACGCCCTCGCTGTTGGGCAAGCACACGATCTTCGGCCACGTCATCGAGGGGATGGACGTGGTCGACGCCATCGCCACCGTCGCGCGTGACGAGGACGACCGACCGCTGTCGGCCATCACGATCACGCCCGTCGAGCTTTGACTCGACACCGGGGATGTAGATCTTCGCCCGCACGAAGGGATTCCAAGGCGATCCGGGGGGCACCCGAAGTCGACTGGATATGACGTTCGCTCCGCGAAACCCGTGTGTGAGCAGTCCGGGCGGATTCTGCCCAGCTTGGCGCCGAACCTCCACGACGGCAGCGCCTCCACGATCGAAACGGCCATCGTCGCCCACGACGTCGCGTCGCCGGCGCTTTGCCGACGCGGACGAGTCGACCCGGCAGGCGCTGCTCGCGTTCCTGCGGTCCCTCGAGCGCCCAAAGCGGGCCACGCAACGCGGGTCGTTCGATCAGCGAAGTCGCGGATTGATCTCCGTGATGGTAGCCCACTCGGCGCGCATGGTGACCGCTCTTCGGCCGATGAAGCGACCTTGGTCGGTCTCGTATGCCTCGAACGTGACGACACCAGCCGGCACGTTCAGAAAGCCTCCCAGCCCGAACGAGTCCGTGGTGGTTGCCGAGGCCGAGGGCAAGCCATCGACTACGTAGAAGCTCAACCCGCCCACGCTGTTGCGGAATTCGACATCGGGTGCGCGTTGCCCCGAACAATCGACCACGCTGACTCCAGCAATCGCAAGCTCGTTTCGGTACTCCACGTTCGACGCCATCGCCAGGGGGAGCAGGGCTTGCTGAGGCAACAACAAGATGGGCCGCGGGTCTTGCCGGTCTTCCCAAACGGGTCGCCGCACGTGAAACACCGTGGAGATGAACCCGTCCGAGATGACTTGGAGGAAGCCACTGTACCCTTGAAACATCGGCAGGAGGATCTGGCCGGTCTCGCCTGTCGTGAGGCCTTCCTCGAGGGGAAACATGCAGTTGACGTCGACGGCTCCGCAAACGTCGACGGACACGTCGTCGATGATTGCCCCCGTGAAGGATCGAATCACCATACTGAGGTCTACCGGTACGGCTTCGTCCACCATCCGAACCGGCTCGAGCTGGTCGGGCTGGCCGAGGCACGACCAATCCGCGGTGCCCGCGCCCTCCGCCGTGATCGTTTCGTCCATTGCAGCCGCACCGGCCGCTGCGACGGAATCGACCTCCTGCTGCAGCTCCTGGAGTCGCTCGTCTGCCGGGGCAAACTCCGTACAACCTGAAACCATCCCCGCGACGGAGGCCACGGCCGGCAGGACGAGAAGCTGGCACTGCTCGAGCGACGAGCGCGCGCCGACGCGCTTCCATCGGGACCGTGCTCCCCTCATGCGCACGCGGCCGAAGGGAACATTCGTCGCCGCGCGGGGAGAAAGAAAACTTGCCCGCTCGATGAGGCCAACCGGTTCAAACGCAGCCACACGCTGCACTACCACGGCGCCGTGCACGAGAGAACCCGCCGCGGTGCCGTGCGCAGCCCAGACGCCCGGACCCCGCGAGGGACTCCGGCGTGCGAACCCCACACAAGAAACGGCTCGCCGGCCATGAACTGCACTCTCCAACCCGGACGCCGACGCACCGCGAAGCCAGCAGACGTCGCGAAGGTGGGGTATCGGCCGGAGCAGTGACCCGTAACCTTGCAGGAATGTTGCCAATCATCGCAACCGGAGAGCCCGCCTCGAAGGCGCTCGCCTCCTGCAATCGAGCGACCTGTTCGGCTGTCGACTGCAAGGAGGCGGCTCCCAGATTCTCTCCCAGCCACTGCAGCATGCGGGCCAAGGTGGCCAGAATCCGTCCGGACTGCGCGCGCGGTGGTTCGTGTTTGGGACACCATGACCTCGGCAGCCGCTATCGCCGCGATCTGGGCGACGCTCGGCGGACCCTCGCGGCCGCCCGATCGCGGTGCCGTGATGACCGAGGAAGTACGCAGCGTCGCGACCGGCGTGCGCGCCGCGGCGCTTCTACCGAGGGACGCTCAAATCCAGTGGAGAGGCGCCACGGTTCAGCAAGACGATGATGCGGTCGAGTACCGCGTCCAGTCGGGTGCACCAACGGGCGACGCGGGACGAAGAGAAGGAGGGCCGTCCGTACGTCCGCGACGCAACGTCCTTCCAAGACTGGCAGCCAATACTGTTTTCCTCGAAGCGTTGCCTCCGCCGAGAGACTAGGGATTCCAAAGCGATCCAGCGCCAGCATCCTCGGACTCCCGACGCAGAGTTGACATATCGCTCATTCGGCGAAGGCAGTGTGTGTGTAGTCCGGGCGGATTCTGGCCAACTTGGAGACGGCGAAGCACGGCGTCGTCAAAGTCCCGCGGGATCCGCAGGCGCCTCCCTTTCGGCAGCTCCAACTCGAAGCGTCCGTCGGTGGCGCTCCCCGCATGAACCTGCACGAGCGAGCCTCCCGGCATCGACGCTGGGGCAAGCTTCGCGCGACAGCGCCTCGGTTTGCTCTCGCCGGTCGTCGTCCCGGCGCCTTTCCGCAGCTCGTACGTCAGCGTGCTGAGATTGATGCCCAGCTCCCGGGCAAACTCCGGCGCGGTCAGTCCGCTATCTTGCCAGCGCTGAACCCGCTTCGCCCCCTCCTCTCGCGACACTCGCGGTCTGTTTTCTGCCATCCATGGCGATGTCCGCTGCGACGGGGAGCCTGTCAGGAACAGGGTCTACCGAACGGATACAACTCAGGGAATACTTGGAGACAGTGACTTCTCCTCCTCTACCCAGTGCTTGGGGCGCTCCAGGTGTTTCGGAAGCCCGGTGCTAGAGTCCCCCGCAGCTCGCTTCATCTGCTCTTGGGTGACGTTCAGGGCGCCGCTGAGGTTGGCACGGCGAAGGTCGGCGCCATCAAAGTCGGCGCCGATAACGTTGGCCTTTCGGAAGTCAACCCCCCGCAAGTCGGCATTGCGCAAGTCGGTGCCGATCAGCTTGGCGCCAACGAAACTGCCCAACGTAAGCTCTGCCCCACGAAGGTCGGCCTCACGCAAATCGGCACCCTGAAAGTCAGCACCGTGCAGCTTGGATCCGGTTAGTTTCGCGCGCGAGAGGTTGGCTCTCGCGAAGTCGTCAACGCCAAGGGTCTTGAGCGAACGCACCGCTTCGGCACGAGCCCGGGCCGAGCTCTTCGGCGGGCAGCGCGCCCGGCCGCACTCTGTGTGGTCGTAGAGAACTGCGAGTAGGGTTGCCCTTCGGGTGGCCTCGTAGTGGAGCTGACTCGCGGTAAATTGCACTCGGGTGAGCTTGAGGTCCTCGTTTGCAGCCTCTAACGTCTCGCTGAACTGCTCGTTGGCCTTGTCTTGCGCAACACGAAACTGCCGCCGGCTCTCCTCCAGCTGCTCCTGAGCCTTATTCTGAGCAATGCGAAACTGTCGCCGGCTCTCCTCCAACGAGGAATACGTCAACGCGGTCCCTGCGGCCGCCGCCAACCCGCCGAGCAGCCACCCCCAGCGACGAATCCACTCGACTGCAGGGTGATAGCGGTGGGGTTGATGCTGCTTGCGCAGCTGGCAAAGCTCTGCCACCAGGGCACCGAGAAGCCGGGCGACCTCCGCTGATGGCCGGCCGTCAAGCGGCCTGACACCTGAGTCCCGAGGCGCATGGTCAGTCGCCCCGCCCCTCGACTTGGAGGTCAGATCCCGACTCAGCTCGTCCCCGCTCAGCGCCACCGAGAGACGGTACCTGCCACGGCCCCTGGGTGCAACGGCTGAGCAGCCCCAACCCGCACCGTTTGGTCATCCGGAGACGGCACGGCCAGCGCTGCCGAATATGCGCCCGGCCAAAGTTCCGAGCTCGAGCTCAGTTGCCCAGCTTCGGCGGCGACCGCGGCCGTTGCTTTCGGTCATTGGGAACTCCTTTGCAGACGCGCACGGCCCCGTGCCGCACACCTCTCGGATCCCTACCGGCGAGCCGTCAGGCTCAGCAGTGCCACTCTCTGCGGATCGTGATCGAGCCACCGACTTGCCCGCTCCGGTGGGCGAACCTCGCCTGGGCGAGCAAGTCGATGGACTGGGCGATGGAAGTCCCAAGTCCCCGATTCTCTCGCGCATCGACCCATCGCAGCAGGCTGCCGGGCAACTCACGGGATGACGGCGACGGCAGCAGCCGCGCCTGCAGAAACTTCCATGCCGGACTCTCGGCAAAATCGACGCGAAAATGCCGTTGCCACCGCCGAACGGAGCGGAGCGACGGAGAGGCTCCGGCAACCTCCACCACTCCGGTGACGTGCTCCGAGCCCGAGGGCCCCACTGCGGCCGCCAGCAGCACGACGAACAGCACGTACCATTTTCGATCTGGGAATCGGAACGAGGGGGGCGTCAACCGCCGACGGCAGTCCCGCTCGCGGCAGCAGAAGCTCACTCGTCGGTAGGGCCCAGAACCCAGTCCAGTGCACCCAAGCGGTTTGCGTGGAAAATCCGCTCGGTGCAGTCCCCGAACGCAGCGGGCCACCTCCGACAGTTGGCTGGCGATCTCCTGATCGCATCGCTCGAGATGCAGCAAAAAACTTGCGCGTTGGCCTCCAGTTACGCCACGACATGACCCGGTCTCCTTTCTCGACAACTGGAACCCGGCCCCATCAGGAGGCCTTCGGGCAAACTTCTGATGGGGTTTTCTCTTTCTCCCTCACGCGGCCTGATCCCTAGGTGCCCCCGTCGCCATCAGATCGCGTGGACGCTCACATTGCGCCCTCGATCCCGGGGAGGTGAGCGTGGACGAACCTGCGGTGACCGACTTCCCAACGACGAGAGACTAGGGATTCCAAAGCGATCCAGCGCCAGCATCCTCGGACTCCCGACGCAGAGTTGACATATCGCTCATTCCGCGAAGCCAGTGTGCATGCAGTTCGGGCGGATTCGGGCCAGGTTGGAGTGTCGGTCTCACCGCTTGCCCCCTTCTGCCTGACCAGCATCCCCTGCATCCGGAGTCCGAGCATCAGTGATCCGTAGCCACCTACCTAGCAAGGCACCGCGCGTTTGCTCGAGCGGTCACTCGATCCAGTCGTCGTCCAGTGATTGCGCAAGGTCGCCTTCGTCCTTGGGTGCTCTGCGCTTCAGTATACGCGCCAGCCACTGCTCTGTAGGAACTCGCTGTAGCAGTTGCTGCTGCAGCGCATGGATCAGCTCCTCGATTTCCGGCCGCCTTCATTCACTCAGCGACTCGCGGTGGCGCCCCCTTGCGGAACCACAGTAGCTGCGGAGGATGTCGGGGCATGGTTCGAGTCGGGCGGGAGTTGCCCCCCCAGGTGAGACCAGCTCGTCCAAACGAACCGGGCAACCATTGCAAGCCCAAGCAGCCCGGCGACGGCCAGCCCAGCCACGAGCTGAGAGCGGGAGAAGGCCTGGTTGAGTGAGTTCACGTCGAACAGCAGCAAGGTTTTCGTGGTTGCATTGTTGAGCACGTGAGCCGCGATCGGGGCCCAGAGCGTTTTCGTTCTCGTGTAGAGCAGCACCATCAGGAGACCAGACAGAGTCGCGTTCCACGCGGTGCTGTGGAGCAAGCCAAACAGTACGCTGCTGGCGACGGCAGCCTTGACCGGACCGAAGCGTACTCGCCATTTTCGAAACAACGCGCCGCGGAACAGCAACTCCTCCGCGATCGGCCCCAGGAGGGCGGATTGCAGCCAGCCCCCCACCAAAGCGGGAATCTCCGGAGATGGCGCCCCCCCCCTACCCGTCCCCACGGATGCGCTCGGCAACTCGGCAGCGCTCGGCAACTCGGCAGCGAACGCGGCAAAGAGGCCTTTAGTGGCTATCGCCACCAACATCGACCCCAAGAAGGCCAGTAGCACCAGCTTGAATGCCGACATGCTCAGGCCCGTGCCAAGCACAGCCGTCAAGGGCTCTCCGCGCGCCCGGAACTTGCGGGACCACCACAACATGGTGGCCAACGAAGCCACTACAGGGGGGTAGAGCTGGGTCGGCCCTTCTTCCGCCGCGAGAGAGAGCAAGGCGGTGGCCAGTACGACGACTCCGTACCAGATTGCCAGTCCCGGCCACGCCCAGACGGCCCCGAGCTGCTGCTCGTAAGCGCTTCGCGCGTGCAATGGCGCATTCTGTGCTCGCGGAATATTCATCGAAGACGCAACGGTAACAGGTTTGAAGACTCAGGGGGGGGTGAGGGCCGCCGGCGAACTCCTTGATTCGAGCAGGCCGCCTGATGGCACAGAGTAGCTCCAGCTGCGGCCCCCCCCAACCAGTCAGTACCCAGTTTCGTTGCCGCCCGCTGAGCTCATGTTGGCATCCGGCGGAAGATAGTAGAGATGACTGCCATTGTCTTGCACGGGCGTACCGTTGTGGCCCACACCCCCGCCAGCCATCGACATGTTGGCTTCGCCACTCTGGATGGGAGCCTCGTACTGGGGCGGCGGCGGAGGGGGAGGAGGAGCCGGTTCCGGGGGAGTTGAACGAAGAGCCTCGCGTGTCTGATCTCCCAGATATTGGCCAAGCTCACGCGCCGGAGGACGCAAGATTTCCAGAGCCAATTCCCCGAGTTCATCGGCAAAGGGAATGCTGCCCTTGCCCGAGCCCCCGTGAACGAACGCGAGCTCCTCGACGGAGAGAAGGCGAGAATCTGGCTCGCCGTTCGGCGTGCAACTGTCGTGGACGAGTCCACTGGTAATGATGTCGGAGAGGCTACTTGCGATCTTCATAATTCATCCTTTCAGAGCGCTAGACTTCACTTGTCGCTCTTCCCAACTATCGATCCGACGTCGATGCCAGTTGCGTAGAAAACACGAACTCGACTCGCGCTCGGCGAGCGAAACTCTGTCGCCGGAGTAACCGTTCACCCCCCTGGTTGAACAGGCGAATGCCGTGTGGGATTCGAAGCGCATGACGAATCCAACGAACACGCAGGAGCTCACGGCGCAAATCGAACGGTTGGTTCGACAGCACGTGGCAGAGATTCACCGAGTGGC
>JBNLDK010000056.1:0-3777 GCA_050304295.1 Polyangiaceae bacterium
GCAAGGACCCAACGACGGGGCGCTTGGTCACGCAGGAGTACCGCGTCGAGGGACCGGTGATGATTTTCCTGACGACGACCGCCATCGAGGTGGACGAGGAGCTCTTGAATCGGTGCGTGGTGCTGAGCGTGGACGAGGGCCGCGAGCAGACGCGCGCCATCCACGAGCGCCAACGCCTCGCGCAGACCCTCGAAGGGATGCTGGCGAAGCACGAGAAGCGGCGGGTGCTCGCGCTACACAAGAACGCCCAGCGTCTGCTGCGCCCCTTGGCCGTCGTGAACCCTTTCGCTCGCGAGCTGACCTTCCTTGACCATGCGACGCGGACGCGGCGGGACCACATGAAGTACCTGACCTTGATTCGAACGATAGCGCTCGTGCACCAGTATCAGCGCGAGGTGTTACGGGCCGGAGGGGGTGATCGAAGCGGGATCGGCCAAGGTGATCGCGGCGGGATCGGCCAAAGTGATCCTGACGAGATCGGCGAAGGTGATCGGCGCCGGGGGGACAGGGGCCGGCTGGCCTGTTCGACGATTTGAATCCGGAAGGAGGAGTGTGCTCTGGGGCCTTTCGAGCGGAGCTCGAAAGGAGTCATGGAGCGTGAGTGCGCAAGGAATCAGCATGCATCGGCTACAGGAATTGGTTCGTCTGCACCGACTCGGTGCTGGCACGGCGCACGAGATCGCGGCGTCGCTGAGGATGAGCCCCAACACGGAGCGGAAGTACCGCACCGCACTGACCGCGGCGGGGCTTCTGGTGGGCTCAAGCGATGCGTTGCCGTCGCTCGAAGAGCTGAAGAAAGCGGTTGAAGCGGAGCTGCCCGCGGTTGAGCCCCCGCAGCAGCAGTCGTCCATCGCCGAGTGGCAGCCGCAGGTGAAGGACCTGCTGGAGAAGGGCCTGACGCCGAAAGCCATCCACGACCGCCTTCGTCTCCAACGTGCAGACGAGTACCGAGGCCACATCGGAGCCGTGAAGCGGATGGTGAAGCGACTCCGGCGGGAGCAAGGCGTGTCCGCGGAAGAGATTGCGATCCCCGTGGAGACCAAACCGGGCCACACCGCGCAGGTCGACTTTGGGTACGCAGGCTACCGCTACGATCCACAGACGGCCCGCCAGCGCAAGGCGTGGGTCTTCGTCATGGTGCTCGGCTACAGCCGTCACCAGTACGTGGAGTACGTGTTCGACCAGAAGGCGGAGACGTGGGTGAGGCTGCACATCAACGCCTTCAAAGAGCTCGGCGTCCCCGCCGAGATCGTGCCCGACAACCTCAAGGCGGCCGTGCTGAAAGCCGCGTTCAGCAGCTCGGAGGACACGACTCTCAACCGCAGCTACCGGGAGCTGGCGCGCCACTACGGTTTCAGGATCGCTCCGACCCCACCGCGGGCACCCAAGAAGAAGGGCAAGGTCGAGTCTGGGGTGAAGTACGTCAACGCAAACTTCGGCAAGGGTCGCGATGGCGAAGACATCACGACCAGTAGCACCGAGGTGCTCCGGTGGGTGCGCGAGATCGCTGGCACGCGGACGCACGGCAGCACGGGACGCGCACCGCTCGAGGTCTTCGAGCAGGAGGAGCGAGCCGCCATGCTGCCGCTGCCGACCGAGCCCTACCGCATCGTCGTCTGGCACCAGGCTACGGTGCACCAGGACAGTCACTTTCACTTCGACGGTCGCTTGTACTCGGTGCCTTGGCGGCACGTGGCACCGAAGGGGGAGAAGGCGACGGTGGTGTGGGCGCGCGCCACGGCGACGACCGTGACCGCGTACATCAACGACGTGCGCGTCACCGACCACGACCGACTGGGCCCGGGCCGACGCTCGACCAAAGAGGAGCACCTGCCCGAACACCGTCGCGACTATCGTCACCGAGACGCAGAGTATTGGCGAGAGCGGGCGGAACAACTCAGTAGCGAGGCGCGTGCGTTCATCGATACCGTACTCGACCACGACCCCGCGAAGAGCCGTGTCGATACGGCTTGCTCGTGTGTGCGGCTGCTCGAAACTCTGTCGCCCGAGCGAGCAGCAAGCGTAGCTCGGCATGCGCTGCGCTTCGGCAACGTCCACTACCGGGAACTTAAGCGCATCGTCGAGTACCGTCTCGACCAGCCGCGCGCAGACGCCGACGTGTCCCAGGTGAGCAACGCCTGGGGTGACGCTCAGCCCGTCTTCGCGCGCTCCGGCGAAGACTACCGCGAGCGCGTCGATGTGCGCTGCACCGAGACGCGCGAAGAGCAACCGTCGTTGCCGATGCCGTTCCCGTCGCTCAACGACCAGGAGGTGAGCCGTGGGACTGCTTGACGACCTTCTGCCCCTCCTCAAAAAGCTTCGCCTCAGTGGCCTGCTCGACACACTCGATATCCGGCAGCGACAGGCCACCGAGGACGACCTGTCTCACCTCGAGTTCCTCGTGCGCCTACTCCAGGACGAAGTCGACCGCCGCGACACCAAGCAGATCGACCAGCGGGTGCGACGCGCCAACTTCGAGAAACTCTGCACCCTGGAGGACTTCGACTTTCAGTTCAACCCCGAGCTGCCCAAAGCGCAAATCCTCGACATCGCAACCTGTCAGTTCGTGCCGCGTGCCGAGAACATCCTGCTCCTCGGCGAGGCCGGACTCGGCAAGAGCTTTCTCGCTCAGGCCTTCGCGCTTCGGGCCTGCCGAGCGGGGTACACGGCGCAGTTCATCCTGGCCGAGGAACTCTTTCGGCAGCTTCGTGCCGGGCGCGGAGATGGAACCTACGAACGCCGCCTCGCTCGATTCGCCAAGGTCGACGTCCTCGTGGTCGACGATCTCGGACTTCGCCCCCTCACCGGACACGAGCCGCTCGACCTCTACGAACTCATTCGCCAGCGGTACGAGCACCGCCCGCTGGTGATCACTGCCAACCGCGACATCGATGAGCTCACCCGCCTGCTCCCCGATCCGCTCCTCGCCAGCGCAGCCATGGACCGACTGCTGCACCACTCTCACGTCCTCCGCTTCGTGGGGGACACCTACCGAAATCCAAAGAAGCACAACCGCAAGAAGTCAACCAAGAAGGAGACCTCCAAGTGAAACCGACCCAGCGAGACCGGGGTCAGGATCAGCTTGGCCGATCCGGGAGCGCCTTCCCGATCCGCCTGCTGGCCCTGACCCTGTTCGCCGTGATCGTCGGATCAGCTTGGCCGATCTCTGCGCGATCACTTGACCCGGCCTGTGACACCACGGCGCTCGCGTGTCATGCTGGTGGCAGATTGCCGGCACGTGGCGGGACGTCCGGTGCTCGCCAGCTTCGGTGACACGGATGCTCGAGCTCCGGTTGGAGCTGATCGGCGGGGAGTGACGAATGAAAGAAGCAGCAACTCGTGCTGTTCGCGGCAGCACAACCCAAGACGCAGTCTGCGGCGTTGGTGTCGCGGGAGGTTTCTGACGTACACGACCGCAGGTCGATGCAAGTGGTGAGGAACGACCTTCGTCGCCGTCGTCGCGCGTGGCGGTTTTGGACATTCGGTGACAACTTCACGGGCCCCGCGACAATCCCCTGACGGAGCCATAGTCCGGGAAGTGCAATCATGGCCAACGATCGAGCAAACAAGTCGCGCTATCCAAGACTGATGGAATCTTTCGTCTACGTCGCATTGGCGGCGGTGGGATGCAGCGACACATCCACGGGCCCTCGCGATGACAACGGCTCGGACACTGGCGGCGCAGCCAGCACCGGCGGTTCGGCAGCGGCAACCGGCGGGGCAGACGCGGCGACCGGAGGCGGGACCGCGACTGGCGGGGCGAATGCCAGTGGTGGG
>JBNLDK010000057.1:0-6250 GCA_050304295.1 Polyangiaceae bacterium
CGGCGCCGCGGCGCCCAACCCCACGACGAAGCCCAAGCCCCAGCCTCCGCCAGACAACGATACCTGGCGGGTTCCCGTGCTCGCCGACGATCCGGTGCGCGGTCCCGCCGACGCGCTGGTGACGATCGTCATGTGGAGCGATTTCCAGTGCCCCTTCTGCAAGCGCGTCGAACCCACCCTCGACAGCCTGGCGGAGAAGTATCCGCGCGACGTCCGCATCGTCTGGAAGGACAACCCGCTCCCCTTCCACCAGCGCGCCAAGCCCGCCGCCATCCTCGCCCGCGTGGCGTTCGCCCAGCAGGGCAACGCGGGATTCTGGAAGGCCCACCGGGCGCTGTTCGCCCAGCAGCAACGGCTCGAGGACACCGACCTCGCAGCCCTCTGCGGACAGCTCGGGATTCGCTGGGGTACGGTCCGAGAGGAGCTCGTAGCAGGACCGCAACTGCGAAAGGTGGAGGCCAGCATGGCGCTGGCTGCCGATCTGAAGGCCCGAGGAACGCCCCACTTCTTCGTCAACGGAAGGCGACTGACGGGCGCCCAGCCCTTCGCGAAGTTCGACGAGCTGGTGCAGGACCAGCTGGCTGCCGCGCGCCGCATGGTGGCCAGCGGCACCCCCCGCAGTCGCGTCTATGACATCTTGATGAATGACGCCCGGGGCCCCGAGCCGCTCGAGGAGAAACCGGTCCCAGCGCCCGGATCCAACCAGCCCTATCGCGGCGCACCCAACGCCCCCGTCGTGATCCAGATGTTCAGCGACTTCCAGTGCCCGTTCTGCAAGCGCGTGGGTCCCACGCTCCAGGAGCTCGAGACGGAGTACCCGGGCCGGCTCAAGATCGTGTGGCGCGATCTCCCCCTCGCCTTCCACAAGGACGCCGCGCTGGCAGCCGAAGCCGCCCGGGAGGCCTTCGCCCAGCGCGGCAACGCCGGGTTCTGGCGCTTCCACGATCGACTCTTCGCGGTCCAGTCCGAGCCCGACGGGCTCGGCCGTGCATCACTGGAACGGATCGCTGCCGAACAGGGACTGGATCTGCCGCGGTTCCGCCGCGCGCTCGACCAGCGGATCCACCAGGCAGCGGTCAACGCCGACCTCGCGGTGGCACGCGAAGCGGGGATCACGGGCACCCCCGGTTTCTCCATCAACCGCTACTTCGTCGCCGGCGCGCAACCCGCCTCCGCCTTCAAGCGGCGCATCGACGCCGCGCTCGCGGAGTAGCTGCCCCCGGGTGGGGGGCGGCGCGGGGCGATGTCCGTGCTCGCTCCGCTCCGCGCGGACGGCACCCCCAAATGCGGGCTCTGCCCGCATGGGGGTGCCGCAGAGGGTGGGGCGGGGGCGGACTGCAAGGGTGGGATTGGGCTGGTGGGGTTTGTCGGACGGGTGACGCCGTGTCGGGTCGCGGTACGGTGCGACTGACGCTTCACGCGCCGCAAACTCCGCCCTCGTGGCGAGCGTGCAACGTGCGCTGGGCGCGGCGGGCTGGCGGAAGCAGCGGTGACCGTCGGCGTCTCCTCGCGTGTGGGGGGCCGGGTGCGCTGGGGGCGGCGCACGCCACATGCCACGCCCGAGCGGGGGCGGTGCTGGGAGGTGGGGGCGTGGCATGGGACCTGCGCCAGCGAGGGCGTACCCGGCCCCCCACACGCGAGGAGGATCGCTCATGTCACAGTTTGCTCAGCGTCACGCCAGTCGTCGGTCACAACAGCTCGCCGAGCGCGCAGCTCGCATGCGGGCGCAAGCCACCCCGTCGGAGGCGCTCTTGTGGTCGCGGCTCCGTTGCCGGCAGCTCGGGGTGGAGTTCCGGCGCCAAGTGGTCGTGGCGGATCGGTACATCGTGGACTTCTTGGCTCCAGCCGCTGGCCTCGTCGTCGAGGTGGATGGCGGGTACCACGCGCAGCGCCGGGCAGCTGACGCTCGTCGGCAGCGGGCGCTGGAGCGGGCCGGGTATCGGGTGCTCCGGGTCGAAGCGGCGCAGGTCATGGAGCAACTGCCGGGCGTGGTCGCGGCCATTCGCGCGGCGGTCGGGCAGTGAGCGGCGGCAAGATAGACGGGCCAAACTACATCGCGACGAGGGAGTCGGGGTCCATCGTGGAACCACAACCGTCCCGATACGCGCTGAACGCGACCACTCCCGGCACTTCAGTGTTTGCGGAGCTCACCGACCGACCGCAGCTTCGACACATCGACCGGGCCGTCTCCCGATCCGCCCAGCTCGTAGCACCCTCCGAACCGCCACCACATTCCCCGGAGCGATCGCCTGAGCGGCTTCCTTGATCTTGGGACCGATGCCATGCGTTCTCGAGTAGAATCCCCGACCTGTTCTGTCTTTTCATCGGTGCTGGGCGCCGCTTGCCCGAACGTGAGCCCCACGCAAAGAGCAAGTTCGTCGAGCGGTCTGTGGGCATCCCCGAGCCGCGCGAGGATCGCGTTGCACCAACGACCATGACTCCCATCGAATGCCAACCGTGCGAGCCGTCTCGGATCCCCCTGTCCCTGTTGCTGGAGGCGGACCCCGATGAGCTCGCCATCGGCCGATACCGCGACCGCTGCCGTGGCTTCGTAGCGCGCCGGGCCGGAGAGATCCTGTCGGCTTGCCTCCTACTCCCCGGCGATGACGGGCGGTGGGAGCTCGTGAACATCGCCACGCTACCCGAGGCCCAGGGGCAGGGAGCGGGCTCGAAGCTCCTCCTCTATGTCATCGAGCAGGCCCGCGACGCCGGGGCGCGGGAGCTGTTTCTGGGCACGGGTACCTTTGGCTACCAGCTGGCCTTCTATCAGCGCGCCGGTTTTCGGGTGGTGGCCGTGGAGCGAGACCACTTCCTCACGCACTACAGCCAGCCGATTCATGAAGCCGGCATCCAGCTCAAGGACCGGTTGATCTTGTCGCTGAGCTTCCAGTGACTGTGGCCCTCCGGGAAACCCCGTCCTGGGCGGCAGCACCATCCGCCACCATCAGCACGCCCTCCGGTGGTCGCCATTGGGCCCAGGATCCCCACGAGCTTGGAATTCCTGCGCCGGGGCAGCACCAGAGGCGGCCCGCGGCGGCTGAGGAAATCTTCGCCCAACGGCTACCCCTCTTCTGCCATTCCTGATAATCGGGAAGCTGGTGTGGGAGGCGCCGCCCGGGTTCGTGGCGCTCGTCTCGAGGCTCGCGCGCCCTCCCTCTGCGACGGACAGCACACGCTGCGTCGGATGGGATGGTGGTCTTGGGGCATCGAGTCGTGAGTGGTGGGTTGGGTGCACGGGTCCGGAAGCGCACGACGCGCAACGCGAAGTCGAGCGCGTGGGTGACCGCAGTCGCGGCGGGGTTCGCCGCGACTGCGGGTGCCGCGGCCTGTGGTGGCAGCTCGTCCGCCGAGGGGGGCGGGCTGACGTGCGGCAGCGGCACGACGGAAGTGGACGGAGAGTGCGTGGCCGTCACCGCGTCGGGGGGCGCTGCGGGATCTGGGCGTGGCGATGGCACTGGTGCCGCCCGGGCGAGCGGGGGCAGCGAAGGCGGGACGGGCGGCGACGCGACGCCGTCGGGCGGTTCGGGGGGCGCGACCGGCGGAGCCGGAGGAAGCGGTCCTTCCGGCGCCACCGCGGGCGTGGGCGCGACTGGGGGCGGCGCTGCGATGGGCGGAACCGGAAACAGCGGGGCGGCCCCGGTCGGCGGCGACGGAGGGGGCGCGCCACCTGTCAACGATGGTGGCGCGGCGCCCAGCGGAGGCGACGGCGGAGCGGGACTGGTCGCCGCGGCCGGTGCAGGTGGCAGCGGCACCGGGGGCACCGAGCCCGATCGCGCGGTCGCTCTGCTCGGGGACCCCTGCTCACCTCCCGCGGCGCTCGCGTGCGCGGGTCACGCACAGCGGGTCACCCTGATCTGCAGCGCCGACGGCGAGTGGGTGGTCAACCAGACGTGCACGGGTGCCGAGCTCTGCAGCAGCCAGCCGGGCATCAACGCGGGTTCATGCCAGACCCCCGAGGAGGAATGCGCGGGGGAGCTGCCGGGTCACCCGTTCTGCAGTGAGCGCGCCTCGATGGCTTGCGACGCCGACGGCGTGTTCGCCGAGCTGATCGAGGACTGCCCCGCGGGGTGCGCCGGCGACGGGATCTGTCAGCCGGGCGATCCGTGCTTGGAGGACACGGACGTGAACTGTGACTACCGCTGTGGATATGTGAGTACGCAGCACTGTGACCTGGACGGGTCGGAGCAGGCTGAAGTCATTATGGTTGACCGGAACGGGGTGGTGAGGATTCCGGTCGAGGGTCCGCAGTTCCGCGGCTGCGCGGATGATCGGGTCGCGGTGCACGTTCGTCCCCTGCTTGCCGGGGTCTACACTGCGCGAGTTCAGTCCCCGTGGTGGGTGGCGCCAGAGGGATTGTTCTGCGAGGCCGAGCCGGGCTCCTCTTGCATAGAGAGCGCCAATGGATTTGTCGTTGGAACGCACGACCCCAACGCCGGCGCAGTGAACGTCGAGCTCTTCCACGAGACGAGGGGGGTGACGTGTGAGTAGTACCAGACCGCGTTGCAACCGGCCGCACCCACGGGCGGAGGGCTCCTCCCTTCCACCGGAGTGCGAACACCTCCAACGTCCCCGAAAGCACCTCGGATCGGCTTGCCTGGGCGCGGCAGGACAACCCAGCATTCCATGATGCTCCTCCGCTCCCGCACAGCTGCCCCCCGCGGGCATGGGCGCGGGCATGGACGCGGTCCCGGTCGACGGCACTGCCGGTGACCCGGCTGGCGCGGCGGCGAGACGGAGGCAACGGCGGAGCGCTGGGGGACCACTGCTCACCTACCCGGGCGAGTGCCCGACTTCCGGGGCTCCTTCCACCTCATCTCGCCACCCCGTACTTCTTCGGAGTCAGGGTGGTTGAGGGGCTCAGAGCTTCGGAGTGGTGCCACGAGGACCACCCCAGACGGCCAGGACGTGGACGACTTGTTTCTTCTCGTCCACTCGGAAGTAGATGTGGTGCTCCGTCTTCGGCATCAGGATGCGGCGCAAAGTGGAACGCCGCTGCGTCGGCCACCCGATGCCTGCGCCAGGGCTGTGACAAATCAGTCGGAAGGTGTCTTCGAGCTCGTCGGTGAAAAGCGTCGGGGCTGCTGGCCGATTCTCGACCCACCAGTCCTCGATCCGATCCGCCTGCCGCTGAGCCCGCTTACCGACTTGCAGCTTCACGCTTGGCTCTCAGCTGAGCAACAAACTCGAAGCCATCCATGTAGTCGCCCCGCTCGATGTCCTCCTCGCCATCCTCGATGGCCTGGAGCAGGCGGGCCTTCTCGTCGGGGTCAAGCTCGTCTTCCACCACGACCAGCTCCACCTCGGTGCCCTCGGGCAGGTCGGTGGGCGTCTCGTCGACGACGAGCTTTCCGTTGCGGACTGTGGCCTTCAGCGGCTGCATGATTTCCAAAGTGTAGTCCTCCACGGGGGCAGTGGCTACGAGGCTTCCTCGTCAGCGTCGAGGTCGAGGTCAGCCGGGCTCGTCTTCCGCACAAAGGGCCGGTCGAGACAGGCCGCCAGGTGGGTGGCTTCGTGGATCTGCTTCAGCTTCCGGATGCTGCTCACTCTCCGGCAGGAGCAGCCGCTGCACCTGCTTGCCTCGCACCGGCTCGCCACCACTTCTCGATGACGTTCGCGCGCCGACGAACGCGGCGACTGAAGCGGACTCTCACCCGGCGTTCCCGAGCAACTCGGCCAGCACATCCTCGGCGTCGATCAGCTCGGCGTCGATCAGCTCGGCGTCGCAGCTCGGCGTCGATCAGCTCGGCGTCGATCAGCTCGGCGCCGGCCTCCACCTCGGCAACGGACTTTTCCAGCTCTCGATATGGGGCGGCCCGTTCCTCGTCGTCGAGGTCGTCAGTGGCGTCGTCGATGGGCTTCTCGACCAGACCAGTTCGACCTCGGTGTCTTCCGGCAGGTCGGTGGGGGTCTCGCCAACGACGGACACGCGCTCCTCGGCTCAACCGAAGTCGAAGCCAAGCAACGCGACCACGCGGCGAGGGCAAGACGCGGCGGCGAAGTGACCGCGAAGCGCGCGGGGCGCGGCGGCGAGGCGCGGCGGCGACAAGGCGGCGGCGAAGCGCGCGCGGGACCAGGGCGAAGCGCGGCGACAAGGCGCGGCGACAAGGCGCGGCGACAAGGCGCGGCGGCGAAGCGCGGCGGCGAGGCGCGGCGGCGAAGCGGCGGCGAGGCGCGGCGGCGACGCGCGGCGGCGAGGCGCAGCGGCGGAGCGTGGGCGGGGGGTAGCCATGTGCCCGCAAATGCGCGCGAA
>JBNLDK010000058.1:0-90172 GCA_050304295.1 Polyangiaceae bacterium
GCGGGCGGACGAGCGATGGCTCGCCTCGACTCGGCAACGAAACGCCTCCACCCGCGCGTTCACCGCCTCATAGCTCTCTCCCCCGAACTCGGCGAAGTCGCCCCGAGTGGTCAGCGGACGACGGTCAATACCGGGAAAGCGCTGACACATCGCAGCGTGATCGAGCCCCTCGAGCGCTCCCGCGGCGAGCTCGTAGAGCGCAGGATCGGGGACCGCGGCGGGGAGGCTGAGCTGCTCGCTGAGGATCTCCGCGGTCTGCGCGGCTCGCGCCGATGGAGAGCAGTAGGCGGCATCCCACCCGACGCGCTGGGCCCGCATCCAACGAGCCAGGCGATGCGCCTGCTGGCGCCCTCGCACGGTGAGCTCGAAATCCAGTCGCCCCTGGAGCACACCGCGCGCATTGCCTTCGCTCTCAGCGTGGCGGACGAGCAAGAGGTTCAGCGCCGGAAGAGCGGTCACCGCGCCGCAGGGTCCTGCTGCGGGTCGACGCGATAGCCACCCGCCACCGCCGTACACAGCCAGCCCTCCCCCTGCCGCACGCACCCCACTTCAGCGATGTCACTGGCACCCATTCGCCCCGCCGCAACCAGCAGCCCTTCGTATGCCCCGCGCTCACTGCAGCCCGCATCGCAACGAGTCACGAGATCGCCCAGGCGGCGGTAGTTCGGCGGCAGCTCAGCCAGCTCACCCACCGCGTCACCGCGACGCGGCGCTCGCGGCGCCTCGTCGGGCGCACTGGTGTAGTCGACCCGGATCCGCCACGCTTCGCGGGCCAGCGGGGCTTCGAGCGTTTGGGTTGCGGCGGGACGCGGAGCGAGCGCCCGCGCCTCGCCGGCAGGTCGGGCCACCACCCCATCACAGCGGATCGCGGTAGACTCGACCTCCCGCCGCTTGCCAAGCGGCTGGGAGCTACACGCAAGCCCCACCAGCAGCTCTCCGCCGACCGCCGCAGTGCGCTCGCGGACCGCCGCCCGCAGCCTGGATTCGGAGCAATCCACATCGCTGAGCCAGGCGCCCCGGAGTTCGCGAGCGCCGGTGATCAACGTGCAATTCGCAGTCACGTGCCCCAGCGAACGGTAGCCCTGCGGGAGCTCCGCAACCTCCTCCACTTGACTCGCCTCGACGACACGCGTCCGGGCTCGCCCGTCGAACGCCACTGCCCCCCGTGTTGCGGGGCCGCAAGCGACCGCACCCACGACGCCGCCCAGCCCGATCCAACACCGCAGTTTGCCATGCATGACGGGCAGCTTTTCAAACGTGCCCCCGGGAGGCAAGCGCCGGCTGCCTCTGGCGGTAGACCCACGCCCCCCCCACCTGGGCCGGGCGTCAATTCTGGTCGCCACCGCGACGCGCGCGGCCGGCCTCGGTGCCAATGTCACGGAGCAGATCCGCGAGCTCGCGCTGCACCGGCCCAGCGCCGCCCGGCGGTGCGGGTCGCGGTCCGGATTCCGGCGCGCCCGGCTCCGGCGGCGCCGACGGGCGCCGCCGCACCACCCGCCGCTTCGGTACAGGCTGCTGCAAGACCTGCTGCCACAGGGCGCGACCATGGCGGCGCGCCCGATGCCGGGTAAAGAGGTCCGGTACCATGCCGAGGATGCGCCACGCCTCCGCGCCATCGAGCGGGGGCAGCGGGACGAGGTTCAGAACCATGATCATCAGGTTCGTGTGAATCAGTGCTCCGGCCAGCTGTCCCCCGCCGGGAACCACCGTCCAGACCCCCGTCAGTAGCAGGATCAGGGCGACCACCAGCAGCAGTGCCTGCGCGAGTACTCCACCCCAGGCGATCGCCGCACGCTCGAAGCGCGATGGCTGGCCGCTCCAGCGGCACAGCCCGCCAAATCCGGTCACGTCGATGCTCATCACGCGGTGCCGGTAGCGCCACACCATGGCCGCGTGCCCCAGCTCGTGCACCAGCACGATAAGGATGAACGCCAGCCAGAAGGCGGGCACGAACTCGAAGCGGCCGAAGAGGAAAGCCCCAACTGGAACGGTCCAGTGGAAGCGCACTGGAACGCCACGAATGCGCCCGATCCGCCAGTAGCCTTGCTCGAACATCGTCGTGGAACGTAATCACCCGCTGAGGGATTGCCACTCCCGAGCCGGCTACGTAGGATTTTGGCACTGCATTTTCAGGCACTTACCGATGGTACTCCAGCAGCACGATTTCGGCGATTCGCCGGCGCGGTGCGTCGACTGCGGAACCCTCGCGGTGGGCCCTTGTGCGCGCTGTCGCGCGCCCCTCTGCGGCGACTGCTGCGTGCTGACCGCGGGAGGCACGAAGCCCTACGCGATCTGTAGGCGCTGCGAGGGACGCGTCGGGCGCTCCCTGAAAAGCGCATGGTGGACCGTCGCGTGGTGGCTCCTGGCGCCGATCCTGCTGCTGGTAGCCCTGCTACTCCTCCTGGGCTGGCTGTTCCCTGGTCGCTGAGTGATCCCCGCCCTCGACGCCCGGACCGCAGGCAACCCGGCGTGGGCTACAAACCCATCGAGTCGGGTCAAGGAGCGCGATCTTCGAACACGCTGGCACCGGCCACGAACTCCAGCGGCACGATCCCGGTCGCTCCCACCCGGTTCTTGGTGACAACCAGATCGACCGGTCGCGCGCCAAACGCCACCTTGCGCGCCGGGGCGGTCTGCAACGGACGGTCGACGGCGCGCAGTTCGCACGACAGTGTAGCCGCATGCGCGACGGAATCCGCCTGGCGCGCCTGCGAGGTGGTCACCACCGCACAACCGTGGTCGGCAAGTGCGCGTAGCTCGTAGGCGACCTGGGAGACACGGCTGTCGAGGCTCGCGTTGGCGGCCAGCAGCCGGGAAGGCTCGCCACCCGCGTGCGCAAACAGAGCCTCGATCCCATCGATCACGAGCACCACCCGGTCGTAGCGGTTCCACAGGTGAGCGACACGCGCACCCAGAGTCGCCGTGTCCTCGGCCGCCTCTGCGGAGTGCAGGTAGAGTGACCCACCGACCTTCTCGAGCGCAGTCTCGATGGCGGCGTTGACCTGGCGCCGGGTACGCTCGTCGTGGAAGGACTGCCCCGACCAGATGGCACCATAGGGGATCTGGGTCTCCGGGTACTCGCGATACAGGGCGCGGGCCGCAATGCGAGCGACCACCTCGGTCTGGTCGAGCGACTGACTCATGAACAGCACGCCGCACCGAGCACGCGCTGCCATGTAGGCGATGAGCAGTGCCAGGGCAGTCTTCCCGACGCCAGAAGCGCCCGAGATATTGACCAGCGTCCCCGTCCGGATCCCCCCGGCCAGCATGTGGTCCAGAGCCTTGAGCCCGGTCATCGTCGCCGGGGTCAGCGCGCCCAGTCGGTTGGTGACGTCCACCTGCATCCCCGCCAGCGTCGTGGGGGGAAGAACCGCTCGTGCATCGGAGTGAGCCACTGCCCGAAGATACCGCAGAAGTGGGAGCAAGCGCCCGGCTGACGAGCAGATTGCGGCGAATTCACCGTGTGGGGGTGAAGGGCGGACGCCGCTGGCCGATCCAATCTGTTGACGGCGAATGTCCCAGCGCTCCGTGTCCCCTCCCCGTCATCGCGCCCGAACTCTGGGCAGCGCAAGCCACAGTCTCCGCGCCACCTCGCGTACCCAGTGGCCTCACGCCGCTCGCGAGCCGGGACGCCGGCGACGCCACCGGCCCGTGGCGATATCCGTCGGGGTGGCCGGGGTGCTGATCGCCGGACTGCTCGGCGGTATGCGGCATACACCGAGTCCCGACATTCGGCCGCGGATCGTCTCGGGTGCCCCGACCCAGAAGATCACGTCGGCCGGAAGGATCCAGCGCTGGCGGCAAGCCCCGATTACCGTGCACGTGGATGAACGACTGACCACCCTCAGTCCCGGGGCCCCCCGCGCCATCGCCGAGGCGTTCGCGGCCTGGAAGCCGGCGGGGGCGCCGCCAGTCGTCGTCGAGGTCCGACCGAGCGTGAACGTACCGATGACACCGGACGGCATCAACGCGATCGCGCTGGCTCCGATCACCCTCCCAGGACACCACCGGGACCTGGCGGTCACCATCGGCTTCTCGAACAGCAACACCGGAGAGATCGTCGAGGCGGACATCATCATCAACACCCTCTATCCGGTCGAGCTCCTGAGCGGAGCTCCGATGGCGAGCCTGCTGCCCTCCCGGTCACTCGCCGACCAACCCGCGGACCTGTCCCAGCGCGAGCGCCCACTAGCTGATGTCGCGCAAGCCCACGCGCTCTCCGGCCCTTCCTGTAGCGGACCTCCGCGGCAGCAGGCCTGTGGCGAACGATACGACCTTCAGAGCCTGCTCACCCACGAGGCCGGACACTTCTTCGGGCTTGGGGAGGACGACCGGAATGGGTTGAGCACGATGTACTTCTGCACCAGCGCCTGCGAGACCCACAAGCGCTCGCCGACCGCCTCCGACCGACGCGTGATGCGCGCTCTGTACGGGTCCCCGCCTGCCACCGCGGCGGCGACCCAGTGCACGGCAACCCCAGCGAACCGCCCC
This sequence comes from Polyangiaceae bacterium, assembly GCA_050304295.1. GTDB lineage: Bacteria > Myxococcota_A > Polyangia > Polyangiales > Polyangiaceae > JAFGBI01. The sequence goes on from JBNLDK010000058.1 coordinate 4,492, forward strand.
GCTGATCGGTCACTGCTGGCCACGTGGTGCGCGGCGTTGTTGTGGATGCTGGCGCGTAGCCAAATGCAAACACGCCATCGCGAGCTGCGACGGCGTGTTTCGGTGCGAAGGAGAGGACTTGAACCTCCACGCCCTTGCGGGCACTAGAACCTGAATCTAGCGCGTCTGCCAGTTCCGCCACCTTCGCGTGGGGGCAGAGGGTCTAGCTCACGGTAGCACCGAAGCGCAACCTGGTTCTGGCCGGTTTCCGACGGAGGACGCGAGCCTCGGACGGTGAGCCGACCGACCACTGCGGACCACCGAAACCTCTTGGCGACAGCTGCGTAGCGACAATGGCGCCGAGCTTGTCACGGCAAACCACCGCCGGCATCGTCGTGAAATCCGTCCCGACATCCATCCCGCGACTTCAGGACCACCAGATGAGCAAGACCTACTATGACCCCAAGGACCTGGGACACTTCGGTTCGATCGCCGAGCACGCGCCACACCTCGGTCAGAAGTTCTTCGAGTACTACGGCGCCGTCTTCGCCGACGGGGCGCTCACGGCACGAGAGAAGGCTCTGATCGCGCTGGCGGTCGCCCACGCCGTCCAGTGCCCCTACTGCATCGACGCTTACACGACGGAGTCCCTCGAGAAGGGAGCGGACGTGGAACAGATGACCGAGGCCGTTCACGTCGCCTGCGCCATTCGAGGCGGAGCGTCGCTGGTTCACGGGGTCCAAATGCGTCGCCACGCCGAAAAGCTTGGGATGTAGCCATCCTCATGACCCAACCCGCCCAGCACCTCGAGACCCTGCAGTCCCAGGGACAACCCCTCGCCCAACCCGAGAAGCAACTCCAAGCCCTCCGACGACTCCCCCTGGCCACGGAGTTCACTACGGCGCTCGCCCAGGTCGGGCTCGCGCCGCTCACCGCGACCGGGATCCAAGTACTGCAGCTCAACGTCGGCAAGCTCTGCAACCAGACCTGTCGACATTGCCACGTGGACGCCGGCCCCGATCGCCGCGAAGCGATGACTCGAGAAACGGCCGAGGCCTGCATGCTCGCGCTCGAGCGGTCGCACATCCCGACCGTCGACATCACCGGAGGGGCGCCGGAGCTCAACCCGCAGTTCCGTTTCCTCGTCGAACGCTCTCGCGAACTCGGCCGGCACGTCATCGATCGGTGCAACCTCACCGTCATCGAGACACGCGCACACGCGGACCTGCCCCGGTACCTTGCTCGCCACGGCGTGGAAATCGTCGCTTCGCTCCCGCACTACCGGCAGCTTGGCACCGATCGGCAGCGCGGCACGGGGGTGTTCGAGAAGAGCATCGCGGCCCTGAGGAAGCTGAACGCGGTCGGCTACGGCGACGGTCAGTCCGGTCTCAAGCTGCACCTGGTGACAAACCCCGTCGGTGCCTACCTGCCCGGATCTCAGGCGTCGCTCGAGCTGGAGTGGAAGCGCGAACTCGCGCGGCTCCACGGCGTCCGCTTCGACTCCCTGTTCACGATCACCAACATGCCCGTGTCCCGCTTTCTGGCCTGGCTCCTCGAGACGGACAACCTGGAGAGCTACCTGGAACGACTGGTGGCCGCCTTCAACCCCGCCGCCGCGCGCGCCGTCATGTGCCGGACAACGCTCAGCGTGGCCTGGGACGGAACGCTCTACGACTGCGACTTCAACCAGATGCTCGAGCTGCGCGCCGCCGGCAACCACATCACCCAGTTCGACGAGCGGCGCCTCGGACGCCGTCCGATCCGCGTCGATCGCCACTGCTTCGGCTGCACCGCCGGGAGCGGCTCGAGCTGCGGCGGAGCCACCGCCTGAGGTCTGCTCCCAGAACCGGCCGGCGTTGCTGAGCCAGCGGTGTGCGGTCATCCGTCTCGAACTGGGGCGCGAGCGCACGCAGCTCCGGAACGGGAAAACGACAATCGACCGCCGCGAGGTCACACTGCAGCGGATTCCAGCGACCCCTGGGTATCATGCCCAGCTCGATTCTCCCTCCCTATTTGCGCACCCTCATCGGCTGTGCCGCGCTCACCGCGGCGGCCGGCATCACCCTCGGATGGCCCCGGACGACTCACGCCGACCGCGACCAGGTAGCGATATGGATCGCCCCGGGAACCAAGGTGGCCCCGACGGTCATCGCCGAAGGGCAGCTTGTCCGCGACGCCAAGGGCAAATGGGTCCTGGAAATCCGCGCACGCAACACCGGAACCGTGGCCCACAACTGCAGCCTGGTGGCGATGGTGTCGGAAGTGCAGGGGTCACCCATGTCCCGAGTGGCCCCGATACCAGAGGTCGTGTGGCAGCAGCGCCAGAGCTTCAGTGTCCCACCCCGGGCGGAGGCGACCCGCCAGCTCCCGGTGCCGCCCCCCCTCGCCGCCAAGCTGGACGCACAGGCGCCCCCACCCCCTGCCGTGCAGACGAATTCAGCACGGAGGCAGCAACCGTCCCGCCCGTCGCCGCGCCCCGCGCTCGCGTTCAGCACGCTCAGCGTCCAGCTCAAACCGGCGGGCTAGATGATGCGAGCGCGGCACCGACTGCCGGCCGCAGTCGCGGGGGTTCTGCTCGGCCTACTCGTCACTTGCAGCGTGCTGAAACTCGTTCCCGTCGAGACGGCAGTGTCGGCCGCACCGGACAGACTGGGCGGCCCCCCACTCGCCGAGGACGCGGGACCGCTGACGGAGCTCGTCTTTCACTACCTCCCCGAGATCGAACCCCAGCTCCGCGCACCCTACCACGACCTGCTTGGCACCCTGCCCAGCGACACTCGGCTGATCGCCATCGTGACCCGCGACGCCGGTGCCCCCTCAGTGCGTCGCTTCCTCGATACCATCGACCCGGGGCTGAACGCGCGAACCCGTGTCGTCACGGTGCCCGGCCCCATCTCACCGTGGTCGAAGGACCGCGCCCTCGTGCTGGAGCCGGGGGAAGACATCCCGCTCACCACACTCCTCACTCCGCTCCCCCCCTCCGCCACGTGGGAGCGGCGACGCAACGACTGGCACACCGTCGCTGCCTTCGCCGCGCGCCGACCCCAGTTCGTCGTGCGACAACTTCCACTCGAGTTCGATGCCGGTGACTTTGCCGTGACCCGGCGCGGCGTCGTCGTCGACGTGAACCTCCTCGCCAAGAACCGGCAGCGCCAGCTCGCCACCCCCCAGGACCTCGAGCAGCGACTCGAGCCACTCCTGGGCACCGACGTGATCGTGCTGGGGCAGAGGGAAGGCGACGTCCCCCGCCACCACCTCTCGATGTACATGATGCCGCTCGGGAGACACGCCGGCCGCGACGTGGTGCTCGTCGGAGACCCGCGCCTGGCGCGCCAGGTCGTGGGGAATCAGTTCCTCCCCGGGGAGCTCGACCCAGACACCAAACGTCCCCTTCGCGCCGACTTCTCGGCAACGATGATCGAGCGCCACGACCGTGCCGCCGAGGCCCTCCGGCAGGCTGGATTCACCGTCGTCCGCCTCCCCTCCATCCCCTTTCTCGACAAGACCTACATGGCCTACACCAACAGCGTGCTGGGCACCTGGGGGGAGCGGCGCATTGCCTGGGTTCCCGTCTACGATCTTCCGGAGCTCGACCAGCAGGCACTTGCCACCTACGAACGTCTCGGCTGGGAGGTTCGCCCAGTCCACGTTCGCTCCGTGTATGCCTTCCACGGGACCATCGGCTGTCTGGTCAACGTGATCCGTCGCGCCCCCATTCGGGTCTGACCGACTCCCCTCGCCGCCAGCGTCGTTCCACCCGCACGTCCCCTCCATCGGCGGCTTCTCAGGTAGCCGGGGGGCGGCGCCAGCGCCGCCCTCGTCTCGGTTTCGCCCCTTCAAGCAGGGAAAAAACCCCACCTTCGGCCCTCCGGCCTCAGACGGAAAGGCCCCCTGCCACGCGCGACCTCATCGTGCTATCACGCGGCGGCCGTGGAACGAGTCTTTGTCTTCACCGACGTTCGCGCCATCGATCCCGCGCGCGGTCTCGACGAGCGTTGCGACGTGGTCGTCGAGCAAGGTCGCATCTCACGAGTCGGGCCGAACGCAGGCGCCGGACTGCAGGGAGCGAGCGTGCGCGTCATCAGCGGTGCTTGCCGTTGGCTGCTGCCCGCCCTGGTCGATCAGCATGTGCACCTGCGGGAACCGGGACACGAATACAAGGAGGAGATCGCCTCCGGGCTCGCCGCCGCAGCCGCCGGAGGATTCGGCCATGTCTGCGCCATGCCGAACACGGCGCCGGTCAACGACACGCGCGCGGTGACGGAGCTGATGCTGGCCCGTGCCGCCGAGAGCGTCGGCGCCCGACTGCACCCGATCGCGGCGGTTACCCGTGGCCTCGAGGGAACGCAGCTGACGGAGATGGCCGAACTGAAGGAGGCGGGAGCGGTCGGGGTCAGCGATGACGGCCGCTGTGTGCTGTCCAGCAAAGTCATGCTCCGCGCGCTGGAGTACGCCAAGAACTTCGATCTGCCAGTGATCCAGCACGCGGAGGATCACGAACTGACGGCCGGCAGCAGCATGCACGAGGGCGAGATCAGCACGCGGTTGGGACTGCGCGGCTGGCCCCGAGTTGCCGAAGACTGGATCATCGCTCGCGACATCCTGTTCGCCGAGTACGTCGGTGCTCGCTATCACGCCGCGCACATCTCGACCCGGGGCGCGGTGGCGCTCGTGCGCGAAGCGAAGAACCGTGGGCTGTCCGTGACCGCCGAGGTGACCCCGCACCACCTGCTGCTCACGGACGCCGCCTGCCTCGGCTACGACACCGCCTGTCGCGTGGCGCCGCCGCTCCGCGAGGAAGGCGACCTGCAGGCACTGCGTGAAGGGCTGGCCGACGGCACCATCGATTCGATCGCGACGGACCACGCGCCGCACTCGCCACTGGAGAAGGACTGCGAATTCGCGGCCGCCGCTCCCGGCCTGGTGGGACTCGAGTTTTCCCTCCCGCTGATGCTGGGACTGGTCCGCGAGGGAGTGTTCAGCCTCAGCCGACTGGTCGAGGCGATGTCCACACGCCCCGCTCACATTGTCGGACTCACTCCCCCCCGGATTGCGGAAGGCGCGCTCGCCGAGCTGACCTTGGTCGATCCCGAGCTGAGCTGGACACCGAGTGAGACCGGTATCAGGAGCAAGAGCACCAATAGCCCCTTCATGACGCAGCGGATGACGGGGAAGGCCCTATTGACCCTGGCCGAGGGCCAGCTGGTCTACGACGCGACCGGAGACGAAGCTTGAACACACCCAGGCGCAAGGCCCATCTGGCCCTGGCAGACGGCACCATCTTCCCCGGCACGGCCTGGGGTGCAGAAGGAACGACAACCGGCGAGACCGTCTTCACGACGGGTATGACCGGCTACCAAGAGGTCCTCACCGACCCGTCGTATTGCGGACAACTGGTCACGATGACCGCTCCGCAGATCGGCAACACGGGAATCAACACCGCCGATCCAGAGAGCAACGACGACCGACCGCAGGTCGCTGGATTCATCGTACGCGATCCCAGTCCGATCTCCTCGAACTGGCGCTCCGAGGAGACGCTTCAGACCTACCTGGAGCGGCACGGGATCGTCGCCATCGGAGACTTGGACACCCGACGCCTCACTCGGTACCTCCGCGACCACGGCGCCCAGAACGGGTGCATCGGGACGGAGTCAGTGGACACCCTCGTCGACCGCGCCAAGGCAGCACCCGCCATGGCGGGACTCGACCTGGTGTCGCGCGTCACCCCACCAGGCAAGTACGAGTTCGACGAAACGCGGCAGCCCTGGGCCGTCCCGTTTCGCGACGAGGACCTGTTCCGTGCCAGCGGTCAGGCCGCCGAACACCGGCACCATGTCGTGGCGCTCGACTTCGGCGCCAAGCGCAACATCCTACGCTGTCTGGTCGACGCTGGCTGCCGGGTCACCGGCGTCCCAGCCCACACCTCGGCAAGCGAGATCCTCGCGCTGAACCCCGATGGCATCTTCCTCTCGAACGGTCCTGGCGACCCGGCCGCGGTGACCTACGCAGTGAAGACCATCCAAGAGCTGGTTGGAAAGCGCCCTCTGTTCGGGATCTGTCTGGGACACCAACTGCTGGCTCTGGCGCTCGGCGCCAAGACCTACAAGCTCAAGTTCGGCCACCGTGGGCTCAACCAGCCTGTTCAGGACCTGGCCACGAGGCGGGTCGAGATCACGCTTCAGAACCACGGCTTCGTGGTCGACGTCGACTCTCTGAAGGGGGTGGCCCACTCCACACATCTGCATCTGAACGATGGCACCAGCGAGGGTCTCGCAGCTCCAGACGCCAACGCGTTCAGCGTTCAGTATCACCCCGAGGCAGCCGCCGGCCCCCACGACGCCCTCTACCTGTTCGAGCGCTTCACCGCCGCGATGTCGCGGTAGTCAGCCCCTCGGGCGGGTTCGCCTGGAGCCCCTCTTCCGCGATGCCCCGCCGCAAGTCAGTCCACTTCGTCAGCTTGGGTTGCCCCAAGAACCGTGTCGACACCGAGGTCATGCTGGGGATCGCGGAGCAGGCTGGCTACCGCCACACCAGCGATCCGGACGCCGCCGAGGTCATCGTCGTCAACACTTGCGGGTTCATTGGTCCGGCCAAGCAGGAGTCGATCGAGACGATCCTCGAGCTGGCCGAACACAAGCGCGCGGGACAGTGCCGAAAGCTCATCGTCACGGGCTGCCTGAGCCAGCGCTACTCGACGGAACTGGCCACCGAGATGCCGGAGGTGGACCACTTCCTCGGCTCCAGCGACATGCCTCGCCTCAAGGCAGTCCTGCACGGCCAGGCCCCGCGCCTGCTCGTCGGCAACCCCGCAGACTGGATCGTCAGCGCGGCCGATCCGCGCACCCTCACCACTCGCGGCGCCAGCGCCTACGTGAAGCTCGCCGAGGGATGCAACCGCGATTGCTCGTTCTGTGTGATCCCGAAGCTCCGCGGAAAGCAGCGGTCCCGCCCGCCCGATGACGTGATCGCCGAGGTCGAGCGACTGGCAGCGGCCGGCGTCCGCGAGATCAACCTCATTTCCCAGGACACCGTCGCCTACGGTCGCGACCTGCCAACGAAGGTCGCGCTCGCGGACGTCGTGGAGCGAATCGCCGCCGTCGACGGGATTGCCTGGGTGCGCTTGCACTATCTGTACCCGGAGACCCTCACCGCACGACTCGTGGAGCTCATCGGACAGCATCCACGCGTTTTGCCCTACGTCGACATGCCGCTCCAGCATGCAGCGGACGCGATGCTCCGCCGCATGCGGCGCGGTCACGGAGGCAAGCGCCTCTACACCCTGGTGGAGCGGCTGCGCAAGCGGGTCCCAGGCCTGGTCCTGCGCAGCGCGTTCATCGTCGGGCACCCTGGAGAGACGGACCTCGAGTTCGAGGAACTCTGTCAATTCGTGACGTTTGCGCAGCTCGACCGGGTCGGCGTCTTCAAGTACTCCGACGAACCGGAAGCCCGGTCCCACCAGCTACCGGGACACGTCTCCCGGAGGGTCGCGGAGCAACGCGCCCGCAAGCTGATGGGGCTACAGCGACGCATCAGCCGGCGCCGCATGAAGCAGCTGCTTGGTCAGCGTCTGGAGGTCCTCGTCGAGAAGCCGAGCGAGGAGCACGAGTGGGTGATGACGGGCCGGTACTACGGCCAAGCTCCGGACATCGACGGCTGTGTCTACCTTTCGGGCGCCCCAGTCCAGCCGGGTGAACTGCGCTCGGTCGAGGTGGTGGACACGACCGACTATGACTTGCTCGGCGAGGTCGTGGACGAGACCGCGATCGCCCCTCCTCCGCACCGCGACCCGGTCCCCGTCGCCCATCGCTCGAGCGACGGCCGGCGCGTGACCCTGCGCACCGTCGTCTGACCCGGACCGAGACGCGCTGCTGGGCGTCGTGAGTCCCCGCCAGGAGGGCGCTCAGCCGTCAAGGAACGTCGACGCTGATCACGTCGCTCAGCTCACTGCCGAACTTGTACCAGAGATCGAGGGTGTCGCCGGACTGCGCGGCAACCTGCAGAGAGAAGCTCCCCTCCGCATCCGAGTTCACGTCTTGGACGCCACCGGGAGCGGCCACGAAAACCTGGGCCAGCGGCTCCGGTACCAGCCCGGACACGCTTACCAAACCGTCAGCGTCTGGCGGCGAGACGGTCGGTGGAGCCATCGTCTCGAGGCCGAACCGGGGGATCTCGAAGCGGCGGTCGTCGCTTCGGTGGTTGCCGACGAGGTACCAGATCTCCATGCGGTCGCCAGGCTTCGCAGCGATCTGGAACTCGTACCAGCCAGCCCCATCAGCGTCGTCTCCCGCATAGACACCGGTCTCGTTGTTGACCGCCATCACCGGCACGCCGGGTTCGGGAACCGTTCCCGAGAGGATGACGAGCCCTTCCCCAGCCGACTCCACCTGTGGCTCGTCCGGCGGAGGGAGCGGCAACGTTGGCGACAGACAGCCCCCAACGAGAAACAGGCCGAGCCCCAGACCGAGCCACGCGCGACGAGAAGACCGACGCATTCTGACAACAAGGTAGCACGAAGCGTACCGATGTTCCGGCCTGACATCCGAGCCGATTTCAGGAGGAAGTTCCGGATCAAGAATCGGATAAGCCAACGTGGTTGGCAGCCGGCCGTCAACCCCCGGGCGCAGCGCGCGGAAGCTGGCCCCCGTGGCTGGAAGATGGTAACCGCACTGCGCGTTAGCAGGCAGGGGGCCCCGCTGTCTGCCTTCGACTGCCATGCCATCGTTCGGCCCTTTCCGCGGACTCCTGCACGCCCTCCGGCCCCTTCCACTGCTGGGCCTGTTGGCATGGGGTATTCACGAGCAGGGAAAGGCCACCCCCGCGGGCCAAGAGCCCAGCCTGTCCACGTCACTCGTCGCCGCCCTAGCGGATCGGGGACTGAAGGCAGACGCGCAGGAGGTGTTCTGGCTGGAGACGCCCGGCGGCATCGTCAGCTCGCTCTGGAAGCATCCCCGCGCCGTCTTCCGCGCGCATCGCGACGGCGAGCCCAGTGACGTGTTCCTGACGAGCGTTCGCCTCACCCCCGAGGGGCGGCTACTCGACTTGGGTGCGCTGCACAACGTCTCCGACACTTCCGCCGTCGACGAGTCCAATGTCGTGGTGAACGGTCAGCGCGTCGCCTGGACGATCGGCGACGAACAGGTCTTCAGCGTGCATCTTGCAGATCTCCGGGGCGAACCCCTCGGCGAAGGCGAGGGCTGGACGCGCGCCAAGCGCTGGCAGCAGCAGATCACGAATCTCCAGGAAACCGGGCAGAGCGCGGGAATCGGCAGACGCTCCTTCAAACTCGACCCCACCGCGGAGGAGGTCGAGCTCGCCTTCGCCCCCGAGGCTCTCCTCATCCGCGCAGACGGTCGTCGCATCGTTGTCCCAACGGACGGCCCTGACGAGATCCGCGGAGCTCGGTTCGTTCAGGAACAGCCACACCACCAGGCACTGCCCGGCAACGTCGTGACCTGGGCCGTGGATCGCGTGCGCAACGCGCCATGGTTCGGGCAGGATCGCATGCAGATCGTCAAGGCCGTCGCGTTTCGCGGCCTCGACGTAGTCCAGCAATTCGTCGGCAACGTCACGGGCGACGACGGTAGCCAACGCGTCAAGGAGGAGATGGGGGAACTGCTGGAGATCCCGGTCGTCGAGTACACCGACCCGGAAACGGGGTGGCCACCTGCCCCCCTCGAGACTTCGCTGCGCACTGCCCTCGAGGGGGAAGGCAAGTGGCGCGCACTGGAGAACGATCCATTCATCCGCACCAATCCCGAGGCGCCCGCCCCGTTCGTCACGACCTTCCTGCGCGTCGACCGCGAACGACAGTTCGACCAGATCTGGGTGACGGTTTGGGATCCACGACAGGTCCAGCTACACATGATGAGCGGAACCGTCGAGCCGAAGAGCGCAACGGGTGAGACCGGCCCCGGACTGGTCCCACGCAAGCCGGAGGTGATGGGCCGCCTCCTCGCGGGTCTCAATGGGGGCTTCCAGGCAACGCACGGTGAATACGGGATGATGGCGGACGGGGTCGTCTATCTGCCACCCAAGCCCTATGCCGCCACCATCACGGTGATGGAGGACGGCTCGAACGGCTTCGGGACCTGGCCTCACGACGAGACCGTGCCGGAGGAGGTCGTGTCGTTTCGCCAGAACATGACCCCAATGCTCCAGGACGGCGTTCTCAACCCATACAAACGCAACTGGTGGGGCGGTGTGCCGGAGGGCTGGGAGCACGAATCCCGGACGACGCGAAGTGCGATCTGCATGACGAACGAGGGCTTCGTCGCATACTTCTACGGAGCCAGCACCGACGATGTGCATCTGCTCGAGGTCATGCGGCGGGCCCGCTGTCGATACGGCATCCACCTCGACATGAACGCAGGTCACACGGGCCTGGAGTTCTACCGCGCGGGACCAGCGGCGGAAATTGCACCGCTCGGGCGACACCTCGATGGACGCTGGGAAGCAGAAGGCGAGGTGCCGGAGATGCCCGGCTGGCGCTTCCGGGGCCGGCGCATGCTGCGGATGATGGGGCTCATGAACTTCCCGCGCTACATCCGCAGAGAGTCACGGGACTTCTTCTACCTGACGCTCCGCCACATCCTGCCAGGCGAGCCGGTTCGCTCCGGGGCCCCCGACCCCGAGGCGGAGGAGGGAAGGTGGAAGTTGAACGGCCTTCCACAGCATGGTTGGCCCCACGCGATGGCCACCACATGGGTACGCCCCGAAGGAAAGCGACCCGATACGAAGGTCCGACTGCTCCAGTTGGATCTGTCCCGACTCCGGGTCGCCCGGACCTCGGATGACCTGAGCCAGCTCGTGGTGGCGTTCACCGGTGAGGCAGTGCGCCAGGAGGGTGCGACCACGCTCTGGCTGGACGGAACCACCGCCGTGATCAGCGACACCGCGCCGGGAGAACACGCCGCCCGGCTCGCCAACGGATTCCTCCCCGGACAGCCCGGTGCCGAGCACGCGCTGGGAGCCGTCGCTCTGACTTCCGGCGGGATGCTCCTCTACGCCGAGATCGCCACGGAACGTGGGAAGGGCGACGACCAGGCGCTGCTGGTGTCACTGATGTCGCGCCGGGGCTGCCGCGAGATTCTGTTGCTGGACCGCCCCATTGGGGCCGCAATCGGCGGCGTCCGGGACCTTGGTGGGCACCCGGTGCAGCTCACCAAGCAGAGTCTGCGACTGGTACGCCAACCTGGTCCCGGGGCGCGGCGCGTCTTCAAGGACACGCCCGTCGTCCATCCCGACGTCTGGTATCCACTTCAGGCGCGCCGAGTTCGATACTTCAAGAAGCCCAAACCGTAGGATCGCCGTTCGCCAAGAGGAGGGACCCGAGGTGTACGCCGCCTGCAAAACTGGCAAAGGTCCTCGCCAAAGCGCCCAAGGGGAGGTACGCTCATTGCCGCCGATTCTTCAGAGCCAGCCCGCAGGCCGTCGTCCAATCCAGGAGGTTGTTGGCGATGCGTCGCAGGTCAGCGGAAATACGTCTCGCGCAGACGGCGGTCGCGCGCCGCAAGGTCAGGAGAGCAGCTGAATGAGCGACAAGGGCGAAAATGACCTGGGCGTCTTCGACGGCTTGAAGTCGGGCGACCAGGCCATGGTGGCGCCCTCTGAAGCTGGTGCGCCTCCCGCTCCCCCCACCGGGGGACTTCCTCCTCCTCCTGCCCCGCCCGGCTCTCCCCCGTCACCCCTGGGCGGCGGGGCTTCCGCTCCCCCCTGGATCGCCACCGGCGCGCGAGGTGGCCGCGGCCCGATCGCTCCCCCCTCGTCGACTCGCCCCATCCCCAGCGGCGCGCTCCCACCCCCTCCGGCTCCACCCCCAGGTCGAACGCGGGCGGGGTCGCTGCCACCGCCTCCGCTTCCCAGCAAGGTCCCGCCACCGGGCCAGGACCCGGGCGGAGACATGGACTGGGATGACGACGACGAGAAGACCGCCGTCTACGACAAGGACAGCGACGAGGACGCGGCCAAGGCGCTGCTGCGAAGTGCCCCACCTCCCGCAGCCGGAATGCCTCCCGACAAAGCCTCGCGCCGCGACAAGGTCGGAGCGGCCGGAGCGATTGCCAGCGCCTCGGGGGGAGCCGCAGCGGCCTTGCCCAAGCCCGAGCCGCGCCCCGCACCGCGCCCCATCCCCACCCCGCCGGAGCCTGGCGCTGGGGGTCGCATGCTGGTCATCTTCGCGGCGCTGGTCGCCATTGCCGCCGTGGCGGCGGCGGTGCTGTTCGTCGTCAAGCCCTTCGGGAAGGCCAATCTCGTAGTCACCGTCGCCGGTCCCAACAACGACGCGGTCGACGCGGTCGAGATCCTCGTCGAGAACATGACCGGATCGATCGTCAAACGCTGCGACAAGGCCCAGTGTCCAGTGGCCGGGGTACCACCCGGCATGTACATCGTCCGCGCTTCAGCCCCTGGCTACGCCGCGCCTGCCCCCGAGACGCTCAAGTTGCGAGCCGGGGACAACGACCCGTACAAGATCGTGCTCGCGCGGGCGAAGGGAACCGGGATCCGGGTCGCAACCAAGGGGCCAGGTCTGCGCCTCAGCGTCGACGGACACGACGAGGGTCCCCTTCCCAAGACGCTCTCCGAATTGAAGCCGGGCCGCTACTCGGTGCGCATCGCCGATGAGAACGGCCGCTACGATCCCTGGGAGAAGGATGTCGACGTGGAGCTGGACAAGGTCGTCCTGCTCGAGCCAGAGCTCAAGGTGGTCAAGGGTCTTGCCATCATCAAGCCGGGCCGCAACTCGAGCGACGCCACGGTTCACCTAGTCACCGGCGGTGAGAAGCGAACGCTGACCCGGCTCCCGATCAAAGTGGAGATCATCCCGGGCAAACCGATTCCCCAGCTCGTCGCGAAGAAGGAGGGGTTCCACGACTTCGCGCGTGAGATCGCCTTCGACGACGGAGTCGCCGTCAAGACGTTCACCCTGGATCTCACCCCCCGACATCAGACCGAACCCGAAGAGGAAGAAGAAGAGGAGGAAGTCGCTTCCCAGCCCCCGGCACGACCGCCGGTTGTCCGACGTCCCCCGACGCCGAGCAGGCCGGCACCGCGGCCGCCACCGCGAAAACCAGCCCCTGCCGCTCCCGCCACCGGACAGGGGAGCATCAGCATCAACTCGATCCCGGTCTCGACCGTGATTGTCGATGGGCGCCCCATCGGTCGTACGCCCACCCGCTGGTCGGGAGCGCCGGGCACCCACACCGTCGTCTTCGTTCACCCCGAGTACGGCCGCAAGGTGCAGAGTGTGTCGGTCAAGCCTGGCGGCAACTCCGTCGCCGCGGTGCGATTCCCGTAGGGCCGCCCGCGCCCTCGCCCCGCGTCAGCGCACCGAGCCCCTCACCCGCCTCATCATCAGGGCGCCGTCCCTCCCTGCGAGCTCGAGATCTCGGGCTCGCGAAACCAGTCGGGCCATGAAGTGGCACAGCCGACGGCGTCACTCCGCCCCGCGCAGGCCGGGGCCGAATATGGGGGGCCGAGGAGGACGTAGAGTTCGTGCGACAGGAACGGCAGGTCGCCGCTCTGTGCCGCGCTGAGCCTCGTCTGACGCTCGATCAGAGCGACCGGTACGGCGTGACCGATTTTCTCGAGCCAACCTCGAGCGCGGCGACGCGTCTCGTCGTCGCTCGAGAGCGCGAGGACTCGCTCGAGCATTCGCACCACCGCCTCGCGCTCTCCTTCTCGGGTCAGCGTGCTGGCCGCCGCCACGCACTTGCGCATGATCAACCCATCGCCCGCGGCGAGTTCGCAGGCTCGGGCCATGACCCGGGCCCCTTCCGTCCGCCAGGCGATGCGCTCCTTCACGTCGTCGAGCTGCCCGGGAGCCAGGTACGCCAGAAACTGGCCAGTGACCAGCCAGAGTTCGGGATCGTAGGGGAACTCCTCTCGACCGCGCTCCTGAATCCTTCGAGCTTCGTAGAAGTCTTCGCGGCGGGGTTTTATCGTCTGGAGCGTCAGCAGAGTATCGGCGAAGTAGTACACCTCACGTAGCTTGGGATCGAGCGCGATGCAGGTCTCGAGGTAGTTGCCAGCGAACTCGAAGGGACGGCCCTCCTCGGTGCGTATGCCATAGGCGACGAGCGTGTTCGCGAAGATGAGGTCGGCCAGCGCAGCGCGATACCCCAGACTGATCCCAACGGTCTGCTGCGGCGAGGGCAGCGCGTAGACGTCATCCACGCGCCGCAGCTCGTGGTAGTGGTCCGCCAGCCAGGGGCGCACGAGTCCGATCCCCAGCGCGCAAGCCGCCATCGTGGCCACCCCCGCGAGCGTCGCGAAGCCGCGTCGTCGGTCACTCGACTTCACGATACATTTCCAGGGCGAAGACCACCGGGCTCTCGCCTTCGACGCTCTGTCCAGCGACCTCGAACGTGCTCAAGTTGCCGTCTCCATCCAGGTCCCCATGTGCGGATGCGCGAAACACCGCCACCCCAGGCGCGTTCTGACTCTCGAATCCGAAGGAGAAGCCGTGCGGGACACGCTGCTCGAACGCCAGTGCTTTCCAGGTCGGATGGTCCCAGGTGCCGGGAGGGTCGAGCACCCGTTCACCCCGCGGCACCTTCTCGGGAGTCAGCGCAACCGTCGCCGGGTACGCCGCTTCCGTCGGTCGGCCTGCGGCCAGGGCCGAGGCTCGCTCCGCGATGTGCTTCAAACCGTCGATCGGCTCCACGAGTCGGGAGGCGTGGAGATTGCGCAGAAACTCGGGAAGCGTGACGGCCAGAACAGAACCGGCAACGGCGACCACGATCGCTGCCTCGACGGGAGTCAGTGCACGCACACGCCAACGGTAGCGGCCACGCCCGCGCGTCGCAACGGACACCGCAGCCCCCCATCGCTGGCCCGACGGTGGACAGGCGAATGCCCTGGAAACAGCGCAGCTTCCAGGGCATTCACTCGGACTGGTCACGCCACGGAGACTACTCGAGCGGAGCGGTCTCGCTGAAGTTCGGCGCCACGGTCACGACCAGACCCTCCGCAGTGGAGCTCTGGATCTGACCGAGCAGCTCGAACCTCGAAGTGGAGCTGTCACCGTCCAGGTCGCCATGCGCCAAAGCAGCGAACGTGGAACCCGCGGTGGTTGTCCCCGAGGTCGAGTAGTCGTACATGTAGTACTGCGGGTCCGTCATCGAGAAGCCCATGCAAGCAAACCCTGTCCTGGGTGTCCCGGAGTCGATCTGCCACTCGGACGGGGAGCTCTGGTACTTCTGCCCGGCAACCGTGGCCACGGTCGACGGAACGGATACAGTGGCGCTATCGCAGAGCTGGTTCGAGTTCGCCGCCGTGTTGCCGAGGCTGACGATGTTACCGGCCATCTGCTCACCGTTGAACGCATTGGCCGCATCCTTCGCCATTCGGCCGACACCCGCCTTCGCCTCAGATGTCTTCGCGGTGAACACGTACCGTCGTACGCCGTAGATCGCGAGCGCGGCGAGCACGCCGATGATGGCGACGACGATCATGAGCTCGACGAGGGTAAAGCCTCGCTTCAAGCCTTTCTTCAGTGTCATGAATCCTTCTCCCTGTTCAAATGCGTTGTCCGGTGGGGGGCCATTCCTTCGCGGCGCCAGGCCCCACCGGTCCCGCCGCCCATCCGTCGACCAGCTGACGCCGACCGCGGAGAATCGTCATTCCATTCTTCGATACGAGTAAAGTTCGTTGGTGAAGCTCGACGCGACGAAGACCGATTGGATCCCGTCTCCATCCTGATCGCCGACAGCCCGGACCACGTACCAGGGCTCACCGGTCGCGTTGGCCCAGTTGAAAGTCTTCCCGCTATCTGGTGGATTCCCCGGCTGCACCGCCGGTCCACCAGCGACGCAGGCGTAGCCGAACATGACTGGCCCCGAAGGGATCACGCCCAAGGCCAGCCACTTCGCGCCCACTCCCGGGGGAGAGTCCACCCCCCACGAGAACTTGTTCGTTCCGTCGGGCGCTCCGTCGGGGTACATCGTGGTGTAGTTGCCGGAGACATTCAGGTAGGAGAACGTCTCCTCGCGATACGCTTCCTGTGCGCCGCGAATGCTCTGCACCATCGCGGTCACCTCGGACGTGCGAGAGATGCGGATGTAGCTGCGCACGCCATACACGGCGAGGGTCGCCAGCACGGCGATGATCACCACGACGATCATCAGCTCGGCCAGGGTGAATCCGCGTTGTGTCCGAGTACCCATCAGGAGTTCCCGCTGGCGATGCAAGTCACGGGCCAGCCACGGATCCCCTCAACCCCCGTTGGATCAAGAACGCGAGAGCTGGGCAGTTGCCGAAAATTGTCACCGCACCAGAAACCAGTGACAAATCTCGGTCGAAGGTCACACAAGGCCGGCCGGTCGCCAGGCTACTGCTTCGGAAGGCCTGGTTGGCTCGATGCGGGAACGCCCCTCAGTCCCCGGAAGACTCGTCGTAGACCACGCCAGTCAAGCTACTTGCGGCCATGAAGACGGAGTGACCGTCCCCATCCGTGTCTCCCCGGGCCTGGATGATGTACCAGGAGCGATTCAGGCTCCCGCCCCAGTTGACCGTGCTGTCGTGCCGGGTCTCCAGGGGCTGCGGGGCAGTCCCCGGCGGCCCCGCCTTCGTGACGTATCCCCAGCGCACACCTTCCCCCGCGACCGACGGGTCGAGGAGACGCCATCGCATTTGCTGCGCCGGCGTACCGCTGGTGGGCTCGCCAAATGGAGCAAATTTCTCGTCGGGGACTGCTCGGGGATGCCACGAGGTGTAGCTGTCCGACACATCGAGGTAGGTATTCGTTTCCGCCCGGTGTGCCTCCTGTGCGACGCGAATGGCCTGAATCACCGACGCGGCTTCGTTGGCCCGAGCAGCGATGACGTAGGCTCGTATCCCCACCACCGCGAGCACGGCCAGGACGCCGACGATGACCACCACGACCATCAGTTCGGCCAGGGTGAAGCCCGCCGAGCAGGCACGCCGTCGCGACACCATGCCGTTAGTGTACATCGTTCCGGAGCAGACTCCATGCGAACGGCGTACCAGGTTGAATCAGTCCCCCGCGGAATCTGGCGCGTCGTCGAGACCGTCGGGGCTCAGGGCGTGCTTGCCGAGACGATATCGCAGCGAACGAAACGTGATCCCGAGCAGCTTGGCGGCCTCCTTGCGGACGCCCCCCGTCCGCTCGAGCGCCTCGAGAAGCAGACGCCGCTCCACCTCGCCGAGAACACCGTCCAGATCGCAGCCCGTCTCGGGAAGCCGCAGAAGCGCGCTGCCAGGCGAGGCGACCGCTCCACTGATCTCCACCGACAGGTCACCGAGGCCAATCGTGCGGGCACCGGCGAGCGCAACCGCACGTTCGATGACGTTCTCCAGCTCCCGAACGTTGCCGGGGAAATCGTACAGCTGGAGGGCCTTCATCGCGTCGGGGGTCAGACCGACGACCTCCTTGCCCATTTCGTCGGCAAACCGACGCACGAACTGCTCGGTCAAGGTTGGGATGTCCTCTCGGCGCTGGCTGAGCGGGGGCAACGTGATTCGGATCACGTTGAGCCGGTAGTACAGGTCCTGGCGAAACGTTCCATCCGCCACGTCCTGCTCGACGTCACGGTTGGTGGCTGCCAGGACCCGCACGTCCACCGGCACTTCCTGGGTCGCACCGACCGGCCTAACACGCTTTTCCTGAAGTACCCGTAGGAGCTTGACCTGGAGTGAAAGCGGGAGCTCACCCACCTCATCGAGCATCAATGTGCCCCCATCCGCCTCCCGAAAGAGGCCCAGATGGCGGGCAGCCGCACCGGTGAAAGCGCCTTTCTCGTGGCCAAAGAGTTCGCTTTCCATCAGCGCCTCGGGGAGGGCGCCGCAGTTGATCACCAGAAATGGTCGATCCCGCCGCTCGGAAGCCGCATGAATCGCGAAGGCGATGCGCTCTTTCCCGGTTCCGCTCTCACCCGTGATCAGAACCGTGGTCTTCGTGGGGGCGATGCGCGGTATCAAATCGAGCACTCGCCGCATCGCCAGGCTACGCCCCACGATACCCGGCTCATGGGCCTGCAACACCTGAGCCCTGAGCCGACGATTCTCGGTGACGATTGCCTGTTTCTCGAGTGCCTTCGCCACGAGGGCCAGCAGCTCCTCGGTGTCGAACGGCTTCTTGACGAAGTCGTAGGCCCCTGCCCGGACCGCCTGGACCGCGTTCTCGACACTGCCATGGGCAGTAATGAGCACCACCTCGGTGGCCTCCGCCCGGCGCTTGGCATCGGCCAGCACGTCCAGGCCCGAACCGTCTGGCATCGCCAGATCCGTCAGAACGACTGGAAAAGGCTGCGGACTTTGGGCAATAGCCTCACGGGCAGTCTTGTAGCCGTTGGCGCAGACCACCTCGTAGCCCTGCCGACGAAGAAGGATCTCCAGCATCCTGCGCAGATCGGGCTCGTCGTCCACAATCAGCAGCCGGATCGCAGGTGAGGCGATGGAGTGCACCGACATCCAGCCCCAGATCCTAGACGGGCGCACGGGATTGTCGACACCTCGACGAGGAGGCCGAAAGGCGTCGCCGGACGGGCCTTCCATGAGGTCCGTCCGGCCGCATCGCGAGAATCATGCCCCCCAGGAGTCCAGAAGCTTGCACCCGCCAGCGGTCGTTCTACCCTTGAGGAGTAGCTTTTCACCTTAGGCCACTTCGATGAGTTCCTGGTTTCGCGGGGCGGGGCGCGGTTCGCTGCTTCTCGTGGGCGCGCTTGGCGCGTTGGTAGCCTGTGGTGCGTCTGACGACGACGCCACGGGCGAGATGGCCGGCGCAGGAGGCAGCGCAGCCGAAGGCGTACCCGACGCACTGAGCTTCGAGGCCCCCACGATGACGATGGCTCCGGGTGAGGTGCGCGAACTCACGCTGCACATCCACCCTGCCGGAGAGTATCGAGTGCGCGTCTCGCTGCTCGGCGATTCTGCCGATGCGTCGCTCGACCGCACCGACATCGTCTCCGCGCCGAACGGCGAAGCCACGGTGCTCCTGACTGCTCCCACCGGGCCACGCGCACTCACCTTCACGGTGCGAGCAGCAGTCGGACAGACCGTCGTGACCGAGACGGACGTGTCCATCGCCTCCCAAGGCACGGCAGCGCTGGAGGTGAAACCGATCTACCGCGGGACGCGAACCGTGACCGCATGGGTTGCCAGCGCGCGCCCTGGCGTGACGTGCGCCGAACTGAGCGGGACTCCTCCCGCCGACGGCGACCTCTACGTGGAAACGACCGCCAACTTCGTACCCGTACTCGATGTCCCCGCGGGACGAGATCTGGCCGTCACCGTTCGGGGCGACGAGCAGGTTGCGGGCTGTCTCGACCTGCCGCCCCTGGCCGTCAACGAGGCGCGCACGGTCGAGGTGACGGCCAGCAACGTACCCATTCGACTCGACGGATTCGTCGTGGAGACGGTGGTCGACTTGAGCCAGCCCGAGCCGGGCTGGACAACGCTCGCCAGCGCCGCGTTGGAGCGCTGTGAGCTGGCACTGCTCAACGACGCCACCAACGATGTGGACGCCCTGCTCCAGGCGATGACCGCCATCGGCAAGAGCCAGAACCTCGATGTGGACCTCGCCGTCGCGCGGGAGCGGGGCGGTTGGGACGGCGCGCTGGTCAGCCAGTTCGGCGTCGATGTCAGCGACACTGTACTGCGCGGTCCCCTCCGGGAGTGGTTCGCGTTGGGCGCGCAACGTCTGAGCCAGTCAGCACCGCTGGTGGCCACCCTGGAACCTACCGCGGATATCCGCGACAGGGCCATCCTGACCCCTCTCACCTTCGCCGGCCTCCCTGCCCAGGAGCTGGGTTTCCCCGAAGAAGTGCTCGTTACGTGGATAGCAGAACCGAACGACGAGGTTCTACTCGGCGCGAGCTTCGGCTGGCATCCGTGGATGACCTTCGTCCACCTCGCGGAACGCCAGGTTCCGACCGATGGCGGCGAAACCGAGCGAATCGCCGCCGGGCTCCTCGCCGCTGTCGACTGCGACGCCACTGCGGCAAATCTGCACGAGCGGGCGCTGAGCGAGATGGGGAGCTGCAACAAGTCCTGCCTGGCGAGTGTCTGCGAAGCGGCGGTGACCGCGCTTTGGGAACGGGGCAGCGATGTCGCCGCCACTGATCCAGGCTGGGTCGACCTGAGCGTGGCAGCGCAGGCAACGGTCGACAGCGCGGCGCGCCTGACCGAATTCACGGGCGAGTGGGTCGGAACGCTCGACACCGGTATCCACGAGGCCCAGGCCAGCGGCGAGGCAGAGGGCTGGGCATTGGCGGACGACTCCGCTACGCAGTAGCCGTGACCTCCACTCCCGCGGACGCGGTCGCCCACGCGCGCGCCGCGCAGCCACAGTGGGCAAGCCTCCCCATTCTAGAGCGCTGTCGACACCTCGTCCGATACCGCAAAGCCCTCATTGCCGACGCCGGTCGTCTCACCGAACTCGTCGCGACAGAAGCGGGCAAGCCACCGCAAGAGGCACTACTACACGAGCTGATGTGCCTCGCGGACGGGCTCGCGTGGATGACCCGACGTGCCCCTCGAGCGCTGCGCGAGCGGCGCGTCCCGCTGCACCTGCTGAAACATCGGGTCAGTCACATCCAGTACTCCCCTCGACCCGTGACGGCCGTCATCTCCCCGTTCAACTTCCCTCTCCTGATCCCCTTGTCGGACGCCGGAGCAGCGCTATTGACGGGCTCGGCCGTGGTCATCAAACCCAGCGAGTTGACCACGCGGTGCCTCGAGCGCGCAGTCGAGCTCTGGCAATCGACAGGAGGCGATCCCGCGCTACTGCAGCTCGTCCCCGGAGATGGCACCGCAGGCGCAGCCCTCATCGAGGCCGGGGTCGACCAGGTGCTCTTCACTGGCGGCACCGTTGCAGGTCGAAAGGTTGCCGAGGCCTGTGCCAGACGCCTCATTCCGAGTGTGCTCGAGCTCGGCGGCAATGCTCCCGCAATCGTTTGCGCGGACGCACCGCTCGAGCTGACAGCACGCGCCATCGTCTTCGGGGCGTGCTGCAACGCAGGGCAATCCTGCGTCTCAGTCGAACGCGTCTACGCACATCGCGACATCGCTCCCGCCCTTGCAGACCGGTTGACAGAGCTGGCTTCTCAACTGCGGGTCGGGCCACCCGAGAACACCACCGACGTCGGCCCTCTCATCCAGCCGGGGCAGGCGACTCGACTGGAAGGCTTGGTGGCCGACGCCGTCGCAAGCGGCGCCCAGCTGCGCACGGGGGGCCACGTCCTCGATCGCCCGGGGCAATTCTTCGAACCCACCGTCCTCACCCATTGTGAGCACGAAATGGACGTCATGCGCGAGGAATGCTTCGGCCCCGTCATCCCAGTGATGGCGGTTGCCAACGAAACGGAGGCGCTCCGTCTAGCAAATGACAGCCCGGTGGGGCTCGCCAGCTATGTCTTCACGCGCAACCACGCCCGGGGAAGGATCCTTGCCAGGGCTTTGGCCGCGGGGTGCGTCAGCATCAACGACACCATCTTCCAGTACGCCACCATGGAAGCGCCGTTCGGGGGCACGAAGTCCAGTGGTTGGGGGCGGATCCACGGCGTCGACGCCCTGCGTGGCCTCGCCGACGTCAAGCATATCAGTGCGCCACGACTGCCCGGTGTTGACGCCCGCTGGTTCTGGTACCCCTACGGCGAAGGCAAGCTGGTCTGGCTGCGCCGAATGATGCACTGGCTGTTCGGGTGAGGTGGAGTTACCCCACCGCGCGCAAGCGGGCCAGGCACACATCGATAGCGAAGGCGTAGAGCGTGAGCAACTGGCGCCGACTGAGAAGACGAGCTTGCTTGGCATCTCGCGCGAGGGTCCGAAACTCGAGATAGCGGCGCCCGTCGATCCCCAAGAGCAGGCAGACGGTCGCCGGATCGCGTGGCGCCTCAGTGGTCGCCCCCAGCACCCCGGCGACAGCCGCAAGCGACCGGGACACTAGAAGCTCACACCCGGAAGCCACCCGGGTAGCGTCTCCCTCCGCGATGGCCTGCTCGACAGCAGCCACGGTCGGCCGTTCACGCTCAGACCACAGGACGGAGAAACTCATGCCCGCTTCCGAATCGAGGGCTCCTGACTCGGTCTCCGGCACCGCGGACGCGGGCGGTTCCCCTTCCGGTGCCCCGGTAACCGAGGATTCGTGCTTCTCCTCCGATTCAGCGGACACCCGCCGGAGCTCGAAAGTGGGCTCGGATTCCCGGGTCGTTGCAAACTCCGGGACATCGCCGGACTCGGCGGGCGCCGGCGCCACCTCCGGCCCGGGCTGCTCGTCGTCTCGCTGCGACTCGTCAGCGCGCGCGACATCGCCAGTCAGGACTCGGGCAGCAACCTCGCCGGTCGCGTCCTTGGGCAGCCCCAGACCGTGCAGTCCGCTAGGACGGAAACGCGGGGGCAGCGGCGTCGGCCGACGTTCAGGGGGCTCCCCCTCGGCCCGGCGCAACGCTTCCGCGAGCCCCCCCTCGGGGAGCTCCAGTCGCCCCAGGTCCGTCCCCCCCGCTTCCGGCACGCGCTTCTCGAAGTCCCCGACCACCAGACGAGTAATCGCCTCCAGCGACTCGAACACCCCATCGCCCCGAGTCGCCACGGTCCCGAACGCAGGCGCGCCATACCGATTGACGGAAGAAGCCAGCTCGTCGAAGTCGAGCAGCCCCGGTAGATCGCGCTTGTTGTACTGGACCACGTGCGGCAGTTCGTCGAGCTCGCGCCCGTGCTCGCGCAAGTTGTCCAGCAGATTGGCGTAACTCTCCTGATTGGCCTCGGCGCGCAGCCGCTGCGAGTCGGCCACGAACACGACACCATCAGCACCCGTCAGCACCAGCTTCCGAGTTGCGTTGTAGTAGACTTGGCCGGGAACGGTGAAAAGCTGGAGGCGAACCGCCAGATCGCGCACGTCCGGGATGCGAATGGGGAGGTAGTCGAAGTACAGGGTTCGGTCGACTGGCGTGGCAAGGCTGACCATCTTGCCCCGGTGTTCTGGACGCGTTTCCGCATGGATGAACTGGAGCGAGGTCGTCTTTCCACCCAGCCCCGGGCCGTAGTAGACGATCTTGAACACGAGCTCCCGCGCGAGCGGGTTCACGACGGGCACGGAACCGAGGATAGATCAGTTCCGGTCGTTAGGTCGCCTCCTCCAGAGAGCGGTTCCCGGACCCCACGGCCGGGCTGGAAGTCAACGCCACTCGCGCTGCTCGCCCCGTCGCACCAGCTGCCAGGCCGGAGACCAGTTGCCGATCACAACGCTCATCACGCTCAGCGCCAACACGCCCGCGGCAAGGCGATTGAAGAGGCGATCACGCAGGTGCGGTCGGCGCTCCTTGCCGAACAGATAGCCAAGCGCCAACCCGACTGCGAGTCCACCGAAGTGAGCCGCGTTGTTCACCGCCACTGACGGGCTCAGGCCAAAGAGAAGGAAGAGCAGTACAGCAAGACCGACGGAGCGGCCCACTCGCGCCTTCCAGTCCGCCGTCCGGCGGGCCCAGGCCTCACCCGCCTGAGCCCCGATGATGCCGAAGATCGCCCCGCTCGCCCCCGCCGTCAGGGGCACGAGACCGTACCAGAGCAAGTACCAAAGGTCGCTCGCCACGAACCCGAGCACGCCGGTCACCACGAACACGACCGCGAAGCGCCCCGGACCGAGTCCACCCTCGGTCGCCCGGCCAAAGGAGGAGAGCGCCAGCATGTTGAACAGCAGATGCATCCCGTTGACGTGCACGAAGACGGCCGCCAGGTGCCTCCAGGGCTCCGTCCACGGGAGGTAGGCTACGAGCGCGCCCCAGCGCACCAACTCGGACCGACGGACGGAACTGCCAAGCCACAGTGGGAACTCGCCCTGCCCGACGGCGCTGACCAGGAAGACGACGACCGAGACGAGCGCGAAGAGCTTCGTCATCGGGTACTCCTGACCAAGTAGCGACGAGAAGAGCTCGCGCGCCCCGGCCGCAACCGGGCCGGGAAACGGCTTCGCGCAGCGGTGGCAGGTGGCGTCATCCGCGGCGTTTAGGGCTCCGCAGTGAGGACAGACTCGGGCTCCAGCGACCATGAGCCCGTCATAGCAGAGTGTAAGGGGATGACCGCAGGCCCGTTGTCCAGGCATGAGCGCCGCGGCAGCCCTCGTGGAGATGCCCTCCCCTGTCTCGGGGCGACTGCGCCTCTTGCCGCCCCGAGCCTCCGAACGGCCAGCGTCTGGCCGACATGCCAGCGTCGGGAGTACAGTGCGGCGCGTGCAGCAGTTCGACGAGGCCGCCCTTGCTGCCGAGGAGCGCTTGTGTGAGCGCGCCCGAGGCGGCGATCGTGAAGCCCTAGGTACGCTGCTGCGCCAGCACGGTCCACGCCTGTACCGGAGTGTCCTGCTTCCCCGACTGGGCAGCCCAGCGGCCGCCGAGGAAGCGCTCAGCATCACCTACGTCAAGGTAGTGGAACGTTTCCATCAGTTCACCTGGCAACGGGTCGGCCTCTACCCCTGGCTCCGCGTCGTCGCGCTTCGGGTGGCATTGGACCAGCTGCGAGCACGCAAGCGTGAGCTGCTCTTCGAACCCGCCGACCTCGAGCGGGAAATCGACGACGCGGAGGCAGACGAGCGGGACGGCGCGGCGATCGAGCGGCACGACCTCGGCGTCGCACAGCAGCGCGTGCACCGTGTCCTGGGGCGGATCCACCCGCGATACGCGCTCGCCATTCGGCTGCGGGTTCTGGAGGAGCGACCACGTGAAGAAGCCGCCCGGGAACTCGAGGTGAGTGTCTCAACGTTCGACGTGGTGCTACACCGGGCCATGGCCGCGCTGCGGAAGGCCCTTGCTGCGGAGGAGTCAGTCCCGTGACCCGCGACAACCAGGACCAACCGCTCGCCCTGCTCACACCAGAGGAGGAGCGTGATCTGGGACAGGCGTTGCGCATGGCGGTCGCCCCTACCGACCTCGATGAACGGGTCAACGAGCAGCTGATCGCTGCCGCGCTCGCTGACCCGCTCGCTCCCGCGACGGACGATGAGCTGGTCGCCAGTGCTCGGCTCAGAGCTGCGCTCGAGGGCGGTCCGTCGACCCCCGAGGCGCAACTCGCCGAAGCGCTGACCACCGCGGCGGGCGGCGCTCCTCTCGATCCGAGACGGTTGAACGCGCTCGTGGAAGCCGCGCTGCCGCCCCCCCGACGAAGCAACGTCGTCTTCGTGGCTTTCGCCGGCGCGGTCGCCGTGACAGCGGCCGCAGCGGCCGCCGCTCTCTTCGTCGCCCCTTCGCCGCAGCGCACCCTGCCCCCGGCTCCCGAACTCGCCGCGTCGCGCTCGACGATGGAGCTGTTCGCCGACAAGTTCGAACTCGACGAGACCACGGCTCGTGTCGACCGTATCGCCGCGGCACGAGAACGCGACCTGCGCCACAACCGCTACGCCACCTGGGGGGTCGAGTGAGCGGTCGCGGACTTCCTCGCCTGTTGCTAGTCTTCCTGGCTCTTGGCTGCGTCGTGGTCCATTCGGCTTGCCGGGAAGACGTCAAGCCAGCGCCCACGGAGGCAAGCACCAGGCCCGTCGATCCCGGACTGCTTGCATTTCTCAGTCGGGCGCGCGCCGCTCACCATCGGGCCGATCTGCAAGAAGCGCAGCACCCAGACCGCGCGGTGGCCGCGCTGGAAGAGGTCATCGACGGACCACTGCCCGCGCGAGGTCTGGACCTGCCAGAGGTGCGAGAGGTCCTCGCCGATACCCACGCCCGCCTCGCCGACCTGTTGAGCCGAGGTGAGCGCTACGAGCTTGCCAGTAGGCATGTCGACCGCGGCCTGAAGCTGGTCCGCGAGGTGTCGTATTTCCGTGGACACCTTCTCGAGATGAGAGGCCACGTCGCTGAACGCCTGGCGGCAACGAAGACGCGCGAAGACGACCAGCTCCTGGCCGCAGTGGACGACAAAGCGGATGAAGCCCTCGCGGCAGCTCGCACACGCGTGGACATGCTCGCTCGTCAGCTCCAAGATCGCCCTGACCCGGCAGTCGCCCAGCAGCTCGGCACAGCTCGGCAAAGCCTCAACGACATCAGGGTGTCGTTGCTGTCGGCCGAGCAGCAGGCAGCGCATCGAGCGCTCCTGGCCGAGCGAGACGCAGCAACCCAACGTGCACTCCAAGCGTTCGAACAGGCGATGGATGTTCAGGCTCGAGTCATCGAGCTTCGAACCGGGACAACCAGCAGGCCAGCCGACTAGGGGAACAATCGGACCACTGGCCGCTCAAGGAGCCCATTCAGACCAGACGACCGGCCACCGGATTGCCGCATCGGAAGGCGGGCGCGCCGGAGGCTTCGATAATTGCAAAGAAAACCACGCTGGCCTTACACTCGTAGCAAGCCTCCGCAAAGTTCCGTCACGGCCCGTGGCAATCCCCCAATCCAGTGCAGCCGCTCGCACACCCCGTCTAGTGCCCGGTGTGGACCAGCGAACGCTCCCCATCGGACCGCAGGAGGCGTTCATCCTGTCGAGAGTGGATGGCAAGACGAGCCAGAGTGACATCTCCGCCGCGACGGGGCTCCCCCCAGAGCTGGTGGGCGAAACACTCGATCGCCTGATCGAGCTCGGGGCAGTGGAGATCCAGGACAGCTCGCGCCCCGCAGGGGCGCGCCC
Organism: Polyangiaceae bacterium; assembly: GCA_050304295.1. Taxonomy (GTDB): domain Bacteria; phylum Myxococcota_A; class Polyangia; order Polyangiales; family Polyangiaceae; genus JAFGBI01. The sequence goes on from JBNLDK010000058.1 coordinate 31,030, forward strand.
AGCGCCGGTCCCACAGACCGGCATCGCCAGCAAACTGGACCGCCCCGTCGTGGAGACGGTGGTCGGCGATCGCTTCGACCAAGTCGAGTCGGCCGCGCTCTACGATCCCGGGGAGCTGGACGAGGACTGTGACCTCGAGCTCGCCCGCAAGCGAACCATCTTGGATCTCTACTACCGTCTCGAGCAGCTCGACCACTACGCGCTGCTCGACCTTCCCACGAACGCAGAGAAGAAGGAGGTCAAGGCGGCCTACTTCAAGTACGTGGGCATCTTCCACCCGGACAAGTACTTCGGGAAGAATCTCGGGAGTTTCCGGCCAAAGCTGGAGAAGGTGTTCGCCCGCCTGACAGAGGCCCACGACACCCTAACGCGCAAGAAGACCCGGCACGAGTATGACGAGTATCTCGCCAAGCGACGGCGCAATCGTGCGCTTGAACGAGCGCTCTACGGAGAACGCGACCACCACGACGAGCTCGAGCGTGCCCACCAGCGCATTCACGAGGCGGCACGCCCGCGAAGCGTGACCCGAGATCCTCGAGTAGACGACGAGGAGCCACCCCAGGCGCACGTGGAACCGACCACCGAACGAACCACCGACACCGATACCGGGGCCACTCCGGCCGCGGAAGAGGCCGCGGCGCATCAACCGGCGTCGCCCCCCTCGAACCCGCCCCCTCGGGCGGAGGTACCACGCGAGAAGCCCATCCCGGTCAACGTCCCCGCGCCCGACCCCGAGGCGCGGCGGCGGGCCTTCGCGCGACGCATGCGTCGCGGCTCCCCAAGTGTCCCTCCCCCCAGCCCGACCACCCCGGGCCCGCCTCCGGCGACCAGCAAGCGTCAAGTCGCAGACGACCTGAAGCGCATGTACTCGACGCGAGTTCGTGGCGCCCGTGACCAGCAGGTGCAGTCCTACGTCAACGCCGCCGAAGTTGCGCTCGCCGAGGAGAACCCCGTGGCAGCCGCCAACGCACTGCGAGTCGCGGTTTCACTCGCGCCGGATGACGCGGACGTGCAACAGCGGCTGGCGCAGGTCGAGCGTGACGCCAACGCGAAGCTGGCAGGTAGCTACCTGGAGCAAGCGCAGTACGAGGAAAAGGAGCAGCACTGGGCCGAGGCCTCCATTTCCTACCGACGGGCCGCGCTGGGTAATCCCACTGCGCGGACCCATGAACGGGTCGCGTTCTGCTTATTGAAGGCCAACGGGGACCTGAAGCAGGCCAGCGAACACGCGAAGGAAGCAGTGAAGTTGGCACCCAACCAAGCCTCGATGCGGGTTACCCTCGCCGAGGTCTATCTGAAGGCGGGGATGCGGCAAAGCGCCGCGGCAGAGTTCGAGCGCGCGCAGGCACTAGCGCCACATGATGATACCATCAAGGACTGGCTGAAGCGGATCAGGCGAAACCAGGTCTAGGCCCCGCGGCGATTTCAGAAAGCAGAAAGGACTACATGGAGCGCGTCATCGGGATCGACCTCGGCACCACGAACTCCTGCGTCGCCGTACTGGAGGGGGACACGCCCGTCGTGATCCCCAATCGCGGCGGCTACAAGACGACCCCGAGCATCGTCGCGGTCACCGAAGCCGGGAAGCGTCTGGTCGGCCACATCGCCAAGCGACAGGCCATCACCAACGCGGAGAACACCGTTTATGCGGCGAAGCGCCTCATCGGCCGGAAGTGGAACTCGCCGCAGGTCAAGAACGCACTGATGACCTCGAGCTACACGATCGTCGAGGGGCCGCACGCAGACGTTCGAATCAAGCTCCGCGACAAGAACTACAGCGTCCCCGAGATCAGCTCGATGGTTCTGCAGGAGATGAAGATCATCGCCGAAGACTATCTCGGGGAAACCGTCGACAAGGCCGTTGTCACCGTCCCGGCGTACTTCAACGACAACCAGCGTCAGGCAACCAAAGACGCCGGCACGATCGCAGGCCTGGACGTGATCCGGATCATCAACGAGCCCACTGCCGCCTCGCTGGCATACGGCTTCGGCAAGGGGTTCGACAAGACGGTTGCAGTGTACGACTTGGGCGGTGGGACCTTTGACATCAGCATCCTGGAGATCGGCGCCCACGGCGTCTTCAAGGTGATCAGCACCACCGGCGATACCTTTCTCGGCGGCGAGGACTTCGACGCCCGGATCATCGACTGGATCGTGCAGGGCTTCAAAGAGGAGCACGACGTCGATCTGCGCCAGGACCGCATGGCGCTGCAGCGCCTCCGGGACGCGGCGGAGAAAGCCAAGTGCGAACTCTCGAGCGTCCGGGAAACCGAGATCAATCTGCCCTTCATCATCTCCGCTGGCCGCAACGAAGCGCTGCATCTGCAACGATCCCTGTCGCGAGAGACCCTGGAAACGCTCACCGAAGACCTGGTCGAACGTACCGCCGACATCTGTCGCCAGGCCCTCGCGGATGCCAAGCTGGATGTCGACGAGGTCGACGACGTCATCCTGGTCGGTGGGATGACCCGCATGCCGGCGATCCAGAAAGCAGTCGCGGAGTTCTTCGAGAGGGAACCGAACAAGGGGGTCCATCCGGACGAGGTCGTCGCCTTGGGCGCCGCCATCCAGGGCGCGGCTCTGGTCGACGATCGGCACGAGATGATCCTGCTCGACGTGACGCCACACGCACTCGGCATCATGACATTTGGGAGCTACTTCGAGGAACTGATCCCCCAGAACACGACCGTCCCGACCAGCCGCACCAAGACCTTCACGACCAGTCGCGACAACCAGACAGCGGTCAAGATCCTGGTCATGCAGGGAGAGAGCAAGAACGCCGACGACAACGAGCTACTCGGCGAGTTCATCTTGACCGGCCTCCGTCGTGCTCCGAAAGGTCATGTCGAAATCGAGGTGGCCTTCGAGATCAACACGGACGGCATCGTCAGCGTTCACGCCAAAGACCTCGAGACCGGTCAGAACCAGTCGATCCAGGTCACCGCCACCAGCGGCCTAACGCAAGACGAGATCCACAACATGATCGAGAGCGCCAAGGACTACATGGTGGAGCGGCGCACCGATGAGGAATTCGAAGCAGCCAAGCAGGAAGCGGAAACGCACATCGCCGAGATCGAGCGACTCTTCCCGGAGGTCGAACGGGTGGTGGGCGGTGCCGACTTCGGGCGCGACGCAATCAGCAAGGCGCGTAGCGTGCTCGAGCGCGCCCGGAAGGCGATCGACGCCAAGGACAAGCAGGCCGTTCGAGACCAGATCGAGCAACTGGCGCGTACCGAGCGCATGTTCAAGGGCGTGGTGGCGCGCGCCGAGTAGGCGCGAGGCGACTGAATGGGTCGAGACGACCAAAAACCCCCCAGCACGTTCCCGAGTTCGGTCCCGGAGACGGGCAAGATCGACTCGAGCTGGGACGAGGACCTGAACCTGGCCTTTCCGGGATTCGAGGACCGCGACGACTCGGGAGACAGGATCACGGCGGTACCGGACGTCCCCATGTCGGATCTGGCCCGAGATCTGATGGCGTCGGCGGAATCGGAAACCAACGATGACGCCTCGCCCCCCCACCGGCGCCCCACCTTGAAAGAATCGCTCCGCGCGCCCGGAGTTCCTGGGGGGGCCCGGGCGGTGCCCCTCGGCGAAGATCTCTCGCTGGAGTACGATCCGGATTCGGGGCGACCGACAGCGCGTCATCCCGAACCGGAGTTTGGCGAGTTCGGCACCCTCGAGTTCGGGGAGGCTCCGACGGAGCCGCCCCTGTCGGAGGACCCACTGCCCAGCACCACCCCCGGCGCTTTCGACTTCGACGATATCCCCCCTCGCGAGGAGATGCCCACTCTGGACATCAGCGAAGGCGTCGACGAGGCCCTGGGGAGCGGCACTCGAGAACACGCGAGCAAAGACGACGAGGCACAAGACATGGTCCTCGACCTGAGCGACCTTTCGGAATCGCTGCCCCCCACCAAGCCCTCGCCACTTCCGCGAGTTCCCATCAGCGAGAAGTCCGGGCTGGAGCTCGACGACCAACCGCCGCCCATCACCAACGAGAGCTCGCCACACCAGGAACTTCACGACCGCTACGCCGTCGGCGACTTCACGGGCGCGCTCGTGATCGCCGACTCAATCCTCGAGCAGAGTCCCGACGACATCGAGGCCAAGCGGTATTCCCAGAGCTGCCGCGATGTCCTGATGCAAATGTACTCCGCGCGCATGGGATCGCTGGAACAGGTGGTGACCGTGGCCATTCCCCCAGACCAGATCCGCTGGCTCTCGTTGGACCATCGCGCCGGGTTTCTCCTCAGCCTGGTCGATGGTTTCTCGTCGGTCGATGACATCCTCGACATCTGCGGGGTGCCGCGACTCGACGCCTTGCGCATCATGTATCAGCTGCTCGAGCAGCGTGTGATCACCGTCGGCCAGCCGTGAAGCGTGACGACCCACCGCGCCTGAGGCGCCCGCTCGCCGACCTGAGCCGGATGCTCGGCGGCCTGCTGGCCGCTTCCGTTGGGCTCGGGCTGGTGGCGAGCACCGCACCACCAGCCCGGGGGGACCGCGGTATCGAGACACCGACCTCCCGCCTCGGAGAGCCGCTCAGCACCACCCTGCGGGCCCCCGATGGCGCACCCCTAGTCGCGTCCTACGAGCTCAGCGGGAGACTGGACGAAGACCTCCACCGAATCGCCGCCACCGGGCTGATCCATTGGCAGAACACCTCCCAGCATCCCGTCAACGAGCTGTGGTTTCATCTCTACCTGAACGCGTTCAGCCACGACCAGTCACTGTTCTTGCGCTCACCGGGGGGACGGCAGCGAGGCACACCGAACGTCTGGGGGGGACTCACCGTGAACCGGCTCGTCATCCGCGAAATCGGAAGTCGCGATCTCTGGCCACGGGCAGCCTCTCACAGTCCAGGTGATCCGGACGACGCCACCGACATCCGGCTCCCCCTGCCGAGATCCGTACAACCTGGCGAGAACTTGACGCTAGAGGTCGACTTCGAGGCCCAGCTCCCGGACCTGTTCGAGCGAACCGGGTTCGTGGACTCCTTTCATTTCGTGGCGCAGTGGTTCCCCAAGCTAGCGCGGCTCGAACCGGACGGGACGTGGGCGCACTTTCCCTTTCACCCCCAGGCAGAGTTCTACGCCGACTTCGGGGACTACGACATCACACTCGACGTCCCGACCGCGATGGTGATCGGCGCCACCGGGCAGCGTCTCGACCGGCAGGTCTCCGGGGACCGTCAGCTGGTTCGGTATCGTGCCCGCGGAGTGCACGACTTTGCCTGGACGGCCTGGGACGGATTCCAAGAACATCGCGAAAAGATCGGCACCACCGAGGTGCGCCTGCTCTACCCGCAGGGACAGGAGCTGAACCAAGAGCGGGCCATCGCCGTGCTGCGACGTGCGCTGCCTGACCTGGCTCAGCGGTACGGAGCGTATCCCTACCCCACGCTGACCGTGGTGCATCCCCCGTGGAACGCGCGAGCCGCGGGAGGCATGGAGTACCCCACGTTGATCACAACCGGTGCCCCCTGGTACGCACCCTACGTGTCACGGGCGATCGAAACGGTCACCGTCCACGAACTCGCGCACCAGTGGTTCTATGGCATCATCGCGACGAACGAGCCGGCGGCCCCGGTGCTCGACGAGGGTCTCACCACCTGGGCCGAGAGCCTGACCCTCCGTCGCTACTTCGGCAGTGCATCGGCCCTCCAGCTGCCAGGTCTGATCGTGAGCGCAGAGGCTGTCCGCCGCGCCTACACCGCTCAGCACGTACACGACGACATCGTCGTTCAGCCCGCCGCGCAGTTCACGGACTACTCGAGCATCGGAGCGCTCGTCTACGCCAAGACGGGAACGGTGCTGCGCACCATCGCGAATGTCTACGGCGAGGATCGAGTCGAGCGTGCGCTCGGAGCCTACGCGCGGGAGCACCGCTTCCAGCATCCAACATGGCAGAACCTGCTCGACGCTTTCGAACGCCACGTTGGCTCCGATGCCACTCAGCAACTGAAGCTGGCACTCGAGGGGCGCGGCTGGGTCAACTACACCGGGGAGCAGCCACGCTGTCGACAACTCGACGCTCCAACTGCGGACACCCACCAGTGCACGGTACGTGTGCGGCGCCACGGTCCACTGCAGTTCCCCGTCAACGTGGACCTGGTGCTGGACGACGCATCGCGAGTCAGTCACCGCTGGGACGGTCACGGGCCGAGCCACGTGATTCAGCACCAGGGCGCGCGCCGCGTCGTGGGTGTCGTCGTTGACCCCGAAGTCGCCATCACGCTCGACAGCAATCTGCTCGACAACGCAGCTTCAACGCGCCACGACTCGATGCCCCGCGCTGTGGGACAGACGACCTTCCTGGTGCAATCCATCTTGGGCTGGGTGGGCCCGTGAGCGACAGAAGGCCGTGCCCCCCTCGCAAGAGACTGGGCGCGGTGGCGTTCGTCTGGCTGGGTCGCAGCCTGGCGGGGGCGCTGATCGCCTTGCCCGTGGCCCTGACCGTGAGCGCCCCGCTTGCCGGATTCCCCGCGGGAGATCGACTCCTCTTCCAACCCGGCGCGACGTACCTGACAGAGGTCCTGCGCCTGTCCGTCGTTGAGTTGGCAGCAGCGCTCCGCACGTCTGGCTGGCTGCTGCTCGTGTTGGGGTTCGCTCAACTCATCCCACTCGGAGCGCTGCTGACCGCGCTGACCCGGACCGAACCACTCGGTCCCACGAACCTGCTCGTCCACGGAGTTCGACACCTGGCAACCTTCTCCCTCATGAGCGGGGTCACCGTGCTGGTGCAGGCCGTCCTGTTCGTCGTCGCCGGCATCCCAGCGCTGGGCTTGAGTTCGGCGCTGCGCCCGGCGCTGGGTCCGGCCGCGGCGGACCTGACCGCGCTGGCCACGGCAGCCGTCATCCTCTGGGTGGTGGCTTTCGTGGGGGCGGTGCAGGACCTAGCGCGAGCCGCAGTGGTCTGGGCCGATTGCTCGGCCACCGCGGCCTTCGCGGCGGCAGTTCACTCCGTCTCCAGGCGTCCGTTGCGGATTGCCATCGACTGGACGTTGCGCTGGCTTGCGGGCGCCGCTCTCCTGGCAGCCGCGGCGACACTCACGATCACGCTGGGGCTGGAACGAGAGGGGGCGGCCCATCTGGCAGCCATCACGCTCGTCCAACAGGGGGCAGTGCTAGCGGCGGTATACCTGCGCGCGGACTGGCTATTTTGCGCCGTGCTCCACGTCAGTTCCCCTTCGCCGCAATCGCTTGCTTGTAAAGTTGCAGATAGCGACGAGCGGGACGATCCCAGCCCCAGTCCTGAGTCATGACGCGTCGCCGCAGGCGCTCCCAGCCGGGTTGACGAAAGGCCGCAAGCCCTCGCTGTACGGCCGCGGTGAGCGCGGCAGGCGTGAGCTCGTCGAAGAGGAATCCCGTCCCCGTCTCGAGCTGCCCGTCACAGTCGACCACCAACTCGGACACCGCGCCACCGGAATAGGCCACGGGAACGGCCCCGTATCGGCTGGCCAGCGCCACCGGGGCGCCAGCCGGCGACTGGCGCTCGCATACCAGGCACAGATCCGCGGCTCCCACCAGTCGCCGCGCCAGGGCGGCGTTGAACTCCTGGATGTGAGCCACGGTCTCGGGCCGCCGCTTCGCGTGCGCCGCCACCTTCTTGACCAGGGACGCCCCGCCATCGCCGGCAACGACGAGAGTGAGGTCGGACTCGACCAGCCCTGGTATCGCCGCCACGACCACATCCAGCCCGGTCTCCTTGCGCAACTCGCCGAACGCCACGACCAACGGTCTCGAGATCTCCAGTTCCAGACCGAGCTCGCGGAGCAAGTGGGTCTTGACGATGCCCTTGCGCTCCGCGTCCTCAGCGTCGTACCGGCTACTCAAGACGGGATCAGTGGCGGGATTCAGGGTGGCGTAGTCGATCCCGTTGGGCACGCTGCCAATCGCCACCCCGCGCTCGGCCACGAACCGCGGAAGTGCTCCCAGTTTCTCGTCCTCCGCCAGCTCCGTCACGAATGCCTCCGAGGCTGCTGCCACCACATCCGAGAAGAGAATACCGCCCTTGAGGACGTTCACCTTTCCGTCGAGCTTCAGCCCGGCGTCGGTGTTCAGCTCCTTGGGGACCCCCAGCGCTGCCAGTTCCTTGGCGGGGAACACTCCCTGGCGGCGCATATCGTGGACCGTCAGCACTGTCGGCACCGGGAAATCCGCCATGCGACTGAGCATCACCGGTACCAGCGCAGCGGGCCAGTCGTGGAGGTGGACGACGTCGAAGCCCTGGTCCTGCTCGGCGCGTTGACAGACGAGGGCGGCCGCAGCCTGAGCCAGTCGGCCAAAGCGCGCGGCGTTGTCAGGAAAGTCCTTCCCGGCCTGGCCGAAGATCCCATCTCGCTGGTAGAGCCCCGGCACATCGAAGAGCACCAGCCGGACCCCCGACGACAGCTGCCCGTCGAGCACGGTCACTTCGGTGCCATCGGGCATCGTCAGCGGTGTGAGGCGGCGAGCAACGAGCAGGCCTTGCGCCTCGAACCCGGGATATCGCGGCAGCGCGAGCGTCACATCGTGACCGAGCTGCCGCAGCGTCTTGCTCAGCGCCGCGACGGCGTCCGCGGCTTCCGTGGCCGGAGCGTAGGGGCTCAGTTCGCCCGCAACCATCAGGATATCCATGGAGACCGGCGTCTAGCACGGAATCGCGGCGGCTCGCCAGCCCCGGAGGCCGGCCGGCCCGGTCTTTGCAGAGCAGCGCCCCTTCGCTAACCTGCTCCGCATGGACGAACTTGTCGGCAAGGCCGCCATCCTCCAGGAGGCCCTTCCCTATATTCGGCGATTTCATGGCGAGACGTTCGTCGTCAAGTACGGTGGACACGCCATGGTGGACGAGGCCCTCAAGGAGAGCTTCGCGAAAGACGTCAGCCTACTGCGCTTCGTCGGGATTCGAGTGGTGGTCGTGCACGGAGGAGGCCCGCAGATCAACCAGACCCTGGACCGCATGGGCATCGCGTCGACGTTCTCGGCTGGGCTGCGCGTCACTGACGACGAGACGATGGGAGTCGTCGAGATGGTCCTTGGCGGCGGGGTCAACCAGAGCATCGTCGGCATGATCTGCAACCAAGGGGGGCGAGCCGTCGGGCTCAGCGGCAAGGACGACCACTTCATCCGCGCCAGAAAGGTCGAAGGGGTAGAAGCCAAGGACGAGCAAGGCAACTCGATGACCGTAGACCTGGGTCGTGTGGGTCGTGTCGAGCACGTCAACCCCGACCTCGTGCGCGACCTCATCACTCGCGGCTTCATCCCGGTCATCGCCCCGATCGGTGCCGATGACCGCGGCAACGCGCTGAACGTCAACGCGGACACCGCAGCCGGTGCCGTCGCCGCCGCGCTCGGAGCTGCCAAGCTGGTGCTGATGACCGACGTCGAGGGGGTCAAGGATGCAACGGGCGCACTGGTCAGCTCGCTGCGAGCGCGTGAAGCGAGGAAGCTCATCGATGACGACATCATCAGCGGCGGCATGATTCCCAAGGTCGAGTGCGCGCTCGAAGCGGTGGAGCACGGGGTCGAGAAGGTACACATCGTCGACGGTCGCGTGCGGCACGCGCTCCTGCTCGAGATCTTCACCGACCGCGGTGTCGGCACCGAAATCGGACGCGCTGCGGTGCTCGACGGGAGATGAGCCAGCGGACCCCAGACCCACCTATCGAGCGCCCCCCCAGTGTGGGTCCCGACTTCATTCTCCGTGTCCTGCGGGTCGCGCCCGAGCAGGCCGGGATGCGAGTCGACGTCTTCCTGGCACAGCAACTGCGCAGCACCAGTCGCACCCGCGCGCGAACCATCGTCGAGAACAGCGCATTCACCCCGCTGGGACGCCGGCTGCGTCCCAGCGAGCGCCTGCGAGCGGAAGACCGCGTGGTTCTGTGGCGGCCCCCATTCGAGGAAGACGAGGGCCCCTCCGACGAGCTCAGTATCCTCTACGAGGACGAGCATCTGCTGGTGGTCGACAAGCCACCGCTGATGGCCGTGCACCCGACAGCCCGCTACCACCGGCACACGGTCATCCGCCGCCTCGCCGAACAGCGCCCGGGCGAACACTTGTCGCTGGTCCACCGTCTCGACCGCGACACCAGCGGCATCCTGCTCGTGGCGCGCTCCACGGCGGCAGACCGCGCGTTCAAACGCCTGCTCGAGGATCGCTCGCTGGCCATCGCCACCGCGGGATCGACCACCGAACTCTCGAGAGGGATGGCCGCGGCCGCCCGCCGCGGCGCGGCGCTCGCGGACTTGGTGCACAAGACCTACCTGGCAATCACCTGGGGGGCACCCCGGGAGGGGTTGATCGATGTTCCGCTCGAGCTCGATCCGGACAACCCACTGCGAGTCAAGATGCGCACGGCGCGACCAGGCGCGGGCCTCGAGTCACGAACGGAAGTCACGGTCCTGGAGCGGCGCCCCGGATACTGTCTGGTGGCGTGTCGCTTGCTCACGGGTCGCCAGCACCAGATCCGCGTGCACCTCGCGAGCCAGGGCGCACCTATCGTTGGTGACAAACTCTACGGGCCCGACGAGCGCTTGCATGCCCGCGGCGCCGACGGCGAGTTGACGGATGCCGACTGGCATCGGCTCGAACTCCCCCGCCAGGCGCTGCACGCACACCGCTATCAACTCCCCCACGCCATCACTGGACAGACGCTGGATCTCGTCTCGCCTCTGTCACCCGATCTCCAGCGCTTCTGGGACTCTCGACCTACGGCGCCGGCACCGTGACCCGACGTGCAGCTGCCAACTCGCGCACGCGGCGCTCCTCGGCCCGCGCCACTTCGTGCTCGCCGCGGTAGTGCCGCACGAGGGCCGCCAGATAGTGGGCGCGAATCGAATCGGGTGACTCCCGGACATGGCGCAGCACCTCATTGGCGAACGGGATCGGTCGAGGGTCCCTCGCAAGCGCGTGCGCCCGCACCAGCGCGGTGTCGGGGCGCAGCTCGTGGTAGGCGAATCGCTCGAGGTACTCCCGGGACTCCGGCGTCCGCTTCACCATGATGGCAGCTTGGTCGTCCAAGAACACGAGCCGCCAGTCTGGGTTCTGGTACAGCCACTGGTATGAGGTGGTGATCATCGTCGTGCACTCCAGCACCGCGTAGGTCACGCCGTATTCTTCCACGAGCTGCTCGAGCACCGCCGGTTGCGCGGGGGACAACGAGACTTGGGCGAAGAACTCGGGGCGATAGACCTGGTCGTTGCGCCCGTCGATGAACACCTTCTGCGCGGGAGCCAGGGCGTACAGCAAGTAGCTCCCATAGTTGAAGGTGTTGAACATCTTGCCGGGAGGCGGATGGGTGGCCAGGAACTGGGCGGCGTGGACGGGACGGCGGAAGCGGTGAAGTCCCGGGCCCCAGGTCGTCACTGGTCGCTGAACGTAAGGCAATGTGACCGCCCCGACCGCGGCCGCCACGAGCAGACTCTGCACGAGCACGGGGCGCGCATGCCGCTCCACAGCCTCATGGTGACGGCGCCACGCCCGGGCCAGACCCCAGGCCACCTCGGGAACCAGCGCCACGGCCACGAGCGGCACGAAGCGGACATGGCGCAACGCCATCAGTCCAGTGCCGAGGACCACGAGGGTTCCGAAATGACAGCGGCGCGGGACGGGAGCCACCAGCAGCCACAGTGCGGCAAGCAGACCCAGCATCGGGACAGTGTTCCACACCACTTCGAGCGTGAGCGGCTCCCACTCGCCCAAGTGCTCGACGTAGGCCGCCGTCGCCACGACCGACGCGCTCGACCTGAGCGACCCCGCGATCCCGGGTACGAGCGCCAATGCCACCGTGGCCAATCCACCGCTCGCGAGCGCTGCTCCCGCTAGCGGACGCGTCTCGCGGCGCAGCAGCCAGCAAAGCGCTGCCGCCCCCACCACGGCCAACCCGACCGTCACCCCGCGATGCAGGGCCCCCCATCCGAGCAGCAGCGGCACCACGGCTGCCAGCAACCAACGCTCGCGTTTCTGCTCGCTGACGTGCAGCAGCGCCAGAAGCAGCGCCAGTCCCACCAGCGAGAACACCTCCGGCTTGGGTCCCAGGCGGAAGTTCGAAGCCCCCACCGCAAGACCGACCGCTACCGCAGCGGGGCCAAGACGCGGTCCCCCGGTGATCGCCACCTGCGTCAGGGCGACCAGCGAAGCCCCCAGGACCGCCGCTTGCCAGGCGCCGAACCACGAGAGCGACGTGGCGCCGAACCACTGGTGAGCGGCATACAGCAGCAGGTTGGCAACCGGCTCGACACAGTTCCACGGTCCGTCTGCGGTGTAGGAGAACGGGTCGACGGTCGGAATCGCCTGGTGTGTCCAGATCCACTCCCCGGTCTTGATCCGCCACCAGACGTCCGGGTCGCGAACCTTGAACAGTGCGCTTGCGGCAACGATCAACGGCAGCGCAACCCACAGCAGCCAGCGCTCGACCCGCGACGGTTCCTCGGCGACCGAACCCACGACCACGCAGCCTACCGGAAATGCACTCCTCGGCCCGGAACTTTTCCATACCGCCAGGAATCAACCCCGGGAGGGTGAAAGCAGCGCCTTCTCCCACACCAGGACGGTCGGGAGCGGCATGACGAGACGGCCAGCGGCGTTCGCAGAAGAGTGGAAACCAGGGAGGTTGACGACCGGGACCAAGACCTCGATTCCGAGACGAGCCGACGGCCTGCCGGCGGCCCTCTCCAGAGTCGACCCGACGCCCGCAAAACGGAGTTGACCCACCTGGCGGGGGGCGATACCCGAGAGTCCATGCCGATTCGCCGCGCGCTCATTTCAGTTTCCGACAAGACCGGGATTGTCGAGCTTGCCCAGGGGCTGCACGCCATGGGCGCCGAGCTCCTCTCCACCGGTGGCACCTTCAAGGCGATCGAGGCGGCGGGGATCCCGGTCCGGACCGTCGAGAGCTACACCGGGTCGCCCGAGGTGATGGCGGGACGGGTCAAGACGCTGCACCCACGCGTTCACGGAGGCATCCTCGCCCGGGAAGGCACCGACGAGGCCGACCTCGAGCGCATCGGAGCGGGGTTCATCGATCTGGTCGCGGTCAACCTCTATCCCTTCGAGCAAACCCTCGCCAAGCCCGGAGCCGAGTTCCAGGAGCTGATCGAGAACATCGACATCGGGGGCCCCAGCATGGTGCGCTCCGCTGCCAAGAATCACGCACGGGTTGCCGTGCTCTGTGATCCGGCCGACTACGAAGCCATCCTCGCGGAGCTGCAACGTTCTGGCGAGCTGAGCAGCGACACCCGCCAGCGCCTGGCGGCCAAGGCCTTCTCTCACACTGCGGCCTATGACGCGGCCATCAGCGGATGGCTGACGAGCCAGGGCGAGGCCGATGGCTACCCGCGTGCGCTGTCCCTGGTGCTCGAGAAGGCCTACGGCCTGCGCTATGGAGAAAACCCCCACCAGAGCGGCGCGTTCTACCGGGAGCGGAGCGCCGCGGCAGGATCGCTGGCGCGGGCGACCAGTCTCGGCGCCGGAGCGAAGGAGCTGAGCTTCAACAACCTGGTGGACGTGGACGCGGCGCTGGAGGCGGTGCGGGAGTACGAGGCACCGGCTGCGGTCGTCGTCAAGCACACGAGTCCCTGTGGTGTCGCCGTGGCCCCAACCCTGGTAGCCGCGTATCGTCAGGCCCGAGAGGCCGATGCCCTGAGTGCGTTCGGCGGCATCGTCGCACTGAATCGCGAGGTCGACCGCGAGACAGCCGACGCCCTGGCCGAAACGTTCATCGAGTGTGTCATCGCCCCGGCATTCACCCAGGACGCGCTCGCCAAGCTGCACGAGAAGAAGAGCCTCCGACTCCTCGCCACCGGTGACTGGCTCGCCGCAGACCACACCGCTCGCCAGTTCAAGCGAGTCGGCGGGGGCGTCGTGGTACAGCAGCGCGATGCCCAGTGCGCCGGCGAGGTCCGCGGGGGGAAGGTCGTCACCCGACGTGCCCCGACCACAGCCGAGCTGGAAGCGCTAGAGTTTGCCTGGTGTGTGTGCAAGCACGTCAAGAGCAACGCGATCACGCTGGCCCGCGCCGGATCGGGTCCAGGCAGCTTCGTGACGACGGGGATTGGGGGCGGCCAGACCTCGCGCGTGGGAGCAGTGGGGATCGCCGTGTCGAGCGCGGGGACGGCAGCTCAGGGAAGCGTGATGGCGTCGGACGCCTTCTTCCCCTTCCGCGACGGGCTCGACGCCGCCGTCGCCGCCGGGATCACCGCCGTTGCACAACCTGGTGGCAGCAAGGGCGACGACGCGGTCATCGCCGCAGCCGACGAGGCGGGAATCGCGATGGTGCTCACCGGCGTTCGCCACTTCCGCCACTGACGGCACCCCGGCGACTCGCCCCGCTGCGCCACGTGCGCTGCGCGTCACGCGCACCACATCCGGCTCACCAGCGCCGGCATTCGCCGGGAACCACCCTTTTCCGCGACTGCCGCGCCCACGCGGAGGCGGCGCCACCGAGCTGGGCCCAAGCCCTCCGTCGCCCCACCACAGCAGCCGTTCCCTAAATTTGGCCCGGGTCGGCCAGTCGTGCCATCTGGTCCGTGCGCTTCGATAACTCGGGGAGAGTCGAACGAATGGGAACGATCAATCAGGTTTGCACGATCTGCGGCAAGAGCTTCACGCCCCAGTTCAGCTACCAGATGGAAGAGCGGGTCGAAACCGACGCCAGCGGGCGTCCGCGGGCTCGCTTCGCTTGCTACTGCTCGCAGCAGTGCCTGGAGCACAGTCATGGCGCTGGGGACTCGGGCTCCGTCGCTTGCGACGCCTGCGCGACGAGCTTCCGGGTCGAGCTGGCATCACAGGTGGTCTTTGTCGCGGGACGTCGCCACTATGCGTGCAGCACCGACTGCCGCGCTCAGGTGCTCCGGGAGTCCCGGGGAGCGCGCCTCGGCGAAACCGCACCGGTCGTGCCCATTCACGCCGCGGGAGCTACCCCAAAGGCCACCGCGCCGGCCTCGATCGCCGCACCCAGTTCGGCGCCACGTGCCACCCACGACGACGGCCCCCATGTGCTGGCGATCTTCAATCACAAGGGCGGCACTGGAAAGACCACGACGTCCGTGACGCTGGCCGCGGGACTGGCCGCCGCTGGGAAGCGCGTGCTCCTGGTCGATACCGACGGTCAGGGCAACGTTGCCGTGTCGCTGGGACTGAAGAGCGAGCGCTCGCTCTACCACGTACTCGTCATGGGCCTCGCGCTCTCGGACGCGGTGACGACGCCGCGCCCAAACCTCGACGTCCTCCCCTCCAACGAGACACTGGCAGCCGCCGAGCTCTACCTCGCTGGGCGGCGCAACCGCGACCAGGTCCTCGCCACCCGCCTCGCCTCCGCACGAGATGCCTACGACTACGTGATCGTGGATTGCTCGCCCAGCCTGAGCTTGATGAATCAAAACGCGCTGTGCTTCGCGGATTCGGTGCTCTGCCCAGTTGCTTGCGACTACCTCTCGCTGGTTGGCGTGAGGCAGGTCCTGCGCACGCTCAAGCAGGTCGCCAAGCTGCTGGGCCATCCAATCCAGCTCTGGGGGGTGCTCCCGACGATGTTCGACGCCCGCGCTCGCATCTGCAACGAAGCACTCGACACGTTGCGCGAGCACTTCAAGGACCGTTGCCTGGCCCCCATTCGCTCCACGATTCGTGTCAAGGAAGCCCCCTCGCAGGGCCGTACCCTGCTCGAGCATGCTCCCGACTCGCGCGCCGCCGAGGACTACCTCGCGGTGGTGAAACGACTACTCGACGAGCGGGAGCGCGCCCGGCGTCCCCTCGTCCAGCCAGCGGTTGGAGGTGTCCGGTGAGTGAGCCTAACGATTTCCGTCAAGCAGCAGCCAAGGTCCTCGATCCGGACGACGTGGAGGGAGTGCTCTCCAACCGGTTCTACGCGAGCGAACCACCGCGTGCGCCGCGCACCCCGGCCAACACCAACAAGGCGCCAACCAAGCCCACGCACTACAAGGTGATCTGCATCTCGATGTACACCGACGACCTGAAACGGCTCGACGCCATGGTGGACAAGCTCAAGTCGCGCGGCCTCACCAAGGCCAACCGCAGCGCCCTGATCCGCTACGCGCTCGGCGAGGTCGACCTCGACGCTGTCCCTCGCGGACTGTAGGCGTCCCTGTGCCCCTCCCTCCGCACTATCCGGGAATTCCGTCCTCGCGGCCGTCACCGAAGGCGGGCGATAGGCGCAGCCAGAGTCTGCTGTAGGGGCTGCGCCCCTCGGCCGGATCTCCGCCCGTCCCGAGACTCACCCCGCCGGGGCTCGCGGCGAGTCCTCCCTCACCAGGGGCCCCGCTCCAAATCGCTCCCCGCGCGACGCTCGTCGCCACTGACCCGGGCTCGGTGCCGACAGGACGGATCCAGGACGACTTCCCGTCCGGACAGCGCCCATCTCTTGGATGCCAGCAGGGCGCTCCTTACGTTTCGCCCCGCACTCCACTATGACCCGGTCTGGCATGCGGCCCGACGAACCCCGTGACGAGCTGAACGCGGCCGCGCTCGCGCGCCGCCTGGGGATCTCTCGTGAGGCGGCCGAGCTGCATCTGAGCAGCGACGTCATCGATCTGCATGTGGACTCGTTCATCTGGACCCGCCTGATCGGCTACGATCTCGCGCAGCGGCACGGTCTCGGTCTGGTGCGGGGCCAGTGGTTCCACCAGGCCGACCTGCCCCGCGCGATAGACGGCGGGGTCACCGGGGCTACGTGGTCCATCACGACCAACTTCCTGCCCAACGCCGACGAGCGAGTCGACAACCTGGTCTCCAACCTGGTCCACCTGCGCAACGCGCTGACCCGCACCGGCCAGGCGCGGATCGTGCGAAACGTCGCCGAGTACCGCGCCGCCCGCGCCGCCGGGATGCACGCGGCATTCATCGGGATCCAGGGGGGCAACGCGATCGACCGGGCGCCTCACGATCTCGAGCGGCTCACCGACGGCACCGTCTCCCGGATCACGCTCGTGCACCTGACGAACTCCGAGCTGGGAACATCCAGCTCGCCGCTCGCGGGACCCGTCGACCTGGGGCTGCGCCGCCGCGGAGCCGAGTTTGTCTCGGCGCTCAACGAGCGCCGCGTGCTCGTCGACTTGGCCCACGCCAGCCGCCGCACCTTCTGGGATGCGATCGCTGTCCACGATCGGACGCAGCCAATCGTGGCGACCCACACCGGTGTCGCCGGCGTCTTCCCGCACTGGCGCAACCTCGACGACGCGCAACTGCGCGCCATCGCCGATCGAGGCGGCACGATCGGCGTCATGTTGATGGCCCGCTTCCTCGGTCGGCGACGCGAGGCCACCGCGGACACGGTGGTGCGTCACCTCACGCACATCATTTCCGCGGTCGGTGAGGATCACGCTTCCCTCGGCACCGACTTCGACGGCTGGATCCGCCCCCCGGCCGACCTGGCATCCTACGTCGAGCTACCACGACTTACTGACGCCATGCTGCGCCACGGGTACACCCCCGACCGCGTGCAGAAGGTGCTGGGCCTGAACTTCCTGCGCGTGCTGGGCGAGCTTAGAGACTAGCCTCGACCGCGAAGCGGGGCGCCCCGACGCCACCGGAACGCAAAGGTCAAGGACACGAGAACCACCCTCCACCCTCGACCAACGTGGTGTCTGCGGCAAAGACGGCCCACCCTGGAGACCGGAACCGCTCCTGCGACGAGTAGCTCAAGACACCGCGCAGGCAGCCGACGGCACCGCAAATGCAAGACGGCGCCGCGAGAGCAGATCGCGGCGCCGTCGGCGGCAGGAACCAGGGAGGGGTCGTCAGGCGTCCAGTGCGTCGAGCGTGAGCGCATCATCCAACACGTCCGAGCAGTCCTGGCTGTCTCCTCGGTCTACAACCTCATCCTCGTCTTCCTCGTCCTCCATACCCAGATCGGACTTCGAGAGCTGCGGCAGCCGCCGCTTTCCAATAGGGCCCTCGTCCACGAAGTCCCGCAGCGCCGCCATGTCCTTCAACGCCTCGAGCTTGGCGAGCGCCTTCACCTCGACCTGGCGGATCCGTTCTCGGGTTAGGTTCATGATCGCTCCCACGTCCTCCAGGGTGGTCCCTCCCCGATCGGCGACATCCAGCGCGCAGGACTCCGGAAGCTCCCAGACCTCGAGATCTGGAAAGTTCAGCTTGATCGCGCCCGTGCGGGGAGAAACGTCAATGAACAGGTGATACTTGCACGACACGAACGGGCAAGGCCGCGGAGCATCGCCGCACTCTGAGCGCGCGCGCGGCTTCCAGTAGTCGGTCTCCGGATAGAGCAGGCGGCCGATTTCGAGCTCGCGCTTCGTCATGCGCTTGACGCTGATCGTGCGTGCGCGCACGTCGCGCTTCCGTCGGGATCGCCGTTGCTCCCTGGTGATCGTCTCTTCGTCCTCGGTCACTACCGCGGCTGCCGCCTTCGCGTCCTTGTTCCGTTCCATCTTCCTGCCTCTTTCCGATCGTCCGGTCTCTGCTCCAGGGCACACGCCTCCCGTACAGCCGATACGCATCGCCTGAACGTGTGCCCACACCTACGCCCACGATGGGCGAAGCTACGAAGCGGCCGCGCGCTCGACCCGCGCCCGCGAGGTAAGTCGTGTTTCGATGGCTCCCAGTCGAGCCAAGAGATCCTTGCTGAGAACGCGCGCCTCGTTCACCTGCCGCGTCACGCTCTGGGTCGTCGCCTCGCGTCGTCGCTCCTTGAGCACGGCTGCCAGCTTGGCGAACACGCTCCGCAGCGCCTCCTCGAGTTGCTGCAAATCGCGCCTGATGAAGAGGAATTCGCGCTGGATCTGATCGATCGTGTAGTTGTCTGCCATCATCTGCTTGATGTGCAGGATCTGGCGGATCACCTTGACTGGGTAGAGCCCCTGTGAACCCTGGTGCTTGCCCTTACGCCCCACGCGAACGCTCCGCGGCAAGAGTCCTAACTGGACGTACTTGCGCAGTGTCGCCTCACTGAGCGGGACTTGCTGTGCAGCGAAGAACTCGAGAATCTGAGCAGACGTGACGCCTTGCTCGAAGTCGCGCTCGATGCGGTGAAGGGTTGCGTCGTCGATCTGGATCATGCCCGTTCGCGTCCGGCAGCGGTGGGACTCACCGCGCTGGCCACGTCCTCCGAACGCGAGCGAATATATTCCACTGAATGGACCCCCCAAAAGACTTTCGGCGCAAAAATATCCGCATGGAATGATTCTGCTCCATCGTCGCTACTTCCCGTTCCGGGATCGGACATTTAATGTCACACATAATGGAATGTCCATGGAGCTCACTCAGCGTCCATGGACGATTGGTTGTCCAGGACGGCCACCATTCCCTGATCGCCTGATCAGCACTCTCCCCATGCCGCGCTTCCCCCGCGGACAGCGCGAGTTTCAATCGAGCCCCGAAACGGGCGCTCTGGGCTCAGCGGAGGGGCCATTTGACGCCTCCAGCGCGATCGGGCAAACCTGCCCACGTGGTGCTACCTCGCCAACGGGCCACCACTTCCTCCGTCATGTCGTTCGGTTCCCATCGTGACGTCACGGCAAGTGGTGTGAGGCTTCGGGTCGCCGAGCACGGCGAAGGGCCGCCCGTTCTCTTCGTGCACGGGATCTTCTTCGACCACACCACCTGGTCTGGCGTCGCTCGAGCTCTGGGGGAGGAGTTTCACGCGGTCGCCCTCGACCTCCCGGGATTCGGCGAGAGCGAGAAGCCTCCACCGGCCCGCTTCCCCTACGGGGTCGACGCCTTCACCGAAGCCGTCGCCGATCTCTACGCCGGCCTCGGTCTGGGCCGCGTGCCCGTCGTGGGCCACGGGCTCGGCGGTGCGGTGGCGCTCACGCTCGCGGCGCGTCATCCCGAGCTCGTCTCGCAGCTCGTGCTCGTCGACACCCTCTGCTACGAGACCACGCGGGGACTGGAGCGACAGCTGGCGCTGTTGCCATTCCTGGGTAGCTTCGTGTTTCGGCAGCTTTGGGGACGGACGGCGTTCCGCAAGTTCTTCCGCGATCGGCTCCTCTCGTCCACTGCCGCCGTCCCCATGGACAGGATCAACTACTACTACGACCAGTTCAATACCCCCGCAGCGCGAGGCAGCGCGCTCGCGACCCTCCGTGCCACCGCCGACTCACGTTCGGTGGTCGCCCAGACGGGCCGAGTAACGACCCCGACCCTCGTTGTGTGGGGACGTCACGACAAGGTCTTCCCTGCCGGCTTTGGCCAGCGCCTCGCACGCGAGATCAACGGCTGCGGCTTCGAGCTGCTGGATGCCGGGCATTCCCCACAGGAGGAGCAACCCGAAGTTCTGGCCCGCATCGTGGGGGCCTTTCTCCGCGACGAGCGTCCATCGCTCTGACCAACAGAACGTCCGGCGCGTTCGCTCGTTCAGATCGGATCGAACGATGCGGTCGGGGGCTTGGTTCCGGTGGGGGCAGCCGGCGGTGGCGGCGGAGCGGGCTGTGGGCGGGCTGTCAGTGTCGGACGGGCAGGGGGTCGCGGCGCCGGCGCTGCGGGCGCGGGAGTCGCTACCGGTGGGCGGGGCGGCATCACCGCAGGTGCGACAGCACGCGGCTCTGGCTCCGCGGTCACCGGCGGCTCCGGCGACGTCTCGTCGCCCGGCTCCGGAGACGCCTCGCGGGCGTCCTCCGTCGTTTCCGCCACCTCATCGTCCCCCGGCTCGGCGACGACGGGAGCGACGACCGCGGTCGTCTCGGGGAGCGGAGGGGGAGCTCCATGCGGATCGCTCAGCGGGGCAATCTCCACAGGCTCGCTCGACTCCACCATGGATTCGCGAGGAGCCAGCAGCACGTTCCTCACCAAGACGAAGACTGGAATCGACAGCAGGAACCCCACCACCACCGCCACAATCTGCACGAATCGGCTGCGCCGTGCCTCCTGCTCCGGAGTCCGCGACGCGCGCTTCTCCGGCTCGGCGATGAGCAACTCCGCAAGGTCGTCGGGGGGGGGGATCGTCGCGGGTCCGCCCTCGTAGGTCCCTTCGTCGCCCTGACTGAAGAAGTCCTGGTGCAGATCCTCGGACTCTGGTTCCCGGTCGGAGACACGACGGGCTTCGCGCTCCAGCGGGACGTTCTCCTGGTCCGGATCCCGCTGGGCTTCCGGCTCCGGCGCCGCCGGGCTCGGCGCGGTCGCCTCGTCGAAGCCCGATTCTCGGTCCGACAGTCGCTTGCCCAAGCCTGGCCACGTGTCGCTCAGAACCTCACGCCCCGCCGGGGCTGCGAGCTTCGGCATTGGCGCGGCTTCGGCCTCGGCGCCTTCCTTCTTCGGGAAGGGAATCACCTTACCCTCGCTTCCCGGCCCCCCCCCATCTGCGCCGATCTCGCTGCCGGTGCGACTCGAAGACAGAGCCACCGCCGCGGACTGGTGCGGAGCGGGCGCCTCGGGGGATGCAAACGATGGCGGAGCAGGTTGCCGGCGGGGCGCCGGTGGAGACTCGTGCACCGCTTCGCCAACGGGCATCGCCTCCTCGGGGGAGGTGAACGGCGGCGGAGCTGGCTGCCGCTGCGGTCCTGCCGTGGGCTCGCGACTCCCATCACCGGAAAGGGTGTTGGCGGAATCGCCAGCGAGTGGGGCCTCGGGTCGCTCCCCTGGAGCTTCAGCGCCAGTCCTCCCCAAGACCGGGCTTCCGCCATCGGTTCGCGGCTCCGCGCTTCCCGCGACCAGGGTCCGCGTCAAGGGCTGCGCTGCACGAGGAGCAGGGAGCGGAGGCTCGCTCACCGTAGGTCGCCAGGACGGCACCGAAGGTTCGTCTGCCGGTGCCTCCGGACGTTCCGAGCGACCGTAGTGGCTGTTGGGAACCACGGCGTCCTCGTGCAGGTCTTCGGCATCAGCCTCGGGCACGGCCTCACCCACGATCAGCAGCCCCTCGAAGTAGAGCTTGGTGACAGTGGAAAGCGTCGAGAGGTCCTCAAAGGGGGACTCGTCAACCACGTCGACCAGGGGTCGACGACCGTCGAACAGGCGCAGGATCCCGTTGAGGTCGTCGGGGATTTCATTGAGTCTCTCGACCAGCTGCTCGTGGTCGACATGGAAGATGGTCTCGAGCGGGGGGAGCTGTTCTAGGAGGCGTCCCCACTCATCGACCCGCCGCATCCCCTCCATCAGGAGACCCTGGGTCGAGGTCGGGATCACGTCAGGTCGGCTCACCGGCGCCAGCTCGACCTCGAAATCGCCAGCGTTCCAGATCAGCGTCCGGTAGATGGCTTCTTCGCCACGCAGGCGCCCCAGCTCGGCGTCCACCACTTTGCCGTCACGGAAGTAGATCGTCGCTTCCTTGTGGCCTCCGTCGCTGATGCGAGCCACTCCGCTCTTGCGACTGACCTCGAAGGTCTGGAGCAGATCGACGACTCCCATGTCCTCCAGCGACCCACTCCACCGGGTCCGTGCGCTGGCGGGAATGGACGTGGTCATACGCTCGTGGGTACGCTTCGCAAGCAGCAGGTTCACGCGCGCGATCAGCTCCCGGACGAAGATGGGCTTGGTGAGGTAGTCCTCCACGCCCAGCTCGAGCCCGCGGATCTTGTCCTCGATCGACTTCTCGCTCGTGAGGAACACCGTGGGGATGTTGGCGGTCTCCGGATTGTCCTTCAACCGTCGCACCAGCTCGTATCCATCCAGACGCGGCAGACGGGTATCACTGAGCACCAGATCGGGCGTGGAGAACTCGATCTTCGATACCGCGTCGAACCCGTCGGCCGCCGTCGTGACACTGTACCCAGCCTTCTTCAGGCTGACCTCAAGCACCCGTACGCTGCGGGGATCGGCGTCGACGAGCAACAGCTGTTTCTTAGCCACTTTTTCTCCAACCGACGGACGGAAGCCTTTTCGGCTTTACGTTCAAAGTCAAGGAAAGCTCTCAGGCTCCAGGATCGGAATCACTTCTTCCAGGGGTCGACGATCTCACCCACCACCGGCGGGTGCCGAGACTTTGGCGCATGAGCCGAAATCGGGGTCGATGGCTCGACCGGAGTGGAACGTGAGCTGGAGGGTGCGCGCTCCGGACGCGGTGGGGGAGCCGAGTGCCCGGATGGTGGGGCATTGCTGGCCGGGGGCTGCGGAAGCGGGCTCGGTTCCACCGCTTCCTGGGTCGCCGCTGCAGCGCTCGCCGACAGGGGCACCGGCATCGATGTGCGCTGCGCGAGCCGCCAGGAGACAGCCAGCACTACCACTATCAGGGCGCCGAGGACCGTCACCAGCGCGACGACAGGCGCCCGCACCGCCGTCGGGCTTGCAGCAGCGGACCTCGTGGCGCCCGGCGAAGGTATTCTGGAGTCCCCCACCGGCGCAGGCAGCGTGGGCGTGACCACCGAGGCGATGCCATCGAGCGCCAGGACGATTTCACTCATGTTCTGATATCTGTCGTCGGGGTTCTTGGCCAGGCAGCGCAGGATGACCGGCTCCAGAACGCCAAGCCCGTCACTCTCCGGAACGAACTCGCTCGGACGGGGAGGAGACCGGTAGAGGTGCTGTGTCATGACTCCCATGTAGGTGTCCGACTCGAACGGCACGCGACCGGCGAGCATCTGGAAGGCGAGAACTCCCAGAGCGTAGATGTCAGAGCGGTGGTCCACCGGATCGCCCGCGGCCTGCTCCGGACTCATGTAGTGGGGAGTACCGAAGACCACACCGTGGCGGGTCAACTTGCTGCCACCCACTACCTTGGCCAAGCCGAAGTCCAGCACCTTGACCTGATCGCGGGGTCCGATGACGATATTCTCCGGCTTGACATCACGGTGAATCACCCCGGCTTCGTGGGCTGCGCCGAGCGCATCGGCCACTTGTCGCAGGATGGCAGCCGCCCGCAACGCGTCCAGGGCGCCCCGTTCGCGGATCTCGCGCCCCAGCGAACGCCCCTCTGCGAGGTCCATGACGAAGTAGGGCTCACCGGAGGCGAGCGCCCCGAAGTCGGTGATCTGCACGACACCCGGGTGACAGATTGCCGCCGCCGCCTTCGCTTCCTGGATGAACCGGCGCGCCACGTCGGGCTCCGAGGCCAGCTCGCGCCGCATCGCCTTCAGCGCGAACGCGCGCTCCAGGGACACGTGTCGAACGAGATACACGGTCCCCATCCCCCCCTCCCCCAGGATCCGCTGGATCTCGTAGCGGCCATCGACGGTCTGCCCGAGACGCTGGTCAGCGTCGTCCTCGGGCTCCGCCCGCGCCACCTGGACAAGCGGCTCACCGTCGTAGGGGCAGAACGCGGCATCGGGCCCCAGTCGCCGCCCGCATACCGAGCATTGGGAACGCAGCGCCACCGCTCCCGGCTCGATCGCACGGCCAAACTGGAGAATCGTGTCGTCCGACGGAGCCACAAATCAGAGGTTAGCTGAATCGCCTTCCGCCTCGCGCCCGTCAGACGGGAACCGAGGCCTCAGGATTGCCCCTCGCCCCCTTGACCGGGCGGCTGACCCTGTCCGGGAGGGACCTGGGGTGCAGATCCCTGCGGTGGTTGACCCTGTTGCGGTGGCGGCGGGTAGCCCTGGGGCGGATAGCCCTGGGGTGGATAGCCCTGGGGCGGATAACCCTGGGGTGACTGTTGCCCCTGCGGTGGCTGTCCAGGGGGCGGCTGCCCCGGGACGGCCCCCTGCGGCGGTGGATACCCGGGGGGTGGATAGCCCGGCGGTGGGTAGCCCGGCGGTGGGTAGCCTGGCGGTGGGTAGCCCGGCGGTGGGTAGCCTGGATATCCTTGCGGCGGATATCCAGGCGGCGCAGCACGACCACCGTACATCATGCCCGCACCGAGGCCCATGCCAGCGGCCATCCCAGCGCCCGCCATGCCCATACCGGCCGCCTCGCCCCCCTGCGCCATTCCCTCGCCCATCCCCATCGTCGCCTCGGCCGCGGCGTACTGCTGGTAGCGGTTCATGTCCATCTGGTTGACGTAGCGCTGACGGTTCGCGAAATCCTGATCGAGTTCGAACTGCCGCTGCGCGGCCTGGGCTTCGGCCTGGGAGATACCGATCTTCGCCTTGCGAGCCTCGATCTTCGCCTGGACGATCTGGTCCTGGAACTCGTCGATGCGGTCCTGGTCTTCCTCGGAGAGGTTGATGTTGAGCTTCGCAATCTCGAGTACCTGCACGCCAATCTTCAAGAGATCGGGACAGTCCTGAACGACGGCGCGCGCGACGTCGGGTCCCGCGGTTCCGAGGTCCATCATCGTCAAGTCACCCGACTTGATGAGCCGAGTCATGGTGCTCTTCAGCCCCATCATCAGCTGATCTCTGACCCACTGCATCGCCCGTTCGGGATCCGCAGCGCCCGTCTGACCAACGAACTCGAGGACGAACTTGACCGGATCCTGCACCTTGTACGAGTAGGTTCCAAAGGCGCGAGGATTGACTCGTATCTCGAGCTCCGGATCGCGCATGGATCCGATTGGCCCCCCAAACCCCTGGTTATACTGGGGGCGAGTGGTGACGAAGTAGAGCTCGCTGATAAAAACATTCCCGCCCGTGAACTGATCCACGAGGGTGTTGAGGAACGGGATATTCTGGGTCTGCAGCGTGTGCCGTCCGGGACCTAGCGCGCCGACATACTGACCGTCCTTGAAGAACAGCACGACCTCGTCGGAGTCGACGGTCAGCTGGCTCCAGAAAGGGAAGGTCTGATCCGGATGCTTGAAGACGACCTTGTCCTTGAAGGCGTCATCGCGCGCAATCATCATGCGCTGCACGCCGCCCTTCACGAAATCGACGATGCCCATGCTGTCTCCTCGTGGTGGTCCCCACTTCAAAAGCGCGGGACTGTCGGCGAGAATAATCATGCGCTTGTCCCCCGGCAACTGGGCCTACGGGCCGACAGGCACGAGGAATGCCTTACCCACATGACCGTTCCGATCGACACCTCAGCCCTCCCCGCTCCGGCCAAACGGCTGCTCGGGGAAGGAGCGCCAAAACCGCCGCGAATGATGGCCGCACGCGGCGTCATGCCGGGCCTCAAACCCGCCGACATCGTCACGGTCGTCGCCGCATTGACCACCAATGACGACTCCGAGGTAGCGGAGGCAGCGCAAGCGACCTTCGCGAAGCTCCCTCCCCCGATGTTGAATGGCGCGCTCGCCACGGATCTGGATCCGGGTGTCGCCGATCTCCTTGCACGCGCTTACCTCACCAACCACGATGTCATGGCGCGCGTCCTGCAGCTGCCGCGGCTGCGAGACGACACCCTGATCGAGAGCGCCGCGCAGGCCGACGAGAAGCTCGGGGAGCTGATCGCCACCAACGAGCAGCGGATGCTGCGCTGCCCGCAGGTCATCGAGAAACTCTACATGAACAGGCGGGTCCGGATGTCGACCTCGGATCGCCTCCTCGATCTGGCTGTGCGCAACGGTGTCGAGGTCAATATCCCCGCGTTCAAGGAAGCGTCCGAGGCAATCAAGAACGAGCTCATCCTCGAGCCCACCGAGGAGCCAACCTACGACGACCTGCTCTTTCTGGAAGTCGAGCACCTCGCCGAGCAAGTCGAGGCCACCGTTGACCCGGACCGCATGTTCGTCACCGCTGACGAGAACCCGGGCGAGGAGTCCGAGAAGATCGCGGAGGATGCCCGCCCCCTCCACGCTCGCATCGCCGACATGACGGTGACAGAAAAGATCCGGGCCGCCATGCTCGGCAATTCGGCGTGTCGCCTGCTGCTGGTGCGCGACAAGAATCGTCTGGTTGCGGAGGCGGCTGCCAAGAGTCCGCTGATAACCGAGAACGATGCCGCGCGGATCGCGGCAAGCCGAGCGGTCAGCGACGAGGTACTGCGCATCATCGCCATGAATCGCGAGCTCGTTCGCAACTACCAAGTGAAGCTGAACCTGGTACAGAACCCGCGCACCCCATTCACGTTCGCAATGCGGCTCATCCCGCAACTGCGGGACAACGACGTCCGTCTCCTTGCCCGCAGCAAGAACGTGCCCAACCAGGTTTGCGTGGCGGCCCGCCGCCAACTCCAGCGCAAGGCGACAGGAAAGGGGTAGGTCGAGCGCCCCGGGCGGCTCAGGCAAGCCCCTCGACGCCAACCGGACGCAGGAAGACCACGCGGGCTACTTCTCACTCGGCAACGTCATCGCGACGATGTTGCCGGACAGCACTCCCTTGATGCCGATGAGCCGATCCGCCAGGGTTTTGAGTGCGCGCGAGGCACCCTTCACCGCGATCACCTCCATGCAGTGGTGGTGGTCCAGGTGCACGTGTAGGGAGGAGATGATCTGGCCCCCGGCAGCGTGTTGCACCTCGGTCAAACGCTCGGTGAGTTCGCGCACGTGGTGGTCGTAGACGATCGTAATCGTGGCCACCGCGTGACCGCCACGTTGCCAAGCATCCTCGTCCAGCTCGCGTCGCACCAGATCCCGAAGCGCCTCCGACCGGTTCTCGAAGCCGCGCCGCGCGACCATCTCGTCAAAGCGCTCGAGCAGCGATTTCTCCATCGCCACCCCAAAGCGAGTCAGTTCCGCCATCGCCCTTTCCCTTGTCATACCGCGCCACGGCCTTCCCCGCGACCCCACCGCGTCCTTCGTACTCAGGGCTGGCCGTACTTGCGTTCACGCGCCGCGAGCTTGGCGGCGCGGATCTCCGCGGCTTGCTTGACCTTCTGGGGATCCACGACGAAGGGGCTCATCCGCTCCTTCTGCTCGAACTCCTTCTGGTAGCGGACGGCCAGAAATTTCGTCTTGAATGGACCAATCCGGACTCGGTGCCAGAGACCGCGGTCGGGAACGTAGGCGGCCTGACGAAAGGCCTGGTGGCCTCGCTTCCGAAGATCCTCGACGAGCTGATCGGCGTCCGCCTGATCCTTGAAGCTTGCCACCTGGATCTGAAACCCGCTGTCATTGCCGAGAGGGGCCAACTCGGCGTTCTCGTCCACCTCGGACAGCTGCCCCGCCATTGCAGTCAGCTGATCTTTCGGCTGCGTCGTGACCGGAGTAGCGCTCAGCAGCGAGCCGGTGGGCAGCGGCACGACGGGCAAGCGGTCGGTGGCCGGGGGCGGGGTGCCCTCGATCGACCGCGGATCCGGGGGCTGCTCTACCAGCCGTCCGCGCTCGTCCTTGACCGCCGCGAGCGCCGTGGTCGGGTGCTCCTCGTCGCTGAGCAAGGCGGGGAAGGACACGTCGGTCCCATTCAGGTCCTGCGCAGGCACCTCGGGGGGGGCGCTCTTCTCGGCGTCAGCCACCAGCGCCGCAAGAGGGTCCTGATCCGAGGTGGCCGGTGGCCCCGACCGCTTCGCCATGGTGACCCCCGCGATCACGAGCGCGGCGCCACCCATCGAGGCAAGGAGCACCGTGGTCAGGCGCGAGACCCCACGGCGGGAGTCGTCTTCCTGAATTTGCTCGAGATTTCGCACATTCACCGAATCCATCTTGCCTCCCAATATCGAGGCGAGCGCCGCACTAGCTGTCGGGCTCGCCCTCCTCGTCGGTCACCCGGGTCATGCGCTCCGGGGCTTCGAGTCCCAGAAGCTCGAGTCCGCTGCGGTACACCGTCTTGATCGCGTCCACCCAGAGAAGTCGCCCTCGCGTCCGATCCCAGTCCCAGCGCTCTGCGAACCCGGGCTTCTCCGCCTCGCTCGGCAGGGGCAGGATCGTGTCCTTCTCTTTCTTCGTCTGGGTGAAGTAGCTGTGAAAGCTCTGGGCGAGGTCGTTCAGGTAGAACACCAGCTTGTGCGGGTCGCGGCCTTCGGCGGCCTCCGCAATGACGGCTGGGTAGCGGCCCAGCTGAGCTAGGAGCTCGAGCTCCAGCGGGTGCGTCACCGTGGCTGCGTATCGGTCCGCATAGCGCGGCGTCTCGAGCCCGAAAACCTCCCGCGCGCGGCGCTGGATGGCCGCCAACCGCGCATGACCATACTGAATGTAGAAGACGGGATTCTCCGCTTCCTGTTTCTTCGCCAGCTCGAGGTCGAGGACGATCGACGTGTCCATGCGGCGCAACAGGTAGAAGACCCGCAGAGCATCACGACCAGCATGGGGATTGCCGACCGCCTCGTCGATCTCCTCCACGACTTCCTGGAGGGTGATCAGGTTGCCGAGTCGCTTGCCCATGCGAACTTCCTTGCCGTCACGCACGAGCTTCACGAGCTGGAAGAGCAGCACTTCGTAGCAACTCGGGTCGTGACCCAGAGCCTCGATTGCACTGCGCAGGCGAGCCACGTAGCCGTGATGGTCCGCGCCCCACAGGTTGATGAGACGCGCGAACCCGCGCTGCACCTTGTCGTCGTGATAGGCGATGTCGCTGGCAAAGTAGGTGTAATCGCCGTTGCTCTTCTTGACGACGCGGTCCTTCTCGTCCTCGTCACCGGTCACGAAGTACACGGCTCCGTCTTCGCCCGTGCTGAGGCGCTCAGCTCGCCGGAGCGCGTCCAGGGTGCGGTCCACTCGCCCCCAGCGGTGCAGCCCCTCCTCGCTGGTCCAGACGTCGAACTCGATGCCCACATCTCGGAGCATCGGGCGAATTCCCTTCAGCTCGGAGCCGGGGATCCCGTCGAGCATGAGCAAGATGCACTGCCGTTTCAGGTCTTCGCGGCGGTCAGCCTGCAACAGCTCCGGCCGATGCTCTTGCATCCACTGCGCCAGCTCCATCACGTAGGCCCCGCCGTACCCCCCTTCGGGGGGTTCCGCCCCTTCCACCGCCGCCGCGACGCTGTCGCCCAGCAGTCGCACCTGGTTGCCAAAGTCGTTGATGTAGTACTCGCGAGTGACGCGATGGCCTGCCGCTTCCAGCAACCGTGCGACGGCGTCCCCGACCACGGCACCGCGCCCGTGGCTGACGAGCAGCGGTCCGGTGGGGTTGGCACTCACGAACTCGACGTTGACCCTCGGCTTGCTGGCCGCTCGAGCGCGCCCGTAGTCACCGCCTTCTGCGTGGACCTCGGCGAGGATGCGGTGGAACGCACCCGCCTCGAAGCTCACGTTCAGAAAGCCCGGACCAGCTACCTCTACCTCTCGCACATCTGCGAAAGCACTAAGTTTTTCTCTAATCTGAAGCGCCAGATCCCGAGGGTTCATCCCGGCCGGCTTGGCCAACACCAGGGCCGCGTTCGTGGCCAAGTCCCCGGTCCCGCCTTTGCGCGGGGGCTCGACGTTGATCCGCGCCGTGGCGACCACGCGTGCGTCCAGCGAGCCACTCGCCGAAAGCTCGTCGAGCGCTAGGCCGAGTAGGACGCGCAGTTGTTCCTCGAGACCCATGTGTCTTTCCTTTCGCTACAGGTCCGTCTGTTTCTGGACCAGTTTTTGGAGTTCGCCCCCCAGCAAGGCCGTCAGTTGGCGGGCCTTCCAGTAGGTTTCTTCGACCTCCCGAGCGGGGTTGCTGTCCGCCACGATCCCGCCGCCGGCAAAGTAGCGAGCGATGCCCCCGTGCCGCTCCAGGGTCCGAATCGCCATCCCCAGCTTGAGCGCGCCGCTCTGCAACACCGCGCCGAAGGCCCCCGTGTACAGCCCGCGACGATGGGTTTCGAGGCGGGCAATCACCTCCATCGCCCGAACCTTGGGCGCGCCAGTCACACTGCCGCTCGGCAGCATGGCCGCGAGCAAGTCCTCTCGAGAGAGGGTCGAGCGCAACCGCCCGGTCACGGTAGCCAGTCGGTGATGAACGGTTCGCAGCGTGTGCACCCGCGGGGGCTCGATGACCCGCACCGATCCAGTCTCTGCCACGCGCCCCAGGTCGTTGCGCTCCACGTCGAGCACCATCGCCAGCTCGGCGCGCTCCTTGGGATCCGCGTCCAGCGCGGCTGCCAGCGCGGCATCGCCCAACGCGTCACTGCCCCGCGGCCGGGTGCCCTTGATGGGGGAGGTGGTGATTCGGCGATCGGGCCCGAGCGCAAGGAACAGCTCGGGAGAGGAGCTGACCACAGTCACGTCGCCAAGGTCGAGGAATGCCGCGTATGGCGCTGGCGACGCGGAGTGCAGCACCGAGAAGAGTTCGATCCCGGCGCCCTCGACCTCCAGCTCGAACCGTCGTGCGAGGTTCACCTGGTACAGATCACCAGCCGCGATCAGCTCCAGAGCCGCCGCAATGCGCTGGGCGTGTCGCGCCCCGGGCTCCGCGCCAGCCAGCGCCACTCGCAAGTCCTGCCGTGGCGCGGGCCGGCTCAACAACTTCATCAGGTCGCGAACCGCCACATCGTCGTCGCCTACCACCAGCACCCGATCACTGATCTGCGCCATAGCGCCATAGCGCTGCCACTGCGATTCACAGAGCCAGGGCGCTTCGCGCTCGTCGGGTGTCCGCGTCCACCGCGGGCGCTCCACACCACGGCAGGCCTCGTAGGGAAGAACACCCACCCATCGCGGCACAGCGCCGAAGGGTCCCGCCGCGACATCCGGGGACAGATCAGGCTCCGGGTCGAATCCACCGCGCCGCTCGACGGGGTCACACCCGAGGTAGTACGCTCCCGCACCGAAGCCGCTGCCGAGCAAGGCGACCCCAGGTCGGTCGGACAGGCGCCGAGCCAGCTCCAAAGGCTGCGCTGGCACGTCCACCAGACGAGCCTTCGAGGACATGGGAGCCACGCTTTACCACTCTGTGCTAAAGCGAGCCCCATGAAACGTGCCGCGCTGGTCGGGATCGGGCTGGCCCTTGCGGGCTGCTCCGACGAACTCGATAACGGTAGGGTCTACCTAGTCACCGGGCTCGAAGACGATACCTGGACGGCCAAGCCGACTCCCGAGAGCGTCACCGTAGAACGGGTACTCGCCGACGGAACTGAAGAACCGGTCACGACGCTCGACGTCCCAGAAGGGGATGAGTCTCCGAATTTCGAGCTCACTGGCCCGGTCTCCCGCCTCGTCGTCAGCGGGTCCACCAGGGACGGGGACGAAGTGGTGCGAGGTCGCTCGTTCTGGTTCGAGCCGGATGGCCTGAAGGAACTATCGGTACCGCTCTTCGTCGGTCGAGTGGGAGCGTTCTCACGCCCCGGATCCTTGCTCCATGATCCCGGAGAGAACCCGGTGTTGGCGGTCATTGGCGGCCGATTCTTGTTGGCAGGAGGAGCCGACGACGGAGGCAAGACGCAGATGAGCGGCTTCGACTTCGGCTTCTGGTCACCGACGACCACCGAGTACTACCAGTGCGGCGATGCGAACTGCGAAGCGAAGTCGATCGCCGTGATCGCTGGCAGCGTTGCCCTCGTCATTGGAGAGGACTGGAGCTACGCGCGCGACTTCACCACGAACTACGGCCACCAGTACGCGCCTCCGAACGGACTCGAGTCCTGGAACCAAGTCGCTGGCGGCCAGGCAATCCAGGTCGAGGACGGCTCGGCATATGTGGTGGGGGCCACGCGCATCGCAACGCGAAGTCAAACAGTGGTCCGCCTCGCTAGCGATTTCACGGTCGAGATCGCAGACCTGGAAGCAGAGCGAGCCGGAGCGGCCGCCACTTGGGTGACCGGGCGCGGACTGCTGGTGGTGGGTGGTAGCGATACCGCCCCCGGAGTGGAACTGCTGGCCGAGGGAGCGCTCCAGGCCGTGGCCCTTCCGTTCCCACCGGACGCAACCACTGGCTCGGCGCTCGTGGCCTTCGATGAGAACCAGGTGCTCCGTTTGGGGGGGCGACTCCCCAGCGGAAACTACGCCCCGAGCGTCGTTATCAAGCTCAACTGCGCCCAAGACAACTGCAATCCCCTCCCCTTCGAAGCGCCGGTCGAGCTGGACCGAGCGCAGGCGTTCCACCTCGGCGACCAGGTGCTCGTCGTGGGTGACGACTCCGAGGGGATGACCGCGGCCCGCCTGGTCACCGAAGACGGCGTGGAAACCGTCGAGCTGCGGGAGCCGCGATCCGGAGCGCGCGCGGTGCGCAACACGTTGGACCAGGTGCTCGTCGTGGGCGGGACCGATGAGGACGGCCACCCCGCGAGCTCGATCGAGCTCTTCACGCGATAGACACCACGCGGCCGCTCGCGGTCACGATCGCTCGGTCGATGGGCACCTGCAACGCCGCCCCTGGCCAGACCACGGTGTTCGAGATCACGCCCGCTCCCGTGACACGTGCACCGGACCCGATGATCGAGCGCCGCACCTGCACGGACTCGGCAACCGCCGCTCCCGGACCGATCCATCGTTCCAGACCGCGCCGTTCCAGCCACGCGAGGTTGGCCGCCAGGTACGCGGAGGGATCCCCCGCATCCACCCAGGGGCCACCCATCACGACCGACCGCACCGTCCTCCCGCGGCGCAGCTCGGGAAGCGCCCAGTCCCCCACCAGGCACCCCACATCGGGCAACTCGCGAACACAGCGCTCGCCCAGCGCCGCGACGCCCACGTAGTCGCCACCTGCCACCTCGTCGCCAAAGATCTCCCCGCGGAGCCGCACGACCCGCCCTTGCCGATCCCGCCCCACGGTGCCCTCCCCGGCAGATCGCGGCACGAGAGCCAGACACAAACCATCGTCAACGGTCCCGAGGAGCTCGGCGATCGGTGGTTCGACCAATATGTCACCATTCCAGACCAACACCGGGGGACGCCGGAGAAGCGACCGAGCGCCGGCCACTCCTCCCGCGGTCCCGCGGATCTCCGGCTCGTGGACCGAACTGACGCGCAACGGCAAGGTCGGCAGGACGGAAGAAAACGTCTCGGGCAGCCAGTGAGTATTGATGACCGCGGCGTCGAAACCGGACTGCACCAGCTGATCAGCGATGTGCGCGAGGATGGAACGATCACCAATCGGCACCAGCGGCTTGGGCAACTCCTCTGTGAGGGGGCGCAGGCGCGTTCCGAATCCAGCGCAAAGGACCATCGCTTCTGCCATCGCCCCGAGCGTACAAAACTCGCCCGACGGCGTCGCCCCATGGTAGCGGCGTCGATATGTCGCCCCTGCGCTTCGTCGCCACGATGTCCATCTCGGCCGTCGCGACGTTCCTAGTGTTCCAAGGCACCGGCTGCGGGACCAAGGCGGTCGGCATTGCGGACTGCCGCGAGATCGAGGAAGCCCGCTGCGAAGCAGCTGCGCACTGCGGTGAGCAGATCCCCGTCGACGACGTGGAGGCCTGCAAGCGCTTCTACCGTGACCAGTGCCTCCACGGACTGGTGACCGAAAAGGACCCCAGCTCGTCGGCCGTCCGCGCCTGCGTGACCGCCATCGCGCAAGCCGGCGAGTGTGCTGCAGAGTCGGGGCCCGACACGCCGATCCGACGCTGCGCCGAGCCCCCCGATGTCGTGGTTGGCAAGATCGAGACCGCCTGCGACGTCATCGAGCGGCCGCAGTTCACGGCCGCCTGCTTTTTTCTGAACGGTAGTGACGAGGAACCGCCGCACGGCGAGGGGGGCGCACCGAACAACCCCTTTGGGGGCGCGACAGCCGGGACGGAGGCCGCTGGCGGGAGTGCCGGCGGCGAGGGAAGCCAAGCCGGAACGCTCAGCGGCGACTGAGCCCCCCGATCCGGCCGGTGACTCGGTTGCTGAACGGGCGCGGGACCTGCTAGAGCAGCGCTCGACATGCGCTCGCTTGGCTGCTTGCTGGTTGGCTCACTGCTCTTGTCCACCGCTGGGTGCGGCAACAAAGGACAAGGGCGAGCGTTCTCGCGCCCCACGTTGGTGAGCGTCAACCCGGAGCACCTGGAGGACGCCGAGTGCGGTCAACAGCCTGGGCAGATGCGCGCCTACGTGGCGACCCTCTGGGACACCACCCCCTACCCGACCTTCCGCGAAGAAGACTGTGAGCTCAACTGCGGCCTGTACGACCCCCTGCGCGAGGAGTTCGCCGACGAGCGCTTCACCAGCGATGAGTGCCTGCAGATGCTCGACGGCGTGACACCCACCCCAGCTGGCTACGAGCTATACACCCAAGCCCTGTGCGACTGGTTCGAGCTTCCCAGCTCGGGCCTCGTCGCCTGCAACATGCCGGTCGGGTTCTCCTTCGTTGCGCTCGGACACCACTATATGGCGCGCGTGGAAGGCTACGAGCGCGACGATCTCGTCCCTCTCTTCGCGGGCAGCCCGGTCATGAAGGACCCGGATTCGGGTGTGGTCGTTCCCCCCACCTGGGCCTGGGCGTGTACGGATTCCGCAGCGGCCGTCCACAACTGGGACAACCCACTCGTCGATTGTCGGCTCCTCACCCCATCACCCGCCAACACCGTGACCTCAATCCAGGTCGACACCAGCAGCCTGCTCGGCGACCTCGAGTGCGGCGACGCCGCGGAGCGCGTGGGACGGCTCGAGGTCACCCTCATCGGAGACGAACCGTTCGTCCAGAACATCGCCTGCGACGAGGACGCGGTGTTCTCCACTCTCGCAAGCGGCGCCCCGCTCATCACCGGCGCCTCGTACTCGCTCGAGGTGGCAGCCTACGCGACAGGAACCAACGAGCCCGCGTGGCGTAGCAGCTGCTACGCCGATACCATCCGTGGCGTCAGTGTGGCGGCCCGGTGCAGCCCGCTCAGCCCGATCCCGTGAGACATGGCGAACGGCGGAGAGGTCCAGTTCACGAGCGGGTTCCCGCGACCGGGCCCTGCCCTCCGAGGGGTTCTGATTGGTGTCTTCGCCCTTTGGCTCACCTTCGCCCTGACCATCAACTGGGGACCGGACCCCATCGCCCGCTTCGCCCTCGACGCGTTCGAAGTGATGATGGGCGACACCAACCAGGTGTTCCTCGGACAGCTCTGGCGACTCCTGACCGCAGCCCTGCTCAGCTCGCCCCAGGGGCTCGGCGACATCTTCTTCGCTCTCCTTGGACTGTACTTCCTTTCCCCCCCACTCGAGTCTGCCTGGGGCGCGAGTCGCTACCTTCGGTTCCTCGTCATTTCAGCGCTGGTCGCCTACGGCCTGCAGGCCGTCGTCCTCTACTTGCTGCCACCATTCGCCGCAGAGCGTCTTGCCGCTCCACTCTGGTACGGTGCTCTGCCGGTGGTCGAAGCGATCGCGATCGCTTGGGCAATGAGCTTCAAGGGGCAAACCGTCCGCCTCTTCATGATCGTCCCGGTAACGGGGCGCCAACTGATCTGGATCGTCGTGGGAGTGGGCGTGCTCGCCGTCATCGCCCTCCAGGGTTCCCAGTGCGGACTGATCTCGCCCTTCGGCGGGATGCTTTCCGGCTGGCTGCTGAGCGGCAACCCCACCACCCTCCGCCGCCTCTACCTGCGCCTGAAGCTCCGCCAGCACGAGCGCGAGCTCGAACGAATGAAGCGCCACCGATCGCAGCGGGTGGCCGCGTCGGGGCTCCGGGTCATCGAGGGGGGCGGGCGGGATCCGCAGGATCCGGAACCTGACTCGGGACCCGCCTCGGGGCCCGACTCCGGACCCGGAAATGGTCGCCTCCTACACTGAACCCCGGGCCTCATGGTCGAGTTGCCCCGCCATGGACGGCGGAGAACCCTCCAGGCCGAAACTATGGTAGGAGCCGCTCATGCGCGTCCTTCTCGACCCCGAAAGCATCGTCCGGGGGCTGCGCCGGATCGCCGTGGAGATCATCGAGCGTCATCGCGGCACGGACGGACTCGTGCTGGTTGGTGTGCGGCGGGGCGGCGTGCCCGTTGCCAGACGCATCGCCGACTGGGTTCACGAGCTCGAGGGCAAGCAGATCCCGGTGGGGAGTGTCGACATCACGCTCTATCGCGACGATGCGGCCACCGCATTGCCCAACCCCCGCATTGGCCCCAGCGAGATCCCCTGCTCCGTCGATGGCAAGCGCGTCGTCCTGTGCGATGACGTCGTCTTCACCGGGCGCACGGTGCGCGCCGCCATCGACGCGCTGATGGACTACGGTCGACCACGTCGTATCGAACTCGCTGCGATCATCGATCGCGGCGGGCGCGAGCTCCCGATCCAGCCGGACTATCTACTGAAGCAGGTCGAGGTGACTCCGACCGACCGCGTTGACGTGCTCGATGCCGTCGATGGGTTGCAGGCCGTCGTCCAGCCAGTCACCGCGCCCTCCGTGACGCCTCCCCCCGTGACCCCATGAGCGACGAACGACTGACCCGGCTGCTCGGCATCGAGGATCTGAGCCGAACCACCGCCGAACGCATCCTCGACACCGCTGAGGCCTTCCTCGAGGTCACTCGCCGTCCCGTGCGCAAGGTTCCTACCTTGCGTGGCAAGACGGTGATCAACCTCTTCTACGAGAACTCGACCCGCACGCGCACGTCCTTCGAGCTGGCCGGCAAGCGCCTCAGCGCGGACGTGGTCAATATGAGCGTCGCCACCTCCAGCGCCAAGAAAGGCGAGACCCTTCGGGACACAGTGGCCACGCTTGACGCGATGCACACCGACGTGATCGTGATGCGCCACTCGGCGTCCGGCGCTGCCCAGTACATCGCCGACCGCGTCGAGGGAGCGGTCGTCAACGCCGGTGACGGAATGCACGAGCACCCGACCCAGGCGCTGCTGGACGCCTTCACGATCCGGCAGCACAAGGGCACACTGGCGGGTCTGACCGTGGCCATCTGCGGCGATATCGCGCACAGTCGTGTCGCCCGGTCGAACGCTCAACTGCTCCGCTTGCTGGGCGCCACCGTCCGGCTGAGCGGTCCGCGCACGATGCTACCGCGGCACCACAGGGTATTCGGCTGCCCGGTATACGATCGGATCGAACCCGCCATCGAGGGTGCCGACGTCGTGATGATGCTCCGCATCCAACAGGAGCGCCTCGGGGGCGCTTCGTTCTCGACACTGCGCGAGTACTCGCGCGTCTTCGGGCTCAACCGTGAGCGACTGAACCGGGCTCATCCGGAAGCACTCATCATGCATCCCGGCCCAATGAATCGTGGGGTAGAGATCACCGACGATGTCGCTGACGATCGTCGAAGTGTCGTGCTCGAGCAGGTCGAATCTGGGGTCGCCGTGCGGATGGCAATCCTCTATCTGTGCGCGCGAGACCCCGGTCAGCCACTGGGGGCGTGAGCCTCACGGCGAGACCGACAAGATCACCGTCCAGCGACTCTCTCCCGGACCCGGGCCCGGCGTGTAGCCAACACCCACGTCGACAAACCCGTCGCTCATGACCCCTGGACACAAGGAGGGGTGTTCCATCCACGCCGAGACCAGATCGCGCGCCGCCGGGTGGTTCGCCCCGATCCCCTCGAAGTACCCGTTGTGGTCGTACCCGGCGCGAGCAATCCGCAAGCTGGCGCCCTCCAGACAGCGGTACGGATCGGTCCCGGAGATGCGCTGGCGGCAGATGTACCCCGCGGTGGGGCAGGTATCGCCAAGCCCGGTGCAAGCGTCGCCGTTCTCGTTCCAGGTACCATTGCTGTAGTAGTCACGGGTTGCCATATCGTAGCTGTGGGCGCGGGCGGCACACCGCAACTCCGGGTGCATGCTCAACGCCGACTGCGGGTCCATCGTGACAGTTCCCCCACTGCCGTCGGGGCAGTCCGTGCCCGCCGCTCGCTCGGCATTGATGAGCGCCAAGACTTCCGCCTCAATCGCGGACCACTCGGGCATCCAGACATCATCCTCACGATAGGTCGCGCAGGCCGCCGTGTTCGGGACATCCTCACCACCGGAACTCCCCGCGCTACCGCCGGCGGCCGCAGTGGCCCCCGCGACGGCTGTTCCGGCCATCCCTGCCGTTCCCCCCATTCCGGCAGCACCGCCATCGCTTGCAGTACTTCCACCTCCCGCTCGTCCACCCGGGACAGCGCCACCTGCAGCGGGCCACCCGCCGTCCCCACTGGAGCCAGCCACGTCCGAACCACCATGTCCGGGTCCGTTCCCGGCAGCGCCGCCCGCCGACCGCTCGCCGCCGAACGCCTCAGCACCCGAGGTCCCGGGCGGCTCGCCGGCGAGGCCCGCACCTGCCCCCCCGCCGGTCGCATCGGTGCCTCCGCTGGGACCCGCGCCCCGCAACGTGGTGCCACTCCCCCCACAGCCACCAACAGTCGCGCTCGCCAGCGCCAGCAGAGCGAAGCTCGCCTCCAAGGTTCCGCGCATATCGCCATCGTGTCAGCCGACCGGGTCGATGTCGACCTGCTCGATGGAAGGCGCGGACTCTCCACCGAGAAAGCGGCTGGCGACAGCCGAAAACCCGCCCGGGAGATCCGTGACCAGTAGTCGCAACGTGCCTTGCGCCGTTTCCGGCGCGGGAGGGATGCGTGCATCCGCCAGCATCTCTGCAACCACCTGGGCCGTGGCATGCGCGCTATCCACGACGGGTAGCGCCACTCCCGCCAACTCCTCCGCCACACGCTCCACGATGGGCTGCAGCAGTGGGTAGTGGGTACAGCCAAGAACGATGACCCCCGCCCCCGCAGCTACCAGCGGCTCGAGGTAGCGTCGTACGGCGAGCTCTGGAACCTGCCCCTCCAGCCACCCCTCTTCGACCAGCGGCACGAGCAGCGGCGCCGACCGGGCCACTACTTCGAGCCGCGTGGTCACCCGCGAGACCGCGCGGGGATAGGCGCCGGACGCGACGGTCCCCGCGGTTCCCAACACCCCCACCTTCGGTGGCGGACCACCACTGGAGGCAAGGCCCTCCGCCGCCCGAACTGCGGCCGTGGCCCCCGGGTCGATCACACCGATTACTGGAAGGTCGAGCTCCGCCCGCAGCAGGTCGAGGGCCACGGCGCTGACAGTGTTGCAAGCGATGATCAGCGCCTTCACATCGTGCGCCGTCAGCAGCCGCGCGCACCCTCTGGCGTAGCGGATGACCGTCTCGGCAGAGCGAGTTCCGTACGGGACGCGCGCCGTATCGCCGAGATACACGATGGACTCGTGGGGAAGCGACTCGTGGATCGCTCGCACGACCGTGAGACCACCCAGACCGCTATCGAAAACGCCGAGGGGACGGGATTTGCGTGGAGTGGACATCAACGCCTCGCATATGAGACGGGGCCGTCACCCCGGTCAAGACCCATCAGCCTCGGGGGCTTTCCCCCGTCTGACGCGCGGCCTGGGTCGTCCCGTCGGGCAGGGTGCTCAAGAGCCACTCGGGCCGAGGACGCACCCGGCTACGGATCCAGCGTCGCGGCCCCGATCGCATTTCCGTCGCCCACGCCCGGATCCGCGGTCGCCCCGCGTTGGCGGCTACCCAAATCGGCATCCCGGTGAGCGGATCCGACCGATAGACGAAGAACGAGTGATAGTGGTTCTCGTCGCCGCGCGGCCCAAAGATGGTCACGATATCTCCAGGAACATAGCGATCAGCGTGTTGGCGTAGGTGCTCGAAGAACGCCTGCTTCTGATAGAAGGGAACGCGCTCCGTCTCGTCCAGGTCGTGCACCTCGAACCACTCCGGATGGTTCCACGCGAAGGTCACGAATCGCTCCACGCTGCGGCGGTTATCGATTCCGAGCGCCTCGAAATCGAGGCCCGGCGTCTTCGTTCGCTCTTCCCCCAGGGGTGCCCACCAGGAGCCGCTCGCGCGCTCCATCGTATCGACAATGAAGTCGATGCACACCTGAGGCACCCGCGGGCGGCCGTCCAGATTGAACACACGGTAGGTGTCCTCGTTGAACCGATAGATCGTCCACCCGTGCCGATACGCCCATTGCCACTCCCGGCGCAGCTCCCCGTCTTGTTGCCCCTCCTCGGTGCGAGGTTCGTCGAAAGGCAGTTCTTCCGCGACCTGGGCATCGATGGCCACGTGCTGGGCCTCCAAGGCGCGGCGCCGCAGGGCCGCGAACCGCCGTGCTGCCGCGACGCTTGCCGCGGCGTCGGACGGCAACATTTCGCAGTCTAGCTCGAGGCGTGCACCACTGTGGGCCAGAACGGCAGGCACCCAGCGATCGCCGTAGCGGAGTTCAGCCAGCGCCCCGTTCTCGGTCAGGCGCGCAAGATGAACCCGGTCGGCCCCGGCCTGTTCGAGTACCTCCGCGACACTGCGGTGCA
Source organism: Polyangiaceae bacterium (assembly GCA_050304295.1). GTDB lineage: Bacteria > Myxococcota_A > Polyangia > Polyangiales > Polyangiaceae > JAFGBI01. The sequence continues at coordinate 71,714 of JBNLDK010000058.1, forward strand.
GGGGTGGACCAGGGTCCTCACCGGCGACCCAGACCCGGTCGAAGAGCAGGAGCGCCACCCGGTCCCCCTCGTCCGGGCCGCTCTCGTAGACGTAGTCACCCTCATCGTCCCGGACGGCGTTGCGTATCGTTCCGCCCCGCTGGATGGAGATCCGAGGGGCCCGAAACAGGTGTCGCAATCGAACGACGAGGGTCAGTTCCTCGGCAAACGCTGGCTCGTCCGCGTACAGGTAGCCCTCACGTAGCAGCACCGCGCGAGCTATCTCGGGCAGGTTGCGCACCTCGGCGTAGACGCTGCGCAACTCCCGTGCCGGGGAGCGCGCCTGGGCAAGTCGACGGCGAAAGTACCGAACCTCGGGGGAGGTCTCCGGGGCGGCGCGCGGCGCACGCATGAAGACCACCGGCTCGCCCTTGGCGCGCGCCAGAACCTCCGCGCGCACGCGTTCGAAATCGGGAGCGCCCGCCACGGTTGGCGTAGCCTCGATCATACGTCTTCGCTGCAAGCAGCGCGCGTCCGAGTCCGCCGCCGGACTCCCACTCGTCGCCGCCGCGGGCGCCACCCCCGACGAGTCGGGTGGTACGTCCTGAGACGGGGCGTCACTCGCACACGCCGAAACCAACCCCAACAACAACACCACCGACCGCATCGTCATCATGGTACGCCGAACGGCATCCACCCGACAAACGCCACCGGCGACGGTCTTGTTCGTGGCGCCTAGGCTGGCGCCTCAGTTTTTCGACGGGGGGGACTGGTTCGCCGCTTCTTTCTTGGCCATCTCGTCCTTGAACGACTGGGACGGCTCCGGCATCGACTCGAGAGCGGCCTCCAGCCCTTCCTCGAGTCGATGGACGAAGACGAACTCGAGTTCGTCACGCACCTCGCGCGGGACCTCCTCGAGATCAGCCTTGTTCCGCTCTGGAATGATCACCCGCTTGATACCCGCCCGGTGAGCCGCCAACGTTTTCTCCTTGACGCCACCAATGGGCAACACCCGACCGCGCAGTGAGATCTCCCCGGTCATTGCCACGTCGTGGCGCACCCGAATCTGCGTCAGCAAGGAAACGAGTGCGGTGAACATCGTGATCCCAGCGCTGGGGCCATCCTTGGGCATCGCCCCCGCTGGAATGTGGATGTGCACATCGCTCTTCTCCAGAAAGTCCTCCGGGATTCCAAAACGCGGGGCGTTGGTGCGCACGTAACTCAGCGCTGCGTGCGCGCTTTCCTTCATCACGTCACCGAGTTGCCCTGTGAGCTGCAGCTTCCCCGTCCCGAACATGCGCGTGACCTCGATGAACAGGATCTCGCCACCGACGCTCGTCCACGCCAGTCCCGTCGCGACCCCGGTCTCCTCGGTTCGCTCCGCTACCTCGCTGGTGTACTTGATCGGCCCGAGATACTCTCTGAGGTCGTCCTCGGTCTTGACTACCCGCGGCTTGTCATCGCCCTCCGCCACTTTCACGGCGACGCCACGAATGACGCTGGCCACGGTACGCTCGAGCGAGCGGACCCCGGCTTCCCGCGTGTAGTGCTCGATGATCTCCTCGATCGCCTCGTCGGTAATCGCGAGTTGCTGTTCGGTCAGTCCATGCTCGTCGAGCTGCTTGGGGATCAGGTGCCGGCGGGCAATCGCCAGCTTCTCGCGGCGCGTGTACCCGGGCAACTCGAGGATCTCCATTCGGTCACGGAGCGGAGGCGGAATTGGATCCGTGATGTTGGCGGTCGCCACGAACATCACGCTCGAGAGGTCGTAGGGGATCTCGAGGTAGTGGTCCGCGAACGAGTTGTTCTGCTCGGGGTCGAGCACCTCGAGCAGCGCCGCGCTGGGGTCACCCCGGAAGTCGTGACCGATCTTGTCCACCTCGTCCATCATGAACACCGGATTGACCGTGGCGGCCTTCTTCATCCCCTGGATGATCTGACCGGGCAGTGCCCCCACGTATGTCCTCCGATGACCACGAATCGCCGCCTCATCGTGAACGCCACCCAGCGAGATTCTGACGAACTTGCGGCCCAATGCTCGCGCGATGCTCTTCCCCAGCGACGTCTTGCCGACGCCAGGCGGGCCAACCAAGCACAGGATGGGACCCTTCTTGTCCTGCTTGAGCTTGCGCACGGCCAGGTACTCGACAATGCGCTTCTTGACCTTGTCGAGTCCGTAGTGGTCCTCATCTAGTACTCGCCGGACCTCGGCGATCTCCATGTTGTCCTCGGTCGAAGCGGTCCAGGGCAGATCGAGGATCCAGTCGAGGTAGGTGCGCACCACCGTGTACTCGGCACTACCCACCTGCATGGAGCGCAACCGCTTGAGCTGCTTCTTGGCGACGCTGTCCGCCTCGCCAGGCAGGGTGGCCTTGGCGATCCGCTCCTCGAGGCCATCGAGGTCACCCTGGTCGCCTTCTTCCTCGCCCAGCTCTTCCTTGATCGCCTTGAGTTGCTGACGAAGAACGTACTCGCGCTGGTTCTTCCCCATCTCCTCCTTGATCTGGGAGTTGATGCGCTCCCTCATCTTGAGGATCTCCAGCTGCCGCGTCAGCAGTCGCAGCACCTTGCGGATTCGCTCCTTGACCTCGACCGTCTCGATCAGCTGGGCCTTCTCGTCGACCGGAGCGTCGAGGTTGGCGGCCACCAGGTCCGCCAGCGCGCCGGGAGCCTGAATTGAGTCAATCAAGGATCCCGCTTCGCGCGGCAGCTCCGGCATCAACTGGATGACCTGCTTGGCCACGTCCCGCAAACTCATGGCCAACGCCTCGGCCTCGACATCCTCGACGGGAGCTCCCTCAACCCGAGTCACCTTGGCCCTCAGAAACGGCGCACTCTGGCTCAGCTCATCGAGTCGAATGCGAGTTAGGCCCTGGAGGATGAGGCTGTAGTTGCCCGAGCTGTGCTTCAGCGCTTTCAGCACCCGCGCCGCACACCCCACCGGATAGAGGTCATCCTGCCCGGGGTCGTCGGTCGATGGATCGCGCTGGGCAAAGATGGCGATGACCGGAGAAGACTGCCCCTGCACTTCTTCGACCAAGGCGACAGACTTCTCGCGACCAACGTCAAATGGAGCCACTGCCCCCGGGAAGAGCACGGCGTTGCGGATCGGCAGGACGGGCAACTCGTCACCGAAGCGCAGTTCTTCCTCGCTGGGCGGGATGTTGGAAGGGGTCGTGGGCTTGTTCTTCTCGCTCATCTGCAGGGTTCCTTCGGCGACGACCAGGAGGGCGTCGGAGAGGCGGGTAAGCTAATCACGGATGATGACCTGGCCAGGCCTGGCATACCACTTGCCGCCTGTTTTATACACGCAGCGTGCGGACCGTATTCTTCGGAACTCCATCGATCGCCGTGCCCGCGCTGGAAGCTCTGAACGAGATCAGCCAAATCGTGGGCGTGGTGTGCCAACCGGATCGGCCTGCCGGCCGCGGGCGAAAGCTACGGGCACCGCCCGTCAAGCAAGCGGCCTTGAACCTCAATCTCGTGGTGCACCAGCCGGTCAAGGTCAAGACCGGCACCCTTCACGAATGGCTTGCGAGTCTCGCCGTGGATATGGCGGTCGTGATGGCGTACGGCCGCATCCTGCCACGGTCGGTGCTTGACGCACCTCGTCTGGGCTGCGTGAATCTGCACGCTTCTCTACTGCCGAAGTACCGCGGCGCAGCCCCGATCAACTGGTGCCTCGTCCAGGGCGAGACGGAAACCGGGATCTCCCTGATGCAGATGGACGAGGGGATGGACACCGGCCCGGTCTTCTCGAGGCACCCCTTGCCCATTGCGGCAGATGACGATGCCGGCACTCTGAGCGACAAGCTCGCACAGCTGGCGGCCCACGTCGTTCGCGCCGATGTATCCCGTATCGTGGGGGGCGAACTCCCCGCTCGGCCCCAGAACGAGACGGCAGCTACCCACGCCCCCTTGATCGAGAAGGAACACACGATCATCGATTGGTCCCGCCCGTCCCGCATGCTCGTCAACCTCGTCCGCGGCATGTCTCCCCAACCCGGCGCGCGTACGACGCTCCGCGGGCAGTCGCTCAAAGTGCTGCGCCTGGGACTCTCGCCCGAAGAGCCGACGACCGCTCACCCCGGCACGATCTGTGTCGTCCCAGACCGCCGCATCATGATCACTTGCGGCGACGGCATGGTCGAGTTGCTCCGCGCCCAACCGGCGGGAAGGAACCCCCAGAGCGCCCGCGATCTGCTGAACGGTCGCGCACTGGCAACCGGCGACGTGCTCGGCACGCAGAGCTGATGGTAGTGAACCCGCACCGAACATCGACCGCGATGCTGGCGCAACTGCGCGACGAGTTCCCACGCTTCCGAGTGGTCAACAAGCGCGACAACCCGCTCTCTCACGCCATCGACCGCGCCTTGCGCCTCGTCACTCTGGGAGCCCAGCATCACTACCTCAGCCACTACCACACAGTTCTGGGATATACGCTATTCCTCCCCGAAAACTGGGGAACCACCAGTGAGCTGGACCGGGTCATCGTACTGCGCCACGAGCGCGTGCACCTCGTCCAGCGCCGACGACTGGGGATGTTGCCCTTCGCGTTTCTGTACCTGATTCCTTGGTTCCCTCTGGGGCTCGCCTATGGGCGGGCATGCCTCGAGTGGGAAGCGTATCGTGAGACCCTCCGAGCCACTGCCGAGCTGCGCGGACTGGAGGCCGCCCGCTCGACGGCGTTGCGTGAACGGATCGTGAGCCGGTTCATCGACGGCTCATACGGCTGGATGTGGCCGTTCCGCAGAAGGGTGGAAGACTGGTATGCTCTCGCGATGGTCGAACTCGAGGCGGAGTTTGGCTCGCACGCCGCGGAGCCCCCCGCGAATCAGGAGATCCCCGCTTGACCTCTCCGGTAGTCGGTATCGACCTCGGCACGACCAACACCGTTCTTGGCGTGGTTCGCGATGGACAGGCCGTCGCCATCGCCGACATCGAAGGTCACCGACTCCTCCCCAGCGTCGTGTCCTTCCACCCCAACGGGACGGTGCTGGTCGGCCGGGAAGCGAAGGGGCGACGGCGAATCGACGCCCCCAACACCATCTATTCGGTGAAGCGTCTGATCGGACGCGCGTGGAGCTCGGACGAGGTGCGAGCAGCCCGCAAGCGCTTCGCCTTCGAGATGCGGGAGGGGCCTGGAAACGCGGCTCTCGTCGTCGCCCGCGGCGAGAGTTACACGCTGCCAGAGATCAGCGCCTTCGTGCTCCGCAAGGCCAAGCAGGTGGCCGAACAGGCGCTGGGCGAGTCCGTCGAACAGGCGGTCATCACGGTCCCCGCCAACTTCAATGACCTGCAACGAGCAGCTACCAAGGTCGCCGGGCGCGTCGCGGGCCTGGAGATTCTGCGCATCCTCAACGAACCCACGGCGGCAGCACTCGCCTACGGGTTCGGTCGGGGGCACAACGAGCGCATCGCCGTCTACGACTTCGGCGGGGGCACCCTCGACATCACGCTCCTCGACCTGTCTGGCAACGTCTTCGAAGTGCTGGCAACAGCCGGCAACACGTTCCTGGGGGGCGACGACATCGACCTCGCCCTCGCGGGTCGCATGGCCGACGAATGCCTTCGTCTGCACCGTTTTGACCCCCGGAGCAATCGCGAATCCTTCGAGCAACTCCGATCGGCAGCGGAGGCGCTCAAGGTCCAGCTCTCTAGCGAAGAGACCTCCAACATCGATATTCCCGAGTTCGTGCCAGCTCCGGGAGGACGGCTGCTGGCGTTCCCCTTCACAATGAGCCGACCCGAATTCGAGCAGCTCGCCGCACCGATCATCGACGAGACCTTCGAGGTCTGCCAGGACGCACTCCGCGTCGCCGGGCTCGCCCCAACTCAGTTCGATCAGATCATGTTGGTCGGCGGCTCGACGCGCATCCCCCTGGTCCGCGCGCGAGTGCAGGAGTTCTTCCAGCGGTCCCCGATGGGCCACCTCAACCCCGACGAAGTCGTCGCCATTGGCGCGGCCATCCAGGCCAACGCGCTGGCATCGGGACAGCGCCGACGCTCGTTGGTTCCCGCCCCTCCCGACCGACTGCGGCGAGAAAGCGCTCCCCCGCCGTTTCCGGAAGTCGCAGGGCCCCCCCGCGCGCACATCGCGACCCACCCTGGCCTCGGCACGCCGCCGGACGTTCTTCATGCGCCACCCCGGCCGCGCCAGGACACTCTGGAGCCCTCGAACGGCGTCCCGCCTGCTCCTGCCGGTCTCGGACCCTATCAGGAGTCCACCGACCTGCCTCTGATCCTGCCGGGGTCACCGGTCAGCCCCCGACCCGCCACCGACGACCTGGAGGAACTGGACGACGCTGACCTAGTGGACCTCGACTCGGAGGACGAGGGACGCACCCCGGCCCCTCGAGGACTCAAGTCAGCAGAGCTCGAGAACGTCGTGTCGCAGCATCGCGGCACGCTCGAACTGCCCGCCCTCGGTCCCCTCCCGGCACCCCTAGGGCACGACCCGGACGACCTCGAGGACACGCCACCGACCGATCCGGTACCCGGCGTCGCACCACCACCGGGTCTGGGTCCCCCCCCGTCGCTCGCGGGCCCGTCGGCGAGCACACTGCCGCTGGCGCCCATCTCCGTGGGGAGCGTGTCTTCGCCCGTGCTCTCCCTCCGGGAGGGACGCGGCCCCAGCGCTCCCGTCGTGCAGTCGGTCCGCGGTGAAGCGATGATCAACGACGGTGCCCCGCTGCTCGTGGACGTGACCCCGCTCAGCCTCTCCGTCGAGACGGTCAGCGGATTCTGCGACGCCATCATCAGCCGCAATACGCCAGTTCCGTGCGAGCGTACGCGCGTCTTTGCCACGGCTGCCGACAACCAGCAGTCCGTGCAGGTGCGGGTAAGCCAAGGAGAATCGAGCCGCTTCAGCGACAACACCTTGCTGGGCGAACTAGAGCTCACGGGCCTTCGCCCCGCCCTGCGCGGCAAGGTGCAGATTGAGGTCACCTTCGCCTTGGACACAGACGGTATCCTCAACGTGCATGCCCGGGACGTACAGACCGGGCGCGCCACTTCGGTGCGCGTCAGGCTGGAGGGTCTCCCGGAGATCGACAACATAGCCGATCTCGCCCAGCGCCACATGAAACACCCGACAGTCTAGCCGGACCTCCTCTCAAGCGATGTCTGATGAAGCCGCCAACCTCCTGCGACTCTTCGAATGGCGGTCCGTCATCAACGAGGTCACCTACTACGAGCTACTGAGCGTCTCGGATTCGGCGTCCATGGAGGAGGTCAAGGCCGCCTGGCATCGCTTCGCCCTCGCCTTCCACCCCGACGGACACCTGGACCACGGGCCGGATGCGCTGGTGGCTGCGCGTGAAGTCTTTCAGCGGGGAGCAGAGGCCTATCGCGTCCTGATGAACCCTCGGCTGCGGGCCAAATACGATCTCGCCCTCGCCAGGGGCCAAAGCCGGCTCGACGCGCCCAGCAACTCGGCCCCGCCAAACTCGGTCTCCAAAGTAAGGACTCTCGAGGACCTGTCTCGCTCGGCGGCCGCGAAGATGTGCGCGCGGCGCGCCGACGACCTGATCTCCAACGGTGATCTCAGATCGGCGCAGAAGGAGCTCAAGATGGCAATCTATCATGATGGTGGAAAAAACCAGGAGCTGGAGGAGCGACTGGAGGCGCTCGACCTCGCCCTGTTCGCCATGGGCGACTAGCTCTCGCCCCGGCAGAAAGGCCCAAGATCCACCCAACAGTTGCGCCCGGGGCCGTGTCCGACTACGTGGGCGAGTGGGCCATTTTTGGATTCGCTCCACCGTCCGCTCCCCGACCCACTGGCGGTCAGCCGTCTCGACGCAAGAATTGCCGACCTGCGGAGCGCCCGTTCGGGCTTCCCGAAACGCCAGCGGGCGGGATTCTATAGCGTTTCACCCGATCAATGATAGAACACCAAAATCTGACTGACTGGTGGTCGGGATGTCGGGAGATCGTTCTGGTTGTTTGCCCGTATCTCCTGATAATGTCTTGAAAAACCTGCCCCCGCGAACTGGAGCAGCGCGGGGGTGATGCTCGGAAGGTAGCCCGTGAAGATCTCCTGCCCTGCCTGCAGCGCCAAGTACTCGATTGCGGACGAAAAGGTCACCGACAAGCTGGCCAAGATCCGCTGCCGCAAATGTGGGGCCACAATCGTCATCGACGGAAAGGTCGACCCACCCACGGTGACGACAGCCGACGCCGATTCGACCGCGCCCGCGGGGTCGTCGGCGACATCCGCTGGTGGAACCTACTCCGTGGATCTCGGCGGCGGCGAGCCCAAGTCGATGTCCCTCACGGAAATCTCTGCCGCCTACGCCTCCGGAGAGCTCACCGCCGAGACCTTCGTCTGGGCGGACGGCTTCGCCGATTGGAAACCGCTGGGAGAGGTCCCGGAAATCGTCAACTCCGTGCAGGCTGGCGGCGATGCCGGGGGCCTGGAAACGCCGTGGAGCCAGCCGAAACAGGAAGCGGCGCGAGCTGCCACGGCTACCGCGGGCCGCAGCGGCGGCGATCTGTTCGGAAGCTACGACCAAGCTGGCAGCGAACAAGACGTGACCACCAGCGCACCCGATCCAGCGCCTGCGGCAGCGGCAACAGGTGCTCGCAACGAGTCGAGCGTCTTGTTTTCGCTGAGCGCGTTGACCGCATCCTCGCCGTCCAACCCGCCCCCGCTCGCCAGCGCCCCCGGTGCGGCATCGAACGAGGACTCCGGACTGATCGATCTGAAAGCGCTCACGGCAACCGACAACAGTGCGCCCACTGCAGCGCCTGTCGTGGCCCCGCCGGCACCGCTCGGCATGGCGGCCCCGCTGGGCATGGCCTCTCCACTCGGCGGCCCGGCGCCAGCCACCGCGCTCGCCATTCCGTCGATGCCCCCGCCTCAGAAGTCCAAGACGGGGCTCATTGTGGCCGGTATCGTCGGGGTGGCCATCATCGCCGGTGCGGTCGTCATCGCCACGTCGATGGGGAAGGAAGAAGCAAAACCCGTCGCTCCGGCAGTTCCCACCTCGACGGTCGACATCGAGAAGGAGCGGATGCAGAGGGAGCTCGACCGCCTGAAGAAGGAGCGCGAGGAGGCGGAGAAGAAGGCCGCCGAGGACGAAGCCAAGCCGCCCGCAACGGGGACCGCGGATGAGGAAGACAAGGCGGCACCCAAAGCGACGACGCCAAGAGGAACCTATCGGCCTCCGCCCAGGGCCACCGCAAGCCCGCCGTCCGGCGGTAGCAAGCCAGCGCCCGCCGCCCCGCCAGCAACCGCGAAGCCAAAACCGAAGAGCGGGGGATGCAACTGCCCGCCTGGCGATCTCACCTGCCACATGCGCTGCCGCGCCAAGTAACGCGCTAGGCGCACCGTGAACGTCATCGGCCAGTGCGGGGCCTCGCGGTAGCGCAGCTCGGAGCGGTTCACGGACACAACCGTGTTGGTCCGTGCAGTCGCTTGTGACCGAGTCGCGCGGTGGAGCGGAATCCCGACAGCCGCGTTCCGCAATTCGCTGTGAGCAAGGGCCTCAACGAGCAAGCGGAGCCGGCACCGCGAGCGACACGACCCCTCGCGGTGCCGCCGCCTCGTGGACCACTCCTCGTCGATCCGTGATGCCGAGTCGCATCAGGCCATCCGACAAGACCAGAGCGAAGGGAGCGCGGGGGGTCGGACTCGCGTGCCCAGCAGGCACCACGTACACTGTTACGGCTTCGACGCCAGGATCGCTGGCCGGAGCAGGCGCCGAGCAGGCCGTGGCGACGGCCCCCTCGCGATCCGTCTCGGCACAGCGCTCCAGTAGTTCGGCGTCGGTGGGGCCAACGTTGCTCGAGGGTCCAGGAACGCGCGCCAACAGTCGCGCAGCAGCCATTCTCACAACCGCGGCTGGATCGTCAGTCAACAGATCGCGCTCGCGCCCATCGGGGCAGCGCTGACTCGCTGCGACCAAACCGCCGAGGGCATTCGAGCGAACATATGCTCGTGGATCCTTCAAGGCCTGACAGAGCGCCCCCGAGGACTTCTCGAGCCGACCCAAAGCCGCAGCGGCATTGCCGGCAACCGCAACGTCAGAGTCCGTCAGGGCGTGCCGGAGGAGCGGGATCTCGGTCGCGCTACCCACCACGCCAAGCGACCACACGGCGTTGGCGCGCACCGACCCATCAACGTCCAGCGCGAGCTTCTTCAGCGTCGGGAGCGCCTCCGGGTGGCGCGCCAGCGCCTCGGCCACCTTGGCTCGATCGGCAATCGCCGGGGAACGTTCCGCTAGCCGTTCCAGCGGCTGCGAACCCAGCGCACCTGGCACATGCCCGAGGGCCTCGATGAGCGCATCGCGCTCGGCACCGCGGGAACGATCGACGAGCTCTACCACGCGCTTCACGTGCGACGAGTTCCGATTCCGAGCCAGCGCCCCGCCCAGTGCAACAACCAGCGCCACCCGATCCTGTTCCGAGCGGCGTTCCAGACGGTCCAGAAGAGGACGAACCGAAGCGCCGGACGCCGCACTGCGCAGCGCCACAGCGGCCGCCCACCGCACACTCGCCGACGGCGCGTCCAGGGCCTCCATCAAGACGCGATCCTGCCCGGCGGGGGCAATCGAGCCGAGAGCGCGGATGGCCGCAACGCGAAGGCTCTGGTTGTCGCTGTTCGCCGCGAACGGCTCGAGGAGAGCAACCGCGCGCTTCGATCCGGTTCTCCCCAGCAACTCCGCCAATCTCGCGCGCTCGTCGACGGGGATCGAGGGAGCAGTCAATGCGCGAGCAATTGGTTCGACCGCACGGCCGTCAGGTCGCTGTGGGTCCAGAAGCCGAATCGCAGATTCGATCGCCGCCTGCCGCACCGAACCGTCCGCGTCGCTCAAGAACTCCAGAACGAGCGGCACCGACTCGGGCCGTCCTAGCTCCGCAAGAGCGGCAAGCGCAACTGGCGGCCGGACCACGCCGCGCCGCAGAGCATGGGTCAGCACCTGGGTCGTCCCGGGGTCCCCCAATCGTCCCAAGGTGCGGGCGCAACCGTCCGCCAGTGCGGCCGAGGGCTGCCCGGAAAGGCACTGCCGCAGACGTGGCACCGCGGCGGGTCCGACGCTGGCCAAAGCCTCGACGACCGCGTCAGTCGAAACGCCCTGGTAGGACGCCTCCAGCGCATCGATGAGGGCATCGACCGACCGGGACGAACCGACCCGAGCCAGCGCCCGGACAGCAGCCAATCGCACTGCCGCATCGTCGTGGTTCTCGAGCAACGACACGATGGCGCCAGCGCTGGCCTCGCTCTTCAGCTTGCCCAGCGCGCCGAGGGCCTCGACCACGACCTCTGCATCAGAGTCCTGCAGAGCCAGCAGGAGCGCGCTGGCGGCGCGCGCGTCACCGAGCTCGCCGAGCGCTGCCGCCACCCGACGCCGCACTCCGACCCGGGAGTCTTGAATCTTCCCGATGAGTGGCACCACCGCGCTCGGGTCGCGCAGTCGCGCGAGCGCCTCGACCACGACTTCCCGAACGGAAGGCATAGGGTCGTCCAGGTGACCGAGTAGGGCGGTTGCCGCGACCGGATCCCCGGACTCTCCCAGTGCGGCGGCGGCAGCCGCACGCACTGCCGCATCCTGGTCGCTGAGCACGCGCGCCAGGGGAGCCACCGCGCGCGGCTCGGGCGCGTGACGCAGTAGTTCCGCCGCCACAAGCCGGAGCCTGCGCTCTGAATCGTTGAGCCAAGGGATGACTCTTACGGCGGCGGCCCCTAGTCGTTGGTCAACCGCAGCCTCGGCGGCCGCCAGGCGAACCTCGTCATCGGCATCGCCCAATGCTTGAAGAATGAGGCGACGAGCAACCGACTCCGGCAACTCGCCGAGACGCTGCGCAGCCGCACGCCGCGTGCCAGCGTCCTCCGCCTTCAGGTCCTGCTCGATCTGGTCGATCGTGTTCGGCCAGACGAAGGCGCGAGCCCCCCCCGTGGTCATCGAAAGAGCTATTGCCAACAACGCGCCGATCCACCGCACCCCGCCACCGTAGCGCGTCAGCCTGCGAAAATCCGCCCCCTCATCGCCAGAGAACGCCCTGGCCCGAAACCCTCAGGCCCCGCACACTGGAGGGCACTACACGAGCCCGCCACGCCGACGAGTCAGCCAGTGCAGCCCGAGAAGGACCGCTGCCGTCAGGCTCCAGGCCCACGGCGGCAGAAGAGGAGAGACGTGCCGCTCGGCAGCCACGCGTGTTACCTGGGGTGGGGCCAGGTCGCGCACCCGCGCCGCCGAAACCGCCTGCCCCCCCGTTGTCTGCGCCATTCGCGCAAGCCGCTCCACGTCGGGGCGCACATCACTCCACGCTTCTCCCCCCTTCTCGCAGGCGAAATCGAACCGGGTGGGTGGAGCATCCCCGATCCGGGTCTGCACCGAGTACCCTCCCGGTTCGAGCGCGCCTACGTTCACCTCGACGACGCCCGGGGGGGGATGCTTCACCGCGAACATCTTCGCCCGGGTGTCAGCCTCGCCGAGCCGCCGCAGGGAAAGAGTGATGTCTCCCACCATTCCGGGAATCCTCACCACGTCCAGTTTGGCTTCTTGACCCGCGATGCAGAGCCCGCGCAGCCCCACGCGAGCCGGTTCGTAGCGGGGATCCCTCATCAGCCACCCCAGCAGTCCGTCCCACATCGCTCCGTAGCTCCGACCTCCCACCTCCGCAGCACGCTCGCTGAATGCCAGTCGATGAGTGCCGTCGACCCCGAGCGCCACAGCGCGTCCGTCACCCGCTTCGCCAATGGCGAGCACCGGCATCGGTTCCCCTGCTGCGTGCAGCTGCGGATGCTGCCAGAGAACAATCGCACCCGGCCGTGGCGCCCCCAGGACGTTGGCACCCGGGAGCGGCGGGAGATCGTCGCCCAGCAGGTCGTGCAGGCCACGCAGGATCGGTGCCGCACGGCCAGCAGGAGTGAACTGCGGCACGAACTCGCGAAGGTCGAAGTACTTCTCGCTGTGCTCTGGAAGCTGTACCGGCAGGACACGGTCGAGTGCGGTTCCCGCGTACTGTCCTCCCAGGAAGGACGACTCGCCGCCAACCATGACGAGCCCCCCCCCGGACTCGACATACGTCGCGAGGCCATCCAAATAGCCCGCCAGCTTGTACTCAACGGCATCGATATCTTGAATGACGACGGCGTCGAAGCTCGGGAGGTGCTTGGTAAACAGTTCGTCGACGGGAAACGGAATCAGCGCCAACTCGGAATCGTCAGCCCGAGTCTCGTCAGCTCGCGTCCGCAAGATGAAGAAGGCGATCAGGTCGACGGCCTCGTCGCTCTTCAGCCACATGCGCAGTGCGCGCACGTCATATGTGGGTCGCCCCGCAACGTGAAGCAGGCGGACGCGCTCCCGCGCAACGTCGAAGGTCACGAAGCGGCGGTTGTTCGCCGCGATCTCGTCGCCTGGCGGAGCATCGAGCGCGATTTCCACGACTCGCGCCCCGGCACGTTCCAGGGTGATGCGAAGCTCGATGACGGCCGTGTCCCCGCTGAATTCCGCGCGGCCGCTCGCCAGCACCGCGGGCTGACTGTCACGGCGCAGCTCCCGAACGCGCACCGGAGTCGTGCCGCACTCCAGACCACCCACGCAGGCCAGTTCGATCTTCAGCGCCAGCGGCTGGTGTGCGACCGCGGCGCCCGCAGCTCGGACAAGGCGAATGGCGGCGTCCGGTCTCGTTCGCTCGGCAACGGATACCGCGTGGATCGGTACGGTCGTGTCCCCGAAGATCGCTCGCAGCCCGTCCGTCTGCCCCGGTCCAGGGCGCGTCAGCCGACCGTCCGTGACAACCACCACCGCCTGCGGCCGCTCGGTCGCGTTCTCGCGCACGCGACCCAGCGCGCCGGCGAGGTCGCTGTCCTGCGCGTAGAGCGGTTGCTCCAGATCGACGAGCGGGGCGAGCCGATCGTCGCCGAATCCGTAGACCTCGAGGCGAGCCTCGGAGAAATGCTGGCGGAGCTGATGCACGGCATCGTGAGCCACCTCCCAGCGCGATCGGTCGTCATCGGCAGGCAGTGCAAGACGCCGGGACTCGTCAACGAGCACCACTACCTTGGGCCCGACGACGCTGCCACGACTCTCGACCGTGACGGGGCGAAGCACGGCCAGGGCCACCGCGCCGACCGCGGCCACCCCTGAAATGACAACCAGAAAGCCCCACCGCTCTCGCTGCCGAAGCTCCCAGAGCAGCAGAGCAACAGCGACGAGGCAGATCGCAGCGACGGCGAGCACCCCTCCTTGCGACAGGTCTTCCGTGAGGGCCCATCCGGCCCCATTCATGGACGCCTTCCCGCCCGTCGACGCATGAGCCACGGGGCGTGCACCTGGTCGTCCTTGTAGTCGGAGCAGAGCACGTACATTGCGAGATTGACTGCCAGGCGAACCGCGTGCTCTCGCTGCATGTAGCCCCCAGGCGTCACCTCCAGCGCCCAGTCTCCGCTGCGACTCGGTGCCAGCGCGCCGATCAAGTCGTGCGAAAGCAGGATCACCTGCGCGCTTCGCCCACGAACAATTGCGTCGAGATGCGAGGGACCGAGGACCCGTCCCACCGGTCGATCGATGATGTAGTACGACTTGTAGACAACGTGGCCAGGATCCAGTCGGACCACCGGGTTCTCGGGAAGAACACGCGCCAGTTCGCGTCGCACCGAGGCGCCAAAGGCTCCCTTTTCGGGCGCGGCATCGTCGACGATGAGCACGCCCCCCAGTCGAAGAAACCGCGACAGCCCGCGCAGCTCGGCACCCGTCAGCGGTCGCACAGGGCCGTCCCCTGTCCAGACGGCCAGCGGCTCGGCCAGCAACTCGGGGGCGTCAGCCGCCACCACGCCTGGCGCCAGACGTCCCGGCGCACTGGTGCGCCGAACCAGTTCCCAGGCCCACCTTCCGAGTCCCGACGCGCGGAGGGCGTCCGGACTGCGTCCCCCCACCACGAGTGACCGCGGATTGAAGGCGCCAGTCTGCCCGAACCCATGGCTGGCAGCCGGGCTGAGCACCACTGCTCCCAGTGCTGCGAGCGCATGCCGGCGCTTCAGTCGAAGTCTTCGACCTTCCACACCCCAGCCTCGCGCTTGAGCCTGACCCAGTGCCCGCCCGGCAAGCTCACCTCGGCGGCGTCACCGGTCACTTGGACGTCGAGGGCATCTGGCTCCTCGAGCCCCACCACCAGAGCGCGCAGTTCGTCTTCCAGCGCGCCTCGGGACTCGGCGTCCAGAACCCGCAGCATCCCTGCGTAGCTGCGGCGTGCCAGTGCCTGGCGGAGTTCCCCGAGTGCCTCGGCGGGGGTTCGCGCCCCGGCAGGGAGAACACCGGCGCTGTCCACCTTGAAAGCCCCATCCTCCGCCACCAGTCGAGCGCGTTCGCCATCCGCAAACCGCACGACAGCCTCCGTCTCGATACGAACACTGCCCGTCGCCAGCGCTTCTCCCTGACGCCGCAGCTCGACTGCCGAATCGCCCACCATGCGGCGGGTGCCCTCGAGGCCAAACGCTTGCCGCGATTCGGCCGTGAGCATCCCGTGGATCGTGTCAGCGTCGCCCTGCCTCGCTGCCTCGGCGTAGGCGAGGGCAGTCGCCTGCGGATCCGGCAGCGTGGATCTCGCGCACCCCGCCGATAGAAGAGCCATCCCCGCCGCTGCAAGCAAGAGCGCATCCAGCCTCGAGACCGGCCAGCGACAGCGGAGAGCAGAACGGGCCATTGAGGGGAGAGGTAGCTAAAGCGCGACCATTTGGCTACTGTTTGAGGAATGCACGAAGTGGAGACTCGGACTTGGTCCCGGGGGGGAATGTACCCGATTATCGTCAGCGCCGCTCTCACCGTGGCCGCCTGCGGGGGCCGACAGTCTCAGGTGGAGGGGCCGGCCCAACCCCTCGAGGAGCGGCGGGCACTGCAGGTGATCGCTGACGCCATTCAGGGTGAGGGGCTGACTCCGACTCCAGGACGAACGATCGTCGTCGCCACCGGCGCCAACCTCGAGATGGACGTAGGAGTCGACGGACACCGGTATGGCGTTGCCTACACCCTGGAGAACGAACGCGCAGCCCTGGGAACGGCCCTCCCTGCGCGGCAGTTCGAGGGGCAGCTGCAGCTGGTGCAGGGAGTGGGCCACGAGGAGGGCACGCGGGCACTCGTGTTGCACGCGACCGACTACATGCTCGATGACCATCTCGGCACAGACTACGAGGCCAACACCATCACGGCCGAACGCAAGCTCGGACGCGATGTTCGGGACTTCATCGTCGAAGCCAAGGAGAATCGTTGGCCGTGAAGGCATCGACGCCATCACCCACTGCCGACGAAAGAAAGGTGAGGACTCTCCTCGCGGGGAGCGCAGCGGGAGTGGCATGCGGAGTGGCCGTAGCTGTCCTGGGGGCACCCGACGTGGCGTCGATCGTTACCGTTGGCTCCCTGCTGGCACTCGTCTACTCAGTGCACCAGTTTGGCAGGGTCGGAGCGGATCCCCGAGGCAGGCGCCGACGTCGGTCACCCACCACCCCGCGATAGCGAGACGGCGCGGACTCACGTCTCGGAGCGAGCCACCACCCCGATCACCTTCTCGCCGGTGAAGACCGGTAGCGAGATGGCGGCAATGCCCCACTTTCGACCAGTGATCTCCGCCACTTCGCCATACACGTGCGACTCGCCAATCTTGCCGGGCAGCTGGAGTTCGTTCACGTAGTTGAGGGTCACGTCGGGGACGTCCCACCCGTAGCTGTGGTCGCCCACCACAACCACTACATATACCAACGGTTCGTTCTGTCCCGGCTGAAGCTGATCCTGAATCTCGCTGACCACCGCGAGCTGCAAGCGCCGAGCGTAGGCCGACCACCCCCACCCCGTCACGTATAGGCCCCTCGGTTCACCTTGATGTTGGATTGGACAGGCCATCACCCATTGAGCATCGGGCCGATTCTTTATCGTGGCCGCTTCTTCGAGTGAGCCCATGGTCTCGACGCACTTCCCCGTCAGCGCCTTCTTGAGCTCCGGGAAAGAACCGAAGAGCCCCTTGCCCGCCATCAGGTCTTGGTCCTGATCGTTGCGGAGCACGACCCCCGTGCGAGTGGCGACGGCAAAGAAGGTGCTCTTGGCAACTCGAAGCGACTGTACTTTGTCACGCGCTCGCTCGAGAGCCGCTCGCACCGTCGCCGGATCGGGGAGCCCTGGACCGGCTGGGGTCCCATCCGGGGTCGCGACAGTACCGGAATCCACGGCACTTCCAGCGTCGTCGGGCGACCCCGCATCGCTGGGGGGGACCGCGCCCGCGTCCTCCGCTCCTCCACCGTCGGCAACAGCCGCCAGACCGGCGTCGGTCAGTTCGGCAGCGGGCACCGCGTCGCTGGGCGGCTCACCGGAGGAAGCCGCAGCCGGAGGCGCAACGACAAACAGGTCGTCCAGTTGCTGAGCACCCTGAGGGAGTCCCTGACGAATATCGGTCACGTCAGACTGGGCAGCAGCCACAAGTCCGGCCACATGCCCCTTGGCTCCCTCCAGACTCGCTTTTCCGGGGTCTCGACATGCTCCAAGAACGGCGGCAGTAACCCCCACTCCGAGCACCCACCATCGCGTGGTTCCCATCCTCATGGCCCGCAGGGTATCAGAGTTCCACACCGAGGCGTCATCGCTCGACACAGCCGAGAGCCTTGACTGGATAATTCCGCCACCGGTGTTATCCTCTAGAACTGTTGATTCGCACCCACCCATCGAACACGACGCACTTGAGCTACCGTCCCGGCTCCCGCCCCCCGCCGGCATCGAACCGACTCTCTGACGCCCCCAACGCTCCGGAGGATGGAAAGTGGTCGAGCCCCCGGGACTCCTTCGTCGCGCTGCGTCGCATGGTAGCCCCAGAGCAGCTGAGCGTGGTGTTCCAGCCCATCGTGAACATGACGACGGGGGCCGTGTTCGCGAACGAGGCCTTGGTTCGTTGCGCATCACCGGAGTTTGCCAGCCCCCCCGCGCTCTTCGATCGCGCACTCGCCGGCAGCTGTGTGGGTCGACTGGGGCGCATGATCCGCGAGATCGCGGTTCCCCTCAGCACGGGCAAGCCCATCTTCTTGAACGTGCACCCGCAGGAGCTCAACGAAAGTTGGCTCGTGCAGCCAGACGACCCCATCTTCGCCCACGACCACGACGTGTTCCTCGAGATCACCGAATCGGTCCCACTCACCCACTTCGATCTCTGCTTGAACATCCTGCGCGAAGTACGCAGTCGGGGTGGAGTCCACCTCGTCGTGGACGACTTGGGAGCGGGCTACTCGAATCTCAAGAGCATCGCCGACCTCGAGCCGCGGGTCGTGAAGCTGGACCGAGGCCTCATTGCGGGACTGGATCGACACCGCCGACAGCGCCAGCTCGTGACGAGCGTCGTCCGACTCTGCACGGATCTCGATGCGGTCGTCGTGGCCGAAGGGATAGAGACTGCCGCCGAGTACTCGGCCGTCCTCGACACCGGAGCGCAGCTGGGTCAGGGATATCTCTTCGCCCGACCGGCATACCCGATACCGAGTGTCAGCTGGCCTCCCCAGGA